>JAFGBD010000088.1 GCA_016933335.1 Bacteroidales bacterium | reverse complement strand
GCTTACTACCACCAATGCAGGCGGTACTGTCCTCGGTGTTCAGCCCTCAGGCGAGTATGCCGCAGGACTCGATATCAGAGATACCCTGATCAATCTTTCTGATACTTTCCAGATTGTTTCCTATATGTTCAAAGCAAGGATCAAAGATCCAAGGGGAACAAATCCGACCTATTATTGTGACCAGGGTCATGACACCATTATTTACATTTATGTCGAACCCACTGCAAAAATTACTGCGATCCCTCAATCTGATACACTTTGTAACAGGGATACAACCAATATTGAATTCACAAGTGTTACACATTCAACAAGAGGTATCAGGTTTAACTATGCAGCCATTCCTGATAATCCCGGCAGTCTGTTTATATCAGGCAATCCAACCGGAACAGATCTGACAACCGACAGTATCGTAAGACATGTAATGATAAATATCAGCGATACCTTCCAGCGCATTGTTTACATATTCACTCCTGCAACCCTCGACATGAATAACAACCAAAAATGTCCGGGTATTTCTGATACGGTAATACTATGGATTGAGCCAACTGCAAAAATTATCCCGTCACCTCTCCGGGATACCATATGTAACAATGATTATATATATATCCGTTTTACATCACCGACAGTTGCAACAATTGGAGTCAATTTTAATATCCGGGCAATCCCTGATAATCCGTCCAGGCTTTCAGGATATAGCGATGTAACGGAATTCACTGTGGACAGTATACTGAACCAGCGACTGTTCTCCATCAGTGACACTGCACAAAGAATCAGGTATATCATTACACCCTTTACAATTGATGACAAAGGGATGCAAAAATGTGAAGGTCTTCCTGTAACTGTTACATTATATGTTGAACCTACTGCCAGAATTATTGCTATTCCTCAATCGGATACACTGTGTAATGAGACAAATACCTATATCAGGTTAACAACTCCCACACGCCCCACCATCGTAAATGGTGTAAGATTTAATTTTATTGCGGTCCCTGATAACCCTGCAAATGTTAGTGGAGCGTTACCTGGCGTGGGTTATACCACATCTCAGATTATTGATCAGAATTTAACAAATAATAGTGATTCGGCACAACGAATCCTGTATATTATTACACCTGTCCTTATTGATGGCAATGGCAATCAAAGATGCCCGGGAATTAATGATACGGTTACCATCTGGCTTGAACCGACACTCAGGTTCACTTTAACTCCGGTGCTTGATACGATATGTGATGGTACTGAAACCGGTATTGTCATTACCAGTCCGACAGTTCCTACCCATCCCGTAAGATTTGACTATATCATACAGGCTGATCATACCGGTTCGGTCTCCCCACCTGCAGGAGGACAAACCGGACTATTTAAAAACGACACGATTGCAGAGATATTTATTAATCTGACCGATACTGCCCAGAGGATTACCTTTACAGTATCCCCTTACACAACTGATGATAAGGGCGATCCCAGATGCAGCGGAAATGATAAAATCGCTGTTGTCTGGGTTGAACCCACTCCAAAAGTCATCCTTAGCCCTCTGTTTGATACCATCTGTACCAACTTTACATCAGAGATTTATTTATCTACACCAACGGTTTCTCTGCATCCTGTAAGATTCAGGTATGAAGCCGATCATGTGCCTGTTGATGTTGAAGTTTTTTACAGACTCGATACTTTCAATCTTAATCCGGGACAGGTTATTATCGACTCAATTGTAAATCATTCCGATATCGCACAAAAGGTTGATTTTGTTGTCTCACCTTATCTGCCTGGTCCGGATGATATGGAAAAATGCCCGGGAATCATTGATACGGTATTTGTCTGGGTTGCCCCGCAATTGCTCGTTAAAATCGATTCCATATCAACATACAAAGCACGAACACCAGAACTTGCCAGAAATATCAGGTGTTTCGGAGAGGACAATGGATTTATCAGGCTGTACCCGACCGGAGGTATCACTGCTTTCCCGAATTATGATGTATATGATCTGAACTATAGCTGGAATGATGGGATCAACTTTACCAAAGATTTTTCTGATCTTTCAGCCGGTACCTATCATGTAAATATTTCTGACAAGCTTTTCTGCTTTGACCGGGATACATTTATTCTTACACAGCCTGATGAGCTGGTTGTCAATATCGACATTGTTGATACAATGACCTGCAATGCTGCAGACGGAACTATCATGGCTACCATAACCGGAGGTACAGAAGGATATGATCCGGTATGGACTAAGGTCCCTGGTCCTTATTCTCTGAGCCCCCCAATATATAATGATACTTTGTTTAATACCGTCGATGGTCGTTACTGGGTTAAGGTTTATGATACAAATATGTGCGTGGACAGTATCTACGAATTTATAAATGAACCCTCTCCGGTATTTGTTTATATGGATGTCGCTTATTATGATTACAGGATAGAAAAACTATTGAATATAAGATGTTACGGAGATACCAATGGTATAATAACGCTCCTTAACAGAACCGGAAACGAAGTTGAATACCAGTTCAGCGGTCCGGGTATATTTGAAACATTTACAGACAGCGATACCACGCATGTTTTTGACAGTCTTGTTGCCGGTACCTATTATCTGGTTTATAACGATGAAAATAATTGTACCGGATACGGACAAAGAACCTTGATACAACCTGAGCCGCTTACCATTGAGAAAGATTCAGTTTCGCTTTACCACAGCAGATACAATATCAGCTGTAATGGCTTGAGTGATGGAAGCATTTCACTTCAGACCATCACCGGAGGTCATGATTATGAAGATTATATTTACAGCTGGCAGGTGATTGAGGGTAATGGTTCTGTTGATGCCTTTGCAAGCAACCAGGCAGACCTGGTTGCCGGACGATATGCCGTCATGATAAAAGACATAGCCGGATGCAGCATTGCAGACACCTTTGATCTGACAGAGCCTGAACCGATCACACTTGATTATGATTTACCGCTTGCCAATGATGGTATTCATAACCTGAATTGTTACGGCGATTCAACCGGTTATATCATTGTCAATGCTTATGGAGGTGATACCATTGATAATCCATATACTTACAGCTGGGGGAATGGATACATATCAAAAGATATCTATGACCTGAAAGCAGGTTATCAATACCTGACCGTAACCGATGGTATCAATTGTACTAAAATGGATACCATCGAATTAACCGAACCTGAAAAAATGGTCATAGACAGCTTCCTGGTGTCTGATTACAATTCATTCGGAATATCCTGTGCTGACAGTCTGAACGGATTCATTAATATTTATACCTCAGGCGGATCAGGAAGACACATTTTTGAATGGGAACTGGATGGCAATCCTGCATCATACAACAGCAACATATTAAGTAACCTGCCTTCCGGAATATACGACCTGACTGTTTCAGATACAAACGGTTGTATTATGATTTGGAGTGATACACTAAAAAGACCTGCAGCCATGAGTCTGAGTCTGTCAACCAGATTTATCGACTGCTCAGGAGAAATCCTTGGAAGCATTGCAGCAAACAGCTCAGGAGGAGTTTTACCACATTCATATAACTGGAGTGGCCCTGAAGGATTCCATTCTGCATCTGACAGCATCTCCGGCCTCGACCTGGGGACTTATTACATTACAGTAACAGATCTTAATAGTTGTTATAGAACAGACTCGGCTGTTATGGAACAGGATCCGACACTTGAACTTGTGATCACTGTGAATAATCCTGTATCCTGTCACGGATACTCAGATGGAATCATTGAGATCAATGCAGACAGAGGACTTGAACCATATCAGTATAAATGGAGCAATGAAAGCACTTCAAAAATACTTAACGGCCTTGCCAGCGGAAAATATTATGTGACTGTCACAGATGATAAAGGATGTAAAGGTAAATGGATGATTGATCTTGAAGAACCCGATATTATTCTATTGGACGCTATCATCGATCAGGTCAGTTGTTATGGATATTCCGACGGACAAATCATTCTTGGAGCCACAGGTGGTAATGGTGATTATTCTTACAGATGGGAAAACACACCTGTTCAGGGTAATATCATAGATAATCTTCCATCCGGAATATATTTACTTGATATTTATGACCGGAAGAACTGTCACAATGATTCAATGGTAATCATTCCCCAGCCAGATCCGTTGGAAATCACTGTCGAAAATGTCAAACAAACCTATTGTCCCGATTGGGGTGACGGGGAGATTACCATAAGTGTTTCCGGAGGTACGCCTGACTATTCTTATGAATGGCAGGATTACCCTGATATAAACAGTCCTGTGTTATCTGATATTAAGCCCGGATGGTACGTTGTATCTGTTACGGATGCTAACAACTGCCAAACTGATAGTGCGGTCAGGGTTACAAGTCAAAGCAATATCTGCCTTGACATTCCCACTGCCTTTACTCCCGGAAATAATGACAGGGTAAACGATTACTGGGATGTTACTTATATTGATGATAATCATATGAGTCATAAGTTTTACGAAATTTATCCACAAGCCAGGGTATTGATTTATAATCGATGGGGCAGGCTTGTATTCGAGGGAGATATCAGTAAAAGTTTTGATGATGGTAATGGAATCTGGGATGGCAGGGATAATTCCAGCAGAGACCTGCCGGTAGATTCATATTATTACCTGATTTATCTTAATAACCAAACAAATCCGGAACCCATAAGGGGAACAATAACCATTATCAGATAGCATTCTGGAAATATTGCATCAAGTGATCCATTGACCAGTTTAGCTCCGATAAAAATAATATTTTACCTGTAAAAAACAGTTTATGTATAACATTTAGTGCGGATTATACGTACTATAGATTGTTTATTAATATTTAATTAAAAAATAGGCCTGAAATTAATTTTGGTTTATACTTGCGGGTAGATATATCAAATGAAGACTTTCATAAGAATATTTACATTTATCTGTATATTTAACCCATCCATGATTCTGGCTCAGCAACTGCCAAAATACAGCCAGTATATTATGAATGAGTTTTTGATTAATCCTTCTGTAGCCGGTGTTGATGGGAGGACATCGCTTGATCTTTCTGCCCGTAAGGAGTGGCTTGGTTTTGTAACAAACACCCCCGAGACTTATTCATTCAGTGCCCAGACCAGATTACTGAAGAGCAGGTTTACAATTAAATCAGGGTTTTTTGGAAGCAATATATTCAAAGGTGGTTCTAAAGGAAGGGTCGGCCTTGGATTTAATCTTTACAGTGACAACAATGCTGCCATTCATCGTACCGGTGTTCAGTTTGCATATGCATATCATATCTTTATACGAAACTCACAGCTTTCATTCGGCCTGGCAGGTTCTTTTTACCAGTTCAGGATAAGCAAGGAAGAGGCCCGCCTTAAGGATCCCGATGACAGGCTTTCCAACCTGATAGGTAAAGCTACTGTTATACCCGATGCGTCCTTTGGAGCGAACTACATGACACAAAAATTCCATGTTGGGTTCTCAGTCGCACAATTATTCCAGTCATCTTTGAAAATTGGTTCAAAAGATGAATTTATTTATGCCGATGATATCAGACTGAAAAGACATTATTATTTAATTTGCAGATACCGTGACAGATTTGCAGGAAAACCCAAATGGGAATATGAGCCTTCATTTATACTGAGAACCAATGAAAGGCTGCATATCTTATCAGATATTTCTGTAAAGTTACTTTACGATCGTTCTTATTGGTTTGGCCTCTCGTACAGGACCTCCGGAGATGTGATTTTACTGGCAGGCATAAAATTCAATAACCTGTATTTCGGTTACTCATTTGATTATGGTTTTAACGGTATTACCAAATTTACCAAAGGCTCACATGAAATATGCCTTGCCGTTAAATTTGGTGACACAGCCCGAAGATACCGCTGGCTTGAAAGATATTAGTCACTTCGCAGAAAACCTGAAATAACCATAGGGGCAGATATATGGATATGCTCTCTTAAAATTCATTTCTTGTGATGCTTATCCTCCGTTCTTTTCAATAGTTCGTTGGTATACCTGATAACTTCCCGGATATCTATATCGTTCATGCATCTGAAATGCTTCTGGGGACATTTCTTAAATCCTATTTTTGTGCAGGGTCTGCAACTCAGATTCTCAATCTGAAAAATTCTTGAGTCATGGTCAGCCTTATAGGGAAACATCCCGAATTTCGGTATTGTATTCCCCCATAATGAGATTATTCTTTTGCCAAAAGCAGCTGCAATATGCATCAATCCGGTATCCGGAGTAATAACCAGTTCTGATTGCCTTATCAATGAAGCAGACTGATTGATTGAATATTTTCCGCATGCATTTATAACCTTCTTTGAGCAATTTTTTCTAACCTCCTCGGCTTTCCTGAAATCTTCACTGCCTCCCATGAGCATAACAGGATTATCAATATGATCGCACAGTTCAACCAGTTTATCATTTGGTATCTGTTTTGTAAAATGTTTTGCTCCAATAACAATGATGATGAATCCATTTTGATATTCATCCGGTAAATCTGATATGTCTATCTCTTCCTCAGAAGGAATGTGGTAATCAAGTCCTTTGTCATCATTGACTACATCAAATAATTTTACTGTGCCGAAATATCTGTCAACAATATGGATATCCGGCAACTTATTTATTTTCAGATTTACCAGTAACCACTTTTTAAAATTGAGCTTTTTAAAAGAAAATGATAGTATTCTCAGGTTCGATTTCAATCTGAATGTTCGCAGGTTATGGTGCAGGTCGATGATATAATGAATGTTCTCTTTCTTAAGTTCAGAAATAATTTTCCAGTAATTGTTATCATACTGGTGAATTTTGTCTATATAAGGATTTGCTTTTAAGACCGGATAGAATTGTCTCTTTACCAGGAAATGAATTTCGGCATCTTCTACCTGTTGTTTGAGGCATCTGATTACCGGAGTTGTAAGGACTATATCTCCGATTGAACTGAACCGGACTAATAGAAATCTGACCACTTTTTTTGGGAGCCTATATTAATCTGAATTGTTCAGAAAATTCAATTTATAAACGTATTACGGAATGATCTGTTTTGAAAACAGGAGTTCCCGGGAAGCATACCACATCCCGTATCTTAATATCTCATATCATATAATACCAGCCAGTACAATGATATTATTACTCATGACTTCTATAATACCTCCTTCAATGTCAATATTGACTGTTCCATCCTCATCTGATACAATTTTTATCGTGCCTTTATCAAGGGTGGAAATAATCGGCGCATGGTTGTGCAATATTTCAAAACTTCCCTTGCTACCCGGAACCTTTACAAGTTTAACCTTCCCCTGATAAAGTCTTTTTTCTGGTGTAATGATTTCAATATTCACAATAGGCTCTTTGGAATGAACTGCATTATTTTGCCATATCAAGAAGCTTTTCTCCCTTTGCAATTGCATCCTCAATGGTTCCTACCATATGAAATGCTGCTTCGGGATATTTGTCAACCTCCCCGTTCATTATCATATTAAATCCTTTAATAGTGTCCTCAATGGAAACCCATGCACCCTTTAATCCTGTAAACGCTTCAGCTGAAAAAAACGGCTGGGATAAAAATCTCTGGGCACGTCTGGCCCTGTGGACAACAAGTTTATCCTGTTCTGAAAGTTCATCCATACCTAAAATGGCAATGATATCCTGCAATTCTTTGTATCTCTGGAGCAGTTCCTTTAGATTCTGCGCAGTTTCATAATGCTCTTTCCCGACAACGTCTGATGTCAGAATTCTTGATGTGGAATCAAGCGGATCCACTGCCGGATAAATACCAAGTTCGGAAATTTTACGGCTCAGAACCGTTGTGGCGTCAAGATGTGAAAATGTGGTTGCTGGTGCCGGATCGGTAAGGTCGTCTGCCGGTACATATATAGCCTGCACTGATGTAATTGAACCTCTTCGTGTGGATGTAATCCTTTCCTGCATGATACCCATCTCTGTTGCAAGAGTAGGCTGATACCCCACAGCCGATGGCATACGCCCCAATAACGCTGATACTTCTGATCCTGCCTGGGTAAACCTGAAAATATTATCAACAAAGAACAGAATATCGCGGCCATCGCCTTCCTTATCCCCATCCCTGAAGGATTCTGCAACTGTCAGTCCGGATAACACAACATTGGCCCTGGCCCCGGGCGGTTCGTTCATCTGGCCGAAGACAAGTGTTGCCTGCGATTCTTTTAAAAGTTTGTGATCTATTTTGGACAGATCCCAGCTGCCTTCCTCCATACTTTTGATAAAAGCCGGACCATATTTGATCACTCCTGATTCGATCATTTCCCGCAGGAGATCATTACCTTCCCTGGTTCGTTCACCAACTCCTGCAAAAACAGATAGACCGGAATATTTTTTTGCAATATTGTTTATGAGTTCCATGATGATAACCGTCTTACCTACACCTGCACCTCCGAACAAACCTATCTTTCCTCCTTTTGAATAGGGTTCAAGCAAATCAATAACCTTAATTCCTGTAAACAAAACTTCTTTTTCAGTCGATAAATCCTCAAATTTCGGCGGCTTGGCATGAATTTCATATCCACCTTTTTTTTCAACTTCCCCGATTCCATCAATGGAATCACCAATAACATTCAATAACCGGCCTTTTATCTGATCACCAACAGGCATTTTAATGGCTGCCCCCGTAGTAATTGCTTTCATCCCGCGTCTTAATCCGTCTGTTGAATCCATTGCAATGGCCCGGATTGTATCTTCACCGATATGTTGCTGGCATTCAACAATCAACTTGCTTCCATCATCGCGGTCAATCTCAATGGCATCAAATATGTTAGGTAATTCACCCCCGGCATTCTCAAAACTGATATCAACCACAGGACCTATTACCTGTATTACTTCTCCGGCTTGTTGTGTCATTCGATTACTTCTTCATTAATGTGAACAAAACTACGATATATATTTCAAATAAGACGATATCTTATTATAAATATAAAGCAATTTGGTATAAATTACAAGGCAGGAATTTCTGAAATTCATGTAAAAAAACAACCTTTTCATAATTTTTATAAACAGATTAGTAAAAATACATTCATCGAATTCATTTTGCAACCGCATTTTTATACCTTTGTGTCGTTTGAACTCTTAATGAGAATAATCTTAACTTAAACTTATTATCCATGAAAAAGAAACTCACAAAATCCCTGATCGGCATGACTGCTGCCCTGATTCTTCTTGCAATGACTTCCATGCAAGTTAAAAGTCAATCATTTGAAGTTGGAGACAAAGATGTAAACCTGGGAATTGGTTTTGGAGCAACCTGGTATTCTGGAGTTGGATATAAAACAACGATACCTCCGGTTTGTGCATCATTAGATTTTGGTTTTAAGGATGATATTGGTCCTGGTGTTCTAGGTCTTGGTGGATATGTTGGATTTTCAAGCTATAAATGGGAATATAGTTATTTATATACTTACGGTTATAAATATACTACATTCATCTTAGGTGGTAGAGCAACCTATCACATGGAGTTTATCGATAAGTTAGATACATATGGTGGACTATTATTAGGTTTTAGGTTAGTTAACGATAAATATTTTGGTGATATTGGTTATACTTACACTTCGGGAGTCGGTTCAGGACTTGCATATTCATTCTTTATAGGAGGTAAATATTATCTGGCAGACAATATTGCTGTTTTTGGTGAACTTGGATATGGTATTGCCTATTTAACTCTTGGTGTGACATTCAAAATGAAATAGTTTAATAAATAAGGCTGTTTAAAAGGTGTATCCGGAAATGGTTTTTTCATGCTTCAAAATATAAAATATCAGACATACTTTTTAAACAGCTTCTTTTTCATAATTTAAATTTTTATACACTTTTCCTGAATTCTTTTCTTTGATGAGAAACAGACTGATCTTCTTCGTGGATGATGATAAGATGATGCTGAATTTAATGGAATATACCTTTAAATGCAGGGACGGATACGATGTGAAATCTTATTTTTCAGGAGAAGAATGCATTGAAAACCTTTCACTCAATCCTGATTTGATTGTTCTTGATTATTATCTTGGCGACCTGGATACAAACAGCATGTCGGGAATGGAAACCCTGACAAAAATAATCGAAACCAACAAAGATTTCAATGTAATCATTCTCAGCCGCGAAAAGAATCCTGAACTGATCCAGGAATTCAAGGAAAAAGGAGCAAAAGAGTATGTTATAAAGGATGATTACTTTATTGATACCTTAATTGACACGATTGAGCATCATTTTACATAATCACATACACTTAATCCTATTGTTTTAAAATCAGAACTTTATACGTAAACCCCAAACCCTCTTACCTGATCAATCCGTCTTTCTTTTTCTTTTTTTATTCCAAAAAATTATTAATACTTTTGCACCACTTTTTTGTATTTACAGGGTGAAAACAAGGAATCAATATATTGTTCCTTTTGGAGGATTAAAAGAAGGAGTACACTTTTTTGATTTTGAAGCCGGGGATGAGTTCTTTGAAGAATACGACGCTTTGGAAGTCAGTAACGGGCATCTCGATATCCATGTCGATATGATTAAAGAAGCATCTTTACTGACTTTTGATATAATCATCAAAGGAAAAGTATATGTCCAATGCGACAGATGCCTGGATTTCTTTTACCAGGATATTGGTTATGAAGGTAAGTTATTTGTCAAGTTCAGCGAGAGGACAGAATCTGATGATGCACCAGATGAGGTGATATTTCTTCATCCCGGAGACAATGAGATCGATTTGAAACATTATATCTATGAGAGTATAAGTATTTCAATGCCTTACAAAAAGATTCATCCTGATATCAACGGAGTTTCCACATGCAACAAGGAAATGATTATGCAACTGAACAAACATCATGGCAAATCAGGAATGAAAAACGAAAATCATACATGGGACAAATTAAAAGACTTGTTAGGAACAAATAATAATATTTAGATATGGCACATCCAAAAAGAAAACATTCAAAACAGAGAAGAGATAAAAGAAGAACACACTATAAAGCGATTGCACCTACTTTGTCGACTTGCCAGAACTGTGGTGCTGCTGTTCAATATCACAGGGTATGTCCTGAATGCGGGCATTATAAGGGCAAGCTGGCAGTTGAAAAGGAAACGGCTAAATAACAATCATACTTTATAATAATGATCAAAATAGGTGTTGACATTCTGGGCGGTGATTACGCCCCGGAAGCTACTGTAAAAGGATCAATCCTTGCAGCAAGGGAAACGCAGAATGAAATTAAACTGGTACTTCTTGGTGATCAGGAAAAAATAAAAGCCATCTGTACCCATGAAAATTTCGATCATTCAGTTTTTGAAATCTTACATACAACCGACACCATCGAGATGAGTGATTATCCTGCAAAAGCTTTCACTCAAAAACCAAATGCAAGTATTGTCCTTGGCTTTAAATACCTCAGCATTGGCAAGCTTGACGGATTTGCCAGTGCAGGAAATACCGGTGCCATGCTTGTTGGAGCAATGCATCTTGTAAAATCTGTTCCAGGTATTATAAGGCCATGTATAACAGCCTCGGTCCCAAAACTGTCGGAAACACCGACCATTTTACTCGATGTAGGTATAAATCCTGATACAAAACCTGATGTGCTTTATCAATATGCAATATTAGGTTCGCTTTATGCAAAGTATGTTTATAATATTGAAGAACCAAAAGTCGGTCTGCTGAATATAGGAGTAGAAGAAGAGAAAGGTAATCTTCAGATCAAAGCAGCATATTCTGCAATGAAAGGAACAAAAGATTTTAATTTTATCGGGAATATTGAGGCAAATGAATTATTTGATAATAATGTGGATGTCATTGTCTGTGATGGTTTTGTAGGAAATGTTATGCTCAAAGAGGCAGAAGCTTTTTATACCCTGCTCAGGAAAAGGAATATTAAAGATGATTTTTTTGAAAAATTTAACTTCGTTAATTACGGAGGTACGCCTATTATGGGTATCAATGCACCGGTAATGATTGGACATGGGATCTCCAATGAAACCGCAATCAAGAATATGATCCTCCATACAGCCGATGTAATTAATGCAAAACTGGTAGATAAAATAAAGGAAGCTTTTAAATAATGTCAAAAATCAGAGCTACTATAACAGGAATTGGAGGATTTGTCCCAGATTGCATTCTGGATAATGAAGAATTGAGTCACATGGTAGATACAAGTGACGAATGGATCATGCAGCGCGTTGGTATTAAAGAAAGAAGAATATTAAAGGAAAAAGGTAAAGCCACTTCCGATATGGGTGCCATGGCTGTTAAGGAGCTGCTTGAGAAAACAAATACCAGACCTGAAAAGGTTGATTTACTTATTTGTGCAACCATTACAGCAGATGTGCCATATCCTGCCACCGGAAATATCATTTCTTATAAAACCGGCCTTAGAAATGCATTCAGTTACGATGTCTCCGCAGCATGTTCAGGTTTTATATTTTCCCTGGAAACTGCCAGGAGATTTATAGAATCGGGGAAATATAAGAAGGTGATTGTTGTCGGAGCAGATATGATGTCCACCATAACCGATTATACCGACCGGAAAACCTGCCCTCTTTTTGGTGATGGTGCCGGCGCAGTTCTTTTGGAACCCACAACAGAAGATGTCGGTATTTTTGATTCCATCATGGGCGTTGATGGAGAAGGATTCCAGTTTTTACACTGTAAAGCCGGAGGATCACTCAAACCCCCTACACATGAAACAGTTAACGCAAGAGAACATTTTGTTTACCAGGAAGGTCAGCCCGTCTTTAAAGTCGCGGTATCCAAAATGGCAGATATTTCTGTTGAGATTATGAAACGCAATAATATCCAACCTGAAGAACTTGCATGGCTTGTACCGCACCAGGCAAATATGAGGATCATCGAGGCAACTGCCCGCCGTATGGGAATTAGAAAAGAACAGGTAATGATAAATATTCATAATTATGGTAATACTACCGCAGCTACGGTTCCTTTATGCCTGTGGGATTATGAAAAGAAACTCAAAAAAGGAGACAATCTCATTCTGACCGCATTCGGTGCCGGGTATACCTGGGGGACCATCTACCTTAAATGGGCTTACAACGGTAATTGAAAAAACCAATGAATCCGGCCCGGGATAATACCCGGGCATTTTTATTCTCATAAGAACAATTCGACATTTTTTACGTTAGACTTTTTAATGTAATTCATTATCTTTGGTATCTATCCAGATTATTGATTTAAAAGTTAAATTAACAGATCAATGGCAAAATATAACGAAATTGAAACCAACACAATTAATTTGCTGGGTGCCGGAACTGAAATTGTCGGGAATATCACATCCAACAGCGATATCAGGATTGACGGAAGTCTTTCAGGTAACCTGAAAACAAAAGGTAAAGTCGTTGTGGGTGAAACCGGATCGGTGCTTGGTGAGATTCATTGCAAAAATGCTGATATTGACGGTCGTATCGAAGGCAAAATCGTCGTATCCGAGCTTCTTTCATTAAAGGCTCCTTCAAATCTGAAAGGAGATATCGTGGCAAAAAAACTGGCTATTGAACCCGGAGCCAAATTTACCGGTAACTGCAATATGAGTGTTGATACCCCTCAAATAAATGCCTCAGCAAAAGAATCCGAAAAAGAAATTCCCGAACCGGGAAAATCTAAGTAATTATACCAAATATACCGGCATTGCATTCCAAATGATCATCATTATTCTTGCCGGTGTTTTCCTGGGAATAAAAATGGATAAATGGTTTCAAACAAATGATCCGATATTTACAGCAATTATTACCATGCTATTTGTTATACTGGCGATATATACTGTTATAAAGGATCTTATAAGAAAGAGCTGACCATAAAATGAAAAAATTCTTTTTAGATTACATACTAAAGCTCAGTCTGCTTACAATCATACTCGGCATTATTGGCTTCATATTATTTAAAACCATTTTATCAGATTACTATCTGCCTGTTTTCTGGCTGTTGATACTGTTCTTTTTTATAATCAATGTTTTCTCCCAGTCAGTTATTTATTTTTCACAAAAAAAACCTTTATCGAAGTTCGGGAGTGCTTATGTTTTATCCTACCTGGTCAAGTTTATTTCATACCTGATTTTCCTGGTAATATATATGATTATTTCTGAAAGGATAACTATTACCTTTGCCATTGTCTTTTTTTTACTTTATCTGATCTATACCCTGTTTGATGTAAGAAGGAAGATTGTTTTTTCAAAAACTTACTCAGATAAAATTGAAAAATCAGATTAGATTTTAGTATATTTATAGTATGTATTTGAATGATTAACTATCGGGAGAAGTGTTAAAGAGAAAGGTATTATTATTTTCAGTCTTCCTGTGTATATTATACAGTCTTTCTTTGAAAGTTAGCGGGAAAAGCATTCCTGATAATAATACTGAAGATCCCCATTCAGGCAATAAGGAAAGCAAACGGTTTAATCCGAACGAATTTTTATTCGATCATATAAGAGATGCGCATGAATGGCATGTATTTTCTTACAAAGGAAAGCATTACTCAATTCCTCTTCCCGTAATATTGGTCAGCCGAAACAACGGACTGGTATTTTTTTTATCAAACAAACTCCATCACGGACATTCCTCATATTTCTCAAGGGGTTATGAATACAAGCTGGAACCGGAGGGTGAAAACAAAGGTAAAATTTCTGAAATTCATGAAGGAAAGATCATTGGATTTCCGGTTGATATCTCAATAACAAAGAATATCCTTTCCATGTTTGTAAGTGTGGTAATTATACTCTGGCTTTTTATTTCCATTGCAAATGCCTATAAAAGAAGACCGGGAAAACCACCACGCGGGACCCAATCGCTTTTTGAACCAATTATCCTGTTTGTTAGGGATGAGATAGCAAAGCAATCTATAGGCCCTAACCACGAAAAGTTTGTGCCTTACCTGTTGACCGTCTTCTTTTTTATCTGGTTAAATAACATGTTTGGCCTTATTCCCATACCGCCCGGAGGTGCCAACCTTACCGGTAATATTGCAGTTACGGGTGTACTTGCATTATACACAATGATAGTTGTTAATTTCAGCGGTAATAAGAATTACTGGAAACATATTTTTAATACCCCCGGAGTACCCATCTGGTTGAAGATACCCCCTGTTATGCCTGTCATTGAATTATTCGGGGTTATTACAAAGCCGGTTGTGTTATGTATCCGGCTATTTGCAAATATCACAGCCGGACATCTTATAACACTGGGATTTCTGAGTCTCATTTTTGTATTCGGGGAACTGAACACTGCTGTTGGATTTATGGTTTCACCACTGTCCATCATTTTCCTGTTATTTATGATGTTTCTGGAATTGCTTGTGGCTTTTATTCAGGCTTTTGTATTTACGTTTCTTTCAGCATTATATATTGGAATGGCTGTTGAAGAACACCATTAGTTTAACTAAATTTTTAGCATTATGTTAATATCAACGGTTTTATTAGAGGTAGCGGGATTAGCCAACATAGGTTCGGCATTTGGTGCCGCAATTGCCGCAATAGCAGCTGCATTTGGTATAGGCAGGATTGGCAGTACTGCAATGGAAGCAATTGCTCGTCAACCTGAGGCTGCAGGTGATATTCGCACGAATATGATTATTTCTGCAGCACTTATCGAAGGCGTATCCCTGTTTGCCGTAGTTGTGTGTCTTATGGCACGCGGATAGTTTTTTTAAATCCCCGGATTGGTAACGGTTGGTTACCATATACCGGGGATTCTAACCAATAAAAAGATTAGACCATGGAACTGATAACCCCAAGTCTGGGAACAATATTCTGGATGACAATAACTTTTTTCATTGTCCTTTTTATTTTAAGGAAATACGCATGGCGTCCCATTCTCTCTTTCCTCAAAGAAAGAGAAAATTCAATACAGGAAGCTTTGTTGTCTGCAGACCATGCAAAGCAGGAAATGGCACAACTTAAAGTTGACAATGAAAAAATCATTGCTGAAGCCAGACTTGAACGTGACAAAATCATCATTGAAGCAAAAGAACTTAAAGATACCATCATTAAGGAAGCCCGTCAACAGGCAGCAGAGGAGGCAAGAAAACTGATAGATTCTGCAAAACAAACCATCAGAAATGAGAAGGAACAGGCAGTCAACGAAGTCAAAGATCAGATCGCAGATCTTTCGGTACATATAGCAGGTAAAATATTACAGCAGCAATTATCTGAAACTGCTGAACAAAAAGATCTGATTGAAAAATCTATTCGTGAGATTAAACTGAACTGATAGAGAATATGAACGAAGGCAAGATTTCTGTGCGATACGCCAAGGCATTGTTCACTCTGGCAAAAGAGAAGAACCTGCACAAGCAGGTGCGGAAAGACATGGAATATCTTTTGGAACTCATAGAAGGTGTACCGGAATTTAATATATTGATGGATGATCCTGTTCTTAAACCGTTAAAAAAAATGAAAATTCTGAACAGTATCATCAAAGGTCATATACAAGAGGTTACATATTCCTTCATAGAACTGGTTGTTAAAAATAACAGGTTGCATTACCTTGATTCAATTGCACGTATATATCTTGATCTGTTTAAAAAAGATCTTGGAATCAAACCTGCTACACTGATAACTTCTGTCCCGATTGATGAGGAATTAAGGCATACTTTGCTCCGAATCATTGAGAAAAGGCTTAATATCAAAATTGAACTGGAGGAAAAAACAGATCCCGGTCTGATCGGAGGTTTCATTCTTAAAATCGGTAATCAACAATTTGATGCAAGCATTGCATATCAGCTGGAAACAATAAAAAAGGAATTAAGCAGTTAAAACAACTAAAGAATATAAAATGTCATTTTTAAAGCCATCTGAGGTCTCAAAAATTCTTAAACAACAACTTAAAAATATTGATACAGGCGTTGAACTGGAAGAATTCGGGACAGTACTGCAGGTTGGAGATGGTATTGCCCGTATATATGGCCTTGATAATGTCAGGGCCAACGAGCTCATTGAATTTGACTCCGGAGTCATGGGTATTGTTCTGAATCTTGAAGAAGACAGTGTAGGTGCTGTTCTGCTCGGTTTATCCGAAAGGATCAAAGAGGGAGATTCTGTTAAACGAACAGGCAGAATAGCTTCTATCAACGTTGGAGAAGGTTTGCTGGGAAGAATTGTCAATACCCTTGGGGAACCTCTGGATGGGAAAGGACCTGTCCATGGAAACCTTGTGGAGCTGCCCTTTGAAAGAAAAGCCCCCGGTGTTATATACCGGCAGCCGGTGAATGAACCATTGCAAACCGGCATTAAGCCCATTGATGCCATGATTCCCATTGGACGAGGCCAGAGAGAGCTGATCATCGGAGACCGTCAGACAGGAAAAACTGCCATTGCCATTGACACCATCATTAATCAAAAGGAGTTTTTTGACAAAGGTGAGCCTGTTTATTGCATCTATGTAGCAATTGGTCAGAAGGGTTCAACTGTAGCCAATATTGCAAAAATCCTGGAAGAAAATGGTGCCATGGCTTATACGGTCATTGTCACTGCCACTGCATCTGATCCGGCTGCTCTTCAGTTTTATGCTCCTTTTGCCGGTTGCACCATTGGCGAATATTTTCGCGATTTGGGAAAACCCGCATTGATCGTATATGACGACCTCTCAAAGCAGGCCGTTTCATATCGTGAAGTCTCACTTCTTCTAAGGAGACCTCCCGGAAGGGAAGCATATCCAGGGGATGTTTTCTACCTGCATTCAAGGTTGCTGGAAAGGGCTGCCAAAATAATTGAAAATGATGAGATCGCAGCTCAAATGAATGATCTGCCGGATGTGCTGAGGCCCATGGTAAAAGGCGGGGGATCATTAACAGCGTTACCCATCATCGAAACCCAGGCTGGTGACGTCTCGGCGTATATCCCTACCAATGTGATTTCCATCACAGACGGACAGATTTTTCTTGAATCCGGTTTATTCAATTCAGGTGTCCGGCCTGCAATTAATGTCGGCATTTCGGTTTCGCGCGTTGGCGGTACGGCTCAAATCAAATCGATGAAGAGAGTTGCAGGTACGTTAAAACTTGATCAGGCCCAGTATCGTGAGCTTGAGGCTTTTGCAAAATTTGGCTCTGACCTGGATGCTGCCACACTGGCGGTCCTTGATAAAGGAGCTAAAAATGTTGAGATCCTTAAACAGGATCAGTATTCACCCATGACGGTCGAAAAACAGATTGCTATCATTTTCTGTGGAACCCGCGGACTATTAAAGGAAGTACCTGTTAATAAAATAAAGGAATTTGAAAAAGAATATCTCGATTTTCTTGAATTAAAACATAAGACGGTGCTTGAATCACTGAAAGCAGGAAAACTCGATGAAAAATCGGAAAAACTGCTTGAGGCTGTTGCCCATGATATTGCGGAAAAATACAAGCATTTATAAGGTTAATCAGAATTCCAGTAATGGCCAATCTTAAGGAGATACGTGTCAGGATTCAATCGGTAAAATCCACTAGACAAATAACCAGTGCCATGAAGATGGTTTCTGCAGCCAAATTAAGAAAAGCCCAGGATGCCATTATCCAAATGAGACCTTATGCCAATAAGCTTCATGAAATCCTGGAAAGTCTTACTGCTTCGCTTGATAATGAATCAGGCAGTATTTTTTCCCGGGAGCGTGATCTGAGTCATATTCTGCTTGTCGTGGTAACCTCAAACAGAGGTTTGTGCGGTGCATTTAACTCCAATATTGCTAAAAAGGTAATTCAGGTGATTGAAGATGAATACAGCGAATTCTGGGAAAATGAGACCCTTGAAATCATGTCTATTGGAAAGAAAGGAAGCGACTTTTTGCGCTCAAAGGGCTATGAGCCTGTTTATAATCTTCATGAGATGTTGGACGTCCTGAATCTCGAAAATGTAATCCGGGTTATATCAGATATAATGGAGCAATTTGTAAGTGGTAAATATGACAGAATTGAACTTTTTTATAATCAGTTTAAGAATGCTGCTAACCAGGAACTTATCCGTGAACAGTTTTTACCGGTCCCGCAGAAGGAAAAACCCGAGGATCAATATGAGGTGCATTTAGATTTCATCCTGGAACCAACCAAACAGCAAATCATTGATGAACTTATACCTAAATCTCTTAAAATCCAGTTCTACAAAATGCTCCTTGACTCCAATGCTTCAGAACATGGTGCAAGAATGACTGCGATGCACAAAGCCACGGATAATGCCACGGATTTGCTCAGGGAATTACAGCTTAATTACAATAAAGCGCGCCAGTCAGCCATAACAAAGGAAATTCTCGAAATCGTAAGTGGTGCCGAAGCACTGAAAGGATAATCCGGAAATATTTGTTTTTTTACCGGATTTGTTAATTTCGTCATTGTACTGCTTTCAGACGCAGACAATTTGATAAGAGTAATTATAGATGTCCGGATTTAATCATACATTCAGATTACATTGCAGGTTATTACCATACTATTTATTCTATTCAATCATTATCCTGCTGGTTGTCAATACTCCGTTTTTCTGGGATAAAGATGTGGTGATTTCGAAACGTGCCTTATGGTTTATCGAAAACAGATTCAGTTTGAATCTGCCCAATTCCTATGATAATGGCTATGCACCTCTTTTAAGCCTTTTTGTCGCATTTCTGTGGAAAATTTTTGGAAAATCGCTTGTCGTCGGCCACCTGTTAATGATGCCTTTTGCAGTGGGTCTGATTTATCAGCTTCACCGGTTTTTAAATAACTTTTCTGACAATAAGAGGTTCATAAACTTCACATTGATATTGCTTCTTGTTGATACCACCCTGTTATCCCAGATCGTGGTTGTATCGAATGATCTCATTCTTCTTTTCTTTCTCTTCATGTCGTTGAATGCCATCCTTTATAACCGGCGTAACTGGTTATATCTAACAATACTCCTGCTTTCACTTTCGCATATCAGAGGTGTCATGGTATGCCTGATTGTTTTTCTTTTCGAGTTTGCATTGTTATTCAATAAAACAGGTAGGGTTGCACCAATCTTTAAAAAGGCCATCAGGCTTATCCCTCAGTATTTGCCGGCAGCCTTTACTTTTCTTGCATATCAGATTTACCATTACCTGGATACAGGATGGATCATTACACATGAAGGTTCACCCTGGATAGGATGCTTCGAAACAGTTGATTTCAAAGGTTTTATATTTAATATTGGAATTCTGATCTGGCGATTGCTGGACTTTGGAAGGATCTTTTTCTGGCTTTTTCTGCTCGTTTTTCTGGTCCGGGTTTTAAGGGGAAAATCAGAACCTGATTCAAACATACTGATACTGGGAATACTGATCATCATCTCATCTGTGGTTCTGTTCCCTGCAATGCTGACATACAAAGTATTATCCTCCCACAGATATCTTCTGCCGGTATTTATGCCTGTAACAATACTTACAGGATATGTTTTATTTGTAAAACAGCCTTTTGTCAGATATGCACGGGTAACATTTCTGATCCTTATTATTTCCATGATTTCCGGTAATTTCTGGATTTATCCTGACAAAATTGCCAAGGGATGGGATTCAACCGTTGCACATCTTCCTTTCCACAGTCTCAGAAAAAAAATGAAAAAATATATTGAAACCAGGCAGATACCTTTTTCAGATATAGGCTCTGATGTCCCGAATACATATACTCAAAAGCTGACACACCTGACTGATGATGAGAGGTATTTTCACCTGAAGGACATGAAAACCGATAAGTATATTTTTTACTCCAATATTTTCAATATGTTCAGCGATGAAGAAATTGACGAGTTGAAAAATCAATGGATCCTCGAAAAGGAATACAGGTGTATACAGGTAAAGGTGCAGTTTTACCGGAACCCGGAATGGGGAAAGGATGAAAAAAGAACTGACGGTGAAGCTGCGGAATAATTGCTCAGAAACTATACTTGAATCGCAGAAATCCCAGGTTGAAATGCTGCCGGTTATCTCCAAACTTTCCGCTGAACAGCTGCAGATAGAATGAGAAATCAAAGTTATCCGTCAATGAGCAGGTGACTGAAGGACCAACATAATATCCGTCAAGCTTTGGGAAATACATCACTGCCATATTTCCGTTTAACAAAGGATTAAAAGGATAGCCGGCCTGTAAAAAGAAATTGTACTCGGTAAACGAAAGATTTTTAACACTTAACGGGCCCGAATAGAATGCCATGAAATCATTCACATCGAAATCCTCAGGCATTTGCCTGTAAAACGCTTCAAACTGCAGGTACAATGAATTGCTGAAGGAATAATCCAGTCCCACAGAAAGAAAATACAGCCCGGTAGTATCCATATAATTCCGGTAAGGATGAAAATAACTCATCTCTCCCCTGAAAGCCATATTCTTTATATTGCCCGACCATCCAAGACCCAGTGCCACATCTTCTTCATTAAGTACACCACCCAGCACCTGAATATCGTAATTATATTTATTAAATCTGAATAATCCTGCAGCAGTGATATTTCCGGTACTGTCCGATTTCAGGGCAATTTCAGCAACCGATGCCGTACCTGTAAAATATTGAACCCGTATAGCATCGCTGCCTGGTCTTTCTGGATAATCAAAATCAAAAAATGAATAGGTATTAAAAATGTCATTTGGATTCCAGACAAATGTCTGTCCCCAGTTTATCCGCTGCCGGCCCAAAGTTACCTCTAATTTCCCGTATGTATATTGGATATAAGCCCTGTCAACCATTGTATTGAGTATATAAGACTTACCACTGGCAATATTCCAGGCCATGTCAACCATTCCCCTGTCATCTTCCAGGCTTTTTTGATAAGTCCCTTCCGAATCACCCTTCAGCTGATCACCATATATAAACCTGTTGCGCAGTTCAATTTTAGCAGAAAAAGACTTATGCGGAAACCAGTGAAAATTCAACCTGTTATGCAACAGATAATCGGTGATCCAGTAATCCTCAAGCGAATCGATGATTATAACAGATTGCATGCTTGAGATATATCCGTTTAAAGACCAGGACTTTATCCTTTCATCATCCTGTGCTTCCAGACTGCTTAGAACAAAAAGTCCGCACAACACTGCTATGTAGTTGAATCTGTTCATGACCAGGCTTTGGCTGATATCATGCTGTTTTTTTATCACTGATAACTTTACCGTCTTCGATGGTTATAACCCTTCTGGCTTTCCTGACGACCCTGGCATCATGGGTGGAGAAAATAAAAGTTATTTTTTCCATCTTATTCAACTGTTCCATGATGTCCAGAAGATTTTCCGTTGTTTTGGAATCAAGATTGGCAGTAGGTTCATCTGCCAGTATAAACCTTGGTTTTGAGGCCAGAGCCCGTGCTACTGCTACCCGCTGTTGCTGTCCGCCGGACAGCCTCGATGGCCGGCTGTCAAGCCTGTCTCCCAAACCAACTGCACCGAGCAACTCTTTGGTACGTTTTTCCCGCATCTCTTTTGAGACACCCTGCATCTGCATAACCAGCTCAGTATTTTCCCTGGCTGTAAGTACAGGAAGAAGATTATATGATTGGAAAACAAAACCGATGTTATTTAAACGGAAATCAATCAGTTTTCTTTCAGCCTTCATCCGTTTTACTATATCAGGTAATTTTACAATACCCCTGATAACCGCAGGTATTATTGTAATTCTGAAAATTGTTTTAAGTACAGGAGAAATCCGCGATCGATGCTTTTCAATACCGTTATACATCTCACTGACACTAAAACCATTAATAAGAATATCCCCCTCGGTCGGATTGTCAAGGCCCCCTAACATATTCAGCAGCGTTGTCTTTCCGGATCCTGACGGTCCTACAATTGCAGCAAATTCACCTTCTTCAAAAGACAGGTCAATGCCATTAACGGCGTGCACCTGTACTTCAGAGTCGTTATATATTTTAACTACGTTTTTTATTTCAATCACTTTCATGATAATATATTTTAAGTTTCTATTAATCGACTATATGGTTTTTACTCCGTGCGAAGTGCTTCCACCGGATTCAGTTTAAGTGCTTTTCTGGCTGGCCAGATAGCTGAAACCACACCGGTAATGATAACCAGGATGGTTATGCCCATGTAATTGCCCAGGGAAACAGAGGGGTAAATTACAGACGCATATCCAAGTGCTTCCATTCCTTCGCTCCACATTTCAACATTGATCCCTGTTCTTCTGAATAATTCCACCATAACTCCACTGAAAATCATACCTGCAACAGCTCCGGTCAGTGTCAGGAAGACTGATTCAGTCATTATCATCCCGAAAACCCTTTTCCTGTTCATTCCGATGGCCATAAGCATCCCCAGTTCCTTGATTCTTTCAAGTACCGACATCATCATGGTATTGATGATACCAAATGCCAGGGCAAACAGGATTATTGCCACATAGATGTATGCCATCACAGCGCTGAAGTCAGTATACATAGCCATTTCAGGTGACGACTTACGCCATGACATGATATCCTGCTCAGGCAGATATGCTGATAGTTTATCAGCCACTTTCACACCGGTCTCATTATCGGCTGTAATGACTGCCACCTCATGCACTTCATTCCCGGCCAGATCTGTATATCTGTTAAGTATATCGCGATCAACATAGGCGTTCATTGCATCAAAAACAGAGTTAAATGTCTTATATACTCCTCTGACCTTAAACACAAGATTCATAATCTCCCCGCTTTTATTCTGCATGGTAACCTGAATGCTTGTTCCCATGCGGTAGAAAGAAAAATATTTTACCAGCTTGTCTCCGTATTCATTCATTTCTCTTTTGGCTAATACTTTCTTCAGTTCATCGCGAAAATCCTTTTCATTGCGAAATCGTTTTTTATTTAAAGTTTTTAGCTTTTCAACCAGCCCGGCAGAAAATACTTCCTTATCAATGGAATCCAGTTTTTCCGAAGTTATCTCATAATTCAACAACTTTAGGTTTTCTGCAGCCTTGCTGCCAATAACAATGGAAGGCCTTCGATGCTCTCCTTCAAGAAAATCGCCTTCGGCCAGATCCTGGTATAGCTCAGAAACCTGCATCTCTTTTTCAGGATCAACCCCTTTTAAAACAAATCCCGAAGCAGTCCAAGACGTTTTTGCCATAACAAATAATTTAACACGCGGTGACCAGGCAACAACCTCTGGCAATGTGTCGAGAATGTTGGCCAGCTTTTCATAATCTGTAATGGTATGTTGAATTTCTTCGTTGTACATATACTCTGGGTTATGGATCTGTACATGCGCTACCTCCTTATAGATACAATCATGTATGCGCTGTTCTATCCAGCCCTGCATGATCCCGGTAGCCATCACACCACCAAAAATCCCCAGCATTACGGCAATAATAACAACCAGACTTCTGGTTCTGTTTCGCCAAACATTTTTCCATCCAATTAACAAAATCATGACACAAATTTTATAGTTTATTATACCCTGAGTGCATCGATCTCTTTAAGTGTAACTACCTTTCTTAAGGGATAAAGGCAGGCAAACACCACCATCATGGCTACGATTAATCCCTGCCACAGCACATACATATCAATCCATTGAAGAGGCATAACCGGATCAAATCCATAATTTTCCATTATCTGGGCCAGATCGCCCCGGAGCCGAATCGGATTGACATGATAATAGTAAAGGAAAGGCAGGCTTATGACAATTCCGGATAAAACACCCAGCATACCCATGAGAAACATTTCATAAACAAAGATGATTGCAAGCCTGGTCTTCTGCATACCAACGGCAATCAGTACTCCAAATTCGCGTTTCCGCTCGTGTATCATCATTAACACGGTTCCGAAAATTCCAAAAAATATGACAAAATAGAGCAATGCCATAAATGCCTGACCGCTCTGATTGTCTCCTTCTATCTGCTGTTTCAGGACCTTATTAAACTCCAACCAGTTTTTAACCACAACAGTCGGATCTGTTATTTGGTTATTCAACAGCTCCTGATATGCAAGCATGTTTTTCTCGCTATTATCGTCAAGGTTGATCCCCAGTGTAGTGACACGATTTTTAAGTCCTGTGAATACCTGTGCGCTGGAAATATTCATATAGATAACTTTATTGTCGAGTTCGGGATTCGGTAAGCGGACGATGCCTCTCACAGGATATATACCGGCTGCGGTAGTACCATGATATCCCTGACCTAACAGAATCAGGGTATCGCCAATGAAAAGCTTCAGGTATTTTGCAAGACGATCGGAAAGGAGCACCCCATCATCATCCTGTTTAAGATACCTTCCCGGTATTTCAGCTGTTTCACCGATGATATCAAGAAATTCCTGATTATCTTCTTCTTCAATATCCATATCGATGGCTATGGTTGACAGATTCGTATAGGAATTGTTCTTAATGAACTCAAGTTTATTCTTTATTTCCAAAGGTAATTTTGATTTTTTTCCCAGTGCAGTCATCACATCTCTGGTCATTCGATAACGAACAAGTAAGTTTTCAGGATTCGAAAGTTTTCGTTCCTTTTCCGGATCAATACCCATAACCAGTGCTCCTTTTGTCTGATTGCCGGAAGACGCCAAAGTAAAAACTTCAATACGCGGAACAACAGCTTTTATGCCATTTCTGTTTTCTATGCTGTTAATAAGCGAATCAGTACATATAAATGTATTTTCCAGCGATGGATCATCCTGGTAATCTATATGTTGCACCTGCAGAAATCCTGAAAATGATTCTATGGCATTCTTTATCATGTGATCGTAAAATCCCAGCTGAAATGAGCGCATGAACAGTGCAAAAAACACAGCAAAAAGAATAGAAGCTGTTGTAATGGCAGTTCGTCTTTTATTTCTCCATAAGTTCCGCCAGGCTATTTTTATATAGTTCATCGTTTTATTGTTTATCGGTTACTTTACTGGCTCTTGCCTTTATCATAAATATTAAAATCAATTTCACAGAATCATCTTCATTATCATGGTTGTGACAGGTATAAAATCATCGCAATTTTTTCATATTCTGAATTGAAAAAAAGCTGTCACTGATTGGTGCATTGAACTCAATTCTATTAAGTGTTACAACTGTTTTTTGATCTTCCTCTTCTGCCGGAATGATTTCATAAACCGTGGGAATGATTCTTCCATCCATGCTTTTTATTTCTTTGCCCAATTCAGTCTTAACCAGATACTCATCTTCATCATAATATTCCGATTTTAGTACCATATCATCTTTTTTCGAGATCCAGAACAGTATTTTACCCCAAACCACAGGGGCATCCTCCTTTGGTATTAATTCTATCATATAACATTCACGTCCCACTGTGTTTTCCTCGCCGATAATTTCATGTGTATAATCTACCACGATAGATCTTTGATTTATCATATCATCATGGGTATAATCAGATCCCATCCATCCCTGCGAAAGCATTGATGGAGGAAGTTTAATCGTACGACTTATGGTTGGATTCCAGTTCCACATTTCACGACCCACCTTCAGGAAAGACTGTCCCTTTTCCCTTGCGGGAGCCGTGATCAATACCATCGTATTTTCAGTACCTTTAGACCAGCTTTTCATTTCCAGGGTCCGCTCCCATGTAGGCCGGATAATCTTCATGGTCATTTCACTGATTCCTGAACTTTCACCGCGCATTTTTTCGTCGGCACGCCTGACTATCTCGGTGGCATTCTGTCCCTGCAAACATTCTGTAATAAAGAAGCCTGTAAACAGTACAATGCCTTTGAATAGATAATTTCGAATCATGGCTTCATCGTTTTAGTAAATTCATATAATCTTTTTTTTATTTCTTCCAATGGGAAGTGTTTGGGATCGAGAATGAAATGGAAGGCAAATCCATCAAGCATGGCCACCACCATCCTCGTTTCAATAATCGGATTTTCAGCGCCTTTCTGTTTGAAATAAGATACAAGGATATTCATGAATGGTTCCATCATTTTCATAAACCTGTCCTGAATGAGTAACATGACTTTTGGCTGTAACATTACCGAAAAATACAACCTCCAGTACTTGATGTTCGATCTAAGCATGTTGAACATCTCATCAATGAAAAATCTTGCTTCTTCATCTGTAAGAATCCCGTCTTTATTCGGATCAAAAATGCTCATCAGATTATCCATACCTTCAAAAATAATCTCATAAATCATGTCTTCCTTGCTTTTGTAATAGTTGTAAAGCAAGCCTTTGGAAATACCGGCACGCTTTGCAATCTTACTGATGGAAGTATTCTGAAATCCTTCTTCAAAAATGATTTCAAGCGCGACATTTTTTATCTGTATCTTCCTTTCTTCCCTGATATCTTCATATTGTTTTTCTGTTCTTGGTGACATGATTGTTGTTTTTAGACTGAACGTTTAGTCAATATATAATCTTTTAATTAAGCGGGATTCAGCCGCTTCTTTTTTGAATGAACGTTCGGTCAAATATAATACAAAAAATGATCCGTGTCAAGTTTTTTTTATATTTTTTTTACCTTTTTTTTAATCCTTCATTAATATATTGATAAATAGCGATTTATAATTTTGAAAAAAATCAGTAATGATGTAACTTTATTGGCTCTTATCCGTCCTACGATTGAATTCATACTACGAATGACCCTTGGAGAATATAATAAAAGTGTGGATGAATATGCTGACAGGCTCTACCGGTTTATCGTGAAAAACATTCAGGATACCGAAGAGGCAAGGGATATTGTTCAGGAAGCCTATGCCCGGCTATGGTCGAAAATAGGTGAGGTTTCAGCCGCGAAGGTGAAATCATACCTGTTCTCTACTGCTTATCATGTAATGATTGATATGATCAGAAAAGAAAAGCATAAAACAGACTATCTGGAACAGATGCCTGAAAATCCCTCACATCATGATAATTATTCGGATCTGTCGGAAATCCTGCATGCAGCTATCAATAAACTGCCTGATATTCAACGTTCGGTCATCATGCTCAGGGATTATGAAGGATACTCTTACGACGAAATAGCCGAAATTACAGGATTGAACCAGTCACAGGTTAAGGTCTATATCTATCGGGGGAGAATGTATCTGAAACAATATATTGGAAAAATTGAAACAATAATCTGAACCTTCAGGAAATGGATATTAACAGGAACAATTATGAGGTTTATGTAATCGATTATTTCGATGGCATGCTCGATCCTGTCCAGACAGCAGAGATGATGTATTTTCTTTCGCTGAATCCTGACCTGGAGCAGGAATTCAATGCATTTGAAAACTTAAGATTGTCCGAATCCAAACTTAAATTTAGCAATAAAGAGAACCTGAAGAAAAAATACAGCGATTTTCCGGCAGTAACAGAAAGCAATTTTGATGAATTCTGCGTTGCTGAAATTGAAGGTGACCTGGATAAAAAGTCAGGGAACAGGCTGTATGAGTATCTGAAAAAAAATCCAGGAAAGAAGCGGGATTTTGAACAGTATCAAAAAACGCTACTGAAGCCTGATGAATCTGTTGTTTTTCCAGGTCTGAATAAACTCAAAAAACACAAAACCATCCCTTTTATTTCTGCCAGGAATATCTATTATTCAGGAGTTGCAGCTGCAGTGATTCTGGTTGTCATGTTAACTTTTATTTTTCGCCGGAACCCCGAACCTGATTTGATTTCCGGTTCAATGCCTGCAAGAAAAGAGGCGGCAAAAACAGTTGAGAGTATTGCACCTCAATCTAAAGATGTGACCCCGATTGAAGAAAAAACTTCAATTAAAGAAGTGTCAACAGTCAGAACAAACGTTATCAAAGAATCATACATGAAGCCCTTGCAGGAAAATCATGTGGATGCTGATGAAAAAAATACCGTCCTGTCAGCACAAGTTAATAAAACAGAAGAAATCAATGCTAAAATCAAACCAATCCTGGTCCGAAAAATTGATAATATTCCCGATCGTTCAGATCTGGCATTGCTTGAAAAGAAGCCCCGGATTTCGTCTGATGCCGAAACACAGGTTCAGCCGGAAAAAACGCTGGCTGAATTTATAAAAGAGAAGTTTATGGCCACTGAAATTTATAAGTCAGGAGAAAACCTGAATGTATGGAATCTGGCACAGGCAAGCCTGAAAGGGATCAATTACCTTACTGAATCAGACATTCAGATTTCCAGAAATCTGGATAATAATGGCCGTATCTCGAAGTTATCACTTGAATCAGAATTTTTTGGTTTTTCAACCCCTTTAAAAAAATAGCCTGTCCTGTAACTTTTCCTCCGGTCCACCGTCATACGGTAAAATATAAACAGTTAACCATTAAAATCATGAAAAAAGCAGCAATATTTACAGCAATCGTATTTATCATCAATTCCTGGATGTTTGCCCAGAAAAACGACACGACAATAATAACAGGGGAGGTTGAAGACACCTCATTTGTAATTGTCAGTGATGATGATGAAGGAGTGGCCATCGATATGGAGGAAGTGATAAAAGAGGAAAAGAGAGACACAACAAGATTTAAACTGGGTGATAAGAATATCGCTATCATTGAAGACGATGAAGGCACCAATGTGGAGATCAGAGATGCCGAAAAGAAGGATGATGAGGAAAAGGAAGCACCTAAAAAGAAAAAATTCAAAGGTCACTGGTCGGGAGTAGAAATAGGGCTGAATAATTTCTTTGACTCGGATTTTTCGATGTCAAGATCTCCTGACGCAGGTTATATGGATCTGAACACCGGAAGATCATGGAATTGTAACCTGAATATTCACCAGATGAGCTTTGGCCTGGTTGGTAACCGTTTTGGCCTGGTAACCGGACTTGGATTTGAATTCAACAATTATCAATTTGACGGTGACAATTCCATCCAGGAAGTGAACGGAGTTATTCAAATGCAGGACCTTTCAGCTTTCTCGCTTACCAAATCAAAACTTACAACAACCTTTCTTAACATACCTGTCTTGCTTGAAGTTCAAATTGGCCCGCAAAAACGCAGCAAGCGGATACATATCAGCGGCGGGATTATCGGAGGATTGAAACTCGGTTCTCATACAAAGTATGTATATCGTGATGAAGGGAGAAAGGAAAAAGTTAAGAACAGGGATGATTTTAATATCAATCCTTTGAGGTACGGTTTTACATTGCGCACAGGCTATCGCCAGGTTGAACTTTATGCTAATTATTACCCAGTGCCGTTTTTCGAAAAAGACAAAGGCCCTGAATTGTACCCGTTTAATGTCGGATTATCCCTTGGGTTTTAACTATTCTGCATTAAGCAGCCATCATACTGTCAATGATATGTCTTTATGAATCAGATATTTAAGTCTGTTCCTGAACATAGCACGATGAAAAAAGGGTGTCTCTGATCTTTGAGGCACCCTTTTTAATGTTTTATGATAAAAGATGTTGCATATAATCATCCTTTCCCCCAGATCGGAGACGGATATACTCCATTCCTGGTAAAATCCTTCAAATTCGAGATGACCCTTGGTCTGTCTTCCTGATATGTTACACCAAACCATTCAGCGTTGCATTCCAGCACTTTTACTGTTCCTCTCTTATTTTTAACAATACTATCAATAACGATAGGGATGTAAAATTCAGCTTTTGGATTATGAATATTCTTAACCATGAATTCCTTGAATATTTTTTCAGCATAAGAAAAAAATAATGGTGTAAATCCCCAGCAGTTCATGGATATCATAGTGTCCTCATGTAACAGAGCCTCGTTCCCGTCCTGGTCCACATAATAGATATTACCATTTTTTTTACCTATCTGTGTCCGTTCTGTTATTTTATTAAGATAATTATGCGGATCTGTTTCACAAACTCCTCTTGATACAAGTCCGTGATCTGATAATGTATTCTTAAGCTTATAACCCACCATGCAATAATCATGTGACTCAAAGCTCTTAATATCAGACAGAAAACCTGCAACCGCATCGAATGCTTCAAATCCATAGAAATCATCTGCATTGATAACAGCAAAAGGTTCGTTTATTTTTGAGGCGGCCATCAATACCGCATGACATGTCCCCCATGGTTTTTTCCGATCTTTCGGGCAAAGCATTCCCGGCGGGAGGCTGTCCAGTTCCTGAAACAAATAGTCTATCTCAATATGTTTTGATAAATTCTTAATAAAAACCTCAATAAATTCCTTCTCGATATCTTTCCTGATCACAAAAATAACTTTGCTAAAACCGGCCCTTTTGGCATCAAATACAGAATAATCAATGATCCTTTCACCCGAAGGGCCAAGTTTGTCAATTTGTTTTAAGCTACCATAGCGACTGCCAATACCCGCAGCCAGGATAAGCAAAGTTGGTTTCATAAAATAAGATATTATATAAAAATCACTGGTCTGCAACCGGGAAACTGAAAAGCTCATCATCCATTTCGACATTCACCTCAACGCTGTCAATCAAGACAATCTGACCTGGCTGTCCCGCAGCTTTTATCTCCATATTAAATGCCATTGTTAATCCATTGCCTACCTCCTGATAATCACTCATATATGTTTCTATCTCTGTATTATTTGCCCAGCTCCTCACCATTACCGGCAGGAAATATTCTTTGTCGAGATAGTAAACCTGGGTCAAATCATCGTCTTCATTATTTTTGTTCATTACCAGCCTGACTTTATAACATTCAATCCCGTCAAGATTTTCCTCACCATCAAGAGTAACTTCATGACCTTTGCCTTCATAATTGATAAAGGGATCCTCAAAAACCGCCTGATCAATAATGCTCCTGGCCATTTCACCTTCTAACTTTTGGGGTTCTATGCTCCCCATCATCGGATTTATCATCCATGCTGTTTCACCATCATAAGCCTGAACCATTTTCTGACCCTGAAAATCGACTTCTGTCCTGGTCATATCGGGAGATTTTTTATAAATAACCATTAATAATTCGCCCATCGGAGTAGGCATTTTTCCTGTAAGCTTAAGAGAATTTAATGCCTTAAGTTTTTCCAGTCCTCCCATACTCTCATGATATTTCAATATGATTTCATCTATGTTCTGTGCACTAATTGTTGCAAACGCAATTGAAATCCAAACAAAAAAAGTTATCAGTTTTTTCATGTGTTTAATTTTTATTTAAGTTATTGGTCACATGAACCCCGAAGGGATCACACGGACGTTTCATCATTTTTTCTTTAAAATTATATTTTTTATTCAAGATCCTGAATTTACACTTTTTTGTTGTTTTAAAGTATTTCTCTGTAATAAAAAATGAATTCACACAGAAGCACAAGCCGTTCGGTAACCGGAATACCCGGAATTAATTATGATGATATTATTGGTTGATAAATCATAACTCAGGAGGTGTGGTGCCAATAACAATAAATTTTGTCCCGTAAGGTTTTAATTCCAGATCTAACCTGACCAATCCGTTATCCGGAGAAATACTTGCAATGGCTTCTATCTCGCCGGTCATCGCATTCCATTCCCAGGCATTACCGCTGCCTTCCAAAATCGCTTGAAACGATTGATCCTCACTGCTCTCATTAAAGAAGAAATACAACTCAGCATCACGAAGATGTCTGTGGATATACTTAACAGACGGACATGGCTTATCCAGCCTGACATCCGGCTTAGGCAATGCCCCGAGTACATGTGAAGTAAGTCCTCCTGAGGATTCTGTGATTGCCCAGCTCATATCTGGTGGTCGGGAAGCATTAAGAAATGTCTCTTCCACTATCATAGAAGGCTTACTGCCCAGAAAAATAACCTGACCGCCCGAGTTTGCGAACGATTGTAATTGATCCAGGGCCTTACCGGAAATCGCACATGCAGAGGGAATAAGTACAGCATTATAGGTTTGTCCGCTCAGATTTACCAAAGACCCGTTTTCAAGCTTCAGAATATAAGAAAGTGCATTCTCATCAATAAAATCAAAATCACGCTGATTTTCGAGAAGTTGCTGCATAAGATCCAGCACATGATCATTTGATTCCTTTTTACCAAACCACATACTGTAAGTAGGATGATAAACAGCGATCTTTGCGGCGGGACGTCCCTGTGACAGCAGGAAAGACGCACGGTGAACATACCTGGCGATGGAGGAGAATTGTTCTGTTGCTGTCCATCCGTTCAGGCCCAGTTGACCATTGGTTGATGCAGGAATAAACATGACTTCTACCATGTTAATGCCTCGCACGAATTGATGATCAAGAACCCATTTGGCCTGCACAACATCCGGACGGGTATGGTATGCCGCAAAGCTTTCGGTAAAAGCACGGGATTTGCCAAATACATGTGCTGCTGATGATGCATACTTCGGGAAATCGGCCAGTTTATCCGGCCAGATTTGATTCCAGATAGCATCTATACCGGGCATTTGAACATACTGCATACACTCAAAGAAGTCACCCTCAGAGCGAACCAGGTCCATCATCTTATCTTCATGGTTAAGATGAACAAGGTACTGCATATTATGGCTTTCACACCAGTCAGCCTGCACCTTGAAAAAGTTACTGCCAAACATATCAGACCAGACATCCCAGTAGTCCGCTTTTACACGTTTTTGTTTATCTGTTGGTCTTGGTGAAAAAAATGAGGCAATATAAGGTCTAACATCATAGCCTTTACGATTTTCGAAGACTGGAAAAATTTCAGGAGTCCACGGGATCCCCCGGATGCTGTAATCCGGTTCATCTCCCCTGAAACCCAATACCGTCCGGCCAAATTCATGACCAACATACCTTTTATGCTGTTCATGGGTGAATTCAATAAATTTTCTTGTAGCTGCCGAATCAAGGTAGTCACAGAGCGAATTTGAAGGATCCTTGCCCCGTGTCGGATTATTCACCGCCCGTGTGGGAGAACTGCGAAAGTCATGTTTTATGATAATCACTTCCCATTTGCCTTCAGGAGCTGTCCATTGCAGTTTTCCTGACCCGACATCGATGATTTGACTGGTGCTATCCATCATATTTACTGCAACCACACTTACAATGTCTCCGGATAAAGATCTGTCGAGGATATCGCCACCTTTAAGCTGAATCTTATCAGCCACAACAAGTGCCTTCATTCTGAGTTCAGGTGCATCAGTTGTGAATTTACCCCCGGCGAATCCACTGGGATACTTTCCTTCATCCACAATCCAAACGCGCATGTCTCTTTCCTTTGCCATTTCCACTGTTCTTTTCACCATGCTTAACCAACCTTCCGAAAGATACGGACTGCCCATATCATATCCTGATTCCAGGGTCACTATATGTACACCCCGTTCCCTGAATGCATCCAGATCACGCGCAATTACTTCTTCGGTCATTTCTCCGTCCCAGCCCCAGTAAAAAGTCATGCTGTATTCAACCGGAGGTGATTGAAAACGGGCACTGATCTCATCAATTCCCGAATCATTAAAATCCTGCCAGGGCCTTTTAACAGATGCCCCAATACCCATTATAAAAACTAAAAACAATATTGCTTTTAAATATTTCATCAGAATATATTTGTTTTATTTATTCACTTCGTTCATGAGATCGCTCATTTCATTCGCTAAGTTTATTGGTCTGATGTAATTTGTCTGATTATATGATTCAAACAGACTTTAAAAAATCTTTTAACCTGAAATAACCTGAATATTCCGGGATAACCTGTCATTTCTTAAATGGTTAAGAATTTATACCTGTAAAGGTTATAATTCCTTCTGTTCTATACTGTCAAGTTTTGTGTCAGGTACTGATTGACAATTATGGGTTTTAAAATTTCTGACCATTCTCAGCATGAAGGTTGGAACATCCCCGACTTTTTGTGTCTTTACATGATTGAAATCTGCATCTTTAACATCATCCAGAATAAATGCCGGCCGCAGATCCTCTTCCATAAAACCAATCTCAACATTGTTCATTTCAATACCCCTGGCGTGCCGGATAAAAAAACCATAGGCCGGTATCTTACCGAAAAATCTCGGATCGGGATAACCATCCTCTAATTCAGGAACCTCAATATCCATATATTCTCCTGGAGCACCCCCTTTCACCAGTATCTGTATATTACTAAGTTTAACATCTTCCACAGGATGACCTGGTATGCCTAAAATCAGCGATCCATATTCCGGACTGGCATTATTCACGATCAGATTGCTGATGATGATCCGGCGCATTTTTCCAACCGGCATACCCTCCGGTGCACGCATGCGTCTTCCTAACCGGAGAAAAAGCGGAACATTGGTTATATCATTCATTGTGATGTTCGATATTGTGATGTCTTCAAGAATACCGCCATCCACTGTTTCCAGTGCAAGCCCCCGGCAGTGATCAAATGTGCAATTGGTGATCGTAATATTCTTGAATCCGCCGTTTGATTCTGTCCCCAACTTAATACGCCCGGTAACACCTCCTCCGTCAGGAGCCTGCTTTTGGGTTTTCTGAAACGAACCGTCAAGCAGGGTACCGAGATCATAACCGCTCACCAGACAGTTGGTAATCATTACATTTTCTGTGATCCGGGGATATCCCAGTGCATAGGAGCTTTTAAGAACAATGGCGTCATCATTGGGTGTATTGATCATACAGTTTGAGATGCATACATTCCGGCAACAATCGATATTGATCGCATCTCGGTTGGTATCAATCCTGAGATTGTCAATGGTGAAATTGTCTACCCCGGTTGGTAAAATACAGAAATGTCCGCATGTCTGCATGGAGATATCCCTGATAGTTACATTGCGGCAATTCTTAAGGGCAATTGCCTTATTCCCTTCGCCGGGTTTATCCATATCCCATCGATGAAGACCCCTGCCATCAATACTGCCCGGACCTGCAATCGATATGTTTTCAAGACCTATGCCCCATATCAGGCTGTTTTGCCAGTGACTGTGCCCGTAATCCTGGTACATATCCCATTCATTTGGTTCTGCAGTATCATAGCCCCCTTCATGTTCATCAGGATTGGCTGCCAGAATTACCGCTCCATGGTCCAGATAAAGCCCTACATGGCTCTTTAATCGTATTGAAAAGCATAAATAGGTGCCGGCCGGAAAATAGACTGTCCCGCCTCCGGCTTCGGATGCTGCGCTAATTGCCTCGTTAATTGCCGGAGAATCAATTGTCTTTCCGTCACCAGCAGCACCATATTTTTTTATATTGTAACCTGAAGCGAGAAGCAGATTTCCTGAGAAAGAAATGATGAAAAGAAAAATAAATGATTGTATGTGGTGTTGTTTACTCATCAGATTATATTATTTGTTGTCATTGTATATGATGGCCTCTCCTTCTTCAACCTGAAGGGAAAGACCTGAAATATCCAGGTCTTTTACATTTTCTAGAATCAAACCTGTCTGAGCCGAAATTCTGCAATCCCTGAAATTCACATTTCGGATCGGACTGTCCTCCAGACCATACATATCACCAACAGATTGAGCCGTACCAGTCACATTGATAATGTTTATATTTCGCATTACCGGCAGCGGATCAGATGGTGGTTTTACCGGAGGAACCATACGCCACTTCATATTAAACTCAAATGCCTTGCGGGTATTACGAAGCAGAATATCCCGGTAGGTAATATTTTCCACTATACCCCCACGGCTTGGTTGTGACTTAAACCGGATAGGTGCCCAATTGTCCGCTTCCACAATGCAATTGCGAATCTCCACATTGCGTATCCCACCGGACATCTCGCTTCCAATCGATACTCCGCCATGACCGTAACAGAAATGACATTTTTCGATGAGGATTTCTTCTGCCGGCCTGTTTACCCTTCTCCCGTCTTCATCTTTACCGGATTTGATAGCAATGCAATCGTCATTGACATCAATGTTACATCTTTTGATACGTATACGTATGCTTGAATCAATGTCGATCCCGTCAGAGCTTATAATATTGTGTTCTGCACAAATAGTCAGATTTTTTACCAGCACATCACTGGAGTACAGAACAAACAAGCCCCAGCATGCCTGATTCTTCAGGAACAATCCGGAAACCATGACATCACTGCAATTCTGGATAGCAATGAGACGGGGCCGTCCTACCTCCAGTTCCTCACTGTTACGGGGATAACGTTCCATCCACTGATCACCTGAACCATCGATTGTACCTTTCCCGGTCAGTTGCACACCCTTCATATCGTATGCGTTGATCAGGGCTGAAGTCCATTCACACTCTACCCCTTCCCAGCGGGTGAATACCTGAGGGTAGTCGTCAGGATTGACTGTACCTTTTAATATACCAGCCTTCTTAATATGCAAATTGACACCTTGTCTGAGAAAAACAGCACCGGTAAGGAATATTCCTTCAGGAACAACTATGGTGCCTCCGCCGTTTGATAAACATTGTTCAATTGCGGATTGTATGGCTTTGGTATTTAATGTTTTTCCGTCACCTACAGCTCCAAAATCTGTAATCAGGTAACGTTTTGCTGCTGCTGTATAATTAAAGTTTAGGAACAGAGCCGCTTGAAGGATAATAAAGCTTATTTTTCCAATCATTGTTTATTCCTGTTGGTCATATGTCGCACACTGAGTGTCGAGGGATTCAATGAATTTTCTTTCTTATTGTATTCTTTCTCAATCAATTTACAATAATAATACTCGGGATTGATCCATGCAAGAAAAAACATGAGTTTTATGAAATTGAATACCTTTTCTTCTTGCATAATTAAATTGCATAATACATGTATCTTTTCATTCCTGTTTTTATCCATGCGATGATCAGGCACACAGTAATCTTATTTTTTAAAGTAAAAATCAGGAATAAATGAATAAAAACTATATTTGTATCAGCACCATAATAAAACACCGAAGGAGGATAACAAATCACAATGACAAACAACAATCATCCGGCTACAGAAGCCAAAAATATCTCTTTTAACCAGCTTGGAGGAAAATTATCCGTCATAGAGAAAGTTGGCTATGGTTTTGGAGATACGGCATCAAATATCCTTTACCAGGCATGGAGTTTCTTTCTGATGATATTTTATACGGATGTCTTTGGAATAGATACAAAAGTAGCTAGCATCATGTTTCTGGTGACGCGACTATGGGATATGGTTTTCGATCCGATAATAGGAATGCTGGCAGACCGCACCAACACCCGCTGGGGTAAGTTCAGACCTTATCTTTTATGGCTGGCTGTCCCTTACGGTGTGCTTGCCTGCGCAATGTTCATCACTCCTGAATGGAGCCCAAACATGAAAATTGTTTACGCTTATGCGACCTATATCCTGGCAACAACTGCTTATACAGCCATCAATATTCCGTATTCTTCACTGATGGCAGTGATGACACCAAATCCCAGGGAGAGAACGACTCTTTCTCAGTATCGCTTTTTCTTTGCATTTATCGGCATGCTGTTGATAACTACCTTTACACTTCCGCTGGCAAAATTCTTTGGTGCCAATCCATCCCATCCTGGTTACAGTGCAGAACTTGGTTACAGCCAGGCGCTGGGTTTCCAGGTGACAATGGGCGTTTTTGGCGCTATAGCTGTTATTCTGCTGATAATTACATTTATAACCACCAGAGAGCGTGTTAAGCCTTTAAAGGAGCAGAGGAGTTCTTTTATAGAAGACATTAAAAATGTTTCAAAGAATATGCCATGGATCATCATATTTGTTGCTGTGGTATTCTGGCTCATTCATAATATGATCCGTAACGGGATGGTCGCATATTTTTTTAACTACGTGAATGGCGAGGGCGGTAAGATACTCTGGACCTTCACAATCGGTGCGATGAAGCTGGATTTTGATCAGACCACAACTTTCCTGACCATCGGTACATTTGGTATGTTATCCGGGGTTCTTCTCAGTACTCCTGTTAAGAAGCATTTCGACCGGAAATCAGTAATCATATTTCTCACGCTGGCCAGTGTTGTCGCCAACCTGGCATATTACTGGCTGCCGGAGGATAACTTTGTGATTCTGAGCAGTGTGAATTTCATCTGGTCGATAGTGGCAGGTGCCATGCCGGTTTTCTTATTTGCCATGTTTGCAGATGTCGCGGACTTCCATGAATGGAAATACAGACAGCGTGCCACCGGCCTCGTAACTGCAGGTATCATGTTTGCCATTAAAATGGGTGTGGCAGTAGGTGGTTTCTTAGGTCTGTATCTTTTGGGACAGTATGGTTACACCAAGGGAACACCAATAACACCCGAAATTGTCATTGGCATAAAACAATTATTCAGTTTGATACCTGCCGGTTTTATGCTTGTTTGCGGTATTGTTCTGTTTTTCTATCCCGTGAATGACAAACTGCTGGCAACCATTGAGCTGGATTTGCAGGAGAGGAAAAAATCAGAAAAGGAGTAATCAAAACAAATATTCAATAAAGCAAAGATTAATATGACTGACAAGATAACCTACAAAGGTGACTTTACCCTGCCCGGAGAAGCAGGATATGAAGACTTAACCCTGGAACTCGCCGGTAAATGGGGTGCTGATGCCATTCGCGACAGTGATGGTACGGTATTATCTGACAGGATCATATCAGCAGATTACAATATCTACTCAACCATATGCCTGGTAAGGGCGGACAATGAGTGGGCCAAGGCTAACCGCGACAAGCTTCAGCAGAATTACCTGATGAGCGATCCTGTTCTGGCAGAAAATGACAAGGTCGAAATCAGCCTGCTGGATGGTTTTTTTCGCGAGCAGCTTGAGGTTAATACCAATGACGATCCCAAAACCTGGTGGCAGGTATTTGACAGGACAAACGGGGAAGAGGTTCCAAAGTCGCTCTGGACCTTTGATCCGGGTAAAGGGACTGTAACCATAAACAAGACCAAAAAATGGCACAGGTATACTGTGAACTTCCTGGCCTACCGGATCTGGGAGGCCATCTCGATGTACAACCATACCACCAACAACTGGGGTGACAGGGAGCATCAGATGCCGGTCGATCCGATCTATCCTGAGACGCAGAAGTTCATGCTCGGCTTCCTGCAAAAATGGCTGGACGAACATCCCAAAACCAAAATCGTGCGTTTTACCTCTCTGTTCTATAATTTTGCCTGGTTCTGGGGTGATCCTGCCATACAGCGCTTCCGTTATGCTGACTGGGGTTCCTATGAAATGACGGTCAGCCCTCTGGCCATGAGGCTTTTTGCCAAAGACAGGGGCTATTCAATGACCAGTGAGGATTTTGTCAACAACGGAACGTACTGTTCCAGCCACAATGTCCCTTCTGAGCGGCTCCTCGAATGGATGGATTTCATGAATGAGTTCGTGGTAAGTTTCGGACGTAAATGCATCGATTTGATACATGCTGCAGGCAAGGTAGCATATATGTTCTATGATGATCACTGGGTCGGTACCGAACCATACGGCATGCGGCTTAAAGATTTTGGTTTCGACGGACTCATCAAGTGCGTGTTCAATGCTTTTGAAGCCAGATTATGCTCTGGTGTTCAGGGTGTTAAAACCAAAGAACTTCGTCTGCATCCATACCTTTTTCCAACCGGACTGAAAGGTGAGCCCACCTTTATGGCCGGCGGTGATCCTGCCCTGGATGCCAGGAAATTCTGGGCTGACATCCGCCGCGGACTTTTACGTGCACCGGCTGACCGCATCGGTCTTGGTGGATATCTGCATCTGGTGCGTGATTTCCCGGATTTTGTGGAGTGCATCGAACAAATCTCAAGGGAATTCAGAACACTCAAACAATTTCATGCCGGCGGAAATCCTTATACAGCCCCGCTGAAAGCTGCAATCCTCACTGCCTGGGGCAAAATGCGTTCATGGGTTTACGTGGGTCACTTCATTCACGGGATGGAGCTCTATGAAGTTACCGAATCTCTGGCAGGAATGCCTGTTGATGTTTCTTTTATCAGTTTCAGTGACATCCTGGAACATGGTATCCCCAAAGACATTGATGTAATGATCAATGCAGGCAGGGTCGGAACCGCATGGTCCGGAGGTGAACACTGGAAAAATGAAAAGATTCTGGAAGCTATAACCGGATGGGTTGCCGGCGGCGGTGGATTTATCGGCGTCGGGGAACCTTCAGCCATCCGGCATTCAGGCCAGTACTTTCAGCTTGCACATTTGCTGGGTGTTGACAGGGAAACAGGTTCAACACTGAGTAATGTGAAACCTGAATATACTCTTTCTGAAATGAAGCATTTTATCCTTGAAGATGTAAAAGAGGATATCGATTTTGGCAAAGATATTGACCAGGTATATGTAATTGATCAAAATACTTCGGTTCTGTCAGAGAAGTCCGGCTCTCCGAAGATTACCGTTAAAACCTTTGGTAAAGGAAGATCGGTTTATATGTCCGGCTTCAGGTATACACCTCAGAATACCCGTTTACTGCACCGGAGCCTGTTTTGGGCAGCCGGCAACCAGGAAGATTATATGCCCTGGACATGCAGCAATATTTTTACTGATTGCGCTTTCTACCCGGATATCAGAAAACTGGTCGTTATAAACAGCAGTGACAATGCTGAAAAAACAAAAGTATATGCTTCCGGCGGAAAGGTCTATGATGTAAGCCTGGAATCACATGGCATTCAAATCATCGATCTGTAGATTCAGGCATTACCGCTGCATTGACTTCCTGAGTCTGATTATTTCGATACCTGCATCTATGACTGCACCAAGTCCGTGTGTCTCGTTGGTCGGTGCCGGCCGGTTATAGTAAAATACCATATTATCTTCAATGCCCGTGCCTGCGTATATGTCTTTCAGCTGCCCGTCGAGTGTTGTTTTATGTTCTTTTAATCCTTCCCAGCCTCTGACTGCGATAGAAGCGTAACGCTTATCTATCCATCCTTTGCTGACTGCCCGGGCAATGGAATAAACAAACATGGCTGAACATGAAGATTCGGGATACGAATCTGTTTTATCAAGCAAATAATGCCATAATCCATTTGAATCCTCGTTTTCGGCTGAAATACATTACATTATTGTTAAAATGAATGGAATGACAAATCTATGTCAGAAAGATCCTGATATTACCAAAGAAGGCAGTTCTTAAATATGATCCGGATTCCAGTTCCATGCGAATTAATTTTAATGCTTCTTTTAAGCTTATGCTAAAATATAAGCCGATTGTTATTTTTGATTATTATATTTATATCAATTATTAGATCTGATATGAGAATACCATTTAAATCATTCCTGCAAATATTTGTTTTAGCCTTCTTATCGGTCTTTCTCTGTAAATGCATCCCTGAAAGCAGGAGTAACATAAATAAGATTGACAGGGAAGTTGTGGTAAGGAGACATAATGTCATCATTGAAGGATTTGATTCACTATCTTCTCTTTCTGTTGGCAATGGAAGCTTTGCCTATACTGTTGATCCTACCGGGCTTCAATCTTTTCCTGATTTTTTTAACATGGGTATTAGTCTGGGTACCCAGTCTGAATGGGGCTGGCATAGTTATCCCAATACCGAAGCATTTGATTTCAGCGAAACATACAAGAGCTATGAATTTCATGACAGAGCCATCGATTATCACATTCAATGGTCGGAACCCGAAAGAAAAAAAATGGCTGCCAATTATTTTCGCCAAAATCCGCACCGCCTGCACCTTGGTATCATCGGACTGGAATTAACCCACACTGACGGCCGGCCTGTTATGCCGCAGGATATAAAAGACATCCACCAGGAGCTGGATATTTGGTCCGGTAAAATTCACAGTTTTTTTAAAATTGACAACACACCGGTGGAAGTAACCACCTGTTGCCATCAGGATCTGGATTTAATTGCTGCTGAAATAAGTTCCCCTCTGATTGAAAAAGGCCAGATCAAAGTGTTTCTGAAATTCCCGTATCCCTCAGGTGAACATGTTGGTTCAGGTTGTGACTGGTCAAAACCTGAAAAGCACGGTTCATCACTATCCTTGATTGAAAAAGGTTTTGCCAAAATTGAGAGGAAAATTGACGAAACAGGATATGATCTCACATTGGATTATGGTGAAAATAGCTCTGTAAAGGAAGTATCACCCCATTTTTTTATATTGTCTCCCGGCCGGAATGATACCCGTTTTTCATTTTCATGCTGCTTTTCTCAGGATACCAATATTTTAACTATTCCCGGATTTAAAGAGACCGAAAAAAACAGCCGGGATCAATGGAAAAAATTCTGGAACAGTGGCGGTGCAATTGATTTTTTTGGCAGTACCAATCCGAAAGCCTTTGAACTGGAACGCAGAATAATACTATCTCAATATTTAACCAGGATTCAGTGTGCAGGCAATTATCCCCCGCAGGAAACCGGTCTAACCTTTAACAGCTGGTACGGAAAATTTCATCTAGAAATGCACTGGTGGCATGCTGTCCATTTTGCCTTATGGAACAGAATCGAATTGCTTGAAAAAAGTCTTGATTATTATGGGTCAATCGCTGAAAAAGCACGCGAAACTGCCAGATTTCAGGGATTTAAAGGTCTCAGATGGCCAAAAATGACTGATCCTTCAGGCAATGACAGCCCCTCAAGTGTGGGCTCCTTTCTGATTTGGCAGCAGCCTCATTTAATCTATTTTGCCGAACTATGCTTCAGGCATTATAAAGATATGGCAACGCTCCGGAAATATGCGGATCTTGTTTTTGAAACCGCGGATTTCATGGCTTCCTATGCACATTTCGATACAGTGAATGACAGGTATATTCTCGGACCGACTTTGATCCCTGCCCAGGAATGTTTCCCGGCAACCAGCACCATTAATCCTCCTTTTGAACTTGTATACTGGTACTGGGGCTTATCAACAGCCCAGGAATGGCGCGAAAGGCTTGAATTAAAGAGAGAGCCGTTATGGGATAAAATACTCGAGAAATTATCAATCCCGTCTGTTTCCGATGGTTTATACCTGTTTGCAGATAATGCCACAGATTCATATACAAAAAAACACACCCATGATCACCCGGTTGTCCTTGGAGCATATGGCATGCTACCTTTAACTCCTCTTATTGATACAACAATCATGCACTCAACCTATAACTACATCTGGCAAAACTGGCAGTGGGACAAAACCTGGGGCTGGGATTTTCCGATGACAGCTATGACTGCCACCAGACTGGGTCTTCCTGATAAAGCCATTGTTGCACTTCTCATGGATGTTACTAAAAATACATACCTGATAAACGGACACAACTACCAGGACCCGCGACTTCGCATCTATCTTCCGGGAAATGGTGGTCTTCTGACATCAATTGCAATGATGTGTGCAGGTTACGATGGATGTGAAACAGATATGCCAGGCTTTCCGAAAGATGGTACCTGGAAAATAAGATGGGAAAATATTGCTCAGATGCCCTGATATCGTGACCCTTTATTTTTCTCTTTTCATCAATTGCAATGCAAATTGTTCGAGTATCTTTTTCCTTTCTTTCTCAACTGAAACTTTATCAAGCAACAACCGGGCTTTGCTGAATAATTCAACTATTTTGGATTCGGTTATTTCATTGATCTTAAGACTGTTATAGATGTCAGTAACAGCTCTGATCTTTTCATCTTTGTTAAAATCCTTTTTCCCGAGCCAGTCAGTCAGAATTGCCAGTGTTTTACCACTTGCCAGAGTCAAAGCATTCATTAACAGAAATGTTTTTTTATTGGCAACAATATCACCTCCTCCTGATTTCCCAAACACATTGGGATCTGCATAAACATCCAGCAGATCATCCTGCAGCTGAAAGGCAATCCCCAGGTTTCGCCCAAACTGATAAAGAAGATCTGAATCCATTTTCCCTGCTTTTCCGCAAATTGCACCTATTTTCAATGAAGCAGCAATCAGCACTGAAGTCTTCAATTCTATCATTTTTAAATAATCTGCAGCGGTAACCTCCATTTCTGATTCAAAATCCATGTCATATTGTTGTCCTTCACATACCTGTAATGCAGTTTGATTGAATACTGACAGTAAATCTGCAAGAACGGATCCAGGTGACTGTGACAGATAATCATATGCTTTAATTAACATGGCATCACCTGAAAGTATAGCAACATTGTTATTCCATTTTTTATGGACAGTCAGGCGTCCTCTTCTAAGTTCCGAATTGTCCATGATATCATCATGAAGCAGTGTGAAATTATGAAACAGTTCAATAGCCAGTGCCGGATTTATTGATACTTCAATTGAATCGGTAAATAGATTGCAGGCCATAAGGGTTAAACATGGCCGGATACGTTTCCCTTCAGAGCCGAATACATAATGAATTGGATCATACAATGAAGCAGGTTCTGCCGGCAATTTTATTTCCATCAGGCGTTTTTCAATAATATCCTGACATTCCTTAAAAGTATACATTCCGCGACTGATTTTTATTTACATAAAAATAGGATGATATCTGTAACCTTCAAAATTTTTTTTAACCGCACATAATATAGCTGCTATTTAAACCATAACGGTCCGTTTCTTCCCGGTTGTTTTATCGGTCATTTCTCCACCCTTTTTTAGGTTTTTGTGCAGACAGGCTCCTTTTGCCACCTTTTTTTTTCATCGGATTATGGCTATTTTTGTCCGGTCATATCCCCGTAAATGAAGTATGGTATGATTTCTGAAATAAGTTATTATTAAACCATTCGATATGAGGAAATTATTTGACGGATTTTTATGTTGCATTTTTGCTTTCCTTATTTTTGTCAATGCCTGTCCGCAGGGATACGAGATCAAAGTTATGATCAAAGGATTGAGTGATACCAATGCTATCCTCGGGCATTATGTTAACAAGTCAATGTACCCTGATGACACTGCCTGGATTGATCACAATGGTAATGGTGTTTTTAAGAAGGCCAAACGACTGCCTGGTGGAATGTATGTCATATATCTGCCATCTACCAGGTTTTTCCAGATTCTGATTGACAAAGACCAGCAGTTCACCCTTGAAACTGATACAAGCAATTTCGTAAATTCATTAAAAGTCAAGGGCTCGGATGATAATGCTGTTTTCTATGATTTTCAAAGATATATGAAGACCCTGAGCGAAGAAGCCATTACAATTCAGGAAAAAATAAAAGATCCGGAAAATGAAACCCAAAAAGAAGAGCTGAAAGAAAGACTGAAACAGCTGGGTGACAAACGCATCGATTACATTAACGATGTTATCCGTGAACATCCGGATTTGTTTGTTTCTGCATTTCTAAAAGCCACTCTTGATGTGACTGTGCCTGACCCTCCTTTACTGCCAGACGGCAAAAAAGATTCAATATGGCAATACTATTATTTCAGGAACCATTATTTCGATAATTTTGACTATACTGATTCAAGATTACTGCGAACACCCCTGATAGAAGATAAAGTAATGGACTTCGTAACCAGAGTTATTCCGCAAATACCTGATTCAATAATCCCTTATTTAGACAATATACTGGATAAATCAAAGGCAGACTCAAATGTTTTCAGGTTCATGCTGATAACCATTTTCAATCACTTTGCCAGAAGCAATATTATGGGAATGGATGCAGTATATATCCATCTCGCTGAAAAGTATTACGTAAATGATTCCTGGTGGAGTGATGAAAAATTTATCACCGATCTGAAAGAAAGAATTGAAAAAGCCAAACCGCTCTTAATTGGCAGGAAAGCTCCCAATATGGAGTTAATGATGATACCTGCAGGTCATTTCATTGCTGCAGAAAATGATACTGCAATGAAAAGGTTTCCACATATCGGTTCAAAAATAATATTGGAGAATATTGATGCCAAATACCTGGTTGTGGTTTTCTGGGAAACAGACTGCGGTCATTGCAAAACAGTAATACCACAACTATATGAGATATATGAAAAATCACTCAAAGATAAAGATATTAAGGTGCTGGCAGTTAGTACATTATTCGGCGAAGAAGGAAAAATGAAGTGGGTTGATTTTGTTAACAAACACAAGCTCTATGACTGGATGAATGCCTGGAATCCTTATTCATACCAGTATAAAATACAATATGATATTCTCTCCACACCGCAGTTCTTCCTGCTGGATCAGGATAAAAAAATAATTGCAAAACGCATTGGTCCCGAGCAAATCGAACCTTTGATCAATGCATATGAAAACATGACAAAACAACAATAATACTCTGAATGAAGAACAGCAAAAAAATCAGGCTTATCCTGGAAGATAATACAGAATTTTCTGGATATTCATTCGGAGCTGAGAGATCAGTATCAGGCGAAGTGGTCTTTAACACTGCAATGACAGGCTATCCTGAAAGTCTGACCGATCCTTCATATAAAGGCCAGATACTTGCACTGACCTATCCTATTATTGGCAATTATGGTGTGCCTGGTGATGACAGGGAAGAAAACCTGCATAAATACTATGAGTCATATGCATTGCATATTTCAGGACTTCTTGTTTCAGATTATACAGAAGAATACAGTCACTGGAATGCGCAAAAAAGTCTTGGTACCTGGCTGAAAGAATTTGGTGTGCCTGGAATCTCAGGAATAGATACCAGGCAGTTAACCAAGATATTAAGAGAAAAAGGGACCATGCTTGGAAAAATACTTTTGGATGGAAAGGAGGTTGATTTCTATGATCCGAATAAAGATAATCTTGTAGCCCGGGTCAGCATTAAAGAAAAGAGAATATTTGGTAACGGAAAATACAGAATTCTGCTGGTGGATTGCGGTGTAAAATACAACATCATCAGAAACCTTATCAAACGCGATGCAACAGTTATACTGGTGCCATGGGACCGGGATTTATCAAAAGAAGATTATGACGGGCTTTTTATTTCCAACGGGCCCGGGGATCCAAAAAAATGTGATGTGACCATTAATCATATCAGGGCATCCTTTGACAGAGACAAGCCCATTTATGGTATCTGCCTGGGTAATCAGTTAATGGCTTTGGCTGCAGGTGCAGATTCATATAAGCTCAAATACGGGCACAGAGGCCATAACCAGCCGGTAATTCAGGCAGGAACCCATCGTGCTTTTATTACTTCCCAGAACCATGGATATGCCGTTGATAACAAAACGCTTCCTGATGACTGGGAACCCCTGTTTATCAATCTGAATGATGATACAAATGAAGGTATGATACACAAAACAAAGCCTTTCTTTTCCACGCAGTTTCACCCCGAAGCATCAAGCGGGCCAACTGATACGGAATATCTGTTTGATGAATACATGGATATTGTCAAAAAATATTCGGATAAATAGTTATCCTGCCATTTGTCAGCTCTTTTTATGATAAAAGCCGCTATTGCTCCTGATCTGAACACGATATGCCCCGAATTACAGCTGAACTGCCTGGAATGTGAAGTTCATGTTGAACCATCAAATCCGGAGTTACGTGAGATGATAGACTCCAAAATCAGAAAGATTTCATACAGCCTGGATATTGAAAATATAAGCAGCCTGCCAGCAATTGCAGCTTCGAGAAAAGCCTTAAAAAAACTCGGTAAGGATCCTTCACGTTACAGGTTTTCTGCTGAAGCATTACTCAGGAGGATAACCGGTAAAAAAGGCATCTATCCTGTAAATAATGTCATTGACATACTCAATATGATATCTTTTGAATCAGGATATTCAATCGGAGGTTATAATTCAATGAAAATTTCGGGTGATATTACCTGTGGAACAGGCCGGAAATCAGAAATATATCATGCAATCGGCAGAGGAATTATGAATATTGCCAACCTCATTGTACTGCGTGATGATACCGGTCCTTTTGGCACACCTGTAAGCGATTCGGAAAGAACAATGGTGGGTATGAATACAACAAAGTTTTTAATGGTATTCTTCAATTTTTTGAACCAGGATGAAATCGATCCCTGGATTTCAAATGCTGAAAACATGCTGAAGAACTTCGCCATGGCCAGTCAGTTTAATCATAAGCTTGTACTCTGATCAGGCAGCTTCAGCATATTCAACATATCTGAAAGAAGATCTAATCAACATCTCTTCAAATATCTGCCCTGATTCAAGACAGTCATCATCTCCTTCTTCATAGTGCCATACAATCTCAATTTTCCCCACTTTCATGTTTGCATCAAGAATTTTCAGCAGATCCAGAATTTTCTTTGAAGAAGCACTGTTGAAATACTCCAGATTAATGTCGAAAAGCACGGCCTCAGTTTCCAGTTCAGTCATCCATTCTTCCAATGGCCCGAAAAATAATTCAACATTTTCCGGAAGTGATCTTCCTGTAACAGACAGCTTGCCATCAGTGTTAAAAACTACTTCAGGTGTTGCATTGGTCCCAATAATTGATAATCCTTTCATGATCATAATTCAATTATATATTCGTTTAATAACGCTTTACTTGTTTTTACGCATAATTTCATTTTAAGATTGTTACAATTGACAAGTGTCATCTTTTTGCTGACCTATGAGAGCAATTTTTCTTTTAAAGTTGATTTATATCAACTAAAATATTGATGCAGATCATCGTTTTATTTATAATACACTGTTATTATGCATGTTATAAATTTCAATAAGGACAATTCAGTTATATGGTTCTTCAGGCCGAAAAGAATCCTCCCGGATTATCTGATTTCAGTCATAAAATGCTTTTTCCGAATATTCAGACCTCAATTCCGATAACATTCCTTATTAGAAAACCAATCCAAAACGAAATAAACGCAACTCCAAGGCTGATAACCAGCATTTCAGCAAAACGTTTTCCGAAATTGTAATCTTTGGCCACTGAAATGTAGAAATTGAAAAGAAAAATAATCAGGATTGCCACAAGTATGGTTGTCAACAGACATACCAGGTAGTGATTAAATATATAATACGGAATTATCAGAAGTATCACGGTAAAAATATAGGCGAGCCCGGTATACAAAGCAGCATTGACAGCTTTGCTTCCGCCTTCTTCTGCTTTGGTCCGAAGGTATTCCGACGCAGCCATTGACAATGAGGCTGCAATTCCTGTAATTAATCCCACAAGAGCTATTACCCGTGTATTCTGCAGGGCAAAAGACAATCCTGCCAGAGCACCTGTCAGTTCAACCAGTGCGTCATTAAGACCAAGGACTACTGAACCAATATATTTTAGTTTTTCCTCCTGTATCATATTGATTAACAGCTGCTCATGAGCATCTTCCTCCTTTGCAATATCAGCTGCTTCAGGAATAATTTGAATAAAACTATTGTAATTAAGATTAGCCTGTTCCTCTCCTCTTTCCATCAGCCTGACACCAAATGTCAGTCCCAGGATCCGGGCCAGTAAATAATAAATGAACAATTTAATACCTGAAGGCTTTATTTCAAAACCGGTAAATGTCTTCCAGAAATTATAATGAGCAAGCTCCTCACCGGCAATTTTTTCAAGCACCTTTCCGTTTTCTCTGTTTCTGGCTTTTTTTGCCAGACGGCTGTATATATGATACTCAGTAATTTCGTTTCTCTGAAATTCCTTAATCTGCTCTATCTGTCTGTTTGTAAGTTTCATATCATCCATATGCAATTGAATAAAAACTAAACATACAACTAAAATATGAAATAGAAATGAAAGATGGATAAATATATCCTTACTTATCCCAATACTCGTTTAATTGAATACTTTTCTGTCTAAGACATTTCCCCTGTTATGATAAACATACTATACATCTGGTACAGCTTTCTCTTTCCCTCATTCATCCCCAATTTTCCCTGTTCATCGAAAAATATTTGACATTGATAGCCAATATGTTATATATTTGAGAAAAATCAAAAAACCATGAAACGAACATGAAAAGTAAAAATCCACCTTCTGAGAAGGTGGCTTTGAACCGCCCCTATAAGGGGCTTAAAAGTCAAACTTATGTTGTTGTTCTTCTG
>JAFGBD010000003.1 GCA_016933335.1 Bacteroidales bacterium | reverse complement strand
TCACTGGCAGAAAGCGTCAGGGTATTTGATAAGTCAGGCCGGCTGTTTACCGGAGAAATCAATATCAGCGACGGAAAAATACCCGCTGAGAACACGGACTTTTATTTTGAAGGGAATTCGCTGATTCACAGTGCACCCCTCACTGCTGAAGCATTTAAAAGAGGTCTTTTCGGAAATTTCGGACAGTACATCGTTGCCATCGGATTGTTGCTCTTTGCCTTTTCAACGGCCATATCCTGGTCTTATTACGGCGACAGGGCAGTTACTTATCTGTGGGGGCCGCGGTTTGTACTGCCATACAGAATCGTTTACGTACTGGGATTTTTTATTGCCTCTTTTACAGATACTACGGTTATCTGGTCGTTATCGTACATTACCATTGCACTGATGACGATTCCGAATCTTTTGGGCTTGCTGATACTGCACCGTGAGGTAAAATCCACAATTCGCAGTTACTGGATAGATTTTCACCGTGAGCATCCCGGTGAGAAGCTTCCGGCAGGTGTAATTAGAAATGACAAGACAAACAAACCGGAAGCATAATAACATCTTATACAGTAATGTCATAGCCTGATACTGAAATTAAAACTGGAAGAATCATGCATTTCATAACCAGAAAGCCATGCAATAAGGAGATATGCCTGCTTCTCCTCTTTCCCTTGGTTTTTTGTGCCCTTCAGTTCCTGCTAAAGGCAGATTATAAATACTATTATACCTCTGCTTATGATCCGGCTTATGCGTTTTTATTCAACGGTCTGAATCTTGCAGGCGGAGAACTCGGATCAGGGATCGCAGGTTTTCCCGGAACTCCGGTTCAGATTTTCGTTGCCATGATGATACGATTTGGGTATATTTTCAGAGGATCTTTACCACTCCTGGAAGATGTGCTGACCGATCCTGAATATTATCTGAATATGGCAGGCTACGGAATCATTTTGTTAAATACTCTGGCAATATTGCTCAGCGGTACCATATTATTCAGCCATACAAGAAACCTTACATTCTCACTGGCAATTCAGCTTGTTCCGTTTCTTTCAGTAACAGGATTGCATTTTGGTTCGGTTGTCATGTGTGAGCCTTTTCTTGTTTTTGCAATACAAGGCATTGCTTTGCAGCTGGCATTATATTGTTTTGGGGATCATAAAAGTCCGGGAACAAGACAGATTCTCTTCCTGTCACTCTTTGCATCAATAGGTCTGACCACAAAGATTGTGATAATCCCGGTCTTTTTGCTACCCCTGTTTGTCATCAGAGGTTGGACTGACAAATTAAAATACATCTTCTTTACCATAATGATATCAGCTGTTCTGCTGATTCCTGCTTACCCCGACTGGAATCTCTTCGTGAACTGGTTCAAAATACTGTTGTTTCATAAGGGAATTTATGGTTACGGGGGATCCGGAGTCATTGATGTCGGATTATTTATGAGCAGTATCAAAGAGATTTTTACAGGCGACCTGGTTTTTACTTTTATGTTTGTTTTGATTTTATCATTTCTCTTCATAAAGCTCTTGCCAGGTGTAAAAGAGTATATCAGTCATAAGAACTACCGGATTGTTGCCAGTGTTTTTGTGGTAATCATGATTCAGCTGATCATGATTGGCAAGCACTATCTTCCGCATTACCTGATATCGATGTACAGTCTGATTATGACCGGCATGCTGTTTTCATTAACCGGTTTCAAAAAGTCTTTCTTTTTAAGTAAGCATTTCAAATGGATCAGTTCACTTACTGTTATACTTGCAGGAGTCTTGCTGATAATGAGGTTTCTTCAGAGTTTTCATTTTTCACCCGGTTTTAAACATCCTTTTAAAGAAACTGTTGCTTATGTAAATAAACATGTCGGTAAAGGACAGAAAATCATTGTGAAGGGATATTCAAGCGCTTTTAAAGAGTTTGGACTCTATTTCGGCATGTCATTTAGCAGTAAATCCATGGGTAAATACAGGACTGTGCTGAAAAAGCACTATCCGAATACTTATTTTTACAACCCGGAACAGGAGAGGTATTTTGACTGGATTTCGGATATCAGTCCTGTGGATATATTATCTCACTGTCAAATCACATGGCTTTTTAGAAAATCCAAAACTGATACCATTCCTGTTAACTTGCTGAATGAGTTGCGTAAAATGAAAAACGCCGGTCTGATTAAAACCTTTGACCTCGAATACAAGAATCCTGAAGCTTACGATTATTTATATAAAATTGTAAGTGATACGATTGCGCTTAATAAGTATTATAATGTGAAAGAAGCCATCTTATGCGATTGCGAATCCATTGGTACAGATGGTGAAGTCTTTGTCTCAAACGACAGCGGGCATATTTTTCAAAATGCCCGGATGCGTTCGGCAGATCTGGCATACAGCGGACAATATGCAGTTAAAGCAGATACAGATAATCCGTATGTTTTGGGTGTCAGATTGAAAGTCAGCAAAAATGATTATATCAGGACATCTGTCTGGAAAAATGCACATGACGATAAAGTAAAAATTGTAATGACTGATGATATGCCGAATAATATATACAGTGCAGGTTCCTCAATCATCAATTCAAAGGACGGATGGCAGAAAATATACATGAATTTCATGATTCCCATGAGTTTTAAGGGTGAAGAAATATACCTCTACATTTGGTATAACGGCAAAGATTCTTGTTATTTCGATGATTTTAAAATCGAGGTATTTGAGGGTATGCCAGTAACGGATCAGGATTGAACGAAGTCCTGGTAACCGTATTAAATCAGGTTTTTTGCACGTTGTTAATAAGGTTTTGCTGAGTCTTTGAAATGAAATGATAAAGTATCGGTACAATCAGCAGCGTAAGAAATGTTGATGTGATCAGTCCGCCGATAATTCCCCATCCCATCGGGGCCCATAATGTTCCCCCGCCCAGTGTGAGCGGAAGCAATCCTCCGATTGTGGTCAGTGTCGTAAGAATGATTGGTGTGAATCGTGTTTCACAAGCGGTATAAATTGCTTCTTCAAGCTCCTTTCCTTCATTTCTGAGTACATTGGTATAATCAACCAGTATGATGGCATTATTGATGACAATGCCGACAAGGCTGATGAGCCCGATAAATGCAGTAAAGGAGAAAGTGTTTCCGGTAATAAACCATGCCCAGATTGAACCGATGAATGCCAGAGGTATTGAAACAAACATGATCAGGGGCTGGACAAAAGAACGGAACTGGAGCACCAGTACGGCAAAGATGGCTATGACAGCAATGATGATGGCTTTGAACATACCGCCGAATGATTCCTGCCTGTGTTCAAGCTCACCTGCAAGTGAATAATCGTAACCACCGGGGAAATGATAATTTTCGAGCTCTTCAACAACAGGTTCCAGAACTTCATCAAGCGTATATCCCTTCCGGATATCGGCAATCAACGTGGCAGTTTTTCTGAGATCCTTACGGATGATGATTCCGGGAGCTTCATTAAATTCTACAGATACAAGCTGACCGAGTGGAATCAGCCTGCCTGTCAGCGATTTTACATATATCCGGTCGAAATCGCTGATATTGGTTTTACCGTTAACAGGCAGACGCAAAATGATATTGTATTCCTTTCCCCTTTTATCTCTGTATTTTGATACTTCCGCACCATTGATGCACGTTCTGACGGTTTTATCTATCTCAATAACCGGAACCCCGAAATAAGCAGCTTTATCTTTGTTGATTCTGACAAACAGGTCGGTTTTGCTTTTCTTCAGCATGTTTTCAATATTGATCAATCCATTTGTGCGGGCCATGATTTTTTCCACATCACCTGATATATCCTGAAGCGTGCGAAGTTCTTCTCCCATGATATCAATTACTACCGGTGCAGCAACTGGGGTTCCCTGCTCAAATTCCTTGATGTTGATCGTTGCGCCGGGTAGTGAGGCAAAGTACTTCCTCAAACCGGTAACCAGCAAATCATATTCCCTGACGTCATATTTTTTCAGCCTGACATAGATTTCTGCATAACTCCTGTTGTTATATTTCGGGATCATATTATAATAGATACGCGGATTGCCATGTCCGACATTTGTTGCATAATGTTTAACCAGGGGTATGGTATCCAGCACCGATTCCACGTACCTCGCAACTTCATCTGTCTTCTTCAGGTTTGTTCCCTCAGGCATTTCAACTCTTATCATGAATTGTGGCAATTCAGCCTTGGGGAAAAAGCTAACTCCCACACACCTGAAAAATATAAAAACTGAAAATGTAAATACAGAAACAGCAATGGATAACGTCCATCCTTTATTTTTCAATACATACTTCAATATCCTGCGATACGGACCTTCAGTAAGATGGCTAAGCCAGGATGAAAAACGGGCTTTTTCTTTTCCGGATTTTCTCAAAACCATACTTGCCACCAGGGGAGTGATTGTTAAGGCAATGAGCAGCGACATGGTCAGTGTGGCTGTAATGGTTACCGGCAGGCTCCTGATAAAATTTCCTGCATCATTTTTCATCATCATAACCGGTATGAAGGCAAGAACCGTAGTAGCTGTAGCGCTGACAACCGGCCAGCCTATCTGGCGGGTTGCAAGGTACGCAGCTTCTTTCGGAGGATGACCGTTTTTAATAAAGCGGTTAATATTTTCAATCACAACAATTGAGTTATCCACCAGCAGTCCGAGGGCAACCACCAGTCCGGCAATTGAGATCTGCTGTAATCCAAATCCGGCATGATCTACGAAAGTAATGCCTGTGAGAAAGGAAAAAGGAATCGCCAGTATAACGATGATTGAGGACTTGATGCCTAAAGCAAGCAGAATAACAATTCCTACAAGGAGTATACCCTGAAAGAGGTTTTTCAGAAATCCGTTGATGCGCTCATCCACAAATTCTGACTGATCAAAAACCGTAAACAGTTGAATGTCAGGTTCAAGAAATTTCTTATGTTCATCGATAACTGGATTTACTTTATCCATGATATCAAAGATGTTTACATCATTTTTCTGACTGGCCGCCAGGAAAACCGAACGGTTTCCGTTAAATCTGCCCAGGTATTCCGGATCTTCATAGTCAAAGTCAACATCGGCAACATATCTGAGATAAATCAGCTGTCCGTTGTACGAACTGATGACCGTGTTTCTGATCTCATCGATGTGACCATATGAACCGCTTGTCTTAATACTGAAATTGCGGTTCCCCAGATCAATGGACCCGCCGGGGATATTGGCATTGTTGCTCATGATGGCGCCGGCAACCTGGTCGATGGATATATTCATCTGAGCCATTTTTTCAACATCCAGAGAAATCCTAATTTCCCTCTCCGGAAAAGCAAATAATTCTGCCTTTCTGATTCCGTTTATCTTTTCAATGTCTTTTTTCAGCCTCTCGGCCGCATCTTCAAGTTCGTAATATTCAACCGAATCAGATACAAATGCCATCTGCAGGATGTTGATATCCCCGCTGCTCCATCGAAGTGTTTCAATGCTGTAAATGTCCTGCGGGAGTTTGTTTTTGATATCATTGACCTTGCTGACCACCTCATCGTATTTTTCTTTGGCATCGGTACCATAGACAAATTCAACGGCGACATTCACCAGTCCGTCACGGATAGAGGTCTCTATCCTTTTGATATCCTCGAGTTCATTGATGGCTTCCTCAATGGGTATGGCAACCAGTTGTTCCAGATCATTGGGACTTGCACCCGGGTAAATAACCACTACTGACACGCCCGGCATGAATATGGTAGGATTTTCAGTACGGGGCATCGTAACATAGGAAGTCAGACCGGCTATTACCAGCAGGATGAATATCATGACGGTGAACTGGAAATTATCGATGGCATATTTAGGGAGTTTCATTGATTTCTTTGTTTTATTGATGTTTCTTAATGAATCACCGGTGGATATGGTATTTAATCTATGATGGTGTCTGTTATGATTTTTGTATGTTCATTGATGTAGTTGATACCTTCAGTTACCACAAGATCACCCGGTTGCATATCGCTTCTGACATATATGTATTCATTTTCAATATGTTCGATGAAAACCTTCTGGCTCACCAAACCGGTATCGGTTATCCGGTATACATAACCGCTGTTCTCGACGCTGTTAAAAAGGGCATCTGCCGGTATCGCTAAAAGCTTAACTGCCTTGCTGGGAATGATCTCGAGCCTGGCTATCAGGCCGGCTGCCATTTGCCGGTTCTTTGTATTGAGTATTTCGGTTTCAATTTCATAGGTGCCTGTATACGGATCTGCCATTCCTGCTATTTCACTAACAATTCCGGGGAAAATCAGTCCGGGATAAGGATCAAGGGAAACATTTGCAGAATCCCCGATCGTGACGGAAATCATGTCTTTGTCAGATACGTTGGTACGGACAACCCATTTTTCCTTTGTTGAGCCAAAAAGAATAACAGGATACCCCGGGGCAGTCATCTCGTTTTCCTCGAGAAGAATTTTAAGTATTTTACCATCTGAAGGAGCTTCAATTCTGGAATATCTCAGGTTGAATTTGGCTACCTCAAGATTTGACTTTGCGATATCCAGGGCCGTTCTGGCATCCTGGTATGTCTCAAGTGTTGCAACGCTGTCTTTGTAAAGGTTCTCAGCCCGGATGAAATCACGGTTCGCTTTTTCAAAGGCTTCGGAGGCAATATTTACCTGCCCCTGGATCTCAGAAAGGTTCAGTACGGCAAGAAGCTGTCCTTTATACACTGCCTGTCCGTTTTGCACATAGATGTGCCTGATGATACCACCTGTACGAAAACCGAGCTTTTGCTCTGATTTAACTGACAACCTTCCGCTGCTCCTGATGGGAAAAAACAGGGTTTCTTCATACACCCTGGCTGCCTTAACCGGTACGATTTTATCCTGTTGCAGAGAGGTTGTATCCCTGTTTTTGCAGGATAACAGGAATATCGGGATGATCACCAAGAGATTGTATGTTGTTTTCATGGCAGGTATGATTGATTTAAGTACGTTTTGATATTGCATTCATGTATATTTATCTTATTTTTCATTTCGTTCCCGATCTACCGGGAGTTTTGCGAAGCGAATAACTTAGACGCTATATTTGTAATTATTATTTTTCAAGGTTGTACAGACCGGCAGCACGCTCATAATCTGCAAAGCTTATAAGGTAGTCATACCTGGCAGTAATGAGATTTTCTTCTGCATTGGTCATTGTTGTTCTTGCATCTATGAATTCCATCAGGCCGGCCTGCCCCTGGTCAAATTTCCTGGCAATGATCTGGAAAGCTTTCCGTGTTGTCTCGACCTGCATTTCTGCAGCTTCAATGGATTTGTATGCAGCCTGCAGGTCGTACCAGGAGTTTGTAACTTCGAGTCTGATGACTGATTCCGCTTCCTCCTGTTTTTGCTCGATCATTTTTTGTTCAAGCCTGGCATGCTGGATCCTGGCATCATTCTGCATTCCGTTAAAGAGATCCCACCTGAGTACCAGTGAAGCAAGCAAATAGTCATCATCTCCGGTAAATCTGTATTCTTCCCCCTGAAATCCGTAATCCACTGCGCCCGTGAGGGTAGGGAGCTTCAATGAACGGTTCAGCCTGAGATTGTTACGGGCAATTTTCCCGTAACTCTGCAGCATCTGCAGCTCCTCGCGTATCTCTATTGCATTATCCCGGGCTGCATGAACTGACTCTTCTGTCTCCTCTAATATCAGATGCTCGTCAGCCATAATTTCCGAATCCAGAGGTTTGTTCAGAAGAAAGTTAAAATATGCGGCAGCCGATTGTTCCATCTTTATGGCCTCAGCCTTCTTTTGTTCCAGTTTTCCCAGTTCTGCCCTGGATCTGTAGACATTGTCGATGGTGATTTTATCATTTTCAAACAGCCTTTCATTTACCCTGATATTTTCCTCCAGGAGACGGCGTGTATTGTCAATCAGCTTGTTCAGCTGAATTGCCTTCAGGTAATTGAAATAAGCGGTCTTTATTTCTGCAACAAGATGCCTTTTATAAGCTGTTGCATCAGCCTGTTTCACTTGTGCCAGATCAGATTTGATCCTGTTATTGTAATAGATTTTCGGATTGAAGATGTGTTGTATCACCTCCAGCTTTGTTTCATGCTCTGTGGGACGGTAAAACCGGAAATCCTGGTTTTCCAGTACCGGGAAATGAACCGGTTCTCCTGTTTCAGGATCAATCAGAACATGTATACCGGATAATGTATTAAGCGTTGAATAGGCATCGTTTAAGAGATCTCCCACAGGGAATGATATGATTCTCCCTCCTTCTGCGACCGTATAACGGGCATTCAGGCTGACTGAAGGATAAAACAGGCCTCTTGCCGCTCTCAGATCCTGAATACTCTGCTCATAGGATGCAAGCTTCTGCTGCAGGGCAAGATTGCCTGACAAGCCTTCATGTATATATGCATCAAGCATATTCTGCTGTGCATTGTTGGCAGTATTAAAAATGACTGATAAAGCTGTTGAGGCTAAAATGAGCCTAGCTCTTTTTAAGGATTCCATGGTATATGATTTCAAGGTGGGCATTGATGATTTCATCTTCTGAATGATCGTTCAGATCACAGTGAAGATCTTTGATTTTTGTGAGTTTCAGAATACCGGTTGTCTGGCTCCAGAGACAATGGGCAAGTACACCGGGAGCTATATCGGTCCTTATGCTTCCGTCTTCTGCACCTTTTTCAAGCATTTCTATCAGAAAGTTCATCGGATCTTCTTCATGAAAGTTGATCTGTTCACATGAAATCTGGCTCAGATTGAAGTTTTCACCTCCCTCAAAATGAAGAAGGGCTCTGAAATAGTGTTCATATTCCCTGGAGAACCTGACATATGCCCGGCCGATTTCAAGTAGGTTATCAATGGTGCTTTTATCCCTGCTGATGCTTTCCCTGAACAGAGACATAAGAATTTTCATAGCGCGCAGGTCTATTGCAAACAGCAATTCCTCCTTGCTTTTGAAATAAAGGTATATGGTCCCTTTACTTAATTCCGCCTGTTCTGCAATTTCTTCCATCGTGGCACTACCAAACCCTTTACTGAAGAAGACTTTTTCTGCAGCATCAATGATGTCGTTGCGCCGCTGCTCCTTTTCCCTTTCCTTTCTTTCTGTTATTCCCATTCTTATGGTACATGAATAAAATATGACTAACAGTCAGTAAATATATAAAAGAATAATAAATAAACAATAGAATATATTATAAATTAAATTAATTATACAAATAGTATTGATAATCAGTTTATTCAGGTTCATCAAGTCAGTTTTATCCGGCTTCCTCAACAGCAATCTTCAAAGAACAAGGCCGGTTTTTTTTTGGAAATAACCATTCTTCATGATAAAAACCACTATTTTTGCTGCTGTTTTGTTTATCCACTCTGAAAAAGCTCAGGGAAACCGTAACAGTTCAATAATCAATCAAACAACAAGCAGCGGGGGCATTAAAAACAAAATTTACACAAATGTTAAAATATCTAGTCAGGTTAGCCAGGTATCTGCTCCTTTTATTGATAATGACAGCCATTCTTCTGGTTATATCATATCTCACGGGGGGAGGCGGAGTGACTGAGCTGAAGGAAGTTTTTCTTGGCAGTGAGAGGCTGAGGATTATTCTGTTTGTTGTGCTTGCATATTCACTGATCTATCCGTTGCTTGTATTCGGTAAAAAAGAAAGGTATATCAACGGCAGGTTCAGTGATAACCACGATGGATTTATCAAAGCATTTGCAGAGCAGGATTACATTCTGACAAAAGAAAAGGATACCGTACTGGAATTCAGAAAGAAATCAGGATTCAGCAGGATCATGTTAATGGGACAGGACAGGATTGAGGTGGATTATTCTGACAATCCGGTTATCATGGAAGGTTTGAAAAAAGAGCTGCGCAGGCTGGATGCCTCCCTGGACATAAATCTCCTGCAAAAACATTAAAAAAGGCTGATTTTTTTATCAGCCCTGAATGAGTCTGTTGTATTTTTTCGAGACAAAATCCCAGTTCACAATATTCCAGAAGGCTTCGACATAATCGGCGCGACGGTTCTGGTATTTCAGGTAATAGGCATGTTCCCAGACATCTATCATCAGCAGCGGAATACCTTTAACTTCCGCGATATCCATCACCGGGCTGTCCTGATTATATGTTGTTGTTATTTTCAGCTTTCCTTCGGAAAGGATCAGCCAGGCCCATCCGGATCCAAACAATGTGACAGCGGCTTTTGAAAATTCATTCCTGAAATTTTCAAATGAGCCAAAGGTACCATTGATGGCAGCTGACAGTTCTTCTTTTGGCTGTCCTCCGCCAGGAGTAAGAACCTTCCAGAAAAGCTTATGGTTAAAATAACCTCCTCCGTTGTTTCTGACAGCTTCAGGATACTGCGAAACCATGGAAAGTATCTCCCTGGCATTCTTGCCGGTTATTCCGGCTTCTTCAACAGCTGTATTGAATTTAGCCGCATATCCTGCATGATGCTTTGTATGATGAATTTTCATGGTTTCGGCATCAAAATATGGTTCAAGTGCATCATAGGCATAAGGCAGCTCCGGCAATTTAAATTCACGCTGCGTATTCTGTTTCAGAATTTTTCCTGCCAACCTTCCGGAAGAGACAGAAGACATTGCAAAGACTCCTCCCAATCCAATCACACCCGTCTTTAAAAAAGTTCTTTTATCCATTTCAAAATCTTAGTTTGCTTAACGTAAAACAAACTTAGTAAAAAAAAGTTTGTTTTTGTTTAATATGAATTTATTAAATCTGATCAGAATCTTTCTGAATGAGTATATCAGATAGTTTTTCAAAATTAACGGAGGACTGCAGTCCTGTGTTCATTTCCTTCAGTGTAATCTTTTCTTCCTTTATTTCATTCTCGCCAACCAGTGCCACATAGGCAATGCCCTTTGAATTTGCATAACTCATCTGTTTTTTCAGTTTTGCAGGTTCCGGATAAATTTCTGCAGATATTCCTCTTTTTCTTAGTTTATCAAGCATTTTGAGGCAATAAAAAGTCTCAGTTTTACCGAAGTTTACAAACAGCAGTCGGGATGAAGCAACCACATCCTGAGGAAACAGGTTGAGCTGGTTCAGAACATCATATATTCTGTCGGCGCCGAATGAGATACCAACACCGGAAACGTCCGGAAGGCCGAATATACCTGTTAGATCATCGTATCTTCCTCCTCCGCAGATACTTCCAATCTCAACATCTTTTGCAGTGACTTCAATGATTATTCCGGTATAGTAATCCAAACCGCGGGCCAGTGTCAGATCAAGTTCTGTTTCCGTACCAACAGCCAGTTCATTCATATATTGAAGCAGTGTCTGAATTTCTTCAATACCTTTCCGGCCGGTAGCGGTCTGAAGCAGCATACTGCTCAGTTTTCCAAGCCGGTCAGAGGTTTTTCCACTGATTTGCATGAAAGGTTTTAACAGACCAATTGCACTGTCGGGAAGATTTCGTTCCCTGAGTTCCGAGATGACTTTTTCAGTACCCACTTTATCCAGTTTATCAAGTGCAGTAGTAATATCATTCAATTTGTCGGGGGTACCGATATTTTCTGCAATCCCTTCCAGTATCTTTCTGTTATTGATCTTAACAACAGACTTGATTCCCAGGGATGTAAATACTTCATCTATGATCTGGATTAATTCGACTTCATTCAGCAGCGAATTGCTTCCAATAACGTCCGCATCGCACTGAAAAAATTCACGGTACCGGCCTTTCTGAGGTTTATCTGCCCGCCATACCGGCTTAATCTGGTATCTTTTAAACGGGAATGTGATATCATTAAGGTTTTGAACAACAAACCGGGCAAAAGGAACAGTAAGATCATATCTTAATCCTTTTTCACATATTCTTGCTGAAAGCTTATTGCTGTCTGTTTTTAAATCTTCCTTCCCTATATTTTTTAAGAAGTTTCCTGAATTAAGGATTTTAAACAAAAGCCGGTCACCCTCCTCGCCGTATTTGCCGAGCAGTGTATCCAGATTTTCCATTGCAGGTGTCTCAATGGGAAGATAACCATATTTCCTGAAGACATTTTTAATGGTATCAAAAATATAGTATCTTTTAACCATCTCAGATGGTAAAAAATCCCTGGTTCCTTTGGGTATTGAAGGTTTTTGGACAGACATAATCCCTGATGCATTAAATTACTGGGCAAAAGTAAGATTTTAGCTCGACTATTCATAGAAAATTGTTTTTACTTTGAGAATCAAATATTTATTATATATACTGAAACATCTGATTTCAAAACCCGTTGACATAAAATATGCCATTAATTATCCTGCTGTTTTTCATTTGTGAAGAAATTGTTATATTTGATAAGACGATCTTTATAACAGATTTTTTGGTAAGAATCCTGACAATTAAATGCGCTGATGGAAATACGAAAAGCAACTCCTTCTGACCTTATTGAAATCTTATTCTTATTGAGGGTTTGCATTAAAGACATGAATGAAAAGGGCATGAAACAATGGAACAGTGCCCATCCCGAAGTAGAAATAATCAAGAAAAACCTTGATAAGGAATTTATTTTTCTTTTAAAGGACAAAGGAGTCTGCAAGGGAATGGTTACCCTGACATCAGAGATTCCGGCAGATCATGCGGAATCCGGTTTTTCCGGCAGTGGAAATAAAGTACTCTATTTGCAGTGGATGACTGTCCATCCATACTGGCAGGGCAAGGGCATAGCAAAAATGTTGCTGGATTTTGCAGAGGAGTATGCCAGAAAGAATAAATTTAAAACCATTCAGATAGATGTTTTCAGTAAGCATGATCTGGCACAGCAAATATGCCATAAGAATGAATTCACAGAAGTAGGAAAATTTCATTCGGCATTCCAGAAGATCCCTTTCATTTGTTATGAAAAAGCTGTTAAATGACCTTTTCAGAAGCGGAGCAGGAACCCCCCGTCAATAATTGCACCGGCTGGCCTGCTTACCGGCAGCTCAGCCTCAAACAAGAATGCAACCATATTACCCAGCCGGATTTCAATTCCCAGGGGTATCCATAAAGGAATGTGCAGGTCATTTCCAAAATTCAGATCCATATCCATTCCCGTATACAGGATTATATCATCTCTGAGGGTGTATGAAAGATTCCCGGAGACATCCAGACCAAAATCATAATAAACATGGCAACCGGTGGTTAATGAGATATCAAGTGAATTCTGTTTCAATAATTTCCATTCCAGATCAGCACCGAAATAATCATCATATTCCAGCACAGCGTATTTTAACCGAAAATCAATATCCGGCTTGATACCGGCTTCTCCCGTTAATAACAAACCGAAATTCTCGTTGTAGTATATGGGTGCTATCCCGGCAGAGAAATTCACCGGAGCAAGTGTCTCTGCAGTATTAAAAACCTGGGCATTTAAGAGGTAAACTGAAAACAGAAATGCAATCAGCGTCAGAAAAATTTTGCGGACCATGTTATATTTTTTTGTTGACAAACAAATTTATAAATAAAAGCGATTCCCCGAAGAGAACCGCCTGTATAAAATCCTGTTATGAATAAACCTGATATGATTATAAAACAATTGATTTTCCCATATAAAAATCAAGGATCTTTATCTTAAATATATATTCATATTTGGCCTGAAGGAGTTCGGAATTGGCTTTCAACAATTCATTTTTTGAAATGTTGTAATCAACATAATTGATCAGGCCGACATCAAATTTCTGCTGCGTATAGTTAAAGGCCTCTTCATTTGATTTGACCGCTTCGACACCTGATTTAAACTTTTCAAGCGCTGCAACTGCGTCGGCATGTGCCTGCTGTATTTCCTTGTATAAAACCTGTTTTGCCTGGTCAAGTTCAAGCTTTGAATCCATTACAGATATTTTTGCATTGGATATGCCGGTCTCAACCTGGCGGTTATTAAAAACCGGAATCGAAATGCTTAAACTCAGACTTTTATATGCATTATCCTTGATTTGTTCGTTATATGGATATTCGGTTATTCCATATGAAGGTGCTGTAACAGGCTGGTTCAGATCTCCGCGCAGATAACCGATGGTTTGGTCATATACCGAATTGACGTCTAATTTAGACCTGGCATCAGAATAACCTGTATAATATGTACCTCTCATTGAGATCTGCGGACTTCTCCTGCCTTGCTGGATTGCAAGATATTTTTCATATCCTTTTAACTGATATTCTGCACTTTTTATTTGTGGCAGGAATTTAACAGCTGCCTGATAAATGGTATTCACATCTTCCAGTTTATCATTCAGGTTGATTTCAAGACCTACGGGCGTAACAATATCAAAACCTTCAGCAGAATCAAGATCCAGCAGCTGGGTCAGATCAAGAAAAGCCAGTTTCAGATTGTTCCTTGCATTGGTAACATTCAGATTCTCTGAGGCCGCCTGTGCTTCCATTTTATATAATTCCCCAACAGCAATATTGCCGACATCAACCAGCTTTTTTGTCTTTTCAATCTGCAACAGGGTAACCTCGTACTGGCTTAAGGCTATTTCGACAAGCTCTTTGTTGAATAGAATCTGAAGGTATGCCAGCGCTATTTGCAGTGTGATGTCATTTTTGGCTTTAATAACGTCTTCCGAATTTTTCAGGAACTGGTATTTATATGACTGAATGGTATTGTAGGTTTGCAGTCCGTTGAAAAGGTTCAGTCCGCTCTGTGCATAATAATTATCTGCATTGGTGTTTTCGGTGATGAATTCATTTGTAAACGGATCCACAGACCTTCCGAAATTCATATTTCGCGAGACTCCTGCATTCAGATTTGGCAATATGTTGAATTTTGACTGATTGAAATTATTATTTGAGATCCTGGCAGTCAGTTCCTGCCGCTTGATCTGCAGGTTGTTCTGGTGTGCATAACCGATACATTCTTCCAGGGTCCATACCTTCTGGCAGTAACCGGTATACAGACTGAGCATAAATACTGCAATTGAGCTTATAAAGACTTTTTTCATCATTAATAAACGGTGTTAGATGGTTTACAACTTATAACTATGTAATAAAGAGATTATTGTTTCCTCCTGTATAAAACATGTACATGATCCGACCCTTCGGAAGGATTGAATATCTGGATCAGTTCCCAGTTTTTATCATAAGATTCGATTGCCTGTTTTAATCTGTAGATTCTTCCCAGTGAAATAAGCAGCGGATCTTTAATGTTGGCAAGAGTTTCATCTGTTTCCCATGGAAAAGACTCAATCCTGAAATCATATTTTATCTTCTTTCCTTTGATTGTAACAGTGACTTCAGCAACATCATCACCTGTGATTCCGGTAACCGGTACGCATAATTCATTCATAAGCTCAGATATTAAAGGATTTGCTTAATGTTTTCCGTTACCACATGCCCGTCGAACAGATGAATGATACGGTGGGCTTTATCTGCGTCAGACGGTGAATGGGTGACCATGATGATGGTTGTATTGTCGTTGTTCAGTTCAACCAGAAGATTCATCACCTCCTCACCGTTTGCCGAATCAAGGTTTCCTGTCGGTTCATCTGCAAGTATCAGTTTCGGCCTTGCAACAACAGCTCTGGCAATAGCCACACGTTGTTGCTGTCCACCCGAAAGCTGCTGTGGGAAGTGTTTCCTTCGGTGGGTGATGTTCATCCGATCCATGGCCTCTGTCACCCTTTTTTTACGGTCAGAAGAAGATACTTTGAGATATAACAAAGGCAGTTCAATGTTTTCGTATACATTCAACTCATCTATCAGGTTAAAGCTTTGAAATACAAATCCGATATTGCCTTTCCTGAGAGATGTGCGCTGGCGTTCATTGAATTTCGATACCTCATTTCCATTGAAGAAATACTGTCCGCCGGTCGGATTGTCGAGCAGTCCCAAAACATTTAACAGGGTTGATTTTCCGCATCCGGACGGACCCATAACGGCAACGAATTCACCCTGGCTGACAGCAATATCAAC
>JAFGBD010000087.1 GCA_016933335.1 Bacteroidales bacterium | reverse complement strand
CTTTGAACTGAAAAACATTGTCATCCCTGAAACACTTGACGGGCAGACAGTCATTTCAATAGCAGACAAGTCATCAAGCAGTGCAGGCGTATTTTACAACAAAGGAATTATTTCGGTTACCCTGCCTTCTACCCTGGAAAATATTGGCGACTATGCTTTTTATTACAATAATATCGGAGAGGTAAATTTGAGCGATTGCATAACGCTGATATCTATCGGCAAATATGCTTTTGGAAATAATTGTTTGACAATCCTGCATCTGTCAGGTTGTGTGACACTGGAAGCCATTGATTCTTATTCTTTTTATGATAATGAGCTTGTTTCTGTTTCTTTCCCTGCAAGTCTTATATCAATAGGGAGTCATGCATATTCCTTTAATTATATCGGTGAGATAAATTTGGGATGTTGCACAGCATTAACATCTATTGGTAATGATGCTTTTTTTTCTAATTCTTTAAGTACCCTGGATCTGTCAGCCTGTACCAGCCTTATTGAAATTGGCAGCTATGCCTTCAAGGGAAATTATTTTGAAAGCTTTACCCTTCCAGACCCCATATTTGATAATAAAATACTGAAATACTGGGAAGATAACGATGGGGAGACTTATAATGCAGGTACATCTGTGACTGATTTGACAAACAGTTATACTGCAAACATGATGCAGTTTTCTCAAAACAATTTTTATGCAGTTCGTCTGGCCGTTCCCCAGGCAGTAAGTATTAATATGAACTTTAACTGTCCGGACAGGGGAATGAATATTACAAGCCTGACCTTAAGCAATGATAAGTTCAATATGAACCAGGCATTCCCTTTATTCATTATTGCAGGTGATACCAGCTTTACAATAGCATTGAATATATCATCCCCAGAAACAAATCTGTACATGACAGGCTATGAAATGACTTACAGTTCAGACGGGAAGACAAAAACATATACCGATTCGCTGTATGTTGCGATCATTATCAATGATAATTCTGAGTTGAGCTATATAGGCAATCAAGCCATAGATGCCTATAATGCCAGTCTTGATTCAAATGAGTTAGCCTTACAGAATAATAAAGCTGTTATTTTCAGGCTTTTTGGAGAATATGATAAAGCAGAAGATATTCTTAACAGTGCGTTAAGCATTGCTCTTGATAATTTTTATGGTTTCACGGGCATCAAAATGAACATGGGGGTTGTAAAATCAGATAAAAAAAATGTGACAGAAGCAATGGAGAATTACAATGATGCTTTGACAGACCTTTCAGGAGAAACAGAATTTTCAGCAATTGCACCACGGATATATTATAATACAGCCTGGGAATATTATAACCTGAAAGATTATAACAATTCGCGCACCAAAGCACTCGCGACCATTAACCACCAGAAAAGCAACGATTATTTAATCGCAAAGGCATATGTACTTTTAGGAGTGAATGATGCTGCAACAGGAGATACCATGACAGCAATCAAGCATTTTGAGGACGCAATTGATATCAATCCGGGATCATGTATTGCAGATATCGCTTCAGAGGATATTTTATTGCTGCTGAATACAGACAGTTATGAGTTTGTTACTATTTGCGGGGGTGATAATTACCATGGATGGGAAGAATCAGGGCGATACATCCTTACACTGGAGTCAGCAGGAGGAGCAGACAGCATTGTGACTACTTTTTTAACTGTCAATCCGACCTATCATATTACCCTGGATACAACCATTTGCGAGGGGGAAAACCACAATGGCTGGACTGCTTCAGGGGAATACACCCAGAATCTGATCAGCGTCTCAGGATGCGATAGCATTGTTACTACTCATTTAACTGTCAATCCGGCCTATCATATTACCCTGGATACAACCATTTGCGAGGGAGAAAACCACAATGGCTGGACTACCTCCGGAATCTATGTCCAGAATCTTATTACACAGGGTGGATGTGATAGCATTATTACGGTAAATCTCAATGTTGAGGATTGTACAACCGGTCTGGGACATGAAAAAAACAGGATGTTTAATTTTTATCCAAATCCCAGCAGAGGAACCATAACACTTAAATTTAAAGATGATACCGGAGATAAAATAAAAATAAATATTATTAACTTCCTGGGCGAGCCGGTGTATGAGGAAGAGATAAACGGGAACATACCGGAACACATACTTCAACTGGGTACGGTTCCTGCAGGTATATATTTAATCTCGGTGCGAACCGGGCAACGGATATATTACGAACAAATAGTAGTACAATAATAACACTGCTTTTTATTCATCAGACGAGCACAAAACCAAAGAATGAAACGTTCATTAAAATTTTACTGATAAGTTGTCCAGATAAACCGGGACAAGTTATGTGACCAATCATTTAAAGACAAATCAAACAAATAAAACAAATGAAACAGAATAAATCAGCACAAAAATCAGCAACGAAAGTCATAATTTTGATACTGGCGGTTTTCGGCATGTCGTTTTCATTGTATTCTCAACACACCCTTACCGATGATGATGTGGTGGTAGAGGGGGGAGTGATCAAAAGTTGCAGTTATAACTTTGTACAGAAAGAAATTATCATTCCTGATACGCTTGACGGGCAGAAGGTAATTGCGATAGCCGGCGAGTCAGATTCCTATGAGGGGGTATTTTACGACAAAGGTATAACTTCATTGGTACTGCCTTCTACACTGGAAAGGATCGGCTCATATGCATTCTCTTCCAATGAAATATGGGAGATAAACCTGCTTAGTTGCACGGCGCTGAGATCTATCGGCACCGGTGCTTTTGAGTATAATTCTTTAAATTACCTGGATCTGAGGCTTTGTAAGGTATTGGAAACAATTGATTCTTATGCTTTCGACTGTAACATGATTTCCATCGTTTACTTTCCTTCAAGTCTTGTCACAATAGGGGAATGTGCTTTTTCCTTTAATATGATCGGGTGGATGAATATCAGCCAGTGCACGGCACTGACATCTATCGGGATGGAGGCTTTTGTTTGTAATCTTTTAACCAGCCTGGATCTGTCAGGCTGCACCAACCTGGTTGAGATTGGCATGGGAGCCTTTGACGGGATGGAGTTAACAGGTTTTACCCTTCCTGAGCCTGTAGATGGTTGTTATGTAATAAATTACTGGGAAGACTGGGATGGAATAAACTATCTTCCGGGCGAGACGGTGACTGATCTTTATTCCAGTTATACTGCGAATATGACTCAATTTACCAATAAGTATTTTTATGCAGAACATTTGAATGTCTCCGAAAATGCAGACATTGATTTGATGTTTAATCCTTTAAAAGATAAACAAATAGAAGTAACCAGCATGACTTTCAGTAACAACAGTTTCACCATAGGCCAGTCATTTCCGTTAACGGTTACTGCCGGTGATACTCCATTTACCATACCGGTACAGCTGACATCCCCTGAAACAAACCTTTACAGTACAGGATATGAAATCAGTTACAAATACGACGGGGAGGTAAAATCCTGTTCCGATTCACTGGATGTTGCAATTATTATTGATGATGATACAGAACTGGGTTATATCGGGAAGCAGGCCATTGAAGCTTATAATGCCAGTGTAAATACAAACGAAATAGCCACCATGAATAACAGTGGCGTTATTTACCGCTTGCTGGGTGAATATGATCAAGCGGAGAAATGTTTTAACGACGCTGTAAACCATGCACTTGAACAATACTATGGTTTTACAGGGATTAAAATGAACCAGGGAGTTGTGCAATCGGATAAAAATAATAGCCCGGCAGCCATGGATAATTATAACAGTGCCCTGACAGACCTTTACGGAGAAGAAGAATCATCAGCGATCGCCCCGCGTATTTTATACAACCAGGCATGGGAACATTACAATCTTGGCGCCTACGGTGAATCGAAAACCAAGGCCCTTGCGACCATTAACCATGACAAGTCCAATGATTATTTAAAGGCCAAGGCGTATGTATTATTAGGATTGAATAATGCTGCACAGGGAGATACCTTATATGCCATTGGCCGTTTCCAGGATGCGATTAATACTGCTCCGGGATCTTGTATTGCAGCCCTGGCAAACACAAATATTCTGATGTTTCCGGATTATTTTACAGGTCTTGAAACATCAGAAGAAAATTACTTTCATATATATCCGAATCCCGGCAACGGGAATTTCACCCTGGTACTTAATAATAATCCCGGAAAAACAATTGATATTAAGGTTGTGGACATGACGGGTCATTGTATATATGATGAAAGAATAGATCAGAAAAAAACCAGGAATGAAATACAAATGGGTCATGTTGCTGCAGGAGTATATCTGTTAGTTATTCAACTGGATAACAAAAAATATTTCAAAAAGATCGTTGTATATCAGAATTAACCGGGATAACCTTTCCTGCCGGTATCCAACCCCAGGGCTGTAAGGATGATGACAGTCCTTTTTATGATTATTCGTTACATTTGACGGTTTATTATTAGTTGCTGGGCATGGTCAAAAAAATCAAACAGCATGTATTTACAATTCCTGTTACAGACGGGGTAATGGTTTACAATTCCCTGAACGGCAGGTATGCGTTGTTGAACAGAGATGGTGTCAAACTTTTAAAGGATACACTCATTGAACCTGACAATAATTCAGTTCCTGAAGATATTAAAGACCTTGCGGATTTTATCACCGCCCCGGGAACAGGCCATCCTGAGAAAACAGGACCTTTGGATCCTCAGTTCCTGGGTATTATTCCGAGCAGGAAATGCAATATGGCATGCGCTTACTGTGATTTCGGGGCACATCGGAATCCCCAGGAAAAACTGGATGCCGGCCTGATGGTTACTGCCATAGACTGGTTCGCAGAACACAGAATAAAGCAGAAACAAAAGACTTTACCGATTCAGTTTTTCGGCGGTGAGCCGTTTGTTGAACAGGAATTAATGGATATCGCAGTACATCATGCACGTTTTCTGGGATCAAGAACAGGACTGATACCCCGGTTTGAGGCCCTGAGTAATGGCTATTATACAGAAAGCCAGCGACAGTTTGTTAAAGATTACTTTGACCATATTATCATTTCAATGGATGGATTCAGGAAGTTTCATGATGTCACCAGAGCACTGCGCAATAATAAGAGTTCCTTCAGTAAAGTGGCTGAAACGTTACATTATCTTTCCGGGGAAAGTCTTATTTTGTCCATTCGCTGCTGTATCACATCTGAATCGGTAAATGAAATGGAGGCCATTGCAGAATGGTTTTGCAGTGAATTTAATCCTGATAAGGTCAATTTTGAGACACTGACCGAGAATTCACTGACAAGGAATGCAGGAATTAATCCGCCCGATCCGTATCATTTTGCAATACATACGGTACGAAGCTGGAAAATCCTCCGGCAACATGGTGTTGAACCGGCATATGCACCTGTTTCACTGAATAAACCGCAAACAACCTCCTGCCCGGTGGGACGCGATGTTGTTATTATTCATCCTGACGGGATGCTTTCGAGTTGTTATTTACAGAAAGATGAATGGATCTCAAAAGAAATGGATCTGTCTGTGGGACTGGTCCGTGATAAAAGTGTTCTGCTCGATGAGAAAAAGCTGATCATGCTGCGAAATCAGCTCGGCAACAAACACAGATGCCTGAATTGTTTCTGCAGGTTCGGATGTGCCGGGGGGTGCCATGTAAACAATACATATCCCGGATCATCAGCAGATTATGAGGATTATTGCATACACACACGTATTATTACACTCTGCAGTTTGCTGAACGAAATGGGGGAAAACGATCTGATCGATGAACTGCTGAATAATCATTCATCTCTTGAAAAACTGGCATTGCAGCAGTCAGATAAAATAGCAGATTTTGATAACTGATTATGAATTATAAGCTGAATTCCGGCTATTCGTATTGTGTTGATATGTTTGATATTAAACTTATCAATATGAAAGCGCGTAAGCAAATAACATTAAGATACCCGGATGCTGCCGTCTATGCATTGATGTTAAAAGGTTACGCTTATACCGATATGGTTCGCATGATGGCTGAAATTGCTCTTGTCACCAAAAGTCATGCGGAAAAATTAGTTAATGATACAATGAATATGCTCCAGGAATATAATGTCATAGAGAAGCAATAAAGAATATGGCCAATATTGCAATCACATCATACTGCAATCTCAACTGTCCTTACTGCTTTACACAGGATACATATCAACATTCAGGCATATACGGACATATGCCGGAGGATGTCTTCAAACAATCGCTCGATCTTATTCTGAGATCCGGCATGAATGAGATATCTATCCTGGGAGGAGAGCCTACCCTGCATCCCGTCTTTATTGATTTTATGGAGAGGGCTTTAAAAACCGGATTAAAAATCAGGCTGTTCACCAACGGGCATTTCTCACAGCGTATCCTTGAATACCTGTCTGGGCTGCCGATTGAAAGGGTGAGAATCATCCTTAATGTGAATTTTATTTCAAAACACAACCATGAAGTACCTTCAGTAATCGATAAAGCATTCAGTCAATTAAATAACAGGATCATTCCGGGATTCAATATTTACAAAAAAGATCTGCCGTTATTACCCTTACTGGATCTTATTAAAAACTACAATCTGAAGAAAAATGTACGTCTGGGATTGGCACAGCCATGTCTGGATGCGGGAAATCAATACCTGCCTGTAAAGCATTATGCTCTCGCAGGACGTAAAATTCTGGATTTTGCCAAAAAAGCAAAAGAGCAAAGGGTAAAAATAATCCTTGACTGCGGGTTTGTTCCATGTATGTTTGGACCGGTCGATCTGACAGAATACGGTCTTGACCCGGAAGCCGGACTGCATTGTGATCCTATCCCGGACATTCTGCCCGACGGCAGCATGGTACCTTGTTACCCCCTTTCTCATTTCAATGAAAAACAGGTTAATGAAGGTATAACCCTGAATGACATAAGACGAAACATGCAGGAGGTTCATTTGCAAATGACCGGCATGGGTATCTTTAAATCCTGTTCCTTTTGTCAGTACAGGCAAAAAGGATACTGCAAGGGAGGTTGCACCTCGCATAAAATATTAAGATTGAATACCATTAATCCTTAAATTGACTAAATCAGCCAGTCATGAATGAAAAAAGCATATGGTCGGTACCATACATCGATCAGCCAATGCAATTCTGGGAGAAGCTTAATGAAAATTTCGGTGATTATATTGATGAGGTGTACCTTCCTCTGCCACTATCTGAAGTATCTTCGGGGAGACCGGAACAACCGGACCGTTTTGTCACAGAATTTCTGGAAAAGACGCCTTTTAAAATTTCCTTTTTAATTAACCCGGTTTTTTTTGAGAAGCCTGTTGATGAAATATCCGGATCTGTTATTAACCGGCTAAAGGAGGTTTTTTACAGGAATCATGATCATGTACAGTCTGTCACTGTTTCAAACCTGATGCTTGGCGAACATATTAAAAAACAAATCCCTGAAATTCAGTTGAACGCATCCGTTGTGATGGATATTTTTAAACCTGCACAGCTATGCTATATCAATGATGTTTTTGACGTACTGGTTCCTTCATCCCGTATAACACGCGATATTGTCAGCCTGCAGAATCTGAAAAATAACTTCAATGGGCAGATCAAATTAATTGTTAACGAGGGGTGTCTGCCTCATTGTGTTTTCCGGGTACAGCATTTTTATGAGATGGCAGGGGAAACAGCATATCCGAAGTCACTCTGCACTTCCATCCTTGATAAAGATCCATGGTTAAGATTAACAGGCAGCTGGATCCTGCCGCAGCATATTAAAATGTATGACGGGATATATGATAAATTGAAACTCAGCGGCAGGGTTACACTGCAAGATCCTGATCATTATACAGATGTATTAGCAGCATATATTTTCAGAAAACCACGAAGACCGCATAAGATAGGAGGCGGGCCGGTATGTGCCAGACTCAGTATGCATATCGATGATGATTTTTTCAATACAATTCTGCGATGTGACAAAAATTGCAATGTGTGCACAATTTGCAGGGAAAAATATGAGATCCATTTAAATCATTTATCGTATTCAAAAGATTAAAGCTGCCTGAAGGATTCAGTCAAATACCAGGCATCAGCAGCAGGCTGGTATCCAGATGTTTATTTTCGTTCTTTCGTGTTATGGTATATTTCCCGGAGCAACTGATCCACCAGCCAGGACCCGTTTGCAGTTAAATGATATGTATTTTCCATGTCATCCTTTTCAATGATCTTATGATTCACCCATATGTCGAAAAGGTTTTTAAGTTCCGGTTTTTGAAATGTCTCTTTCTCAATGTAGCTGCACATCACCTGTGTGGCTGCTTTTCTGTTTCTTTTTACTTCCGGAGGTTCTTCCATGCCTCCTTCAAAATGAAGAAATGTCCCGTTTTTATCTGTTAAATATTCTTTCAGAGGGTGGTTCCTGTAGCGGTATGTATCAATGATTCCGTCAGACGTAGGTCCTATTGCTATTAAATCTTCACCTCTTAAAAGGTGCCGGTAGTAACTATTATCATCAGCTTTTGAAAAATGTATGAAATGATTTTTTTTATACCCTGATCCGATAAGCATCCGGTGGCCAATATGGAACAGGATATAATTAAGCATTTCATCTTTTTTAAAATACGGAAATGTTTGCCGGATAAAATCGTTGTTGCGGTCTGATATATTGAACCTGTATACCGATATGCCATCTATTCCGGCAATAATCAAATCGTTTATTGTTTTTATATAGCCTGTTACTGTTTGATCAGGAAGGCCGTAGATGATATCACCGCATGCAATGATCCCCTTGTCTTTAATTGTTCTGATTATATCAGGTATTTCAGAGGCTTTGGAATGTCGTCCTATCCGGTTCCTTAGTTTCTCTTCCATTGTTTGTATACCGATGCTTATACGCGTTACATTTAATGATTTAAGAAAATCCAGTTTTTCATTGTTTAAAAGATGTGCCCGGCACTCTACCGATATCTGGGTTTTACTGCTTACATTAAATCCCTCAGCCAGTTCCTGCAAGACTCTTTTAAAATCATTATCAGACAAGCTGTTGGGAGTGCCGCCCCCCAGATATATCACACTTACAGGTTTATTTTTAAGTTCGGGTATTTCAGACCATGTTCTGATTTCATTTATCAGGATTTCCGTAAATCTTTTCAGATCAGTTCCTTTATTTACAGCAATCGACAGACAGTCGCAGAAGCCGCATTTCCCGTCCTTACAAAAAGGGATATGGAGGTAAATTGATACAGGGTCATCTTTGCTGCTGTTTTTAAGTTTTCTGCAAATCTGTTCCCACACCTGAATGTCAGTATCATTAAATCCTTTGCTTTGCCAGACAGGTACCGGCATATTATGCTCAAAAACAGAATAAATATCTTTTACGGAGTTCCGGGCAGCATAAATATGTTCCTGAAATTCATCAGGGATTTTACTGACAAGCCTGTTGAAGTGTTCTTCACTGTTCAAGCTGACCATGCTCATCTGGATTGTTATGCATATAAGGTGAACGGTCGTAATTTGTATTTATACCAATAACGCGATGTATTTCCCCAAAGTACTGATCAGGATTATTTATAATCTGAGAGCCTGAAAAATCGAGGCATCCCGGATCAGCCAATCCGTCATTATCGGAGTCTTTAACACCGCAGATAAATTCATTCTTAAACTTCCCGTACACTGTGGGAAGTTTATCTATCCTGTCGGCGAAGCCATCACCGTCCCAGTCATAGTCATCCGGCATATTGAAATAAAGAAATTCACAGGTATCCAGCAGGCCATCGTAATTTGAATCATAGGTATCAACATCTGAGAACTTAATGTTTTCAGGAATATCAGCTCCGAACCGGAGAAAATAGAACCATTCGCGCTCATTGATTATTTGCAGTTCAGGTGTTCCGTTAAAGTAGAAATAATAAGGACGGTACAGGGATTGCCCGTTGAAGGTGTAATGTACTTCTATCCTTACTATTGGTGTCTTTTTCATATCCTTTACCAGCATCACTTCATTACCCTTATACGATACAGCTTCAGTAGCAGGGAAGCAGCCGGGGAAGTGATCGGGTTTCACCGGCACAGGTACCTTTTTGTAGTATTTTACAATTAGTCCGGTAATTGTGATTTGATCTCCTGTAAAACATATTTCAGAGGTGTCCTCCTTTGCAATGAGATTTATTTTGCGGGCAACAATATTTCCGGATACCCTGATATGATTCCAGGGGATCAGGTCCAGTTTATCGGGGATACCATCCTGATCCTGGTCAGGACCTTTAACCGTACTGCTTAAGAAATAATCATCTTCTTTATCAAGGATACCGTCATGGTCGGCATCATAGCAATAAGGACCATAAGCATCTTCTGTCAATCCTTTACGGTATTTGTTGCTTTTGGATACCAGGCCGTTACAATCCAGACAAAGGCTGTATTTGTTTTCTGAAGGATCTAAAACATCCAAGATATGCCGGTTAAAATAAAAAGCATCATAGCCGTCTTTTTCCCTTAATATGAGATCCAGACCCGTATTTACAGGGAATCCAAGCTCCCAGTTTAAAAGTTTCAGTGCATGCATATTGATGTTCTGGTGATTGTACCCAAAACCATGAAACATTTTATGAATTAACAGACTGTTTGCCCTCACATTATTTGTATGATCATACGGATAGTATTCCAGTGAAAAGCATACCCTGCCATTAAGATAAAAGCCAATGCTGCGGGAATCATCTGCCCAGGGTATTTGTACAGCCGGAGTAAATGAAATGACATCAATCGAGGATGTGATGATTTCTTTCTTAAAGAATAAATCCATCCATTCGAAAAAGCTGTTTAGTCTGTAATCAAGGTTTTTCAAATCCAGCATTTGGACATTGACATATACCGGTACAGCATCTATGAATAATTTTCCCAGGCTTTCTTTTTCAATAATTCTTTCCAGTTGTTCCAGCCTTTGTTCTACTTTCAGTTTATTGCCGGCGGTCACCTGGTTATCATTATCATATAATACAATATAGGCATAGTGCAGTGTGTCACCATAGAAGCGCTGGTTCTGAAACTGAGCGTCACAAAAATTTGTTGTTAAAATGAGGATTAATGTAAAGCAGCTGCGGACAGATTTCATTATTGGGTAATTTATTTGAATTTTCAGTGATTTACCTGTTTATTATTGCTTACTCAAGATACTGTATGGTATTAAAATAAGAAACGCTTTGCCATTTATCTTTCATACACATTTCAGTTATCGGTCTTGATTTTGGCAGTAAAAATTTTGCCATATCCCTGTAATGTCCCTTCACATCGTTTATACGCGCACATCCGGCCAGGCTGCCATCCGGATTTACGGTGACTCCTCCCGAGAAAGCGCCGCAGTTGTAATTAAAGCCACAGCAGTTTGGTCCGTGTGCAAATTCAAGGTCAACCGACCGCGTGTATTTCTCGTAATTGTATTTAAACTCTTTCCATTCATAATAATCCAGCATCAGGTCAGGATCACCAATGTAAGGTGTTACATTATTAAATAATGAATTTGTCTCTTTACCAATATTGATAATATGCTTGTAACAATGTTTATTAGTTAGTGAGACCGTATAACTAATCCAGTGCCTGAGTATATTTTCCTCCAGCAGATGCAGTGCCTCAACAGCTTTATTATAAACACCTTTCCCGCGAATCGCATCATTGGTTTCTGCATCACCATCAAGAGAGACCTGTACACAAAGCTTCTGCCTGTATGGAGTGAGATCGTCAATAAACCGTTTAACAAGCGTTCCGTTTGTCAATATTGAAACCCTGTCGAATTGCGAGAAACAATACTCCAGAAAATCCAGGAAGCGGGGATGTAGGAGAGGTTCTCCTCCACTCAGGTATATCACAGACATCTTATGATCTGTTTCCTGAATTTGCTTTATGGTTTTCAGAATGTCTTTAAAATCAGCAAAACTGATCATTTGCTTTTTGTCGCGGTTTTGGGCATAGCAGGAACTGCATCTCAAGTTACAGTTCTCCAGCAATCTTATATGAAACCACATTTTTCTCCGTTGTTTTAATAAACATTTTTATGAGCAACATGTATATTATATGCTCAATCCAATCGCCGTGAGCTGATATTCTGAAAAAAATCAAAGAAATCCTCCTTGTTTTCAAAATCCCTGAGATATCCTGTTCTTTCCAGAACGGCAGCCAGTCCAAGCCACTTCTCTTTAATACAATCCGGCTGAATATCAATGTTATAATTGTCTTCAAAAGGACATATATCAGGGCACCCATGGGAGCAGTGAAACTGATTAAAACAATTTACACATACTGATAATTCTGTTTCATACTTTTTCAATATCGAATTCCATTTGGGCAGGTTAAATTCCATCACCCGGGTTGATTCATCGAATCTTCCGTAAAAATACAAATTATCCCGGTTACTGTAGTTTTGAGTATGATGATAACAATTTGTCAGATAACCATCCGGCGTAACCGTGAGATTATCCTGCAGGATCATGCAATATCTGTTGTGAAAATCATGCAATCTTGAACCGGCGAACAAAACCTTCATTCCCCTGGCTAAGCCGTATCTCCTGGCTTTAAGAAAGTGATATACAAAAGTATATTGTTCCGGGATGAGTTCATCAGAAAATGTTTGCCCCCTGTTCATAAAGACAGGATAAAATTCAACGATTTTCACACCGGCCTGATAAAAATATCCGGTAAGCTCCGGCATCTTATCAACAGATAAACTGGTTATTGTGCATCGGATAATGAATCCTCCTGTTTCTTTTTTCATGTCTGAAAAAATGCGCGCGGTCTTTTCAACCTTATTGCATGTCGGATTATTTGAACAATCTTTCCTGTAAATGTCATGAAATGCCGGAGGGCCATCCCATGACAGTGCAATTCTTGAAAACCGTTTAACGGCCCATTGTGCAGTATCTTCAGAGATAACTCCATTTGTTGTACATGAAGAGATCAGTTTTAGCTTATACTTATCTGCAACAGATTCACATATCGAAAGGTAATCCTCCAGTTTCTCCGGATGGAGAAGGGGTTCATTCCCACCATGGAATCCAACGACGAAAGGGAGTTCCCGGTCTTTGCAGTTTTTTGCAACAATTCCGGCAGCTGATTTTACAACAACCGGATCAATAAACTCGTCCGGGTAAGCATCTTTTCCGGCTATATAGCAATAGGTACAATTCATATTGCATTGATGGCTTGCATAGATGGTAAGGCAAACCGGCTTGAAATCAGAAACAGATTTTTCTTCCCTTTCAGGTTTGCTTTGTATGATACTAAATGTTCTTTTGTTCCGGATCAGAAAAGACCGGTTTTTTACAGTATCAATGATTAATCCCTCCAGAGGCTGATAGATTAAATTGCCTCCGGGGAAAGAGATCTGATACCTGTGATCCGGCAGCTTTTTGTTTATCATATTTTGGTTACAGTATGTACCTTTGACACCCCGTTCAGGCTCATTTTTGGCAGCAGTTTTACCAGATAGGCATTTCCGGTATCCCCCTGGTAACTGTCAGGATGAATAAACAGGGTACGATCAATATACTGATAATTGTTCAAGGCTTTGTTCACATTGGTTTTTTCTTCTTCAGGAATGTATATGGTCTCAAGGAAACCTTCCTCGGTCAGTTTTTCGTGATTTTCCTTAAATAATGCTCCCATCGTTTTCCTGCGTCCTGACATCTGATGCTCTTTTTTAACAAGCGAACAGCTGTTTATTTTAATCTTTAAATCCTTTTCTATACAATAATTTTTGATACGTTCGGTATTTGAAAGACTGTATTGATGATATTGCATTTTCATATCAAAATTCAACACAAACCTTTTTTTGGGAGCAGTTTTTGAGATCGGGTCAAGAGGGCCGAGAATGTATTCGTGGAGGTTTAAATATTTAACTCCTATGTCATCCATTACAGGAAGGACCTGTTCAAGTTTTTCATAATCTTCAGGTACAGACGGAATTTCTACCGTAACATGTTTTAAAATTTTTGCAGCAGCGGTAAGATTTCGGATAACCTTTGCATCTTTATATCCTGTTGCTGCAATATTAAAACGCAACTCATCCAGCCCGGCATCATGCAAAGCATTTATCTGTTCTTCATTCATTTGGATACCATTTGTATATGCCCAGTAATACAATTCAGGTTTATTGGTCTTAAAGTATTTTAACCAGCTGAGCAGACGGTCAAAAACCAGAAAGCATTCTCCTCCGGAAAAGCTGATCCCTTCAAACGGATATTTGTTCAGGTAGCTCAGTATCAAATCCGGCTTCCTGCCAAATGCGCTGTTTATAAAATCCTTACGGGAAGGAGCCTGGCAAAATGAACAGTCAGCATTGCAGAGATAGGTCAGGAATATGCATAACCATTTTCCTTTCTGACACGCCTGGCAACCTTTGGAATGATTATCTGTGAAATTCATATAATGGTATTTATAAAATTGTGTTTTCCGGAATTCCTGCGCATGTTCTGTTTTATGGCTGCTGACTATTGATTTGCGTAAATCCCGGATATATATTTTTCATAATGTTGCGTTTGTGATTTTTTATGTCCGGTTTACTAAGCTGCATTTTTCTGATATGTTTTTTCTCGGCTATATTCTTTTACAAACATTCATCATTATTTACAATACAGGCTTTTTTATGTATCTTTTTATTTACTGGTATTAGCTGTATAGTCAGGCTTCTTAATTTTATCAGTTTTAATCGAATTGAATGTTTGGACAAAATAAATATTATCAATGTAAAATCCTAATGGAGGTATAAAAACATAGAATAACAGATCGCTGATTGTGCGAAGTTTCTTATGCATGTGTTACGATTTATCCATTTACAGTGCACATTATCAGGTAGAATTGACTTGAGCATGTTGAATGTTTATATTTGTTTATATGATCCATAATTACAAAAACAAACATTAGGAAACCTTAAAGCAACCAAACCATGAAAAAGTATTTTTTATTGTTTATTACCGTAGCTTTACTGGCAGGCACCTCCTGTCAGGAGAGAATCGATACAGAAAAGGAAAAAGAAGCCATTGTGGCAGTAATCGAAGGCATCACAAAAGCGCATGCTGCCGGTGACTGGGATGCCTGGTTAAGTCTCTGGCTGAATGAGCCCTATATATTTATATCATATGCTGCAGCGGATTATCACTGGATGGTAAAAGGCCGGGATAACCTTAATGAGATGGTCACGGAAAATACTTCTGAGGAAGGTGCAGAAGAGGCAGAACCTGAGTTAACTCTGGAGCCACATGATTATTTCATCAGGGTTTTTAAGGAATGTGCATGGGCATCATATAAGATCAAATGGACATCGGTTACAGATAGCAGTGATGTGAAAGAAGAATGGGAGACATTCGAAAACTACGCTTTTGAAAAACGCGACGGAGTTTGGAAAGTGGCAACAGTGAGTGCGGTGGATATCACTTCATTTGAGAAACAGGGTGAAGAAGGAGAAATGATGAAAGAAGAAGCAGAAACAGAAGATGCGGAATAGAAGTGATGATTATTCTTTCAACTCAAAAAGATTGCCATCGTAATCGGAAATAAAGGTAAG
>JAFGBD010000022.1 GCA_016933335.1 Bacteroidales bacterium | reverse complement strand
GCTGCCATCCAAGTGGCTAGATGATAAATCCATCTTATAAGAATTTTTTTGAAGTATCAAAGATGTACTTTACAGAACGGATACGTTTTAAGAATGTCATCATAAATCCAGATTATGAAATTCGTACACAAAAACCTTCGTTTTTCTGTACTTTTCGAACTCATTCTTTTTATTGAATTTTTCTTAATAATTAAGTTAAATATAGTATTGCATTTTATTAAAGTTTATATAATTTGCACGATAGGATTTAATTGAATTTATATGATAGTTGGTACGCACGGGTAAGTACCGGATTCCAAAATACGGACCTATAGGCAGATGCTTTAAAGAAGGCCGGTTGTGAAAAGATATATATAGAAAATGGATCATCCGGAGCAGAACTTAAGGAACCTGACCGGATGATTGGTTTCCTGCATTCTTGTGATAACATCATTTTATGAAAACAGGATCAACCCGGAATAACAATGCCGGAGCACGGTATAAAAACTTTAAAGATGTCAATAACAAGTGATGATATAGTAAGGCAGATCCGGGAGGAGATCGCCCGCAGGGGTAAAGAACCGGGTTCGCTGGATGAATTGAATGAGATAGCGGCAGAAGTAACTGCCAGGTATAATCGCACGGCGATAGCTGATTTCGAAGGATTATCCCCTGAGCAGATGTATACCATCGATTATAAGCAGTTTACCCCTGAATGTCCTGTAAGGTTTAAAGGGAATGTCAGTCCGGATACAGTTGCTGACTCTCCGATCATGAAGATGAGCAGGGTAATTCTTGATGCAATAAAGGAGGCTGACGGTCTGAAGCTGACAGCAAAAGGCAATCTGCCCCGCAGGGTGGTCAATGAGATATATCATCTTGATATTTTTAAATCTATGAAGCAATGGGATTTTTTTACAAAAACCATGAATGAATTTGACTATTATCCTGCTGCAATAATAAATGCGCTGTTAAAAGTAGCCAGAATCACAAAAGTCAGCAAAAACAAGCTGCATATCACCCGTGATGGCAAGAATATAATGACGGATAGCCTGCAGCTGTTCCAGGCCCTTTTCAAAACCTTTACCTCAGGTTACAACAAGGCTTACCTTGATTATTTTGAAAGCGATGAAATCGGCAACCACGGATTATTGTATGTCATCTATTTGCTGAACCGCTATGGCAGTCAGAAGAGAGAAGAGGACTTTTATGCACGGTTGTATATCAAAGCATTTCCCATGTTGCTCGATGGAATTCCGGAACCCCTTTATGCCACACCTGAACAGATGGCATTTGATTGTTTTAACTACAGGGTTTTCGACAAGGGCCTATATCTGTTCGGACTGGTTGAAATGGAATATACCGGAAAGGATTATTTAACCAGAAAGACGTGGATTAAAACAACCAGACTGTTTCATCAGGTATTTGAAATATCCTGTTAGCCACCGTGTTTTTATTTAAATAATCTCTCATCAAATGTAAATTTTTCTTTATTAATTATCTTGATTTTATCAAAATCCTGATGGGATGGATTTATTAAATAGTTAAAATCACCCTGAACTACTGCTGATGGCACTTTCATTACTAAAAATTCACATTTTGAAATAAAATTTTCACCGATTTCTTGTGTTATCTCAGAATGAGGAAAACTTTTCCAATCATCCGGTAACGAAGATGTTTCAAGATTGAATATTTCAATTGAGTCTGGAATCTCTATCGTAATCAAGTAGTAATCATTTGGTATTATGCCTATTGGGATGTGTACTGCAATTTCCGCTGTACATAATGCACGAGAATCAGAAGTATAAATTATTTTTATTCCAATCTTATTCCATCTTCCACCTGTTAATTCAGCACCTGAGCCAGATAAATCATTTGCGAATTTTTGTTTGGACAAACGAAAAACTTTCATGCTAATACTCCATATTCAATTTTAGTCAATTCGTTTGTTACCATATTAATCCCAAATGCGTTATCAAGTAAGCTTATTGGAGTAATTCCTCCCAAGGCTATATTTATTGAGTTTAACCAGGTCATAAAATTGTTCGGATTTCCAAATACCTCAACCCCTTTATTTAACAGAATCATAATCTGAAGAAGTCGGTCAGTATGGATAGAATCTAACTTTTTTTTATCACGTCTATATCTTTGAATAGTCCTTTCTGAAATATGTAAAATCTTTGACCAATCCGACAAATTGAATGGAAATTCAGCAGAAAGTTCATCAAATGAATCTAAATCAATCCCTTTTCTTGAGGTTTCAATCAGTCTTAATACGCTCCGATTATCTGAGGTATTTAATGAAATACGTCCTGCTCTCATTTTTTTATTTTAAAGATACGACAATTATCTGAAATTATATGCCAATTGTCGTTATTATTAACATGGTGGCTAACTTGTAATAATAAAAACAGACTATAATCGGGAATAATTATAATAATATTAGATTATTGACAGAAATACTTATTATGTAACCTTGCCCGAAGTGTTTTTATCAATCCGGCAGATCAGAATTCTCAATCAGGTCAATCGCAGTCTCGAGGATGGCATCCATCTCGGCGAGGAACCATTCTGTCGAGCTGAAGCATCTCCTGTTTGAGAGAACTGCCACCGGCTTTATGAAGGTATTACCGGAACAAGGTTTCAGGCAACGATCTCTCCACGGAGTAAAATCGGTATGCCCAGGACCATTGCGGTATCTGCTTTTCATGAAAAGATATTCTTTATCGGCGAACCTGCTGGCAATAGTATCGGCGTTATTTGAATTGCCGCCGCCATTTAACCGTACATCGATGATGATGCCCTTCAATGCAGAAAATTTCTCAATTATCTCATCAATAACTTCAAAATTTTCCGGCTCTCCGCTAAAAGAGCTGATATATATGAACCCGATAGGATGACCTGAGATTTTACCGTACTGGATGATATTGTTTGGCCTGTAAAGGTTCACATGACCGTCTTTCAGCAGGTATGTCATTTCCGAGAGCAGATCAAACAGCTCATGATCAGGCATCTCATTATGGATCCTGGTGCTGTAAACACTGTAAACCGAATCCATCCCGGTTATTGCTTTTTAATCAATAAGATGATTAAAAATACTCAATATTCTGAATTATTTGCAAATTCCACAAGCCGATCCGCAAACCAGAGTTTGCAGGTGTACTGTGAAAATTCAGATTAATATTTTGGAATTTACCATGAACTGAATACCAGCTTTATTTTGCGGTACAGGTAAGCCGTAAAACGAGCCTTTTCGTTAAAAAATTGTTAATAAACAAACCAAATTTGTTTTTATCTCTGGTGGTTTGGGGATGACAGCATTTCGTTCGAGGAAAACCCGGCGTATGTGTATGCATCTCCCTGCACGTATAAAGTTCTTTTACTTTCGGGCAATGAAAGCATTACTGATGACAATCAAGATAGATTGCTAAACCCTGATGACCAGACAATAAACACCGATACAATTTCGTGGTACATCACCGTAAGCGGAGCAAACTAAACCGTTAGTATTGAATTATATCATACGGGTATTAAGGAGTAATCCCCTATTTCGTTTCCATATTTCATTGCATTCAAAAATAAAAATACTGTAATTAACTTGTACACTTTGTATTCTATTGCTAATTTTCAATGGTATAAGTGATGGAAAATATTTCTTTCGTTCTTTCGTATTAGCAATGCGCAACTAAGTAACGGAAAATATTCTATGATGATGCAAAGATCAGTTTCAGTAAAGACAGTATTACTGTTATTGGTTTCAAGCCTGGCAGATACCGGTCTGTATGCCCAGTCCAAAAGCATGCAGCTCTCAACTGCGGTTGTTGATTTCGGTGATATTGCTGCAGTAATGTATCCGTCAAAAACCATCGAATTTGTCAATGTATCGGAGGACAGACTTGCCATACTGATTATTGAGAAAGGGCCGGATGTGAAAGCCGGCTATGAGCACAGGTTTTTTGAACCCGGTGAAAAAGGACTGATCACATTGAATTACGAAGCAGGGGAGTTAGGTCCTTTTGAAGAGGAGATAAGGATATATACCAACCTCGATGTTGATTCCTACATCTTTACCCTGAAGGGCAACTGTATCACCGTTGAATCATGTTTTCCTGACAAAGCTAACTTAAACAAGAGAAATATTCAGGTGGTCAATAAGACTACCCAGGCCCCCGTGCCCTTTGCCAGTGTTTCTTTTATCCACAATTTTAACAAGGGCAGGTCCATCATCTGCAAAACGGATAATAGCGGCAGGGCGGTGAAAGAATTACCCATTGGGCAGTACAACGCGCAAACTGTGGTTGAAGGCTATCAGAACTATGATATCGATTTTTTCCTGCCCCGCTCCCAGCCCAATATCCTTATCGAACTTGATCCCCGGGTAACTTTGCCGGAAGAAGTTCCGGTTGCTGGTCTGGTCGTAACGCCGGAAAAAATACCTGTAACGTCGGCAGTATTACCCGAAGACAGGTATGCCGCCAATAACATCGTATTGCTGCTTGACGTTTCAACTTCCATGCGAAGTGCTAACAAGCTCGCGTTTTTGAAACAGTCGGTAAATAACCTTGTGATGGCACTTCGTCGTATCGACAACGTTTCAATTATTACCTATGCAGGAGATGCCAATGTATTGTTAAGCGGCATCCCCGGCAGCGAAAAAGAAGCAATCATGGGCGTTGTGCAGGAGCTGGCGGCATATGGAATTACCCAGGGTGTGAAAGGATTGAACACAGCTTACGGGCTGGCCTCGAAGAAATTCATTGAAGGTGGCAACAACCAGATCATACTGGCTACTGACGGCGAGTTCTCAGAAAAAAATGTAAGCGATGAGTACTATCGGCAATTTATTTCAGATTATGCTGCAAAGGGCATCAAGCTTTCCATACTGGGATTTGGGGTTAATGAAGACGCGATAGGCCGCATGAAAAAGATGACCTCATACGGCGAAGGAAGTTACATTCATATTGGTTCGGAAGAATTTATCAAAGACGTTTTAATCAACGAAATACGTAAAATGTCATTTATGGGGGAATAAAAATAAATTATGATCACTCCATGCACCCGCATAAGATAATACTTTTACTTTACTACCAGGTTGTCCCTCCAGCTTAGTGATATATTCATTCAATTCCTTTAGCTTATCATCAGGAATCTTCTGGATTTTCCTTAAAAGCTGACTTCGTATCTGTGCATCTGTCATCATATTCTTTTATACAAATTTACTGAAAATCACCATATTCTCTTTACCCAGTGCTGTTTTTTGGCCATAACATCTCCCGTAGAACAATACAGCCTATGTAACAGCTGTTGCATGTCGGACGTTTTTCATAGTTCGAGGTTTGAAATTTTCTCAATTAGATCCATGACTATCTCGCTGCTATCTGAATCTGCATCATATGGCATGGCCGATTCAATCCCTTCAATTATGTTGTTATTTTCAATCAAGACCTTGCACTCATTTTTAAGATATGTTTTAACACTTAGATCGGCATTGGTAATAATTTCAAACAGGTTAGTACAGTTATAAATGACATAGATAATATCTTCAAAATCTTGACTTTGCCGTAAGTCAGTCCCTCCTCGTCCTTTATGAGCTTCAAATTTTGAAGCAAGATAATATGCTGGGGAGAAAATATTAATTTCTTGTCCATCAGGTAGTGTTTTTTGAATTCGTTTTTTAGAATCAATTAAACCCGCTATTTTACATCGATTAAGTGCCTCAGTGACCTCTGATGCACTTATCATAATAGATTTTGCAATATTAATATTCCGCCAATTATTGTTTTTCTCTAATAAAATTTTCAGGAGTATAACAATATCTTGTGGTCGCATTCCATTATGTTTTTTCGTAACATTAATTCATAATTCGAGATTCGCAAATTGCAGATATAATTTAAGTTATCCAAAAGAACTATAATAATTGGAATTATTCTAAAGAATCCAGCTAACGTTTGCAGGTATGGCCGGTGGCGGAGTTCGAAGCGCTCATTTGTCCGGGTACAAAAGAGAAAATTAGATGCGCTGACCCTCGTAAGCCTGCCTGCCTTAGCGTTGACCAGTGCGCGGCAGGCAGGAGCACAAAGCCGGCAACGGACTATACCGCGTAAGTTTACGACTTATCAACACTAGTAGTCCCCATTCCTTTCTAAGTTGCCAGGAACCATTTAGAATCGTAGGCCCCGATGGCTATCGGGAGCTTTTTAAAGCTAATAGTATGAGTAACTTATTTATAAACTTAAATAAGGAAAAAGGTATGAAAAACAAAGTATTTATTGGTATCGATGCCCCAATGAAATACGAATTACCATCAGAAAATCGAGAAATTCTACAAAACTGATTTTAAAGAATTGTCCAATTTATTGGGGTCGAAGCAATATTATTTTGTCTTTTTGCCCCAATATGTTGCGTTTATATTTTTTGCAGTTCCGGCATATACAAATGTTACACAACGTGGGGTGGCTTCCCAATCGACTTCGCGTTCAACGCAAACAACAACGTTGCCCATTGTGAGTTGCTTTTTTGTTGCATCGTAGCTC
>JAFGBD010000086.1 GCA_016933335.1 Bacteroidales bacterium | reverse complement strand
TTCTGTCTTTGTCATAGTTTGCGTTTAGCGCAAAGCTAATTCAGCAAACCATGCCCTGCAAGATGTAGCTGACAGAAGGGATACAATTTGCATATAAAATTTATGTATTATGTTTATACATCATCTTTAGTTGATATAATCTGTTATTAATATTTTATAGTTTATGATGATCTGGACGGAACGCTGTCATAGATATAAACTACAAACGCTATTGTCCCCTCAATGGTACTCTTTTTTATTAGAATGTAGTTGGTAAATATTTTCTGGCGGATTTTTTGACAAGCGGGTTGGAATGCTCTTTGCCGCCCGCAGGAACGAGGTCGGCAATGTGCATAGAAGGGATGGGGTCTCAAAAACTGTGACAAAAATTATGTGGGTGGGTCTTTTCAAAAATCCGAAACCAAAAGAGCGCCCAAACCCGCCTGCCGGCGAGGCAGGAGAATCCCCGTTCCGGTGCTCAACTATCACGGCGGATACCGCCGAAAGGTCTTTTCCTGATTTGATTCTGAAAGGAATATCCGGTTTTTTATCTGTTTTCTTTCCCCGGTTCACTACGTTGAACCTGAAACAAGCTTTCCGAACCGCCCGGATGAAGAAAATATCAGGCTTGCAGCCTGATGATTTGAAAAATCATTCCTTCCGTCTGAAATATCAGCCTTCCTGTTCGGAAGGCAAGCCTGAAAGGCTGAAAGAAAAATCCATTCCTGCTGCTGACAATGTCCCTTTGACGCTGCAACATACTGACGCTTTCATCAAACTGACAGCTTTCGCCATCGGTTTGACGTCTCCATCCATCCCAACGCCTGACGAGGGTGTTAAAACGCCCTCTGAGGCTGACGTTCGGACGACCTGTTTTGACGTCCGGTTGCTGGCGGTTCCCGGTCTGACGCTGGACGCATCCGTCCGGGTGTTGGCGACCAAAGGTCGCCATGTGGACGCTGATGACGGTTTGATGCAAAAAACCTTTAAACAGTTGATAACTAATGAATATTGCTGAAAACTTGTTGATAAATCAATGGATGTTGTTAAACTTATTCTGGTGGAATATCGACCATATTAGTGAAATATTCTCGAATAGCGTCGAGCAGGTTCCACAAGAATGGATTCTAACGAAGGGTAAATATTGATTTACCCTTTTTTTATATGCAATGGTATATTATTTTTTTATCCTGTATTCAGCTAATGCCAATAAATATTATATTGGACATACCTGTGACCGGAACGTTGGCAGATAGCGGACTATATTTTAAAAATCAGAAAGCATCCAAGAGACAAAGAAAGGTAAAGCCATCAAAATAGACTGATATTACTAAGCAATATCATATTTTGATAACTTTAGAGTATATAATTTTGATTGTAATACTAAAAATTGGAAAAATGATAATAGGTATTCCCAAAGAGATAATGCAGGGAGAAAAGCGTGTATCTGCAATCCCCGAAACCGTTAAAGCCATGGTTGATAGCGGCGCAAAAGTTTTGTTCGAAATGGAGGCCGGTGTTGGTTCGCATTATATGAATGAGGCATATCAGGAAGCCGGTGCAGTGATTGTTTCGGATGTGGAAGAGATTTTTGCACAAGCTGAAGTAATCCTGAAAGTTAAAGAACCTCAGTATAATGATGCAAAAAACAAGCATGAGCTGGATATGATGCATGAAGGTCAGTATTTAATTTCTTTTCTTCATCCGGCATCTCCGGCAAACCATCAGATGGTAAAACATATGGCGGAGAGAGGGATCATCGGTCTTACGCTGGATGGCATTCCGCGCATCAGCCGCGCCCAGGCTATGGATGCTTTATCCTCGATGAGTGCATGTGCCGGATACAAAGGTATGATTATGGGAATTAACGATATCAGTAAATTTGTACCTTTCGTTACAAGTGCAGTAGGAAGATTGAAACCTGCAATCGTTTTTGTAATCGGAACAGGTGTTGCGGGTCTTCGTGCCCTGTCAACGGCCAAAGGACTGGGAGCAACCGTATATGCCTCAGATATCCGTCCCGAAGCAGCAAAAAATGCCGAATCACTCGGTGCAATCATTGTTGAAACCGGTGTTCCTCATGAAATCGCTGTAAGCCCAGACGGACAACATGCCAACCAATTGCCTGAAAAATGGCTGACTGCAGAACGTGAAAAGTTCAATGACATTATTTCAAAAGCAGATATCATATTTTGTTCTGCATTGATTCAGGGAAAAGTCGCACCTGTTCTGATTACGGAAGAGATGGTCAAAATGATGCAGCCAGGCAGCTGTATTGTTGATATTTCCATTGACCAGGGCGGAAATTGTGCCATAACAACTCCCGGAACTGTTGATGTAAAACATGGCATAACGATTCTGGGAATAAAAAATATTCCGGGAATGTTATCAACGAGTTCAACTTTTATGTTTTCAAAAAATATTTATAATCTGTTGGCCTATCTTACAAAAAACGGAAATATTAAACTGGACCTGTCCGATGAAATTGTATCTTCCATACTGGTTACAAAGGACGGTAAGATTCATCATGAAGGCACTCTGGAAGCCATGGGATTGAAATAAATCAACGGGTACTGCATCAGTGCCGCTCTGAATAAAAATAACAAAAATGGACTTAATTCAATATATTTTATTGGGGATCTTCGTGGTCGCAACTACTGTCGGATATATGCTGATAAATAATGTTCCAAGTCGCTTACATACACCACTGATGTCAGGCATGAACGCTCTGTCCGGTGTCACTATTCTGGGAGCAATACTTGCCACGGCAACTGCCCTGGCAGGAGACAAGCCTGTTACAGGATATATTTTTGGAAGCCTGGCCATTATTCTGGCAATGATCAATGTGGCTGGTGGTTTTTCCGTCACCAACCGTATGCTGAAAATGTTTGAACGAAAGAAAGAAGAAGATGAGTAACATCATGTTATTAAACATTTCTGCAGCAGACATATTATCAGATCCGGTTTATTACGCATTATGTGTAATACTGTCCATGGCAGTTCTGCTGGGCATTCATCTGATGAGCAAGGTGGAAAAAGCACATATTGGTAATAAAATCAGTGCACTTGCAATTGCCCTGGGTATTATAATAACTCTCATAAAAAAAGATATTTTACCTGTATGGCTCATTTACCCTGGCATGGCAGCTGGATTAATTACCGGATTGATACTGGCAAAAAGAGTTAAGATGATTGAAATGCCTCAGCTTGTTGCCCTTCTGAATGGAATCGGAGGAGCAGCATCAGCCATCGTTGCATCATTCGCTTTTCTTGTTTTATACCGGGGTAATGAATTATTTGGAAAAACCACTGCATCACTTGCCATTGTCATAGGAATGATTACATTATCCGGTAGCCTCGTGGCTGCCGGAAAGCTTCATAAAATATTGACACAAAAACCTGTCATCCTTCCTTTACATCAGGCAGCTGCTGTCAGCCTGCTAATCATCATACTTGCACTGGTCTCTCTGGGTGGTTTCTTTAATTTTGTTCAGCCATCACTGCTGCTTTTGGGCATGATTGTTCTTTCAGCTGTCTTTGGAATAATCTTTTCTGTTCGTGTGGGCGGGGCAGATATGCCAGTCACCATCTCACTTTTAAACAGTCTCAGCGGTGTTGCTGCTGCCATTGCCGGTTTCGCCGTTACCGATATACTCCTTGTTTCGGTTGGCGGAATTGTCGGTGCATCGGGATTATTCCTGACCCAGATTATGTGCAGGGCAATGAACCGGAAGCTACTTGATATTTTGCTTGGTAAGACAGCTTTGAAGGACCAAAAATCCGAGAAAAAAGAAAAGGATGAAAAAAACAGGAAAGTAAAACAAGAAAAAGCAGAACAGGAGAGTTCAGCACGACAACAAGAACCAGAAGAAAAACTGGCAGCGGGAAAAGAAAAGGCTGAAAAAGACAGGACAGCTGAAACAGAAATAACTGAAGAAGACACCACAACAAAAGAAACTGAACCGGATGATCCGATGACGATCATCAGGAATGCGAAACATATCATAATTGTTCCCGGGTACGGAATGGCACTTGCGCATGCACAGCACCTGGTTAAAAAACTGGCCGGTACCCTGGTTAAAAAAAGTGCGGTAGTTAAATATGCAATTCACCCGGTGGCAGGGCGTATGCCGGGTCATATGGATGTGCTGCTGATTGAGGCAGGTGTTGCCTTTGAGGATGTTTATGAAATGGATGATATCAACGATGAGTTCAAAGAGGCTGATCTTACCATTGTTGTCGGGGCAAATGATGTTATGAATCCGGCGGCACGTAATGCTGAAGGAACCCCGATTTATGGAATGCCTATTCTGAATGTTGATCAGTGCAAAAACATCTTAATCTTCAATTACGATCTGAAACCCGGATATTCCGGAGTTGATAATCCGATTTATGACCGGAAGGATGGCGTCTGGATTATTCAGGGTGATGCGTCAGTTACGCTGGCAGAAATATTAAATAAACTACAGTAAAGCATAAGCCGGTAAGCCCGTTTTCATTAATTCATCATCAAAACCGGTAAGGTACCCCGCCAGCAATCCGTGGCGGGGAAAACCATTTTAACTGTTCAAAAAAGCCAATTTATCCGTTTAATACCCGTTACTGCCAAACTCTTCAGAATTGACAATGGCATCGAGGAATGATTGCGGAACCGGCCTTACTGTATTTTTAGCATCATCAAAGTTTACAATATCAGGATTTTTTGCTGAAAGATATGCACTGGTAAGTTTGCCAAATCGTTTCAGGTCGCACCACCTTACCTGTTCACCGGCCAGTTCACGTGCACGCTCTTCCAGTATAAAGTCAAGCGTAACTTCACCCGGATCAACAGTCATTTCGTTTGCACGGCCCGTTACAGCTGCACGTTGTCGGATGGTGTTGACGTACCCGGCCGCTGCTGACTGATCGTTATTGTAACGGAGTGCAGCTTCGGCAGCAATGAGGTAAACTTCGCCCAGACGAAGAATCGGGACATCTCCTTCCCATTTCTGGTTGTTATAAATCCAGTACAATGATGAAAATTTCCGCATGGAGGGGTAACAATCCTTATACGCTGTACCCAGAGGTAAGGTTAACGCAGTAACCCACCTTCCATCGGATTCGAACATGTCGGTCGGATCAACGGACATGAAAGGTAATTTTGACTTCTCATCAGCCGGTATGGTATAATTCGGTGCAAATATCGAGATTCCGTCAAGGTAACCATCTCCGTCATCATCAACCATATTGGTATTACCGGAAGCAGTTATTCCATAATAACTTCTTCCTCCATAATATACATCAGTGGTATTATAAGCACCAAGCGTATTTTTAATCGTATCCCCTACAATCGATGCATCTTTACTGTATCTGTCAGCCAGTGCCTGAGAGATGATGAAATCAGATCCTGTTGAATTATAGTATTGGGTAAAGAAGGTTTCCTCAAAACGAGTATCAGCGGGATCTTTTTCAGGTTTGAAAATCTCTGTTAGCAAGTATTTGGTTGGTTTAAATCCCCTGTCGTTTGCCCTGCCATACCAGGCACAGTTTTTTTCCGTTGTACCCCATTGTGCTCCTACCGTTTTTAAATCCATTTCATAATACTGGCGCGTGCGTCCGCGATTGTCGCCGTCAGGATTTAAAAAGGTTTCATGATCAACAGCCTCAATGAACAGAAATTCCTGATTTGTCTTGTTGTTTTCACCGTCCCATAATTTGGAATAGCCTGATTTTACATCATCGCTTGTATAAAGTACACAGTCATATGTACCCTGATTATCGATAATTTCCCTGGCAGCTTCCAAAGCCAGCCTTGCATATTCGGATGTATTCGCTTCGCCCAAGCGGGTCCTTTGAAGGTATGCTTTTGCAAGCATTCCATAGGCGGCCTTTTTCGAAACACGTCCCCGCTCAAAACCCTGGTCCAATGGCAGATGTTCGCAGGCAAATTTCAAGTCGCTGATGATTAAATCGTAAAATTCTGCTTCTGTACTGCGTACAGGAGAATTGTCTGGACCTGTAACTGAAGAAGGTTCTGTCCGAAGCACCACACCGCCGAATTGTTCGACGATGTGAAGATTACTCCAGCCTCTCAGAAAATAGGCCTCGGCCACCTTTGCATTTCTTTCATCTTCGGTATAACCTTTTACTTGATCGGCATAATATATTGCCATGTTACAGTAATTTATGGTAGAATAAAATCCCTGCCAGAAAACCCTCAGTGTGCCCATTTCTGTGCTCATATCGCTTCCATAGTTCGTAAATCCTTTTTCCTTTGATTCGGAAAACCAGAGATCGGTACCCATTTCCATGATACCGATACCATCTATCTTGCCATAGAAATAATACAAGCCATCGTAACAATAGTTGACCAGGCTTTCAAATCCGGCAGGAGTACTGTATGCCACTTCAAGATCGACAGTCGAAGGATTGAATTCATCCAGTGAGCAGGATGCAACCAGCAACATCATAATTGTTGCTGATATAGCTGATTGATAATTTAATATCTTCTTCATTACTTGTAATATTTTTAGAATGAGACATTTACGCCAAATACCAGTTGCTTGTACAATGGGAAGGAATCGGATGCACCTGTTTCAGGATCAATCCCTTTCAACAAATGGCTTTTGGTAAGAATTAATGAATTGTACACTGTACCGTAAATCCTGAAATTTGACAGGCCTGTCCGGTTTATCAGACTTTTTGGGATAGTATAACCCATGGTGATATTTTTAATCTTCAGATATGAAGCATCGACATAACTGAGTCCGGCAACAGGAGATGAATACCTTGCGGTCCTCCTCTGGTAGGGTCTTGGATAGTCGTTGGTAGGATTGGTTTCAGTCCAGTAATCATAATTATCAGGTAAATTTATTCTTCCATGATCAAAATATCCCAGCAACTGACCCTCAATCATCTGACCCCACCGGGCGGTCAGGAATATACTTAAATCGAACCCTTTATATGTGAATGTGTTCTGAAGACCTGCAGTCCATTTGGGAGTTCCCTGACCAATAATCTGCCGGTCGTCACTTGCATTGATTGTGTAAGGAGAAACCGCAGTATATTCAACTATTGAATCATTGCCCTCATCATCGGTAATGGTTTTATACCATATGCCATCCGATTGTTTTGTAAGGCTCGATTCAATCTTAACATCCCCTGGTTCCAGGCCGAATACAGCCGCATCGGCTTCTTCCCCCTGTTGCCAGATACCGGTTTTCTTATAATCATAAAATGTATGCAATGGTTCCCCCATAAACAAACCAAGGCTGATAAGATCATCGACTGTTATGTCAGCGCCCAGGTCAATTGAGGTAATTTCTTCCCAGTTTCTTGCAAAAGTGAAGTTGGTACTCCATTGAAAAGCCTGTGTTTGAATATTCCTGCTGTTCACTGTAATCTCAATCCCATTGTTTTTCATTCTTCCAATATTGGAAGCTAACTTATATGGTGCCTTAGGCCCAAATCCCCCTCCTGAGAAAGGAAGGTCACGATCAAAAATAATACCTTTTGTATCTGCATTATAAAAATCGACAGAGCCGTCTACCCTGTTTCTGAACAGACCAAAATCAACACCTATATTGAGGGTATATGTTTTTTCCCAGGTCAGCAGAACATTGCCGACTGCAACTGTCGGAACACTGGTTAAAACCTGTCCGCCCCCCAGATTGATAATGTCGGTACCGCTGGTAACTTCGGTCAGCGTAAAATATGGAGGTATGTTATCGCTGCCTGCTACTCCATAACTAATGCGCAATTTAAGGTTATTTAGCCAGTTACTGGTGCTCTTCATAAAACTTTCATCAGAAATCCTCCATGCTACGGCTCCTGCCGGAAATACATCCCATTTTTCTGAAAGCTGCGATACCCCGTCATACCGGACGGAGCCGGTTAGAAAATATTTACCTCTGAAGTTGTAGTTTAACCTGCCTGCATAGGACATGTACTTTTTAACACTGTAATAACTGTTGACACTGGGATTGACTCCTGCATCCAAATTGTAAAAGAGGAAATCATCATACAGGAATCCTTCACTGTATTCACCTGATGATTCGCTCCGGCTGTTTCCATAGGAGGTAATAAAAGTGGCAAGTATCTCATGGTCATTGGCAATATTGACACTGTAGTCGAGAATATTTTCCCAGGTATAACTGTAACCCAGACCGGTATTATAGGTTGCATTTCTGATGGCGGTCTGGCTTCCGGCAAGCATCATATAGGTATGATCGCTGTTAAAAATACCCTGCCGGTTTGCCGATAATGAGGTGCCTAAAATTGATTTGAATGTCAAACCATTGGCAAGGGAAATTTCAGCATAAGGATTTGCAGTGATGTTGATTGATTTGCTGTTGTTCTTATAGGTCCCTTCAATATTGTCAGCCAGAAGGCTTATCACATCGGTCATTCCTTCAACGGGATACTGGTTGATATCCCCGTTTTCATCGTAAACATCACCAAGCGGCACCATCCCGAAAGCTTTGTTGATACGGCTCGGACGTGATTCGCTGTTTCTGAAAATCAAACCTGTTATGATTCCAAACTTTGCCCATTTGGCTGCCTGCACATTCAGATTTTCCCGCAGGGTAATAATGTCTACATAGTCGTTCTTGTAAATACCTTCTGTTCTGTTGTAACCCAAAGAAAAACTAGACTGTACTTTATCAGTACCTCCGCGTATGGAGATTGTATTATTGAACTGAATACCTGTTTGTAGCGATTCGTCAATCCAGTCCACCCATTTTGAGCTATCGATATAAGGATTAAGGACAGCGGGCGATAATCCCCAGGCTGAGAGCAAAGCGTCACGGTCTGCAGAAGCCTGTCCATAGGTAGCAGCATAGCCCTCTTCAAGGTATCTGAACCAGGTATCACCCTGCAAAGCGCTGGGAAAAGATGGCCAGCTGTTAATGCTTACATATGAATTGAAATCGACCTGCATTCTGCCCTTTTCAGCTTTTTTTGTAGTAATGATAAAAATTCCATTTGCTCCCTTAGAACCATATATAGCTGTCGAAGACGCATCCTTTAAAACATTTATGGAAACAATATCACTTGGGTTTAAATTATCAATGTTCCCCTGAATACCATCGATAATGAAGATTGGTTCACTTGATCTGGTTATCGATCTGTTTCCCCGCAATAGAATATACGTACCTGAATTTGCACGGCCATCATTGCGTGCAATATCCAGTCCTGCCACCCTGCCCTGTATTGCTTCGACCGTGTTTGCCACAGGAGCCATGGTGATTTCATCACTCCTGACCGAAGATACTGCCCCGGTTAAATCACGTTTTGTTACAGTACCGTAACCAATTACAACAATTTCATCCAGATTTAAAATATCTTCAACAAGGGTCATATTGATTTCGTTACGGTTTCCGACCTCTACCTCTTCTGTCAGCATGCCTATAAATGAAAAAACAAGAACAGCATCTGCGGGCACATCAGAAATAGAGTAATTACCATCGATATCGGTTATGGTACCTGTTTCAGTACCCTTAATGATAATATTTACACCGGGAACAGGTTCTCCCGAAACTGTGGTCACCTTACCTGCTATTTCAATCTGCGCCATCAGGGATGCTGCAGATAAAAGAAATAAGGTAATAATCATCAGGTATTTTTTCATGTTATTATGGTTATTGGTTAATTAGTTATCGTTTTTTTATCATCCGGAATTTTGAAGGCTACAATGGTCAATTTTATAACAAGAATAAGGCAAACCGGAAAGATGTGACTGACTTTTGTAATGTATTTTATATTGTAATCGTTTACATTATTCATATATCATATTCTGAATGATTTAATATAAGAATAATCGTTTAGATTTTGAAAACGTTTTAATTGCAATATTAAATTTCTTGTTAAAGATTTGCAACGAAAAACCATAAAAAATAAGGGGGTAATTTAAAATTTCTTGTTAAAGATTTGCAACGAAAAACCATAAAAAATAATGCAGCAATTTTAATTTGAATCAAAATAATTGCAAATGGCTGGAAAATACAGATGGAACGCAGATACTTTTAAAAGACCAGCCGAACCGAAAGAAATCCACGATCATTGCAGGCGTGATCATCGCGACAATGGTACATGGCACAAAGTATTGGAGGTTATCAGACCATCACAGGATTACTGACTGGCCGGTCAGTTCAAAACAATATGGATTATCAAATGGTAATGAAAGACTTTTAAAATATATGGTTATTGATCAAAATAACGGATATACCAGTTATTTTCGTCCAGGAGATAATTGTAAATTTGTTCCCGTTTGCTCTCAGGATATTTTGCAGATACTATTTTAGCAAGGAATGAAGGATCATTTCTTCTTTTGGCCACTCTCATCAGGTCGTAGAAACGCTCTCCTTCAAAGGCCAGCTCCCTGGCTCTTTCATCCAGTATCCGCTCTTCAAGCCACCGCTGTTTTGCCGGGAGATTATTGATGTAATTAAGAAACCCGATGATCTCATTGGTATAGGGATCATGAGTATAAATGATGTCGCTAAGCCTGATTCCGTCATCTGCAGTTTGTATTAAACCTACCCTGCCAAGTACTCCCTGCTGTGGCCGGTTAGGATCAACACTGTAATCCCTGCCATCATTCATGATATTCAATGCCTTTGTAGTATTGGTACGTATGATACCATTAATATCGTACATCCTCCAGGTGTATATTTCTGCCATATAAAGATGGATTGATCCTGCCCTGTAAATGATAAAATTGGCATCATGTGAGTAACGGTCCTTGCCAATTGAATATTTATAAACGATGGTATCAAATCCATCCATGATGCTTCTCGAGGCTCTGTCATCACCTTCCGCTCTCAATATGATCATACCTGCGTATTCATTAATATCAATAAACCTGTTACCTTTCACATATAAATAAGAGGCTCCTGTAATGGCACTTTCCGAAGAAATTCCGATACCCCTGAAATAATCAGACGGGAATCCTGCATATAACATCTCAGATGCTTCCGGGTGGCTTAAATCCTCATCAATAACCTGGCCTCTCCAGATCGTTTCCCACTTGTCAATTGCAATTTTGGTCGGTTTCAGCATATACTTGTTTGGTACAAATGGTTCGAAAAACATTTGCAGCTGATTCTGCTGAAAATTCGCCTTATCAAACCAGATTGTGTAAATATGTTCACGGTTGTCGATACCGGTGAAAATATTAGGCCAGAAGGTATACGCAAAACTGTTGTCAAGCTGGTATCTGCGGTTGCCTGTTGAATTATAAATGATATAACCAAAATATTTGGCTGCCCGCGCCAGGTCTCCCTTTGTAAGGTACATCTGCCCCAGTAATGCATATAAAGCCCAGTTATTCCATATGGTAACTTCCCAGGTTTCGTCGTTATTCTCTATATAGTGAATGACACCGACTGCTTTGATGTTATTTTCCAGCTGACTGGTAAAGACATCAATAACCAGGTCAAGATCGTAATAATTCTTCTCAAGTGTCACGGGATAGTTATAGACCGTGTCATTATAATATCCGTTGGTGGCATAATTGATATATACACTATCAATATATTCGCCTGGTGAATTGATGTAGTTTCCTATTTCCTCTATTGTTACCAGGGATTCATGGATATATGGCACTTTTCCGTAGATCCTGGCTGCATTAAAGTAGGTCCATGCACGCATACACAGTGCCTCACCGTATAACCTGTCATAATTGGTTACCGCACTGTCAGGATCTGTGACCTCAGGATGCCTGGTTTCAAGAACCCTGATGAAATTGTTGCATGCTGCTATCAGCTTAAAGAAATTGGTAGGAGAGGCATATTTGTTTTCTTTGGAAATATTGAAATTATATACTTCCACCATATCGGCATCTGCATTTTCGGTGATGGTTAAAAGATCCCCCCGCAATTCACCAAGGATAAGCAACTGTTCAACCAGCTTTTGCTGCAGACCGTATAATCCCATCTCTATGGAACGGTATTCGTACCAGTCATCATAAAGTTTCGACTCAGTGATATCCAGCTGCTGCTCCGGATCAAAAAAATCTTCACAGGATACCAGGAACATGATCGCCGGTAAAATGATGATGAAGGGTAAAAAATATTTTTTCATTTTGCTCATATGAATCATTATCTTATTTGTTATAATCCTAACCTGATTCCTGCAATAAACTGTCTGGGCTGAGGGCATTGACCGTAATCTATACCCTGGTCAATCTGTGAAAATGAGTAAGCAAATTCAGGATCATATCCCAGATACTTTGTCAGCACCTGTATGTTGTTTACCGAAAAATAGAACTCAGCATTTCTGAATGTTAAAAACTGGTCTGGGATCCGGTAACTCAGTGTAATATTCTTGAACCTCACGTAAGAGCCATCCTCTATCCATCGTGTTGAAAATAAGGAATTTCCGATGGGATCCTTCCATGAAGCACGGGGCACATCAGTATCCTGACCGTCATATTGCCACCTGTTCAACACATTACGGCTTTGATTTTCAAGTCCGGTCATTCGTTCATTCTTATACCTCAAATAATTGAAAATATCATTTCCGTAAACAAACTGAACAAATGCGCTTAATGTCCACCTTCTGTATGCAAAGGTATTCACGATCCCTCCAAAATACTGAGGCAGCGCAGAACCAATGGTTGTTTTATCGTAATCATTGATAATGCCATCAGGTAATCCGTCAGGCCCTGATAAATCCTCAAACATGGCATCGCCGGCTTTAAAAGGCAGCGACTTGTCGTTCAGAAGGTTTGCTTCAGTTGCTTCAGCCTGTGTTGAAAATACACCTTTAAAAATATAACCGTAAAAACTGTTTGCCGGAGATCCGGGCATATTTACTATTTCAGCTCCCTCGATCTCTGTGATAAGTTTATCTCCCTTAATTTCAGTTACTTCGTTATTAAATGAAGATAGGTTTGCCGTCAGATCCCATTTAAATGAATTTATATCCAGTATCCGGAAGAAAGTATTGATCTCCCAACCATTATTTTTCAGCTGCCCGCCATTTTCAACCCTCAGATCATATCCCAAATAGGTTTCTACCGGACTAAATATCAGCATATTATCGGTTTTGGAACTGAAAATATCAAAGCTTGTTGTGAAACGGTTTCCCAACAGTGAAAGATCAATACCGGCGTTTGTCTGGTATACTGTTTCATAAGTCAGCTCATCATTAGGCAGGACAGCAGGAAAAAGTCCTGCGGTCTCACGAAACTTCACTGTCTGGTAATAATTTGTTGCGCTGGCTTCACCAATATCATCATTCCCTGCCTTCCCTGCTGAAAATCTTAATTTAAGATCCTCCAGCCATGAAACATTTTTCAGGAATGATTCGTTTGACAATCTCCATGCAACCCCGCCGGAGTAAAACAAACCAAAAGGAATATCAGCAATTCTGACGGTACTGGCGGCATTGTCACCTATTCTCGATGAACCATCAAGTGAAATGCATGCAGAAAACAAATATTTATCCCTGAAAGAATAACCGATGTTTTCATATACAGACATCCAGTTCCATATCCTGTTCTGTCCGCCTATTTCCCTCAGGTTATTCTGCCCGTCCTGTAAAGCCCGGTACTGATCATTCTCATGGGCATTTTTCGTCAGTCCCCAGTCCAGTTCAAACCTGTTGGTCTGTATATGGAGCCCGGTAACCGATGAAAAGACATGATCATTGCCGATAGATTTGTTATAACTTAAATATGTATTGTTATAAAACGATTTCAGGTCATTGTTTGTACCCTTTGCCACATTGATGGCCTCCTGATCATAGTAAAGTTCCATCCCGCGATTTGGCATGAATAATTCCTCTTTCAACACATTGTATATAAGGCTGAATTTTGAATTTATCAGCAGATTGCTTAAAATGGAAGATTCAAAGTCTGCAGAAGCAATAAAATTGTAGTTGTTATTTTTTGCTTCATAGTTATCGATGATCGCCAGTGGATTACTGACCCCGATATCATCAACTTCAGCTATGATTTGTGTTCTTTGTCCTTCCAGATCATACTGATACGGATTTAGCAGCGGCGATTTTGCCAGGCTTGCAAATATGGGGCTTGTTTCTTCAACGGTTGCAGCTTCTTTTAGCCTGGAGCTGTTATAATTAAGTGAAACACCCGCGTTCATTCTAAGCCAGGTGAAAATATTAAGCCTGCTTACAAACCGGAGGTTATATCCCTGAAAACCGGTTGTTTTAATGATGCCCTTGTTGTCAGTATACCTGAAAGAAAGTCCGTACCTGGCTATTTCATCACCACCTTTAACTTTCAGATTGATGTTATAAAAATAGGAGTTCCTGAAGATGATTTCCTGCCAGTTGGTATTATGCTGATATTCAATAAACCGGTCATCATCTTTTGTTAAAAATAAAGAAGGGTATTCTTCTACGATGTCTTCCTCAAACATGCCTGAAGAAAAAACCACCTCATTCATTAAAGTTTTATGCTGTCCTGCATTGAGCTGGGGAATGTATGCAGGAGGTGACAAAGAAAGACCGCTTCTCAGGTCGAGCTCAATGGTTGTTTGTGTAACACTTGGATCAAGTGTCTCAATCAGGATAATCCCGTTTGATCCTTTTGAGCCGTAAGCCGCTGTTATTGTCGGATCTTTAATGATCGTTGCTTTGGAAATAACATGGGGATTTATCCCGACAAGAGGATTGTAATCATATCCGTTTAAACTTGAACCGAAAACGCTGTGCGGCACAAGCGGAATACCATCTATAATATACAACGGCTGGTTGGTTGCATTGATTGAATTCACCCCCCGGATGGTTGTAATAGCACCGGAACCAGGCATTCCTGACCTGTTTATCACATAAACACCGGAAATTCTCCCCTGCATATACTGATCGACCGTAAGTGCCGGTGAATGGATCATATCTCTGGTATTGAGCTCGGAATAAGAAGTTATGATATTTCTCTTCCTTACTTCCCGTGATAAGATGGACAGCATATCATCACCTGCTGAAACATCCTCAGGAGTCAGGTATATTTTTAATGTTTTTCGGCTATTAATAAAAATACGCTTTGTTTTATAGTCGCCTGCAGGTGAAACAATAAGCCAGGCTTCATCTGAAGCTGACATGACACTGAATTCTCCCGTTTCATTGGTAACATAGGGAAGGTTTGCAGATCCTTCGATATTCACTGAGACATTTTGCAAAGGCTTGTTGTTATCCGACAATACAACACCTTTAATCAGCAATGAATCCTGTGCATGGGATGAAAACAGAACAGTTACCGTAAAAGTAACGGTGAAAAGCGCTTTTTTTAATTTTGTCAAAATCATAGGTCTGTTATTCGTTATATCAAAATTGACTAATATGGTGTAAACTCAATGTAATCAATCGTCAAACCATTGAACGGAACATACCCCGGGCCTGTGTATTCAAATCTCAGCCTGGCATTACCGTATTCAGTTAAATTCTCTATCCAGCAGTCAAAAAAGCTATATCCCTGGGCTGTAGTGATATATCTCTTCCCGGGAATCACGCTGGGGTAGACACCCCTGTACCTGATGTAATCATAATAATCAATTGTCTTGACTTTTTCATCATTCATATAAATGTCGTAAATGCCGCCAATGTTGGTATATGTACGGACAACCATCAGCAATTTACGGGGGAACAGGTAATCAACATTGAACTCAACTGAAAAACTACCTGAATATTTACTGGGAAAGCTTACTTTAATGATAGAATCATTTGAAGCTTTTGGTACCAGTTCCTCTGTTGGTTCAAACGCAATATCGCTTGAAAAAATAACATCATCCTCCCATCCGTATTTGTTGATACCGATCGTCCGCAACAACCATTCGGCTTCCATCCTGTAAGGCTTGGTATAAAGCGTATCCGGAATCTTAAAATCAGCATAGTTGTATGCATATCCGTTACTGCACAGGGTTTTTTCCACAGGCTGGTATTCAATAACCACGCTATCTCCCAGGATGTTCTTGAGCTTTACTGTATCTCTCCAGGGACCCGGTTCAAATTCTTCCTCTTCGAGCATATTCTCAAATACTCCGTGTTCGAGCAGGAAGGGGATCAGGATATCATTCTGCCATTCCAGCGGAATATCCCTGTAATCGGTAAAATACGGCCCAAGGGTATCTGCCATGGCTGTTAGTGCCTTATTGTAGTCATCTTCTTTCGGGAAAACAATGGTGGCAGTTTTATATCTGGATTCTTCACTAACCGGAAAAAACTCTTCTTCGAAAAGATTAAGGATAATGGAGACCGTATCATATATCGTATTTCCATTTTCATCAAAACCCAGGGGCCTGCTTAATTCCTTATCCAGAATGACTGAGTCCTCACTGTCGATGTATTGTTTTAATATCGGATTGTAAGCTTCAAAATATTCATAGAGGTTCGGTTTTGGAATGGCTACCTTGCTCATCACAAAATATTTCCCGTTCAGATAAAGCGGACTTTCAAAATTTATCGGAATATCATCAAATAAAGTCTCATCAGCGGTTTTTTCAAAAAATGCAAATTTCTCTCCAAATGTCTGTATCTTTCTCTTTTCCTGAATATTGGCTGCCTGAATAAAAAAGGTTGAAATGTGATATCCCATGACAGTAAGTGTTACTTCACCTGTATCTGTGAATTGTGTAAATGCATCATTATCAGGTATGAAAAGGGTATATGTCTGGTCTGTTAAAAACAGGGTATCGTATTCATATTCTTTTATGTACTGGACAAACAGTGACAGATTACTTTCTTTTTGTATGGCTTCCCATACATTTGTATTGATTGTTTCAACCATTGTATCATAGTGCTCGTCCCAGTCCTCTTTACAACTGAAAAACAGTGCAATGACAATCAAACCTGTTAAGCCGGCTCCGAGTTTCATATTATCTTAATTTTAAATTGGTTCAAACCTGATATGATCCCATACAAATCTTCCCGGAATGAGCGATTGTATCTCAACTGTATGTTCTTCATATTTCAGGAAATTAATATCTCCCAGTTCTTTGTCATCAAAGGGGTCGGATGAGCTTCCGCCTGTGGCCAGGTCAATAAGCCCCCCAAGCTTTTTACCGTCGATATATACCTCTATCACTGCATTCAGCTGGCTGAATGCATCAGCTCTTAAAAAAACCGTATACATCCCCTGCACTATTTTTGGAATGGTATAGGAGATGGAAAAATCTCCGTTCATATAAAGGTAGTCGTCGCTCCAGGCAGGACTGCTCTCTTCATCTTTTACGAAAAACAGATCTGCACCAGAATATTTGATTACCTGGAGGGCAGATGAGTCCTCTATAATATATTCCCCGATCTCTTCTCTGAACTCGCTGAATAACGGTTCATTATAAAATTCGTAAGTCTGAATGGCCCTTGTTGGTCGCTGTTGTTTCATTATCCGGTCTATAAAATGAATGACACCGCTCTGGGTAAGTACGTTGCTTTCGTCATAATAAAAGCCGATATAGTTAATAACGGTTGTATCAGGAGTTTGTATGATGGTGTCAAAAATCTCCTTTCCTTTGTTGATGACAATATCAAGTCCCCTTCCGTCGATTAAAACAGGGATCTCGGAATAGGTCGTATAATTGGTTGCGATATTCATAAAATCATCCAGGAATATGCTTTCAACCAGAACATGATATGCCACAAAATTATAAAGCGGATTTAATATATCTGTATAATCCTGGTTATCAGGACTAATTAAGCTTATCAGATCATCAAGCGAGAATACCTGGTGTTTATTAAAAACAGAATCATGCTCGATCAGCAGCGTTGAAGGTCTTACATCAATGGCTTCAGCTTTGAGATTGATATCCAGTTTTTCCTTCATCCCTGTTAAATCAACAGCTTCTCTGAAAATTGAATATCCCTGGTTCTGTTCCAGCCAGTCGTATGTTGTAAAGGTAATGGGTATTAAAGTTCTGTTGATCACATGAATAAAACCATTTGATAATTCGATATTTGGCTGAATGACAGGAGCCTGGTTGTTTATCTTGTAATAAGCAGTATCCGTTTCCACCACAAAACCAACAGTAAGGTAATCATCTGAAAGCGTGTATTCCGGCAATGCCCCAAAAGGAAAGTCGTTTGCATCAATTCCCAGATTAACAACATGGTAACGACCTAAGGCAGAAACATATGCAGCATCATTCAGCAGATCATCCAGTGTTGCATACCGGTCACTTTCTTCAATAAAGCTGTTCACAGCATCATTGTTTGGTAAAAACAAAGTATAACCGAGACCATCGGGATTATAAGCACTCAGTGTTTTGTCAATCCCGCCTGCTTTCAGTATACTTAAAAAACTGGAATACTTTTCTTCATTGTCAATCATATAGTCATAGATGGTCATCTTTTCCTGGTCTTCAAAAATGGGTTCGATTTCCGGTTCCCTGCAAGAAAAATGACTGATGATGAAAATCAGCAAACCTGCAATATGGATGATCTTTTTCATTGATTAATAATTGTAATAAGGATTCTGTTCGAGATTAATATTGCGTTCCAGTTCTTCTTCATAAACCGGAAGATACCAGCCTAACGGATTTGACAGCTTGGTGGCAATGATCCTTTTCTGTGTTGAAGGAATATTCTTGACAATGATTTCTATCAGCTTACTTTTACGGTTATAATTGTTTCTTCTTCCCATCCTGAGAAGGTCGAACCAGCGCTTGCCCTCAAAGGCGAGTTCCAGGGCACGTTCTTCAAGAATCGCATCTTCATAAGCTGTTGGTGAATCAGCCAGGCTTAAAACGGGTACATCAGCCCTTTTGCGTATTTCATTGACGATCTTCAGTGCTTCCGAATAGCGGTTAATTTGAGAAAGGGCTTCGGCTTTCATCAGCAAAACATCGGCATACCTGTAAACAATCCAGTTGCAGCTGTTCTGATCAGTTCCGGTCCTGAATGTATAACCATCGGGCGCCCTGCCGACAAATTTCCAGATAATGAACTCATCCTCACCGTATTTTTTAATGGATACATCCTCTCCCCGGTAAATCTCCCTGGTGTATAATTTTCCAAACATTTCGACAGCCCGCATACTCGGATCATAGTTATAACTGTATCTTTGGGTAAGATCATATGTTCTGTTTCTTTGATTCAGGCTGTTGCTGTATTGTATTTCGAATATGCTTTCCAGTGAATTTCCCGGATAGAACATTTCAAACCACCGGGCGCTTGGCATCAGCAGATATTTCCTGGAGGCTTCAATTCTTCCGACATAAGTGATGCATGCTTCGTAATCAAAAGTCCATAAAGCAATATCTGCCATTAATGCATCATAAGCTGCCTTGGTTGCCCGTCCTTTATTTTCGGCAAGTGTCTGATAACCGTCGACAGTGGCAAAATTCCTCATTTGTGTCAGATCATCAAGGATACGATCTAAAATCTCATTGCCGTCTGTTTTGGGCAAATAGAAGTCGGTATCATCACTTTCGGATGGTTCCAGAACAAAAGGTACATCTTTGAAAACCCTGACCAGGTAAAAATAGGTCAGGCTTCTCAGGAAATAAGCTTCAGACAGGTAACCCTGTAATTGATAGTCTGAAAAAGTATTGTCTATTTCCTTAACCTCAGGTGCATATTTGATGATTTCGTTACAGTAATTGATAACCTTATAAAAATCTGTCCATTTGCAAAGACTGTTTTCAGGATAGATGGTCCCTTCCATGATTTTCTGGTCGTCTGTGGATGTATTACTGTTATCCAGTACAACCAGATCAGCCCTCATTTCACCAAATCTGAAAAGCAATCCGTCCAGTTGTGCAAATGCATCATAAGCACCCATTACAGCCGCTTCAACATCTTCCTTTGTTTTCCAGAATTCCTCTCTTATCAAACCCTGCGGAGGCAACAGCTCCATCCAGTCGCTGCATGAAAACTGTATGAATATTAACAGTACTGCCAGAAAAGATCTTATTGTTGTTTTTTTCATTGCTCAGAATTAATTGTTCATCAAAAACCAACCGATACCGTAAAAGTGACGATTCTCGGCGGAGGTGTATTTGCCTTATCAACTCCTATCCAGAAAGGATTGGTTGCATCCTGTCCGACTTCGGGATCCTGTCCGGAATACCTGGTAAAGGTCAATAATTTGCGCGCACTCAAAGCAAAGCTTAAAGTTCTTACATTTAGTTTTTCACAAAGATTCTTTCCGGCACGGTATCCTATCATGACATTAAGAAGACGCAGATAATCCCCTTTTTCAACATAACGGTCAGATCCCAGGTTATTGGCAGGATGGTTCAGATAAGCCCTTGGCAGTATACCGGGTTCGTCCTGTCCCTTCATACGCCACCTTCTTAATACAGCTTTGCTCTGGTTGTGCCTGTCGTTCATTCCTTCTGTCTTTAATGCGACCTCGTTTACAATGTCAAAACCGAGCCGGTAATGAAAGGCACATGAGAAGTCAAAATTCCTGTACCTGACCAAAGTGCCAAAACCTCCGATGAATTCAGGATTTGAATCGCCGATATATACAACATCATTCAAATCAATTTTCCCGTCATGATTAACATCTTCATAGATCGGATCTCCTCCTTTGAATATGTATGAACTGAGATAGGTCATGGGGATTGCATTTCCAAGATTATCATATAAGATATTACCATCTGCATCTCTTGCAATGGCATCCGCATCCGTCGGATAAACCCCCTTATACCTGAAACCAAAGAATGATCCGATTGGCTCGCCCTTAACAACACGTATTGGATATTCTCCGTTTCCAATTGAAGTTGACTGTTCGGTATTAAAATTCTCAGGCAGTTCTACGAATGAATTGATATTCTGTGAAGTATTAAAATTCACAGACCAGCGGAGGTCTTTTTTCCGGATGATTTTATAATCCACCATCAGCTCCCATCCCCTGTTTTCGAGTTTTCCGCCGTTTAAGTAAAGGAGTTTATCAAATCCTGATGATGTTGGTATTTCATAATCTTTAAACAAAAGATCCGTTGTGATTTTCTGGTAAAAATCGGTCTCAAAAAAGAGCCTGTCGTTAAACAGGTTCATTTCCAGTCCGATATCTGTTGATGAAATGTTTTCCCACTGCAGGTTGTTAAGCTGTATCTGCAGAGGTACGATACCCGGAAAAATCATATACTGGCCTGATGTACTGCCACCGTATGTAGCGTACCGGGCATAGGAACTGTTTGGTTGTCTTCCTGATACTCCGTAACTGACACGCAGCATGCTTTCACCGAGAAAATTTATATATTTCAGGAAGGGCTCATCTGAAAAACGCCATCCGGCTGATATTCCATGGAATAATCCCCAACGGTTATTTACTCCGAATGATGAGTGGGCATCTGCCCTGACAATGGTCTGAAGCATGTACCTGTCTAATAATTTGTAGTTCATGTTCATCAGGCCACCAAGTAACCTTGATTCTCCGGAACCTCCTCCGATCCAGTTAATCTGGGCGTTGATGGAAGGATCTTTAATATCAACGCTTGGTGTCTTGTTGCTCTGTATATTCATCCATTCGTACCCCGACATTTCCGTGATCCAGGTAAAAGCGCCTGATAATACATGCTTTTTATTTTTAAACGGTGAATCGAAGGCTATCTGGGTTTCAGTGTTAATACCCCTGTTGATGTTATTGCTTTCCTCGGCTTTATTGACTGTCCATTCCAGCCAGTCGGTACCAAGTGAATTATAAGGAAGATAGTTGTTAGACTTGCTGCCTTCAAACTGAAAGGAGATTGTTTCCCTGAAAGTTATCCAGTCAAAAAGAGTATATTTTAGCGTGAAAGCATTGTTTAAATTATTTCTGATGATGTCATCTTTGCCCAGTTCGGCCACTGCAACCGGGTTAAAGTAATCGACACCGTTGCCCTGATAGCTGTTGATGGGTGTAAAATACTCACCTGTCAGTCTGCCGTATGCATCATATTCCCAGATGCTCATATTCGGGGCCTTGATATATGCCATCTTTCTCACAGTCATTTCAGTGGCGGGATCGTACCTGTTGAATATATAATTTCCGTCAGTATTATTGTTGGTATAGTTAAACTGAATGGAAAAGAGCAGTTTCCTGGACAGATAGTAGTCAAGGTTCACACGGGTCGAAAATCTTTTTGAGCTGGTATTGATGGTGGTCCCGCCCTCATCAACATAGCTTAACGAGGTAAAATACCTTGTTTTTTCCCCGCCACCAGATATGCTGAAGTAATGGTCATGCGTCACCGAGTTCTGTGTAACCGCTTCAATCCAGTCGGTATTGGCAGAATAATTGTAAAAATCGACATAGTCTTTATCGTAGGCGATTTCAGGAGGTATCTCAAAAATACCCTGACTGTTATGCCACTCTTCCAGCTGCAGCATGATGTATTCATCTCCGTTCAGCATGGGTATGGCGGGCGGCTGAAAGTTCAGGCTGTTCTTGTAGGTATAGTCAAACTGAACCTTTCCAAGTCTGCCTTTATGTGTCTCGATAAGCAGAACCCCGTCGGCTCCCCTTGAACCATAAACTGCCGTGGATGCTGCATCCTTTAATATTTCTATGGATTTGATATCCTGGACAGCAATATTCACCAGGTTACCAATGTCTTCGGTATTGGCAGAGCTCAGACTAAAGTCTTCGGGTGTAGCAAACTGCGGGATCCCGTCAATCACTATCAGGGGCTTGTTATTGCCAATCGAGCTTAATCCCCTGATAACCAGTTGAGATCCTGAACCCGGATCGCCTGAGGCTGCGATGATATCCAATCCGCTGACCCTGCCCTGCAAGGCATCTGAGGCAGTTAAAACGCCTGATTCCTTCATATCCATCATGTCAACTCTTACTCTTGCCGATGCATTGTCTCTGTCATCAATGTTGGTAAGGCTGTGGAATGTTCTTGACTGGGCCGTCACAACAACTTCCTCGAGCTCAAGACTCGAAACTTCCAGTTCCACGGTCATCGATCTTGATGGGTCCGGCTTTATTTCCTTTGTTTCATAACCGATCAGACTAACCTTTATAATATGGCTCAGGTCCTGCATTTCAAGCACAAAATCTCCGTTCACGTCGGAAAGTGTACCGTTGATGATCCGTTCTTCTTTATCATATTCAATGACGTTTGCACCAACAATCGTTGTTTTGTCGTCTTTATCAAAAACCCTTCCCCTGATGATGGCTTTTTGTTGTGAATAAACCGTTACTGAACTGAATAAGGCCAGTAAAAGCATTGTGGTTACCACGGATTTTTTCATTTGTGCAAATATCTAAATATGTTATTAATACCAACTTTATCGCATACATTCTATTCTGTATCCAGCTCCTCAAACAAAAGGACTTTATCAATTACATGAATCACTGCATTTGACAAAATATTGGCAAATGCTTCTGTTCCGTCACCAAGATTACGGCCGGCTATCTGGTTTGTAATATCAGACTCAGGAATGGTCAGATAAACACCCCCGGTTTTATCCGGTATATTGATCAGGTCAATTCCCGGCTCAATATAGACTTTTGTATATATCGTTGTATAGGTAGTTGATTTCTCATCAATCCTGGTTGTCTCATAATATCCTGGAACTTTGTTACCGTCTGTGAAAATCATGTCACCCTGCACGAAATGCATCCTCAGGAAGTTTGGATCTTTCTTCAATGAATCTGGCAGGGTACTCAATACAGAATCGTTGGGGATAAACACTGTATAATTTTCGTTTTCAGAAAGAAAAGTATACCGTTCTTCCTGCTGGTTGCCCAATCCGGCATTTATAAGAAGGCTGTGGAAATCAATAAAACTGCTTGATAACCTGACATACAAAGTTGCCGCTGAAAAGCTGAACCAGTTTGAAATTTCGTAGGTAATGCCGTTATCAGCATTGGTGCTTATCTGTGTTGGAAAAACCGTAACCGGAATTTCCCCGTTATATCCTATCATGGTCTGTGCTGTTCCGGATACTTCGCCTGTCTGGTTGTTAACAATTAAAAAATTGCCCGCCAGGTTGGGAATGAATTCCTTATTTGCCAGTCCTTTAGGTATTGCAGTGCCAATATGGTTGAGCAGCAGGATTCTTATGTCATTGGTTGTTAATTTCTTTTCCTTTGTTGATGCCCCTTTTCCCGAGAAGGCTGAGAATTGCATGTCACCGGTTCGGCTATCATAGCTGTTAAGCAGAGAGGAATCATCCCTGCAATTAGCATCCGATTCGATAAAAAGCAAATAATTCTTATCCTCTTTTTTCAATGCAGATAGTAATTCTGCGTGTTCAATGGCAAACATGGCAATGGAGTATCCCTTGGTCAGGTAGATCGGACCACTTACACTTTTAAAAGCACGCGGTACAATGGCCTTATTTACCCCGATAAAAGTGCAGTTACTGCCATATTGCTTTTGTACAATGGTTTCTTCATCCAGGCGAACAATATCCAGTTCACCATTATAAAAGCCTTGCTTGAAATCAGTGGGATATATTGCATTGGTTGACATGTACGTATTTACGATCATTCTTTTAATATGATATGGCGCGCCTTCCAGGCCACTCCACTGATATCCCCCTGCGAGATATTCACTGGCAAATTCATCCAGGGCTTCATTGGTTGGTGCAATCAGTCCGTGATGATAACGTATGGTTACATTTGATGGTAAACCAAAGGTACCGGATGGCGGCTGTGTTTTTTCATTGCATATGTCGAAAGCCAAAGCAGGATAGGTGATATCAAACAGCGAATCAACCTCATAACCCAGTTCCGCTCCCGGCTGATCAAAAGTTTTATCCTGGTTATAGGTAAATTGTGGAAACTTATTGATTAAATCCAGAAAATCAGAATAGGAGTAATTGCCTGCTTCAGTACTTAATATCTGAAAGGCATTCTTCAGCGGTTCAATCAACCTGTCAATGATATAAATAAATCCGTTTTCAGCAAAAATGTCTTCCTGCCTGAGACGCCCGCCCAGATAATAGATGTCATTCGAGTTCTCAAAGGGCCTGTTAAAATAAAACTCAAAATCGTCTGAACCCAGATCGTATATATCGAGGTATTCCTGATAGAAAATCGGAGCGTATTTCCGCGAATCTGTGGTCTGTCTCCTGTGCCAGTTTGTTTCCGATGTATCCACGATGCAAAAAATCTTGTTTTCATCATATTTCACCCCGTACTTCTGGTCTTTGTCACGCAACAGCGTTTCTCTCTTATAGCCCCTTGGTTCGTCGTTGTTGATGTCCAGCGTATCTATCCATCCATATACATCCAGTGACTTCAGCTGCTCCCTGCTCCAGGGATTTTGTACAATATGATATTTGACGATTCTGGCTAATTCCTCCATAGGTATCTCTTCCACAGACTGATAATCAGGATTGCTTTGAAAATACAATGCAAATGCTTCATTATCAGGAGCAAATACGGTATAACTCCCGGATGCATTGATGATGGTATCGTAACCGGTCAATTCAATACACCGGGCAAAGGTCGAAAGATCAGATTGCTCTTTGATCTGGGTATAAAGCTTGCCTGCCAGCCAATCGGGACGCTGGAATTTCTCATTCTCGTAAAAATCATTACAGCTGGCAAAAAGCACCAGAATTCCCGTAAATAAAACTATTTGTCTGTTTCTGATCATTTTTTTTATCTATAAGGAATTAATATTATTTGTATTGTAATACCGCATCGAATGCAGTTAATTGTTGAAATAATGAAATACGGCATAACCTGGAAAATTTTATCCCCCTCATCTCACATTGTCATTTGTACTTAATATCTGCGTTTCATCAAAGAACATCCTGATAAATATATCATGTAAAACTGACTTTTGGGAAAATGGCCGGATATTTCATCAGGAAGTAATCTCAGACTGTTATCATACCTGGTATCTGACACGCAAACCTTATTGTATATCTGTAATTTTGTAATCGCAAACATATAAAAAAATTAACAAATAATATAAATTTAGTTCATTCTTGATCCTACCTGTTAAATTTTAGTAAATATTTTCAGGACCCTGTTCTTTCCATATGTGGCACATATAAGGTATATTCCTGATTTATAATCCTTTACATTCAATATCATAATACTCCCTTCCACCCTCCGAACAAACAGTTGCCTGCCATACATGTCTGTTATTCTGATCTCTGTATCTGAACCACTCACGGGAAAGGAACAATACAGGATATCATTTACCGGATTCGGCCATATCCTGAACCTGCTGCCATTGTTTTTCAGCTTGTCATTAATGGATAATTTGTTAACTTCAAAATCAATGGTTGTATCGCTTGTTAAAAAAATATTCCCTTCAATGGCAGCAAAGCCGCTTTTAGTAATGACATAGCTGTAATCTGCCGGAACAGGAAGCTGCCTGAAGAGTGCAATTCCAAGTGAGTTTGTAATCAGGGAGTCACCATTGATCTTTACCAGTGCATTGTTTAACGGAGCAGTACCTTCCTTCAGCCTGAATTTAATGTCGGCCAGGACCTGGACAATATTAAACTGGTAGCTTGTATCCGATCTGATGTTCAGAATACCTGTTTCGCCCTGAAATTTTATCTTGCCGACTGAATATGAATGTTCCCCTCCGTAAACAACAAACATCACCTCTCCATTGATATCGGTGGTTTTTGTTTCCTCACCAAGGGTGACAGAGGCATCTGACAGAACATTGAGCGTATTCTGGTCGAAAATCCTGAATGAAACATTAAACGTTTTTCTGGTCAGGAGAAAGATCAGGGTTGTATCGCTGCATATCACATACTGTTTTTTATCCGGGGGAATATACAGGTCATTTTCAGCTGTCAGGACAAAGACCTCGAGAACATTATTAAAAGCTGCCAGTCCGTTTTCATCTGTTATTTTTATTTCATCATATATTTTTACCCGGCAATCCGGGATCAATTCATCTGATTCACTGTCTTTAACAATTACATTCACACTGAACCGGCGGATACCCGAAGCTCCTGCCAGTCTCCTGTCAAGCTGATCGAGATACAGCGAGGAAGGTATTAAGTCCTTTCCCCTGCCTGTTCCTTCTGTGAAATCCCTGGGCGAAGTGTTGTAATAATATCCGTTGACCAGACCCTCAGCGGGATCGATAACCACATCATCGGCCGGTCCTGAAGTACCAATGATATATCCGTTTCCAAACTGACGTGATTCAACGATATAATTCTTTTCCGGATGGTACGCCTCTCCCCTTGTATTATAAAAAACCGACTGTGTCGAGGAGTATCCGTGAATGGCATTGCCGCCCCACGGCCTGAAAACCGATTCGAGGTAATCGGCGTTTACAGTACAGCCGTCAAAGAGGTTTGACATGCTCAGGTACATGTGGAAATCGCTGGCATATTTTGAGTTTTCAGCACGGCACTGATGAATCACATTTCCATTGCTGTAAGGATATTTGAAATCGTAATTGTGCCTCGAATGATTTGCAATGCTGTTTTTCACCAGGCAGTCATTGGCTTGAAGGGTATACATATACCCGTTGCCTCCGCCTCCTTCATATTGAGGTTTCTGAAAACAGCATGAATCAACAGTTATGAAGCGACACTGATCCAGGAGCAGGCAATTGGAAAGAACATGGAAATCTTCAGTGTTAACCGCAGGTCTGTATGTGTGCACATTTTTCACCCAGCAATTATTGCTGTAATCAAACCGAATGACATGTGAAAAATGTACATCCCAGGCGCCCGTGCCCTCATCGGAATAAGACTCTTCATCCCATCCGGTTTTTGGATTCTGTGTATTTCCGATGGATAGGTTTTCAATACCGCATTCGCTGATATGTGCCTTTGCATGATACACCCTTGCCTGATCCCTTGTTTTCAGATAGTAGCGTGTCGGGGCATCAATGATCAACAGGTTATTATCGGTATCAACGGAATCAATCCTGCGAAGGAAGGCCACTCCTTTGACTGCACCGGCTGTCCAGTAGCCGGTCATATGATGTTCGTCAATAAATTCATCAGTAGCAGATGAGGTCACGATTACCTGATCCCCGGTCTCAAATCCGGCAACTGACTCAACAGGTAAAATACGTGTCGGTTCCGGCAAATCAAGGGTAATACCTGTGGATGCAGAATCAGCATCAAACCAGCCGGCATATTCTCCCATAACCTGTATGATATTCTTAAACCTCATGTAAGTCTGATCGTGAAAGAGAAAGGTCGAATCAGGGCCTGCCCCGCGTAAAACAGTGCTGTCGTGTGCAATCAGTATTGCGTGATCTGTTGAGTCCGGGGTTCTGATCCTGTATGTTCCTGCAGGAAGATATACAACACCGCCTCCTGAAATCCCTGCATCATCAACAGCCTGCTGGATGATCGCTGTAACATCACTTGCTCCTGTATTGTCAGCATTATAAGGTGGCTGTGTAACATCCACGATATTTTCCGTTATACCGGGGATCTCTTTCTCTCCCCGATGATACCCTGCATAGGAAAAATCATGTAAAAATCTGCCCTGAGCATCTTTAAAGCCCGGTTTCCAGTCCTCCGGATAAAGCACGCTTCGCCATTCCATGCCGGTCTTGATATTATCTGATTCGAGTGTTATCACATCAGGATGTTCATATACATCACGGATATGTGCGGTTGCATTCTGTCCGAAAACCAGAGTGTCCCATGACATGAAGTACAACCAGGGTGCATCACCCCGGAGGCATTCACCGGGATCGGGTATGGGACCGTTTTCCGTCATGGCTATCAGTTTCTCTCCTTCGGTCAGTCTGTATAATTCATCGAAGAAAAATTTCTGGGTGCCGTAATGATATGCACCCGGGTAGGAATCATGCCCGATGATATCCACCTTGTCGTTACCCGGGTACCAGTCCTCTTCAGGAGAAGACCATACCCATATGAGATTGTGCAGCTGGTGGTGGTTTTTTAAACGGTCGAATAACATATTATAAAGCTCTTTACAGGGTTCAGGACCTTTGGCTCCCCACCAGAACCATCCTCCACCTGCCTCGTGCAAGGGTCTCCAGAGGACCGGGATACTGGCATCCTGGAATTTCTTCAGTTCGGCTGCAATATCGTCTATGTCTCTGATGACGGAATCATATTCCTGGGTACCCGGTATAACGGCCTGGCTTACGTCAAAGGTCGTCAGACTGGTGTAAAAGGTATTGGTACTGACCTCCCCGCCGAAAGGAGAATGCCAGTGCCACTGGTAAGAAATGATTCCTTTCCCGCCTGTTTCCTGATGCCAGTTGATCAGCTCGTCTACCGAACCGTCATCATGTTTGCCAAAGGTATGCCCTCCGTTTTCCCACAGATAGGGGTACCCTTCTGTAAAATGCTGGAAATCGGCAACGCGCAGCACAGGTGATTTACCGGCCGTATCTTTCAGCTGGTCATAATTATAATGAGTATGTCCCGAGATTATCCTGTCTCCAAACTGGGTCAGCAAAAACCTGTAAAGGCTTCTGGCTGTATCACTTGCAAGGGAATCTGCCGGATCCGGTGAAAAATGATATACATGCTGCAATGCCGGATATATTTCAATCTTGTCGATATCGGTCCAGCCCCAGCCTTTGCGGATGGAAATCTGGTTGATCCCATGTTCAAGATGACAGCTACCGGCTTCAACAAATGTAAATGTGTCGCTCGCAGCATATCTGACAGAAGATACCGGTTTATTATTGACCAGCAGATCCTGGTATTTTTGCCCTGATGCACCCCGGTACCTGATGACAAGCTTATAAAAGCTCTTTTCAGGAATATAAATACCTATTGTGACATTATCCCCTTCATTATCAAGTCCGGTTACATAACCTGTTCCGGAATACCCGGAAGCAGAACTGGCAACGGTAACACCTGTCAGGGAACCGTCTTCTGCTTCGGCCTCTGCGACAAGGTATCCGAAAGGGGTCCGGATGTTTTCAGCACGTTTCAGAACAACAGCACTGACTGACAGGGGAGGTAACAATACTTCGGGTTCATTATCCGATACCGGCAGATCTGTCACCTCAAGTGCATTATTCGTGTGCGAAACAAAAGTCTCATACTGGGGCAGATCTGAAAGCCGGTACATCTTATACATTCCGCTTTTTACCGGGAAACCTGCAAGATCCGGCTTAATTTTTCTTGTTCCGGTCAGATGACGGTTGATAAGAAATATCACCATGGAATCTTTATCTTCCGAGACTGTCGGATAGGCAGAAACATAAAGCTCTTCCGATGATATGGCGTCAATAAAGAACGGTTTGGAATAATGGCTGAACAGATGAACCACTTCGTTCATCCCTGTTTTCCATGTCCACGGAGTGAAGATTTCCACTCCCTGTCTGGCAAATTCACCCAGTGTTGAGGCATACCATGAAGCGGTCACATTGGGATTATCTCCTTCAATACCTGTTTCCGTGACCGAGAATGTAACTCCATGGTCAGTACCCATGTATTTTTCCAGCCAGTCGCTGCAACGCTTTAAAATGTATTCCCTGGTGATGCTCACATCCCATCCGCCTGCCCCGAGTCTTCTCACCCCGTTTGCACCGGGATAACTATAGGTTTCATCAAAAAACACCCTGTGAAGCTGGACAATATCAGACGGACTGGTCTCTCCGGGATAAAAATGGATATCCAGGACATCCAGCAGTCGAATCCCGCTTGCCTGCTGTTCTTCGGCAATACGAAGAATAAAGTATTCAAGCCACACATATTGTTGCCCCTGATAGCTGATTCTTGAGCCATTCCAGTTGTACCATTGCCATTCATTGGCAGGAACCGGTCCAAGCAGCTTTATACCGGGATATTTTGCCCTGGCCTTTTTCGCCACATTGAAATAGATCTGCATGAATTCTTCGGCTCCGGGTTGTGTCGGCCATATATCATCGTGGGTGCCATTCCATATTTCAGGCTCATTATCCATATTCCAGTACCTGATGCGGGTGGAGTCCAGCCCGATACCACCCGGTCCGAACCAGCGGTCTAAAATTCCGACAGTGGAATCAGCATTCCAGTCTTCGAGGTAAAGGCCGGGATCACCATCAACCAGTGCTTTGCTCCCGCCGGCAGGATTCACCTGCCCCCCGCCGGCAAGATTCTGTTCCACACCTTCCCACCATTGCGAACCATTATAAGCCCAGTCGTTGAAATTATAGGCGGAGGTTCTGGCAGCCTTACCTGTCAATTGAAAAGCCCACATACCCTGCGCCGATGGAATATTTGCCTTCAGGCTGCCGGCGGCATAATCCCAGTCATGTGCATATACATTATTATACCAGTTGGGATGACTTGACAGTTTTCGTCTCCAGTTGTACTTTGATGAATTGTTACCGCCGTTTTCGCGAAACATGTTGATTCCCAGGTCACGCAAGCGCTGCCATTCTGCCGTGCTCAACGGTGGTTTATCCAGCCATTTATCGGATAAGCAGTTGTTCTTGCCAAAAATATAGGGTGATATTGGTCTCTGTTCAGAACTGACATCTGCCTGAATGGTTGTTATCTGCTGAGTGTGGCAGTTCAAACCAGCCAGTAAAATTATTAACGAAGTGAACAACTTTTGCATGTGATAATGATCCTTTCCGGTTAATTTCTTATTTCAGGCTTCCGGTCCGTAACAATTCACGTGTTTTTATACCGGATTCTTTTAAATCGGCCTCTTCCCACTCACCCTTTGAACCTGCACTTTTCTTCAGCATTGAGCATGTTTCGTTTTTGTCTGCAACCGACCAGCAGATCCAGCCGATATCATTTTTGTCCATCCAGTCAATCCATGTATTCCATGCTTCATAATCGATAGGGCCATCCCCGTTTGCTGACATGCCTGCACATTCCGATACGTAGAGCGGGATTCCTTTTTTCAGTGCGTAATCACCCCTGTCACGCAAATACTGTCCGTGGGTAGCAGCATAAAAATGTGTGGTATACATGAGATTATCAAAACCTTCAATGGGATCGTCAGCAACCAGGTGAATATCCTGGCACCAGTGCGGACTACCAACAAGGATGATGTTATCCGGATCTGATTCCCGGATTTTTTTAATAACCTCAACGGAATAGGATTTTACTTCCTGCCACGACTGGCGAACAGGTTCGTTATATATTTCATAAATAATGTGCGGATAATGACCATATTTCCCGGCCATCTCCTCAAAAAAAGCAAGTGCTCCCTTAAGGTGCAATCCGTGACTGTGCCAGTCTATGATCACATATATATCTTCCTTTACGGCACCTTCGATCACGGCTTCTATTTTCTTCTCTGACCATCCGGGCGAATCCAGGTATCCCTTTTCAGGTTCAACACCCATGGCTGCCCTTACAATTGAGCAATTCCAGTCCTTATACAACCAATGAACAGTTTCTTTATTATAAAATCTCGGCCACCAGTTATGCCAGCCAAAGCTGACTCCCTTTAATACGACGGTACTGCCGTTCTGATCAACCATCCTGGTCCCCTGTACTGAAAGGTTCCCATGCCTTTTGACAGGTTGTGAACGTACTGCTTCAAAACAGAATATAATCAGTGCTGATAAAAAAACCACCTGAATGTGTTTCATCGTTGTTAAATTTATTTCATTTACCTCATTTCCCGGTAAACCGGGAACTCTTCAACCGGCACAATTTCCTGTCTCTATGGATGGCAAAGGTTATGCTGTCTCTGGTTTGGCTATCAGGAGTCAGGTGAAAGAAATGGTAAAACAACCTCGGGGACTTAAAAAAAAGAGAGCCTGTTGAACAGGCTCTCTTTGAATTCAGGGTTTTATTATTCAAGTATAAGCCTGTAATGACTTACAACTTCGTCATCAATGCTTAACCTGATGATATAAACACCGTCGGGCTGATCTTCCAGTGAGATAAGTTCAGCAGACTGAATTGCTGTCATATCAATCAGGCAATCACCTATGATATTGAATATCTGAATCCTGCTGCCCGGTTCCAAACCTGATATGTGAACCTTTCCTGAGCTCGGATTCGGATAAATATCGATTGCACTTGCGCTCAGGTCATTAACAGAGACCGGAGCAAGTGTTATTGAATAATCGGCAGTGGTTACACCATCGCCTGCAGTAACTCTCAGTACATCACCTTCAGCAAGGTTACCGGCAGCTTTGTCTGCACCCTGTGAATCAACCACCTTGATGGTAGCTCCCGAAGCAGGTACCAGGTTGCTGATGAAGTCTGCAACTGCTGTTGTTATCTTGACGGTGGTACCCGAGATATTACGCGGGCTTTCAGTAACCGTATAAACAGTAGATGTTACAAAGCAGGGGAATGATATACTGATTGAATAGTCTTTGGTTGTTACACCATCGCCTGCAGTAACTCTCAGTACATCGCCATCAGCAAGGTTACCGGCAGCCTTGTCTGCGCCCTGTGCATCCACCACCTTGATGGCAGCTCCTTCACAAGGTACCAGGTTGGCAAGGAAATCAGCAACCGTTGTTTCCGGACTAAGGGCACCCGAGATACTGAGCCCTGTCTGATCTACTGTATATACCGTAGATGTTACATAAGCAAGATATGCCACATCAATTGTATACTCTACAACGTTCTCCCCGCTGAATGATGTGACCACCACTTTATCGCCGTTGTCAAGATCATCACCGGTCTTGGCATTACCCTCTGAATCTACAATCCTTAAAGTTGCTTTCTTGTAAGGTTTCAGGTTGCCCTCAAAATCAGCAAGAAGTGTTTCTTCCGTGATTTCACCGGAGATACTGAACAGCAACTGATCAACGGTATAAACATCTGATGTAACATAAGCCAGATCATCTGATTCTGCAAGCATCGTCAGTGTATATTCCTTGGTTGTTACACCATCCTGCGCAGTAACAACAAGTTTATCATCCTTGACAACCGTACCGATATTCCGGTCAAAACCATATTTGTCAATCACCTGCAATGTGGCGCCAGGTGCCGGAATAAGGTTCTTCAGGAATCCAAATACTGCGATACCGTCAGGAACAAGGTTAATAAATGAGGCATCCTGGTCAACATCAAATACAACAGATGTGACAAATGCATCAGACGCAGTCGCTGTAGGTAACAGCTGATACAGAATTTTGGTTACACCATTCTCTGCTATTACTTCAAAGTAGGTTTGATCATCCACCTGAACATCAACATAGAGGGTGTCAAAATTCAGCATTGTCAATGGTTTGTATGCATCATTTGCATCAACAATATTCATTGCTGCTCCCAATGGAACTGTTACATTTTCCACAACTGTTTTCAGCGCAGTTCCATAGTCAAATCCTGCTATTGTTCCTGTACCGCCATCCACTGTAATGGTATAGGTGTCAGATGTAAGTACTGCATCGCTGCTTAAACCCTCAGCTGTAACATCCAGAACATATTTGGTCACATTACCATATTGGGCTGAAAGAACAGACAGTGTATCTCCGTCAGCCAGTACAGCATCATCTGCCAGAACCGAACCGTCAGTGCTGCTCAACAGTGTAAGGGTCTGACCATCGTGTTTCTTGGTGATATTGCCCTTGAACTGGGCAACGGTCGTTCCCGCAACAATACCCCTGAGTTCCTCGTTCATGGAATATCCTGTACTAACCTTGTAGGTATTCGATAAAACTTTGGACTGGTAGACCGTAACCTCATACATGTAGTGGCTTCCTATACCTGTACAGATAGCAAGGATGTCCTGGGGCCATCCCAGACCTGCATTGGTGTAATAATCCCTGTTCCTGAACTCCCATTCGCTGGTTGCATCATCCGTACCAAATGATCCTGATAATACGGTATCACCTTCATAATACTGGGGTTTCCGGACAAAGCTGTTGATTTGATCGAGTTCCCTGCCATTGATAACCATCCTGCTGTTACCCGGATTTCCAAATGCTTCAATCAGCTCGAAGTCATTGGGATCGGTAGCAGCTTTCAGACCGTTTTTGATGGAGTCATTGGTTATTTTCCACAGGAAGTAATGAAGTTGATCCCACCAGCAATCAAAGGATGTATTGTCAGCTTGATATGGCGGAATTTCATCCCAGGGTGGATGTGCGAAATCAATATCGGCCTCTTCACTGGCATACCAGGGATATCCGCTCTGACCCGTTCCACGTATTTGAGTCAGAACAAATACATCGTGCGGAAATACGATCGGGTTTACTGCCGCATCCTGGAATACAATACCCGGATTGATTGCCCATTCGTCATTTCTCAGCCATCTGTATCCCGGTATATATTTCTTGTACTTGCTGAGGGAATCTTCAGGCTGGTCAAAAGCGCGGATTGCGTCTGCCTGATTATCGATCGGCCCGAAGTACAACATATAATTGCTTAAATCAAGGATCTCTGTTCCCGGATTACAGATCTCTAAAAAGGTATTATTCCATTGATCTCTGAATACGACCTGGGAGATAAACGGTTCTGCCTGCGGCCAGGGTTGGATATCAGCCGGATTTTTCTCTTTTTCGAGCTCAATCTTGTAAACCAGTACCGAAGTATCATCTTCCGCAGTGGAGGTGAATGTTATGGTCCTGTCTGCAGCACTTCCTGTAAGGTTCAAAGCCCTGTCCACTTCATGCCTGGCATTTAAATCCTCGTTTTTGGCAACTACTGCAGGGACACCTTCGGTATCAAATGGTACCTGAAGGGTGTATTCAAAATTATTGCGGTTAAAAGCAGGAATGGTATCACCGTTCCAGCCTAAAATGCCTTTTAGATATTCAGGAACATCCGGCCATGTTATCATGGAGAAATTTGCATTGTGACTGGGGAAGAATGGATAAAGCTTAATGTAATACTCTTTAACCGATGTTCCGTCCTCAGCTGTCACTTTCAGTATGTCTCCCGTTCTCAGGTCGGTCCTGACCGTATCGTTTTCCCATACAATTTCCCAGTCAGCATTGGGTGCTTTTTCAAGATACTTGAACAAGGTATCAACACGCAGTGCATAGGGTATCATATAAATGGTATCCATCCCCGGGATCCCATCGGTAACCCAACAGAATTTACCGGAACCATCATAGAAACCATCTTCATCCGGTACATACTTGGGTATAACGATGTTTGCATCTGTTGTCGGGGGAGCCACCTCGATCCTGAATTTTTTCGTGGTCAGCTCATCACCGCATAAATAAATCGTAAGGGTATCACCGGTACGGCAGGTATTAAAGGCAGAATCTTCATGTGAAGGCGCATAGTCATAGTGCCATGCAATACCGGGTTTTCTCACAAATTCAGACATGATGGAATCGTCATTCCTGATACCCCATGGAACTGTAAGAATGCCCTCGGCAAAATTCACATCTACGGTTGAGGATTCAAGTGTGTTTGCATCCAGCACGTAGTTACCGTGGTTACCGACCGTCCAGAATACTCTTCTGTAATCCCAGGCAACCTCCCACTGTCCTAACTGGTGCGGAATGGGTATCCATTCTGATTCAGCCAGGTCCTGTCCCCTTGCATTTTCAAAATCAAGGTTTCCCTCTTTCACACTGAACTTACGTACCAGCCTGCACGTCCAGGTTGCTTCAGGTGTACCTGCCACATCGGTATGACCTCCGTCTTTGTTGGTTCCGTTGCCCTGATCAAACAAACCGTTCACCTGGTCAATAAGGGCTGAGTCGCCATTGCTCAGGTGATGCCTGAGATAAAGACAGTCTCTGCCGTTCCATGTCTGAAGTACCTCATTACCGGGCGTAATGCTGTCTGTAGGATCATCCTTAACCGGTGATTCCAGAAAATGAAGCAGTAAATCGCCCAACCACCAGTATTCTTTTGGGGTCCAAAACGGGTCATAATCCTGTGGAGCTCTCAAATATTGCTCCGCCTGCCATTCATGAACACCTGCAACAACAAAGGATTCACCCGGTGCCAGCTCTCTGTCCGGCAACATAATCCAGTTTGCATTCGGTATGGAATCGGGTTTGGCCACGGTCCATGCATCAACCCTGCCGAATTCAAAATCTGAAAGGTTGATGTTTTCTGTACCCATATTGGTGAATTCCGCGTAAGCCTCCCTCTGGTCATCGATCCGGCACTCAGAAATCACCAATGTCTTAATGGTGTCCTGAGCGGTCAGAACGCCACAAAAAAACAGTAGTGAAAAAAGTAAGAGTTTAAGTTTCATATTATAAAGTTTTAGTTAGAAAATAATAGCTTCCGGTATCAAACATAATAAATTTGAAAATTATTTACAAACAATCAACAATATTTCTTAATATCAGCCTTATGTTTATTGATTTTCAGGGAAATGATATCATGATAATTATCATCTTTATTAACATTTAATACATATATTGAAAACAATCAAATTCAAAAAACATGAATAAGAATCATTTCAGCGCGTATTTTCCGGCCAGCAAACCATAATATGCAATAACAATAAAACAACAGAGCGGAACCCAGAAAGCAAGGTTGATGTTACCGGTCATATCTGAGACAACACCCTGTAACTGGGTAAAGAAAGCCCCGCCAAAAATGGCCAGTATCAGTCCTGAACCTGCAAGTTTTGTATCTTCTCCCAAACCCCGGCATGCCAATCCGAAAATGGTCGGAAACATCAGAGACATGCATCCCGAAATCCCTACCAGTGCGTAAACACCAATGATCCCTCCTGCGTATATCACCATTGCAGTGAAAATAACTGCCAGGCAGGCCAGAACAGTCAGTAACCTCGCCGGTGTTATATATTTCATGAGCCAGGTACATATAAACCTGGAACAGGTAAAAAGGATGAGTGAAGCCAGGTAATAGGTTGCCGCCATCTGCTCGGCCGTTTTGCCTGCAGGCAGTTGTATTTCTTCAAGCCGGAGCTCTTTCATGACATACCGTATCGTAAATGACCAGACGCCGATTTGTGCCCCGACATAAAAAAACTGGGCAACCACCCCCCACACATAGTGTTTTTTGTGAAACAGCCGGCCAAAGGTTTTGCCAAAATTGAGCGGCCCGCCTGCTTCCGCTGTCCTGGGCATCTTCCTGTTGGTTGCTATCAACACCCAGATGATAATTAAAAGAAGGCCTAACGTCACATAGGTCATGGTAACCGCATTCAGTTCGCCGTGCTGAATGCCCTGCAGTTCTTCAGGATTCATTGCAGCACGCTCAACAGCACTGGCTCTGTTCAGTTTTGACAGAATGAACTGCTGGCTGACAAGAATCCCGGTAATGGACCCGATGGGATTGAAAGATTGAGCCAGGTTCAGCCTCCTGGTCCCGGTTTCATCAGATCCCATGGAAATGATGTACGGATTTGCAGCTGTCTCGAGGATGGACAATCCTGCCGAGAGAATCCAGATGGCCGCAAGAAACCAGTAATAATCAGCTGTCAGTCTGGCCGGGAAGAAAAGGATGGCGCCGATTGAATATAGTCCTAATCCGAGCAAGACTCCTGCCTTATAAGTATATTTCTTAATGAAGATAGCTGCAGGGATGGCCAGCAAACCGTAACCGGCTCCGTAAAACACAACCTGTATGAGAGCTGTCTGCGAATCGCTCATGCTCATGATTCTCTTGAATGCAGCCAGTAATGTGTCGGTCATATTATTGGCCACACCCCATAAAAAGAAGAGGCTTGTTATCAGTATAAAAGGGAATATGATGCCCGGGGGGATCAGCCGGGACTTCTGATTGTTTTCCATAGAACAGTTTTGGTTAATTATTATTCATTTTTGCCGTTAAGATAAGAATAGCTTTTTATTTTTAAAACAGTTGCCATGATTAACTCAGGTTGCCGGTTTTTTTTATGATCTCTTTTTTCTTTATTTTTACCATACATTATATGTTGTATGAAAAATAAATCCGGTACGGCCTTTCTTGCATTGATCCTGATCATTACAGGTGTTGTTGTAACGCTGGAGAATTTCAGGTTTATCAACGGGATAAGCAGGCACTGGCCTGTACTGATGCTGATTCTTGGAACGGGGTTCAGTCTGCTCTATTTTCAGAAACAAAGAAAAGATCCGGTGCTTATATGGCTGGGTGCTTTTATTGGTTTGCTCGGCATATTTTTTTACTATCTCAACTTCACAACATGGAAAAGCCTGTCGCATGACTGGCCTGTCTTCCTGCTGGTAACCGGGATCAGCTTTATACCTGTTGCTGCCTCTAAAAAGAAGATGATTTATGTTCTGTCTTCTTTGTCTTTCATAACTTTATTTCTCATCTTTTTCCTGGTATTTACGGTTTCTTCGAAACTGTGGCCGTTGTCATTTCTTTTTTTAGGTGTCGACCTGCTGATTATAGAATATGTAAACAGGATACAAAATATTAAATCCTCATAAAATGGTGAATGTTTTATTTGTTGAACCGACAGGCGCATTTTCAAATGTTTTCGATAAATTCATGACCATTCCGCTGCTGGGTCCGGTTTATCTTGGCACCATTGCCGATAAGGCAGGTTATCATGTTTCCATCATCAATGAAAACATTGTTGGTAGAAAGGTAGCTCCCAAAGAACTTGAAAGTGCTGATATTCTATGTGTCAGCTGTATGACAGCAACCATCACCCGCGGAAAGGAAATCGCCCGTGAATATAAAAAAATCCGCTCCAAAGCAGGCATGAAATCCCGTTCTGTCATTGGCGGTATTCATGCCAGCATGATACCCGAAGATGTCATCAACGATTTTGATCAGGTATTTGTCGGGGAAGGAGAAAACCAGATCATTGATCTGCTTTCGGGCAGGCTGAAAAACAAAGTGGTTTTCGGCAGCAGGGTGGAAAATCTTGATGAACTCCCCATCCCGGATTTTAAATTATTAAAAGGCTGGGAAAAAATGAAAGTGGTTCCGGTAATGACTTCCCGCGGTTGTCCTTTTAATTGTAATTTTTGCTCTGTCACCGAGATGTTTGGCAGGGGTTATCGTGTAAGGAGTATCGATAAAGTGCTGGAAGAACTCGAACCTTATAAAGACAGAAACATCTTCTTTGCCGATGATCATTTTGTTGTGAACAAAAAAAGGACGAATGAACTGCTTAACAGGATGAAGGCCAGGAACTTCAGCGGAAAATGGTCTGCCCAGCTCAGGACTGAGATAACCAGAGATACGGCATTGGTCCGTAAGATGAAGAACAGCGGATGCAGCACCGTATACATCGGATTTGAATCCATCAACAACGATAGTCTCAAAGAAATGAGAAAGGCACAAAATGTTGAGGATATCAGTCGTTCAATTAAGATCTTTAAAGAAAACGGGATATTTGTTCACGGCATGTTTATGTTTGGAAGCGATGCGGATACAAAGGATATTTTTGAAACAACTTCTGATTTTTGTATCAATAGCGGTATCACATCTGTCCAGTATCTGATCCTTACCCCATTGCCCGGAACAGAGTTTTACAGAAGAATTGAAAGTGAAGACCGTCTGCTGCATAAGAAGTGGGAATATTACGATGCCATGCATGTGGTTTTCCGGCCCAGGAATTTTTCCCCGCGTGAACTTCAGCAGGGCATGATTGACAGCTTCAGCGAGTTTTATTCATATACACGCGGAATCAATGAAGCGCTGAATACCGTTTGGGAATCAACCGTTGCATTATTCAGGAACCTGCATTCAAAAACCTGTTTTCCTTCCTTTGTACCTGTTCTGATAAAATTTTTCGGAAAGAAAATAGTCAGAAACTGGATTCACCATAATCAGGGCTATCTGAGCTACCTCCGTAACTTCAGCATCAAACATTGAATATTAAACTTCAGCATCAAACATTGAATATTATTTAATACCTTTAAATTAGCATTTTAATAAAACTTTAATTATTAAATCCATGAATCTGATAAACCGTGTAAAGGGAATCATTGTTAACCCGAAAAATGAATGGAATACCATTCAGCAGGAACAAACCAGTTCCACAACTCTTCTGATGAATTACCTGTTGCCACTGGTATTAATACCGGTAGTAGCCAGTTTTATCGGTTACGGACTTATAGGCCGGAACATGCCCGTTATCGGCCATGTGGGTTCGCTATCGTTCGGGATCAGGTATGCCGTTATAATGCTGATAAACATGATAGCCGGAGTCTATCTCACAGCTTTTATCATCGATGTTCTAGCGCCATCATTTTCAGCTGTTAAAAACTATAACAATGCGTTCCGGCTGGTTGTTTATTCTTACACTCCGATGCTGGTGGCAGGTATTTTTTATATCATTCCCGGGCTTTCTGTCATTGTGTTTCTTGCCTCTATTTACGGATTATACATCCTGTATGTCGGTTTAAAACCCATGATGCAGGTGCCTGAAGAAAAAGTCACGGTCTATTTTATTGTCAGCCTGATTGTGCTGATAGCCGTATATGTTATTCTGTCGATGATTCTTTCAGCCATTATCATCCGGCCTGTATTTACAGCTCCGGGCGCTTTTTAATATCTTTATTCATGATTCAGACTTTCCTGAGGTTTATGACTTTTGGAAAGTCTTCGATTAAAATATATCTTTGCACCATCTCATTAGCGTTTACCTGCCTGTCGGCAGACAGGGCATATTTGGCCTGGAGCAATTTCAGGTCTGATTGCAAAAATGATGAGGCATACCCTTCGGAGCAAAATTTCCGGGTGTTTAGCTCAGTTGGTTTAGAGCACTACCTTGACAGGGTAGGGGTCACTGGTTCGAATCCAGTAACACCCACAACAATCAAAGCTTTTTCCGGGAGGAAAGAGTTTTGTTTTTTGGGGAAGTTTTGAAAAAGAATTTTTCATAAATCAGCCCGAAAAACAAAATAATCCGGAACGGCAGTGAAGGGCTTTGATTGTTAAATACTCCATAATCCCGGATCATGAGAATAATCCAGTAACACCCACACAAATCCTCGAACCATGGCCAATATCCTTGTCATTGACGACGAAAAAAGCATCCGGAATACTCTCCAGGAAATACTTGAATACGAAGGACATACAGTAGAAATGGCAACCAATGGTCCGGAGGGCCTTGATTTTTTTGACAAGGGTTCATTTGATATTGTACTTTGTGATATTAAAATGCCTGATATGGATGGCATTGAAGTGCTGGACAAACTGATGGAAAAATCAAGAGATAGTGCGGTTATCATGATATCCGGCCACGGAAATATTGATACAGCGGTGGAGGCCATCAAAAAAGGCGCTTACGATTTTATCGAAAAACCGCTTGACCTTAACCGGCTGCTTGTAGCCATCAGGAATGCCATGGAGAGAACCGAGCTTGTTACTGAAACACGCAGCCTGAAAAAAAAGGTCAGCGGAACCTGGGATATCGTCGGTGAATCTCCGGCCATTCAGAAGGTGCTGGAGATGATTGAACGGGTTGCCCCTACCGATGCACGGGTTTTAATTACCGGTAAAAACGGTACCGGTAAAGAACTTGTTGCCCGCTGGCTTCACGAGAAAAGCGAAAGGGCATCAGGACCGTTCGTGGAAGTGAACTGTGCAGCTATTCCTTCTGAACTGATTGAAAGTGAACTTTTTGGTCATGAGAAAGGTGCCTTTACATCAGCCATCAAACAACGTATCGGCAAGTTCGAACAGGCTCACGGCGGTACCATCTTTCTGGATGAAATCGGTGACATGAGCCTTTCTGCCCAGGCAAAAGTCTTAAGGGTATTGCAGGAAAATAAAATATCAAGAGTAGGCAGCGACAAGGATATCAGGGTTGATGTCAGGGTCATTGCAGCCACCAATAAAGACCTGAGACTTGAGATCGAAAATAAAAACTTCCGCGAAGATCTGTATCACCGGCTGAGTGTTATTTTAATCCAGGTTCCCGCTCTCAACGAGAGAATTGAGGATATCCCGGTACTTGCTGACCATTTCATATCACAGATATGCAGCGAATATGGCCGTTCCAAAGTCGAAATCACAAGTGAGGCCATAAAGGAGCTGCAGAAAATCAACTGGACCGGCAACATCCGCGAACTCAGAAATGTTATTGAGAGGTTAATCATTCTCTGTGATAAAACCATCACCGGCAAAGATGTTACAGCATATGCCATGCCCATCTCAAAACGGAATGATACCTGATTTGCCCGGATCTAATGGCCATCGCCCTGAATCAATTCAATCCTGAAATCATCAATCCATCCATCACCTTTTGAATTGTTCCAGACATATATTTTTAAGACATCGTCTTTCTTCAGCCTTTCATAAGGATATTTAAACATACAAATCTGGCTCCACTGGCCATTCTCAGCGACCATGTCATTCACAGTTACGGCATTCCAGATATATGGTTTGTCTTTCCTGGAAACATCGAATACAATGAGTGCATCTCCACCGGTTTCTTTCCTGGCCATAAGCGATATTCTGAAATATTTCCCGGCAGGCTCCGGAATACCGGAAATTGCTGTTGTGTATGTGGAACTGTATATATTGACCGAATCAAGCCTGTTACAATACCTGCCTGAACAGCTCACCATTGAATCAAGACCTCTGCCGGCATCCGACCATCCCGGCACCGGCACTTCAAAATCATTTACACTGCTGAATGAGACAATCTCATCTTTGATATCTCCTTTTTTTCTTAAAGTAAAATAATTGTTTCCAAATTCTTTCAGCATGATTTCTTTCGGATAATATCGGCTGATCAGCCATTCTGTTTCAGGCATAAAAGGAGTATTGACCTGCGCAAAAAGGATATATTCAGAATCCTCCCGTATCAGGCATCCCTGCAATTCAGAAAGATCATTCCGCTGCTGCAGTCTCAATAAAGAAGAACGCAGGACTAAATCAGCAGGAAATTCAGCGGGATTGTCAATATTCAAAACAAATTTCACCGAATCGTTGCCTGAGCAGGAAGAAAAATCAGCCATGGCAGTGATCATCTTTTTTGAATGAAAGTATCGCTGGCGGTTGTTGATGAACAGAATTATAAGGATTATGAAGGTCATGATCAGGATCACCACCCTGAGGTATAAATTCAATCCGGAACCAGGTTGTTTCAACCAGCTGAAAATGATAATTGAAAGGCATAGTACCCAGCATATGAAACTGATCCAGAATACACAAATTATCTTTTGTGAACGGAACCTGAATACCACATGATGAGCCCCTTTCTGCAGCCTTACAGCCATAAAGGCATCATTTACCGGGATGATCTCCTGCCCGGCATCATCAATGGTTACATTCCAGTACGGGTATTGATTCTGGAGCAATACCAGGTAAAGTGCGGTATCAGCATTCGTTTCGATCTTAATGATACCGGGATTGAATTCTGTAATCTGCACCATTTCAGGATTAGTCTGAAGAATGGTTGAAGTGTCAACCACTCCCGGTTCATTCAATGATTCTGCAAGGAATACCATTGGCCGATCAATCACGGCATCAAGGGTTTTGTTTCTGACAGCTTTTTGAATGGTATTGAGTTTATAGGGACTGAAACTGCTGCTTGATGGTATTTTATATAATTCTCCGAGATTTCTCCACAGGTATGGCATGTTTTTTCCCATTGTATTGTCGTTTGAAGCTTTCATGCTGTGATTCAGCGACGGAACCGGGAAATCTGCCGTTAATTTATCCAGATGCCTTTCTATCTGCCGCGGTTCGCAGGCATATACCACGGTAGCGTTAATATTCAGCTGCACCGAAATGATCATTTCCGTGAAAACGGCCAGTAACAAAATCCGGCCCCCCCACTCTCTTTTTTTCCATATAAGTATCAGACAAATACACATCAGCCCCAGGAATACCGATCCCTGAAAGAACACTTTTTCACCAATGCCTGCAATGCCGTCAAAATACAGGAAACCATCTGTAACAAGGGTCTTGAACATCCATCGTTCAATATTAAAAAACATGATGACCAGGAAAATGAAAAGCAGGATACCTGAGATCAACATGAATCGTATGAATGGCCTCCCGTATCGCAAACGGACCATTAGTTTTTCAATACAGAAGCCTGCGGCAAGAATGAAAAAGAAAATGGCAAACAACCTGAACAGCGATGAAAATCTGAACAGGTCCATATATGGCAGACAGAGATACAGCCACCTTCGGAAAGGAAACACCTCTGCCATGGCGATCATTAAAAACAATACTGCAATTGAAGCATAATAAACACTGTTTACGGGTATTTTCCCTGATAACAGGAAAAAGACCAGCACTAACAGGCTGAAAAAACCAAAGAAGGTATTGACCATTGAAAAGTCAGCACCCCAGAATGAAGTATCACTGATGCTTGCAGGGTAAGAAAAAACAACGGATAAGAGGGCCCTTGGTGAAAAAGCACCGAACAGCACACCCTCCTTATCATATGGCAGGGCTGTTCCACGGTTAACATAGTGCGAGAAGTCAAATGAACTTACCAGTACCACCATACCGGCAAAAACAAAGACGATAACAGAAATTGAAAGAAACAACAAAAACCTCCGGATTTTCGCGTACTCTCTGTTTTTAAGATATTGAATGATTAAAATTATGAAGGTGACAAAAAACAGGTAAACCGTCGGGATAAACAAACCGGGATATCCTCCGGCAAGCATCAGGAAAAAAACAAAACCCAGTTTTAAAGCATCCGTAAATACGGGATTTTTATGAAGCCTCAACAGATACAGGAAAGCAAAAGGCAGCCATGTTGCATTGATCAGCCACCAGATATGCTGGGCATTGCCGATAAAAAATCCTGAAAGCATATATGATACAGCTGCTATCAGCCTCGTATGTCTTGAAAATCCGAAGAATTTGCCGAGCTTGTACATACCGGTGGCAGCAAGGAAAAGATGAAGCAGGTATTCAAAGTGTATGGCATAAAGATCATATTGCCTGAAAAGACCGATCAGCCAGTTTACCGGGTACCAGGTGCCCGGATCGCCATACTGGGGAAAACCAAACCGGGAGTATGGATTCCACAAAGGTAACCGGCCATGGTTGATACATTCGCTGATAAAATGGTTCCATGGAAGGTTGATATCTGTCATGTCCCATTTCATCACTGCCTGGCAGAAAAACAGCTGCCACATGCCGATTACAAGAACGACAAGGATGACCAGGTAATCGATAACTGTTTTATCACCATGATGCCGGAATAGTTTATTCATTTGCATTTTCAGAAAGATTCTGGATTGGTTTAATCCTCATAAAAATAACCAAAATATTTTAACACAATAAATATATGGCATCTGCCAGAATTTTTCACACTTAGCCAAATGGGATAAATAGAGTTGTATTTCCTTAAATAAATAAAAATAAAATTATAATTTGGCATCTGCTTAAGATGCAGAAAGGTGAAAAGAAGAGCAGATTCATCAAAGGTAAGCATTGTTGTTTCGGTTTACAATGAACAGGGAAGCCTGCCCGAGCTCCACAGAAGAATCACGGATACCATGGGGAAACTGGATAACCTGGACTTTGAACTCATATATGTCAATGACGGAAGCACCGACGATTCTTTCTCAATTATCAGAAGTTTCGTGGAAACGGATGCAAGAACAAGACTGGTCCATCTTGCCAGGAATTTTGGTCATGAAATTGCCATGACAGCCGGTCTTGATCATGCCGGTGGCGATTGCGTTGTCTTCATGGATGCCGATCTGCAGCATCCCCCGGATTTATTGCAGCAAATGATCCGCGAATGGATATCCGGCAAAGACATCGTATTAACCAGAAGAACTGACAATCCTGATGCCGGCTGGTTCAGCACACTGAAAAGCAAAATATTTTATAAACTGTTAAATACTTTATCTGATTTTCCTGTCCCTTCCCAGTTTCCCGATTTCAGGCTGATCGACCGGAAATATGCCGATGTCGTCAGAAAAATGAAAGAAAACAACCGCATGTTCAGGGGTCTTATCAGCTGGCTGGGAGTGAAAAACCAGGTGATTATCGATTTTATGGCACAACCCAGGTTTGCAGGCAAATCAAAATATGGTACCAAAAAGCTCATTTCTCTGGCATTGAACAGTATCATCTCATTTTCAATCAAACCGTTGCGAATAGCCTCCTATATCGGCATCATAGCAGCCCTTTTATCCATTGTGCTTGGAATCATCTTTACCATCGATTTTTTAACCAGCGAAACTTACCAGTTTACAGGTTATGGCACAACAATCATCATGATTATATTTATCGGGTCGGTGCAACTGATTGTGCTGGGCATCATCGGGGAATACCTCGGAAGAATTCATATTGAAGTAAAAAACAGACCCCTGTATGTGGCAGAACTTTTTCTCAATGACTCAGTCGCAGGGAACCAGCAGAATACGATGCATTGACGGTAAAAAACCAGCTATTCGGAATAATTATGAATCAGGATCATGTTTAAAAAAATCAGGCAGTTTTTTATCAACCGTTCCTTCACAAATATTGTAAGGTATATCATTGATAACCTGTTACCGCCCGTTATAAGAGACAGCAGGTGCTTCATGTATCCCTTCTACTGCTTTGTATTCAAAGGAAAAAATATCAGGGAAAACATGAATTTCAAATCGAAGCTCTACCAGATCACAGGCAAAGAGCTGGAAAAAATTTATCAGGACTATGATACCATTGGTACCGAAAGGTTTACAGACCTGAACAGGAAATCGTTGAAATATATCATAAACAACCTCCATTCTGAATCGAAAACAGTGCTTGATGTAGGATGCGGCAACGGATATCTTTTAAAAGAATTAAAGAAAGCCGGGTATCAGGCTGCGGGTGTCGATGTCTTTGATAGTATGGAAGATCCGGGATTTGAATATATCAAGGCCGGTGCGGAGAAGCTGCCTTTTTCCGACAGCTCATTTGATACGGTGATTTCAACCCACACTCTCGAACATATTATCGATATCAGGAAAGCGGCAGAAGAACTGAAAAGAGTGGCAGCGAAACAGGTTATTTCCGTGGTTCCCTGCCAGCGGTTCAACTACTATACCCTTGACCATCACCTGCATTTCTTCCCCAGAAAGGAGATGCTGGAAGGTTTGATGGATATGCAGAAGCATACCATCAGAAAAATCGGGGGGGACTGGGTGTATACAGGTTATGTGGAAATTAAGGTCTAATCTTCTCTGTGTGCAGTGAAATTAATACCGGAATAGAAGTATTCGCGAAGAAATGATGTTTTTCCCCACGTTTTTTGTTCGAACCTGATCATTTTTTCATAGTTACTGTTATTGAAAAAAAACGGGGGAAGCAAACGGATATATTCCTGTGATTTTTTATCAATAACCAGGTTGTGCTTTTTAAACAGTCTATCCCATCCGGCCAGGCTGCGAATATTCTCATTTCCCATCAATATATTTTCACCGGTCTGATGATCCCTGATGGTAACGATACGTCTGTTTCCTCTTTTGATGAATAATTTAACATACTGAAAAATGTTATTGCCGTTTTCTTCTATACAAACCAGCTGCCCGCCGGGTTTTAAGGCATTGTGAAGTATTGTTAAAGCTTCATCAATGGGCTCAAGGTGATGCAGCACATCCTGCAGGATTATGTAATCGTAGCTTCCGGGCAGAGGCGGCTCTTTAAAAATGTTTTTATATTCAATGACGAAACGGCTGATATCGCCGTGCTTTTCCCAGAATTCCTGCCTTTTACCTATTAAATCAATATAGTACTCAATGGTTGTCCCGTAAACCTTGAATCCGTTCAGGGCCAGGAAAAATCCTGTTGTGCCGTATCCGCAACCGCAATCCCAGATAACAGCATCTTTATCGTTGATTGTCCTGGCAATGAATTCAAGACGTTGCTGAAAATAGACTTTCCTGAACAGATACAGTGTTTTATTGCTGAGAAAACGGTAGTAGTATCTCAGCTTGTCGGTATTCTTAACTTCCTCTTCAAATAAATCTATGAATTGATCTACATTCATGAATAATCCTTGCCTTTGAAGCCTGTAAAAGTAGCCAATTATTTAAAATCAATAAACACCTTTTTTTGAAATTTGATTGTATTTTTAAGTTTAGTATATTTCGCCAAAGATTCAATGACTACAAAAAGATTTATTCATGCTTGAAGCAAAAAGACTTATAAAAAGACTGAAACCTTTTTTGTTTTTGATAATTCCTTTCATGCTGATAACAATTGGATTTCATCTGAAAAAAATAAATGGTCCGTTTTTCTTCAGGTCAGTAGATCCTGAATATATATTCCTTTTTAGCGGAATTTCATTAGCCCATTTGAGAATTGATCTTTTTATCGATCAGCCTGGGACTCCTCTTCAATTACTAATCGCTGTAACTGCAAAAGTATTGCATCTATTCAGGCCCGGTAACACACTTCTGGAAGATGCAATGCAAAATCCTGAATTATATTTACAAGTTACACATATAGTAATAATTCTTATTGTTTCTTTATTAACCTTTACAGCTGGTCACATTATTTACAGGAAGACTGGCATCTTATCTGCAGGTATCTTTTTACAGTTTTCACCCTTTATTGCTCAACCTGTTTTTACCATTCTTGAGCGGATCATGCCCGAACCTCTTTTTATCCCTCTTATTCTTTTATTGATATCTTACCTGATAATGGATATTAATGATAAACTACCGCAAAACAGAATATTAAGACACAAATCCATAATATATGGTGTAATATGTGGTTTGTGCCTTTCTCTGAAATTTACGTTTATCCCGTTTATTATCTTGCCTTTATTCCTGATATCAAAGATGAAGGAAAAAGTGAAATATATTCTAAGTCTGTTTGTATCTTTCTATCTCTTCACTTTTCCTCTGTTCATTAAAACAAAGACTTTTTATAATTGGATAAAATCACTTTTTATCCATTCAGGAAAATATGGATCAGGAAGATCAAATTTCATTGATTTACAGTACTTCATGGATAACCTGAAAGAAATGAGTCATCTAATACAATACTTTTTTATTACGATATTTCTTTGCATCCTGGTGATTATGATTTGCAGGATTCCTGCAATGAATAAAAAAATTAACAATAAAAAATACTTAAATGTTTTAACAGGTGTTACTTTGGTTATGATTCTTAGCATATTGCTGATTGCAAAGCATTATGCCTCACATTATTTGATTCCTGTCCTGATGTTAACTCTTTTTGCATATTATCTTATAGTTCAAATTGCTAAAATGGTTTTTTCAATTCACGGCAAGGTAACAGAGACATTATGCTATTTATTTATTATTATACTCTTTTCTTTATCCCCGGTTAGTTTCCAACAATACAGAGAGCATAATCATATTCGGCAACAGGTATGTGCGGAAAAATCGGAAATTGTCCGGTTTCTTGACCACAATAATATCAATAGTCCTATGATTATCAGCTCAGACGGATGGAACGTTAAAAAAGAACTGGGCCTGTGGTTCGGAAAAGTCATGACCCCGAAGAATCAATTCTTTACACCGGTTTTAAATCGTTTATATCCGGATTTCTATTTTTATAAAGAAAGCTGGAAAAATTTCCTCGATTGGAATAACACTCAACTGGATTTAAAATCAATCCTTGAGAAACATGAGCAAATAAATATAATTATCAGCAAGAATGATGAAAAAATCAGATCAGAATTGATCAGAATATTTGAATCAAGAGAAGACTATAAGTTAAACTTGCTATATTACAATGAAAATCTGCATGTATATATATATAACTATCATAAAATCCAGGTTTAAATTACCAAAGGTTAAGTAAGTTATGATGCTTTGTTGAAAATGTCAATAACAGCTTTAAATACGCATATATTCTAATTTTCAAAAGATTTAAACATACCTGATCATGAAAAACTATAAATCGATCATTGTTTTAACGATACTGTTTATCTTCATCTGCATAGTAAGGATCAAGACATTGTCAAATAACGAGCTTTGCTGGGATGTATTTGGATATTATTTATATCTGCCGGCAACCATAATTCACCATGATCCCTTGCTAAAAGATATCTCGTGGGTGCATCAGGTTATGTCTGAGTTACCGATTTCCGGAACCCTATACCAGTTAAACAGGGGGCCCGACAATACTACCTATTTTTTCCTCATGGGCATGTCTATTTTGTATTCACCATTTTTTTTCACAGGTCATATCATTGCTTTGCTGACAAATTTCAGTCCGGATGGCTTCAGCTTGCCTTATCAATATTCAATTGCATTGGGTTTGCTGATATATACCCTTTTAGGTTTGATTCTTTTAAGAAAGATTCTTTTACAGTTTTTTAATGACTGGACAACTGCCCTGGTCATAATGATAATCGTTATTGGTACAAATTACATCCATTTTGTAACCTATAAGAATCTGGATACCGCGAATTCACTGTTCTTTTTACTGGCTGTCACAACATGGTTCACAATCCGATGGCATCAAACCTTTAAGCTTAAATATCTGATTATTATCAGCATTTCGGTCGCATTAACAACGCTGGCAAAACCCAGCGAAATCTTTTGCATATTAATACCTGTATTGTGGGGAATATATAATAAAAAGACTCTTCAGGATAAAACATCACTGGTATTCAAACATTTCAATCAATTCATCATTGCAGGGATCATCTTCCTGTTGCTCGTAATTCCACAAATAATATACTGGAAAATTGATACCGGTGAATTTCTCTATGACAGCTATATCAATCCGGGAGTTGGTCTTGATTTCCAGTCTCCGCACATCATAAAAGTATTATGCAGTTACAGGAAAGGCTGGCTGCTTTACACACCTGTAATGATTTTTGCCCTGGCCGGATTTGTTTATTTGTATAAAAGCAAACGGGAGTTATTCTTTTCAATTCTGATTTATTTTCTGATTACTTTCTATATTGTGGCAAGCTGGACAGAATGGTGGTATGGTGCAAGTTTTAGTGTAAGACCGATGATTACGACTTATGTTGTATTATCAATTCCATTGGGAATGACCATTGAAAAAATTTTAAGAGCCCGTATCCTGTTTAAAATTCTGTTTTTAACTGTAATAGGTTTCTTTGTGATTCTTAACCTGTTTCAATGGTGGCAATTGAATACCTATATACTTGATCCATACAGAACAACCAAAGAATACTACTTCGCAATATTTGGGAAAACCAAAGTCGCGCCGGAAACACGTAATCTATTGTCAATTGAAAGATCATTTACAGGTTATGAGAAATTAAAGAACGAAAGTGATTACAACAAGAGAATTTTTGGTTATTTTGATTTTTCTCAGAAGGATACAAATAGACTTTCGTATTATTTATTTGATACATTATCGAATAGCCAGGTGCTGAAACTTGACAGTGCAAATAATTTCTCACCCAATATCAGGATTGCCTATCAGGATATCACAAAAAAAGATCATGCATGGATGCGGGCAGGTGTGGATATTTTAATACCTGATGGTTATGATGAAGAACTGCCATGCCTTATCATGACTTTTAACCGCAAAGAAGGTAATTATTGCTACAGAAGCAATTGTATAGATACAACAGAATATCATACCCATAAAAATCAATGGATGAAAATCTCAATGGATTATCTAACACCGGAAATCAGAAACAAACGCGATATTTTCCAGGCATATATCTGGCACAGGGGTAAAAAACCAATATACATCGATAATTTCAAAGTGGATATATATGAGCCAAAAGATTAGTTTCAGAATTATAATGTTAATAATTACACGAACAACTATTTTAATTCTATATGGATATGTATACCATAGCAACACCTTCTTATATGTTTTTATGAAAATTATCGCCTTAAAAAATCTGCAATAGGAACAAAAATCAGTTTGAAATCAAAAAAGCATATTTCAATTATCCTTATTCACCTTCCCTAAAAATCCGGAAAATAAATAAATTTGTTGCCAATAACTCAATAAATATATGAGAAACCGAATTTTAGTCAATCATTTAAAGCAAGAAATACCTAACAAGATAAAATGAACCTTACCATCATCATTCCCCTATATAACGAACAGGATTACATCATTGATGTGCTTGAAAAGATTGAACAGGTGACAATGCCTGAATTTATTAATTCTAATGAAGTGATCCTTATTGACGACTGTTCTTCCGATAACTCAAATAAAATAATCTCAGCCTATATAAAAGGAAAATCCAGTTATAAGCTGATCCGGCAGGACTCAAACCAGGGTAAGGGAGCAGCTGTTAAAAGGGGATTTGAGGAAGGAACCGGAGATGTGTACTTTATCCAGGATGCTGATCTTGAGCTTACACCCGATGATCTTCCTGAGATGCTAAAAGTGATGGTTGATCTTAACATTGAATTTGTCAATGGATCAAGATATCTACCCGGAATAGTAAGACCAATATCTTCCTATAAAAGATATCTCGCAAACAGGTTTTTTACTTTTTTAACATCAGTTCTGATCAATGCCAAGCTTACTGATATGGCATGCGGGCACAAACTAATACATCGTAACCTTGTTTCAAAAATCAATCTCAGGGAAAAGAGGTTTGGATTTGAAGCTGAACTGATTCTTAAAGCACTCAGAATTAAAAGAAATAATATTGCAGAGGTTCCTGTGAGATATTTTCCCAGAAATATGGGAGAAGGCAAAAAATTCAGAACTTCTGATGCTTTTAGAATATTATGGACCATTATTAAATATGGTTTATTCAGAAAAAAATAAACAGATGGTTTTTACAGATAGTCATGTGTCTTTTTACAATTAATATTCCAATCATGTTTTTTAAAAGATATTTTCAGCCATTAATAATATCAATAATGCATTATCAGTACAACTGGATTTGTTGACTTTTTTAATCGATTACAGAGATTGTTATCGGACTGAAGACTGTGCCTGTCCGCTTGGCAATATTAATTTGGTCTAATGCGGAAAAACTGAATTTGCACCAATCGATGAAACTGTTTAAATTAATACAGCGTCTAACCAATGCAAGCCTGAACTCAAAAACGATAATTCTCGTAATTATCTTCATTGTATTTGTCAGGAATCTTGATCTTCATTACTGGAAAAGTGAAAATCGTATTATTAATTGGGATATTATATCTTACTATGCTTACTTGCCAGCTACCTTTATTTATCATGATCTTACTTTAGAATTTCTTAAAAATCCGAAAGAAGATTTTTCCGGGAAATTCTGGCCAAAATCATCACCTGTTGGAAAACCTGTGATTATGACCAGCATGGGAATGTCTGTCTTATATGCACCTTTCTTTTTTGTGGCTCACTGGTATACAAAACTTTCTGATTTCAAAGCTGATGGTTATTCTGCACCATACAGGTTTTTTTTAATTATGAGTTGTGTATTTTATTTAGCATTAGGCTTGATCTTTTTAAGGAAATTGCTAATCCATTTTTTTAGGGATTACATAATCTCAATTGTATTAATCATCATTACATTCGGTACGAATATATGGTATTATGTCACTATAGAACCAACCATGGCACATGCCTACAATTTCTCCTTAATTATTATCTTCACTTACCTTACTTACAAATGGTACAGCAAATCCACCATCGGTCTGTCAGTATTGCTGGGCATTGTTGCCGGACTTATAAGTCTTATCAGACCTACCAATATTATTATTATCCTGATCTTTCTTTTCTGGGATGTAAGAAATCTGAATGACATGCGTAGCAGATTATCACTTTATATTAAGAAGTATTACCTGATCCTTATCATATTGGCTGCAGCATTCGTTATATGGATTCCTCAATTATTTTACTGGAAAATGCAAACAGGTCAATATTTCTATTATTCCTATGGTAATTCGGAGAGGTTCTTTTTTGGAAATCCTCAAATTATCAACACATTGTTCAGCTACCGAAAAGGCTGGCTGCTTTACACCCCAGTTATGATCTTTGCAATTGCTGGTTTATACTTCCTGTGGAAGAAAAGAAGGGAATTATTTCTGGCAATTTTATTGTACTTCGCTGTTCATCTTTATGTTACCAGTTCATGGTGGTGCTGGTGGTGGGGAGGATCATTCGGCCTGAGAGCTATGATTGATATTTATGGTATCCTTGCCATACCATTAGGATATACACTTTATGCAATTTTTAGTCTCAGAAAATTCATTAAGATTCCTCTTATTATTGTAATTTCCTTACTGGTTTTATTAAGTATCTTCAATACCATGCAGGTCAAACGCAGCATTATCCATTGGGATTCAATGACAAAGAAAGCTTACTGGGCTGTTTTTCTCAGGTACCGGTTACCTGAAGGTTATTATGATATGCTGGAACAACCAGATTATGAGAAAGCAAGAAAAGGTATCCAGGCAGTTAAAGAATAAAATTAAATATAAAAGAGTTCATCCCGGGTTTCAAAAAGGATTATTCAAAAATTTCTGATTCATGATTGAAATCCGGAAGCTGACCAATATTTTTGACAAAAAAAAATTCGAAAGATCCATAAAGAATCAGAAGGAATGAAAGTTTTTATGCCTGTATAAAGAAAATATAAATATAATGATACTGTTTAATAATCTTGTCAAAGTTTTTTTTTTAAATGTCATTTTACTCTTTTGTTTATCATCATGCGTTAAAGAGGAGGAAAACAATAATGATTTTAGAGACCAGTACATTGGAATTTATAATTGTACTGTGACTTTTTATTACTTCAATCCGATTGATGATACAATCATGAATTGGAGTACAGATACGATATTAATAAATCACGAAGTTTTTGTGGAAAAAATAACAGACAGCTCACTAATCGTGATACTTAATGAATCTAATTCATTTGAAGCATTATATGAGGGAAATAATAAATTTACGTGCACTGAATGCAATGGTCCAAATAATTACATAAGATTTTTTGGGACTGATAGTATGTACGTTTACGAGAAATACGGAGTAACAAATAGTAGAAATTACTATGGGAAGAAAATGGTATTATAGATCACACTGCATAAAACCAATAACTTGGGATAAAAATTCTACTGTTGTCTTCATATTGTTTGGTGAAGTATTCGTATTTTTGTAATTGTTATTAACCCCTTTACAGGCTATAAATCTAAATGTTAATCAGAATATGCTCCTTAAGTTATACCAATGAAACGTCCATTAAAAAATTTTCATTTTTTCACAAAAGGAGATGAAAATATTTTTAATGGTAAGTTACATCAGACCAATA
>JAFGBD010000085.1 GCA_016933335.1 Bacteroidales bacterium | reverse complement strand
TTCTTGTCTTTTTCATGTTTCACTGGTTAAAAATAATCCTTAATTTTCAACTTAACCAGTGGTCCTAATTTTGGGGAGTATTATATAGTGCATTTTTCATTTTATATTCATTTTAAGTTGATGTATCACTTTAGGTTTGTCTCGTCCTGATTTTAGTTGACACTTTTTAGGTTAATAATTCATATTTAAAGATTTATTAATATAAGAATTTAAGTTATTCAAGTTAGAAATTCCGGTATAATTTAAGTCAACAATGTTTCTGGTAAATATCTATAATACCGATGTCATTAAACTGGAATATGAAATTCGTACACAAAAACCTTCGTTTTATTGAACTTTTCGGATTTATTCTTTTAATGAATTATTCTTAATAACCAAGTTCAACAAAGTGTTTTATGTTATCAAAGCTTATTTAATTTGCACAACGGGGTTTAAATGAACTGATGGCATTTGATAGTTTTAGCTACAGGGTTTTCGACAAGGGACTATACCTGTTCATAAATAAATCGTCATTTTCAATATCATCCAAAGATTTTTGCAATGAAATCCCGGTTATTGCCTTTTAATCAATAAGATGAGTAAAAAATTCTCAATATTCTGAATTATTTGTTATATAATTCTGAAAATGATTAAACATTATGATTTTTAATCTGTTAATTGTATATACCAATATTTCTTAATGCTAAGAAGAATATCAGATATTGCCCTTGCTTTATTGTTGCTGGTTACAACAACCGGCTATACAATTTCTAAGCATTACTGTGGCACAAAGCTTGTATCCGTAGCTGTTAACAGCAAAACAAAGGCCTGTTGTGATGACGAAAAAGGCAGCTGCTGTCATGATGAATCAGAACATTTCCGGTTAAAGGAAGATTTTGTTCCTTCATCTGTTCAATTCAATTTCGGGAACGTTTTTTCAGTTGACCTGGCCTTTCTGCCGGATCTTTTATCAGGGATCGGTTACAAGGCTGAAAACACAAACGATCTCAATGTTTTTACCGGTTCATCCCCGCCTCCAGGAATAAATATTTCATTGGCAAAATTGCAGACATACCTTTTATGAGATAATAATATGGACACGGATTGGCATTCATTCCTTAACGGGAATGGTATGTTAAATTCTTTTTTGGTAATCATATTGTTTAATCATAAAACGCTGGTATGTTAAACAGAATAATCAAATTCTTTTTAGAAAATAAGCTGGTAACATTTCTTGTTCTTCTGGTTTGTATCGTATTGGGTATTGCCAATGCACCATTTAACTGGAAGAGCGAATGGTTTCCGCGTGATCCTGTGCCGGTCGATGCCATACCGGATATCGGCGAGAACCAACAGATTGTATATACCGAATGGCCCGGCCGTTCACCGCAGGATATCGAAGACCAGGTTTCGTATCCGCTGACCACCGCATTACTGGGCATCCCGGGTGTAAAGACCATCCGCAGCAATTCCATTTTCGGGTTGTCCAGCATCTATATCATATTTGATGAAGAGGTCGAATTTTACTGGAGCCGTACCCGGATTCTGGAGAAATTAAATTCCCTGCCTCCGGGGACCTTGCCCGAAGATGCTGTTCCCGCCCTTGGTCCGGATGCCACTGCTCTTGGCCAGATCTACTGGTACACCCTCGAAGGCCGGGATAAGCACGGGAAACCTGCCGGCGGATGGGATCCGCAGGAGTTAAGGACCATACAGGATTTCTATGTGCGGTATTCATTAACATCGGCAAAAGGTGTTGCAGAGGTTGCTTCAATTGGCGGGTTTGTAAAGGAATACCAGGCAGATATCGACCCGAATGCAATGAAAGCATACGGGATAACCGTTGCCCAGGTGATGAGTGCTGTAAAAGAGAGTAATCTTGATATCGGCGCCAGGACAATCGAGTTTAACCGTGCCGAATACCTGGTAAGGGCATTGGGATATGTTAAGAACACGAGAGATCTCGAAGAAAGCGTTGTTGCGGTGAAAGATAATGTGCCCGTGCGTATCAAAGATGTTGCAAGGGTTAATGTTGGCCCGGCAACCCGGAGGGGAGGGTTGGACAAAGGCGGCGTTGAAGCTGTCGGCGGTGTTGTGGTAGCACGTTATGGTGCAAATCCTCTTGAGGTTATAAATAATGTAAAAGAAAAAATAAAATCTATCGGGGCAGGCATGCCTGAAAAGATCCTGGATGACGGAACCGTATCCAAAGTAACCATTGTCCCGTTCTATGACAGGACAGGACTGATAAAAGAAACACTCGGGACACTGGAGGAGGCTCTTTCGATGGAGATCCTGATCAGTATTATTGTGGTTATAATCCTGATCCTTAATCTGCGGGCATCCGTATTAATTTCAGGTTTGCTGCCCATTGGCGTCTTAATGACTTTTATTGTCATGCGCCGTTTTGGTGTGGATGCCAATATTGTGGCTCTTTCGGGTATTGCAATTGCCATAGGTGTAATGGTGGATATGGGAGTGGTATTCACCGAGAATATCATAAGGCACCTCGAAATGGCACACAACATCGGGGTCAGGGGCAAACAACTTGTAAAGGTCATCTACGAAGCAACCATTGAGGTAGCCTCTGCTGTAATTACTGCACTTTCAACCACTGTGGTAAGTTTCCTTCCTGTCTTTTTTTTACAGGCTGCCGAAGGGAAACTTTTTAAACCGCTGGCCTTTACAAAAACTTTTGCCATGATCTCGGCCTTGCTCATCGGTATTTTGTTTATACCAACACTTGCACATGTCGTATTTTCAATCAGGTTCGACAAACGTAAGATCGTAAAAAGGTTAAGCATTGCACTGGCCGGATTGGGTGTCATTGCATTTATTCTGTCACCCTCCTTCCTGCCCGTAATCCTCATTCTGCTTGCAGCAAACAACTACTTCGCCGGTCGCTGGACTGAAAACAAAAAAGAATATACCAGGTACATCAATATTGGCTTAACATTGGCAGTGGTTGTATATTACCTTACCCGTGCATGGATGCCCCTGGGTGCCGGAAACAGTATGTTTGCAAACTTCCTTTTTGTTCTGGTCATCATAGCAACGATACTCGGTACCCTGATGACGGTGGTACGTTTTTATCCTGGAATTCTTGCCTGGTGTCTTGAGAATAAATGGAAGTTCCTGAGCATCCCGGTCACGGTCTTTCTTTTTGGTATGTTCACCTGGCAGGGAGCTGACAGGGTTTTCGGTTTTCTTCCCGAAAAAATCAGGGAAACCGGTTTCTGGCAATCACTTTCAGAAACATTTCCCGGCACAGGCAAAGAGTTCATGCCCTCGCTCGATGAAGGTTCGTTCCTTCTCATGCCGACCACCATGCCCCACTCAGGAATTACAGAAAACATGGAGACAATCGGGAAAGTTGACTTAAACATAAACAGCATACCCGAAGTAGAAAACGTTGTTGGCAAATGGGGACGTGTGAATTCAGCCCTTGACCCGGCCCCGGTATCCATGTATGAGAATATTATCAATTATAAGCCGGAATATATGCTGGACGAAGACGGTCACAGGCTGCGGTTTAAAACGGACAAAAATGATGCGTTTATCTTAGATGACGGAACAACTTACAATCCGGAAACAGAAGGATTCAGGGAAATATCCGGGGAGCAACTGACCATTGACAGTAAAGGAGAATATTTCCGGCAATGGCGCAAACATATACATTCGCCGGATGACATCTGGCAGGAGATTGTTGAACAATCCAGGATTCCGGGATTAACATCCGCGCCGAAATTACAGCCTATACAGACCCGTCTGGTAATGTTACAAACAGGAATGCGGGCACCAATGGGGATAAAGGTATCCGGTCCTGATCTGGCAACTATTGAGAAGGCCGGCTTCCAGCTGGAAAAATACCTGGGGCAGGTTCCGGGAGTTGAACCGGCATCTGTTTTCGCCGACCGTGTTGTTGGCAAGCCATATCTCGAAATTATAATCGACCGCCGGGCAATTGCCCGTTACGGTCTGACCATACAGGATATGAATATGTATATTTCCGGGGCAATTGGCGGAATGAAACTGAGCACCACTGTTGAAGGCCGTGAGCGTTTCCCGGTACGCATGCGTTATGCAAGGGAATTCAGGGATAACCCGGAAGATATGAAAAAAGTACTTATTCCGGCTCCTTCGGGTGTTCAGGTACCACTGGGCGAACTGGCAGAAATAACCTATACACGTGGCCCGCAGTTAATAAAAAGTGAAGATACTTTTCCTGTTGGTTACGTCATTTTCGATAAAAAACCGGGTTATGCCGAAGTTGATGTTGTCGAGAATGCTCAAAAGTACCTTGATGCAAAAATAAAAGAGGGCGATTTTGTTGTACCGGCAGGTGTGAATTTTCGCTTTACAGGTAACTACGAAAACCAGGTCAGGGCGACAAAGAGGCTTATGCTGGTTGTTCCTGTATCGCTGATGATCATTTTCCTTATCCTCTACTTCCGGTTCAAAAATGTTGTCCCTGCCACAATGACATTTACCGGGATATTTGTTGCATTTGCCGGAGGTTTCATTATGATATGGTTATACGGGCAGGGATGGTTCATGAACTTCTCAGTGGCCGGAATAAATATCCGGGACATGTTCCAGATGCATACCATCAACCTGAGTGTGGCAGTCTGGGTAGGATTTATTGCGCTGTTCGGAATAGCTACAGATGACGGGGTTATAATGGGAACATACCTTAAGCAGGTGTTTGATAAAGAAAAACCTGCCACCATTGAAGGAGTGAGAAAAGCTGTTCACCATGCCGGAACCCGGAGGATCCGCCCGGCTATGATGACCGCCGCCACGACCATTATTGCCCTTATACCGGTACTGACATCAACAGGAAAAGGTTCTGATATCATGGTCCCGATGGCAATCCCTTCTTTTGGCGGGATGATCATCCAGGTCATGACCATGTTTATTGTTCCGGTACTTTATTGTATGTGGCAGGAAAGAAAAATAAAAATGAATATAAAAACTATCTGATAACGAAATAGTTATGAAATTAATAAAAAATAATACAGTATTTGTCATCATGTTCATGGTCAGCCTTTCAGTATCGGCACAGAGTGAGCTCGATAACTATCTTCAGACAGCGGCAGAAAACAATCCCGGCTTAAAAGCAAAATTCAGCGAGTATATGGCTGCCCTCGAAAAGGTACCACAGGCAGGTGCACTGCCGGATCCCACAGTGGCTTTCGGGTATTTTGTGCAGCCGGTCGAAACAAGAACAGGCCCTCAGCAGTTCAGGGCCGGTATTTCTCAGATGTTCCCCTGGTTCGGAACCCTGGGTACACAGGAAGATGTCGCTGCAGAGATGGCAAAGTCCAGGTACGAAATGTTTGAGGAAGCAAGATCCGGGTTGTTCTTTGATGTGAAATCTGCATGGTACAACCTGTATTTCACAGACAGGGCAATTGCCGTTACCCTTGAAAATATTGAAATCCTGAACACATTTCAAAAGCTTGCCTTGGTAAAAATTGAAACGGGCAAAGCGACAGCAGTGGATGAATTGCGGGTTGAGATGGAAATACTGGATCTGGAAAACCGGTTAAAATCATTGTACGACAAGCATAATTCCCAAAAAATTACATTCAACAACCTGCTGAATGTTGATGAACAGCGACAGGTTTTGCTGCCTGAGCTTTTAAAGGAAGAAGAGCTAAGCTTAGACAGGGATGCTATTACAGACAGCATCAGGCTCAGCAATCACCAGGTTCTGGACCTTGAATTCCAGGAAGCATCATATTCATATCAGCAAATCGCTGCCCGGAAAATGGGAAAACCAAAATTCACCATCAGCATGGATTACATTTTTATAGGAGGATCCTCCAACGCCATGTTGTCAGCCGGCGAATCAGGGAAAGATGCTGTCATGTTTCCTATGGCAGGTATAAGCGTACCGCTTTACCGGAAGAAATACACATCTATGAAGAAGGAGGCTGTGTTCATGCTGGAGGCGGTCCGGAACCGTAAAGCTGACAAAATAAACACTCTGGAAAGCGTTTACGGGGAAGCAAATACCGGTTACCAGGATGCCCGCCGGAGAATTGAGCTGAATACCGGGCAACTTGAGCTGGCGAAAAAGGCTTTACGAATACTTGAATCGGAATATGCCACAAACGGCAGCAACTTTGAAGAATTATTACGGATGGAACAACAGGTGCTTAAGTACAGCCTTGAACTTGAGAAGGCCAGGACCGACCTGAATGTTTCAGTCGCTTTTATCAATTATTTAATGGGTAAGTAACATCATAAAAAAAATTAAAAATGAAAACAAAAATGAATATCAGTAAAAAGAATCTCAGGAATTATGCAATAATCCTGTTAGCAGGCCTGGCACTCGGCTGGTTGTTCTTTCATAACTCCGGTGACAGGACTGACGCGACACACGACCATACGGAACATGCTGAAGAAGATACAAAATGGACATGCTCCATGCACCCCCGGATCATAACGGACGAGCCCGGCGAATGCCCCATCTGCGGCATGGACCTGATACCATTGCAAAAATCATCTGACAATGATGAAGCTGCTGATCCCAGCGAGGTTCAGATGAGTGAAACGGCCATAAAACTTGCCGAAGTACAAACGATGCTTGTAAAGAAAGGTTATGCCGAAAAAGAGGTATATCTTTTGGGCAAAGTAAAACCTGACGAAAGAAATATTGCCGGACTGACTGCCCGTTTTGGCGGACGGATAGAAAAGCTGTTTGTGAACTTTACAGGACAAAATGTGGATAAAGGCGAAAAACTCGCCACTATATACTCTCCTGAGCTGGTTACAGCACAACAGGAGTTGCTTGAAGCGCTTGACTATAAGGAAACAAATCAGGCGTTTTATCGCGCTGTCCGCAATAAGCTGAAACTTTGGGACCTGACCGGTGCCCAGGTTGATGCCATCGAAAACGGGGGTGAGCCACAAACCTTTTTCGATGTGCTTTCTCCGGTTTCAGGGACAGTAATCCTGCGGCACGTAGCTGTGGGGGATTATGTAAAAGAGGGAGATGCCCTTTTTCAGGTTATCGACCTCAGGCAGGTATGGGTAATGTTCGAAGCTTATGAAAGCGACCTTCCCTGGCTTCGCAACGGCGATAAAGCTGAATTTACCGTTCAATCTTTGCCGGGCAGGATTTTTACCGGGAATGTAACTTTCATTGACCCGTTCCTGGATGCTGATACAAGGGTTGCCCATGTTCGTGTTGAAGTAAACAATCCTGAGCTGGAGTTGAAACCGGGGATGTTTGCCAACGGTATTATTAAACCAGAAGTTTCCGGCAAACAAAAAGAGTTATTGATACCCAAAACATCTGTTCTGTGGACCGGGAAACGTGCCGTGGTGTATGTTAAAGTCCCGGATCGTGAATACGCTTCTTTTCTTTACAGGGAAATTGTGCCTGGCCCTGAAGCAGGGGATTTTTATGTGGTAAAAGAAGGCTTGTCAGAGGGAGAGGAAATAGCCGTTAATGGTGTGTTTAAGATTGATGCCGCCGCTCAGCTCGAAGGCAAGACAAGCATGATGAACCCTGAAGGAGGCAAAACTTCAGCCGGCCACGACCACGGGGGCATGGACATGGGTTCCGGTTCAAAAACTGAACATTGAGACTGTTTTGTTGCAATGTTCCAGGACGCGACAGGACGCATGAGAAAGATGACATCATACGGTGAAGGGAGTTACATCCATATTGGTTCGGAAGAATATATAAAAGATGTTTTAATCAACGAAATCAGGAAAATGTCGTTTATGGGGGAATGATTTTATTATATCTTTATCATCAGCCGAAGGTTTATAATGTCCTTAATACAAAAGAATCTGCTTATTTACTGATCACATTTATTCCTTCATTAATCTATTTAAATATTTTTAAGGTTACTCCTGATCTATTTACTATTTTTAACGCAAATTTTCAATCTAAAAGCATTTTGGCATAATAAATTAATACAACAATATGAGTGGCAAAGAATTTAAAAACAAAATTCTATTGATAACCGGAGGAACAGGATCGTTTGGTAATGCAGTACTCCGGCGATTCCTGGATACAGAAATTTCAGAAATCAGGATTTTCAGTCGCGATGAGAAGAAGCAGGATGACATGCGGCAGTTTTATAAAAATCCAAAGATCAAATATTTCATTGGAGATGTACGTAACAGGCATAGTATTGACAATTCCATGCAGGGCGTGGATTATGTTTTTCATGCAGCTGCACTGAAGCAGGTGCCGTCCTGCGAATTTTTCCCTGCCGAAGCAGTCAGGACAAATGTACTGGGTTGTGAGAATGTGCTGGATTCAGCAATGCAATACAAGGTAAAAAAAGTAATTGTATTAAGTACGGATAAGGCAGTATACCCTATCAATGCAATGGGTATGTCGAAAGCATTAAGTGAAAAGTTAATGGTTGCAAAATCACGGTCATTGAATGGTTCGGGAATGACCTTTTGCGGGACAAGATACGGAAATGTTATGGCCTCAAGAGGCTCGGTAATTCCTTTGTTTGTGAACCAGATAAAGAATAAAAAACCTATTACCATAACCGATCCTAACATGACAAGGTTTATGATGACTATCGAAGATTCTGTAGAATTGGTGCTGTTTGCCTTTCAACATGGAGATAACGGTGATATTTTCGTACAGAAATCTCCTGCTTCAACAATTGCTGACCTGGCGCAAGCAATTAAAGAATTATACAATTCAAATGACAAAGTTAAGATTATAGGAACCCGGCATGGTGAAAAGCTTTATGAAACCCTGGTTAACCGTGAAGAAATGGTTAAAGCAATAGATGAAGGTAATTATTATCGCATACCGGCGGATACAAGAGACCTGAATTACAATAAATTTTTTACTGAAGGTGAATCAAAGGTTGCCTCGATTGAAGAATATACTTCTCATAATACTCAAAGACTGAATGTAGAGGAAACCAAACAGCTTCTGTTAAGGCTTCGTTTCATCAGAGAAGATGTTTTAAAAGAAAAATTAGAACCAATTTATGAACCATAGTATATTGCATTTCTTTTGGATATAAAAACAGGCATTAGAAAGTGGAAAAAATAGGCATTACAGGCCAGGCAGGATTTATCGGAACGCATCTTTTCAATTTTTTTGGTCTGAAAAAAGATGAGGTGATAAGAATACCGTTTGAGGACAACTATTTTAATGACAGTACCTCACTTGAAAATTTTGTTAAACAATGCGATGTTATTATACATTTGGCAGCTTTGAATCGTCATAATGATCCGCAGACCATATATGATACCAATATCTTGTTGGTTGATAAACTCATCAGGGCAATAGAAAAGACAGGTGTCAAACCACATGTTCTTTTTGCATCCTCCACCCAGGAAGAAAGAGACAATATGTTTGGCAGATCGAAACGTGAAGGCAGGGAGATGTTGGCGAAATGGGCTGGAAAAAATAATATCTTATTTACAGGTTTGGTCATACCAAATGTTTACGGACCTTTCGGACATCCTTATTACAATTCGGTGGTGGCCACTTTTTGTCACCAGGTCACTCATCATGAACAACCCAGAATTGAGATTGATGCCCGGCTGAAACTTATTTATATCGGTGAGCTTGTGGAAATAATATGGAAAGCAATTAAAGATAAATCTGCAGCAAAAGAATATAAGATACCTCATACCACAGAAAGCAATGTATCCGTGCTCCTTGATATAATACAAAGATTTAAAAAAAAGTATGCTGATGAAGGAATCTTTCCTGAATTGAATAATTCCTTTGAACTCAATTTATTCAATACCTTCAGGTGTTACATGGATATTCCCGGTCATTATCCTGTAAAGCTGGAATTGAAAACCGATGACAGGGGTTCATTTGTAGAAACAATCAAATCGGGTTTGGGAGGTCAGGTATCCTTTTCAACAACAAAACCCGGGATTACCCGCGGCAATCATTTCCATACAAGAAAGATAGAAAGGTTTGCAGTAATAAAGGGTAAAGCCAGGATTCAGTTAAGAAGGATAGGAACAAGCGAAGTCATCAATTTCGACCTGGACGGCAGTGAACCTTCATATGTTGATATGCCCGTCTGGTATACTCATAATATTACTAATATCGGAGACAGTGAATTATATACCTTTTTCTGGATAAATGAATTCTATGATCCCAATGATCCGGATACGTTTTTTGAAGAGGTTTAAGTAAAATACAAACACCATGAACAACGACAAAATAAAAGTAATGACCATCGCAGGTACCCGTCCTGAGATAATCAGGCTTTCACGGGTCATGACATTACTTGATAAGCATACCAGTCACATCATAGTACATACCGGCCAAAACTACGATTATGAGTTGAATGAAATATTCTTTGAAGATCTTGAATTGCGCAAACCGGATTATTTTCTAGGTATTGATACTTCAACTTTAGGGAATGCAGTGGGGGATATCATTCGTAAGTCTGAGGAGGTATTAATAAAAGAAAAACCGGATGCTTTACTGGTTTTGGGTGATACCAATTCATGCCTTTCAGCCTATATGGCAAAGAGGTTAAAAATCCCGGTTTATCATATGGAGGCAGGTAATCGCTGTTTTGATTTCAATGTCCCGGAAGAATTAAACCGGCGTATCATTGATCACATTGCAGATTTTAACCTTGTTTACACTGAACATGCCCGCAGGCATCTGATCTCGGAAGGTTTGCCACATCGCAGGATTTATCTTACCGGCTCGCCGATGTATGAGGTGTTACAGCAATACAGAGATAAGATTGATAATTCAAAGATATTGAACAAGCTCGGGCTTGAAAAGAACAGGTATTTCATTGTTTCAACTCACAGGGAGGAAAATGTCGACAACAAAGAAAACCTGCAAAATATTCTCAAAATTCTGAATCTGCTTGCTGATATATATAAGATACCGGTGGTTGTATCGACACATCCCCGTACTAGAGAACGCATAGAAAAATTAGCAGATCATGAGCCTGATAGTAAAATAACCTTTTTAAAACCTTTTGGATTTGTTGACTATATCCATCTGCAGATGAATGCGTTATGCGCAATCTCCGATAGCGGTACCATCAGTGAAGAATCGGCAATACTTGGATTTCCGGCAATATCTCTGAGAAATTCCATGGAACGTCCCGAAGCACAGGATGCAGGGACCATTATTCTGACCGGTTTTGAAGAGAAGATTGTATTGAATTCTATTCAACTGGCAGTAACTGAAAACAAGGAAGGATTAAAAAAATTGATACCATGGGAATACATGGTTACTGATACATCGTGGAGGGTTGTGAAGTTGATTATGGGTACTTGTATATTAAGTAATTTTTGGAGTGGAGTTAAGAAAAATGATTAATTGATACATCTCAGAATTTTTTTACGAAAAAAAATCTTTTTATAACATTCTTCACATTCTGTCCAACATATTCCTTTAACCACGGTAAAGGTTTGTCAGTCCATCGCTGCGGGTGCATATTGATCATAATTTTATCAGGCAGTTCATTTTTTTCTGCTGCCCTGATGATATCAAATGTTGAACGGAATTTATATTTATCACTCAGGAAAACTGTATTCTCATCTGTTTTTAGGTTCTTGTTCTCTGCTTCTCCGGATTTCTTGTTAACCTTGTTGCTTCTCAGAACTTTATCACGTACGCTGAACTTTTCCCCGTCCCATCTCCTTCCGGTATCAGTGAGGTACAATACTTTTGTAAAGTCAATATCGAAATAAGGTTCACCGATAATACCAAAGTCACGGTAATCATATTTTTTCCAAAGCAGGCGGCTATCACAGCGGTTTAAAGGACTACCATGCATACAGATGGTTTTAACAGGTACTATTTTACGAAACCGTTCAAGGTTCTTTTCAAAATCCTTTATAGCACATTCAAAATCACCTTTACATATAACCAAATTTTCGTAATGGTATCCTATTTCATGGTCAAGCTCAGAAATCTGCCGAATGATTTTTTTATCGAAACATCGAGGTACGGAACGAAAATAGTAACTACCCGTTATTCCTATATCATTTTCAAGCTCCGCTATTTGCAGAGCATTATAAGGCTGCAAGTCCACATCATGTCTAAGTATAACAGAATTTATAGTGCTTGAATTAAGAAATTTTAGGAAACTTTGAAAAGAATAACCTTGACCCTGCATAGAGTTCAAAAGTAAGGCATATGATTCTAATGTAAAATCCATTATTTGAATTTATACTGATAATCCTGATTTTCTTTCATGATTATGCCGCTTTTAGGGTAGTTTTCTATGAACCATACCATAAAGGCTGTAACATCTATTTTATCTTTAATCATCTTTTCTCTTTTCATTCTTAGAAATTTTTTTATATTAGTACTACTTGCTATTTCCAAAGCTTTTTCAATAGATAATTGTTGACCTATTTCTGATAAATTATATTTAAAAATAAGACCATAACTTTCCGCTAATTCTTGAATGTAACCTAAATTCATGTGGTTAACACAAATGGAAGGAATACCAAGAATTGCAGCTTCTGCTGCCATTGTTGTGCTTTCTCCTATGTACAATGATGCAAAGGCTAAAATATGATGCAAACTATGTGGTGAAATTTTTAGCAGATATTGTTTAAGTTCGGGGATTAAAGTTGATTCAGAAGAAATGAAAACTTTTATTCTTAAAGAAAGTTCTTTAACCAATTTTAATTTATTTTCTTTCGTGAAGCCCGTAAAACCCTTATCATGAAGAGCGTTGAAAGAAACAAACCTGATAATTGCATATGGTTCATCCATATTAATTCCATGTTTTTGCAAGATTTTCTTTTCAGGCTGAAAATACATCGGGAGCAGATATGCCAGTTCTTTATATCCATTAAAAACAATCTGGGTAGGCGAAAGACATTTTTTAAAACATGTTGGTACGACTACTGTTGAACTCAGTCTTCCTGTAATTTTATGAATAAAATTTGCAGATTCTGTATCAGAAAAGGTAATAATATCCCTTCTGCATAACCAACCTGCAATAGCTGCATATGGTGATTCAAAACTGACAATTAATTTGATATTATTTTGCCTTATAGTCTTAATGAGAATGAATATCTTTTTGAAGGATTGAATGATTTTCTGAAATAACGATGTAACACTTACACCTGTTGAAATAAAATATATAGAATATTCGTTTAATAGAGCATATGTTATATCTTTCTGAGAGGCAGTTATTAATATGGAATGTCCTTTATTTTTTAGGCGGATCATGGCATTTTTAAATGCATGATAATAAGAAGGATGATTTATGTCGAAGAGTAATAACAAAGCTAGTTTAGATTTATTATTATTATAACTTTATATACTTAGAACTATTGGTTTTTTAAAGTTATTTGAATGTTGAAGTTAAAATATTACCAATATTAGATAAGGTTATGATTTTATAACCTTTTCTATGAAATAATTTACCTTCTTTTTTTGTAGGTGCTCTATGATATGAGGTTTCATAAATTGGTTCAATAATTCTTTCTTTTTGATTATCAATTTGTTTAAAGAGTTCTAAAAGACCTAATGTCATTTGTTTTTTAGTTTTGTATGCAATTGAATATTGAGTATCATTTTTATCAACCGGGAATGATTGTTGCCATAGAATTTTTCCGGCATCCAATCTAAGTTCCATTGTATGAAGTGATGAACCTGCTTCTTTGTCATTATTAAATAAAGTCCACCAGCTACCAAAGACACCACGATGTCTTGGTAACAATGTGCCATGTGCATTAATACAATATTTCTGTGGGATTGTTAAAATTCTTTCCTTAAATAGCTGAGGACAGGATATAGATAGTATTATATCTGGATTAATAGAGGATAATTTATTTAAATAAATAGTACTATTAATATCATCTGTAACAATTTCAGTAATCTTATTTTTTATGAAAATATTCCTAACAGAATAAGGGCTATTTTCCCGTGTAATAAAAGTGAAGAGCCTACAATATAAGAATAAAAAGGTTACAATTGTTAGTTCTCTAATATAATAAATTTTAATTCTTTCTTCAATCCAATAGAATATTGATTTGTTTTTGCGGGTTGGTTTTAAAACAGTAAAACCAACAATTGAATAATTTGAGTTTATATTATATATCAAATATGATATCATCTTAGGAATATAAAAAGGTTCGTTTTGAGTTATGATAAAAACTTTTAACATACGAATGTAAGCGGCAATTTACAATGTACTAAAAATAGCAAATAAAGATGTACAAAAAACAGCAATTAAGAATGACCATTTTTTCAATATAAACATACAAAAAAATCAAAGAACAAATCTCAATTAAAAATAGTTTTCCTGTTTTCCAACCTGTAACTTTTCCCGGACAGCCGGATCACTTCACATCGATACAGGATCCTGTCGAGCAATGCTGTGGCAATAACTTCATCATCAAGCATTTTAACCCACTCTTCCGGACTTTTATTGGTCGTCACTATAAAAGAAGCCCGTTCATATAAGTGATTAACAAAATTAAAGAGCTGAACAGCCTGTTTC
>JAFGBD010000021.1 GCA_016933335.1 Bacteroidales bacterium | reverse complement strand
TTGCAGAAGAACAACAACATAAGTTTGACTTTTAAGCCCCTTATAGGGGCGGTTCAAAGCCACCTTCTCAGAAGGTGGATTTTTACTCTCTCTATTCTCTTTTCCAGGATTGCTTCTCTTCTGATGTCGGCCAGGTAATTGTTAATGGCTTTTCTGAATTTGCTATTTTGGTATACTTCAGTCATTTCCATTGGATTATTCAGTTATAGATAATGTTCTTAAACAACAGATCACTTTCAAGAAAATCTTCAGCTTCCTGAATATGGGATATCAATCTTATTCTGTTATGATTGGCAAATATATTTCTGTCAGTTTCAATAACCGGTTTAAATATTTTATCCTGAGTTACTTTGAAAATATATCTGCAATCGGGATCAATCATCATTTTAAATCTTTCATAAAACAGCTCCTGTAAAAATTCCGGCTGGGTTTTCAGGTTTTGGATATCTAAAATAACATCAAAGCCGTCTGTCAGTTTATTCAATTCATCAGAGATTCTGTTAAAGGCAAGATCAATCTCAGATTCAAGAAAGAATCCTTTAAGGATACAATAGATTCTATTCCTGTTTTTATCTGCATGTACATCAAATTGTTCCATGATATTACCAGGTTTCTTATATCAAAGATAAGTTTTTATCGAGGCGAGATGTTTCAGGTAATTACTCATTTTCAATAAAAAAATACTCAAAACAAATGTGGTTACATACGTAGTCATTTTGCGTATATACCGACATAGACGCGGCAACATTTCAGAAGCAGGCTGGCAGCCGGATTTGTTTACAGACAAGATATTATGCTCAAAACAAATGAATTGGAAATTTGCCCCGGAATCGGGAATATGATTGTTAAATTGAAATCAGTTTATGCTTAATGGCAAAAATAACCAGGCTGATGGAATTTTTTGAATCGGTTTTGAGTAGCAGACTGGAACGATGTCTTTCAACGGTTCTTTGGCTGATGAACAATTGTTCTGAAATCTGCTGATTTGAATAACCCTTACAAATAAGTTCCAGAACTTCTTTTTCACGTTTGGTAAGGACAATATTCTCATCAAATGTTTTATTTTTAATCAAATTAAGCAATAATTCCTGAGAGAAATAAGTGCCGCCTGAAATGACTTTATTAATGGCATCTTCAAGTTCTTTATTATCAATATCCTTTAAAATAAAACCTTTGACACCAATATCTATCATTGTATTATAATATTCGGTCTCTCCATACATTGATAACACCAGAATATTAAGTTCGGGTTGTTTTTCCAGTGCAATTTTTGAAGCATCTACTCCGTTCATTACCGGCATATTGATATCCATCAGTACCAGATCCGGAATAACATATTCAAGTAAATCCAAAAACTCCTGGCCATTTGAGGCTTCGCCAACAACTTCCACATTCTTTAGTTCATTCAGAATAAATCTTAAGCCATTTCTGAATAGCTGATGATCATCTACTATTATAATTTTATATGTTTCCATTAAAAAGACTTTCTGGCATGCTACAAATGATAGCCATATTTATGACAAAACTGATTACAACAAACATAATCAATTATTTACCGGCTTTAAATTCAGATTATCTAAATATAAGAATTAATTGGCAAATAATCAATTACTAACCGGAGAAAGGGATATCCAGATTGAATTCAAATCCATTATTGATTGCAGAAATCATTGAATAATTTCCTTTCAGCGATCTTATTCTGCTGATAATATTGGATAATCCCATTCCAGCGGACACTTTTTTTTCAATAATTTCAGGATCAAAACCTGTTCCATCATCTTTAAATATCAGACATATTCCTTCTGTTTCCTTTACCAGTTCTATTTCAATATGAGAAGCATTTGCATGTTTGATGGTATTATTGACCAGTTCTTTGATGATACGATAGAGTGAGGTTTCAATTTCTTCGGAAAATCTGTCATCCGTTAAATTTGATTTAACCAATATTCTTACATGATCTTCGACTTTTCTTGAAAATGATTCAATGGCTGCCAATAATCCGTAGTTTTTTAGTATATGCGGACTCAGGTCGTTTGAAATCTCCTTGGTTGATTGGATTGCTTCTTTAGCTATTTCATTTAATCGTTCAACGATGAATTGTTGTTTTTCGAGGGAATTGGTATTTAGTATTGAATTTACATACATTTTAATACTAGATAACAAAGGACCAAGATCATCATGCAGATTTTTGGCAAATTTTTCACGTTCTTTTTCTTCGGTCATAATGATGGCTTCCAGTATTTTCTTTTCAATTTGTTTTCTTTCTGTCATATCTCTTATAACTGAAAGGATTGCTTTCTTATCCTGATAATCAATTAATTTACTGTTAATTTCAGCGGGGAATATATGACCTTGTTCTGTTATTATATTTACTTCAACAGAAGGTGATTTAAGTTTCTTATCAAGTGATTTAATTCGTTCTTTAATTGTTTCATGATTTCCCTTTTCAATAAAATTCAAATAACTCGTATTTTGAATGATACTCCGGTCATATCCGGTTTTTTCAAGGAAAGCCTCATTTGCTTCTATCACATTTTCGTTCAGATCAGTGATTACAATTCCGTCGCTGCTGCTGTTGAATATGTTACGAAATTTAGCTTCGCTTTCCAGTAATGCCTTTTCTGACATTTTTTTTTCAGTTATATCCTCATAGGTACCCAAAATTCCAATGGTATCCCCATGGACGTTTCTTAATTGTATTTTATTGGTTTTTAACCAGATAATATCACCATTTGGAGTACTCTCGGGCTCTTCAATATTCATAATGGGATCGGATGAAGAAATAATCTTCAGGTCATATGAGCGGTACAAATCTGCCTGTTCTTTCCAGGTTAAATCATAGTCGGTTTTACCTTTCAGGAATTTGGGATCATCATATCCGGCATCAGCTGCAAATAACTTGTTACATCCAAGATATTTAAAATCTTTATCTTTCCAGAAGACTCTTACAGGTATTGTATTGAGTATCAGTTCCAGCATCTGATTGGCTTCTGCTAATTGCGATTCCCTTTCTCTTAGTGCATTTTCAGCAGCTTTTCTGTCGGTAATATCTCTGACAATTGCCTGCAAATATGTAGTTCCTGAAAATTCGGTCTTTTTCAATGATACTTCTGCATCAAATGGTGTTCCGTCATATCTGATATGCTGCCATTCAAAAAACTGAGGGCCAACATTCAGCGCATCGTTAATTTTTTCCAATGCCCTGATTTTTGAATTTTTACCATCGGGCTGGGTTTCAGGTGAAAATCTGAAAGGAGTCTGACCTATGATTTGTTTCCTTGTGCAACCATAAATCTTCAAAGTAGCACTGTTACAGTCTATAAAAGTGTCTTTGCTCATCATAAAAATGGCATCGTTAGCAGTTTCGAATAATAGTCTGTATTTCTGTTCACTTTCAATCAGGGCTTTTTCAGATTTCTTTCTTTCGGTAATGTCTCTGAACAATGCGTGTAATCTTCCGTCGGCAAGCTGTTTGGCTTTTATTTCAACATCAATTACTGTCCCGTCTTTCCTGACAATCTTATGCTCAGAGATTGTCTCTGCACCAGATTTCAACTGACCATATCTGCCAGGTTTTAAGATAAGTTCTGATGTATCAAACAAAATGTCTTTTTTCTTACCAAAAAGATCTTCTTTCTCATAACCTGTTATTTTTGTCATATTCTTGTTCAGGTCAATGATATCACCTTCAGGATTCTCTATCAATATACCATCTGCAGCTTGTTCAAAAAGTGTTCTGTATCGCTCTTCACTTTCCATCAATGCGTTCTCTGCAATCTTCCTGTCTGTGATATCACTGGCTACTCCAATAATTTCATTTATTGATCCGTCTTCATTCAAAAGGGCCTTTTGAGTCCATGCAAGCCATCTCCAGCCATCTTTGGTCATTTCCCGCTGTTCAACATATGACATATAGGGTGGATTTTTGAGATCTTCCATGAGTGATGATGTTTTTAATCTGTAATCCTCATGAATTAAAGGCTGGTATTGTTTACCAATTAATTCTTCTTCAGTCACTCCAAACTTATCACAGTATGAAGGACTTACGAATTGTACAATATTCTGTGTGTCAAATTTGATTATCATATCAGATTGGCCTTCAACTATTAACCTGTAGTTTTCTTCACTTCTTTTCAAGGCGAGTTCAGCTTCTTTTCTTTTGGTTATTTCAGAAATTGTCCCGATTAATTGCACGGGTAAATCATGATCATCTCTTTCATAAATGATTAACGCGATGCTTGTCCATATAACAATACCATCCTTTTTAACAATTCTGAGTTCAAGGTTTGAGACTTCTTCAATCACTAACTGCTTTATATTATCCAGATATTTCAAAAGTGAATGTAAATCTTCCTTATACATAAATCTCTTGATTACATTCTTCATACGAAGGATCTCTTCAGGTGTATAACCGGCAAAGTCTTTTATTTTTTCAGAAATATAAGTTACTTTATTATTCCTTAGGTTATAAGTATAAATAACTGATGGAGAAGCATTTATAATACCTTTCAGGTACTTTGTAAAGTTTAATAATTCTTCCTCTGCCTTTTTCTTTTCAGTAATATTTTCAAACGAAACACCTACCCTGTTTTTGGGCAGAGGAAATGCTTTTACAGAAAAAGCGCCTGCCACAACACGTTCATCCGAATATCGGATATCTTCTATTTCATATGAATTTCCTGTTCTGACGACTTCAGCATATTTTTGCGGAACACCTTTACTTCTGAGACCAGGAAAATTTTCATCGAGTGTTTTTCCGATGACTTTATTAACCGGCACACCGGTAAGTTTTTCAGTGGCTGGATTGGCAGCTATCATCCGCAGTGTTGAATCATCATTCAAATCTTCAAGTTCATAAATATGTATACCCGACTGGATATTGTTAAATATATCGGCCGCCTGCTGTGAATCTTCTTCAGATTTTTTATGCTCAGGAATATTCCTTGCAACAGCCAGTATCCTACTGATTCCGGTCAGATCTATATATTTTAATGTTGTTTCTAACCAGACGGTTGAACCATCTTTTCTTTTTACATGCCATATAAAATTCTGATTTTTACCTTTGTTGGCTTCATTTATTCTGCAGAGCAGTTTATTTTTTTCGGAAGCTGATTCTGATGCACTTAAATCATCAATACCCTGATGAAGCAATTCATCATATGTATAACCAAGTAAATCAGAAACAGCATGGTTGATATCAATGATTTTACAGGTATTGACATCACAAATAAATATCAATTCCGGAACGGAATTGAAAATTTCATAATAGCTTTGTATGCTTTTTTCTTCATGATCCTTTTTTGCGGCATGGCTTTCCAGTTTAACAGCATGCATGTTTGAATGTGAATACTGATATTTATTCTGCAGTTTTTTCAGATGTCTGTTTTCCTGTTCAAGAAGTTTGTTTTTTTTTACCAGTTCGGTATACGAAGGTTTTTTATTCATGACTCATTTTTTTATTACAGGAATGGTATCTTGTATAAAGTTATTAAAAATTCATGAGAATAATAATATGTATTTAATTGGTCTAATGTAACTTATCATGACTATTATATTGGCTTCGGGAAAGGGTAAGGGCAATGCGGGAGTGATTTATTTTGTGATGCATTATTCCTGCCTTGAGACGAGCAGTTTCCTGTACAAAATCACTTTGAGAGATGGTTTGATCTCATAAAAATATTTTCTGGTGAAATGATTTTTGCATATTTTGCTTGTAAAATTTTTGAAGAGGAGCATAAATAAAAAAAATGGCAGGTATCTATGTTCATATACCGTTTTGCAGAAAGCAATGCAGCTATTGTGATTTTTATAAAAGCACTCTTTTAGAAAACAAAAAGACATTACTGGTAAGTCTGATGAAGGAGCTGGACCATAAAGCAAACTATCTTGAAGGAGACAGAATAGAAACAATATATATCGGGGGCGGTACACCGTCGGTTCTGAGTATTGAAGAGATAAATCTGTTATTGTCCAAAATATCTGCTGTATATAAAGTCTCTGACAAGGCAGAGATAACATTTGAAGCTAATCCTGATGATTTAAATAAAACATACCTGGAAAGACTGTATAATAATACTGTAATCAACAGGTTAAGCATTGGTATTCAATCTTTTATTGACAGGGATTTAAGGCTTTTAAACCGGCGACATGACTCTACAAAGGCAAAGCATGCGATCAGAGATACATTAAAAGCCGGATTTTCAGATGTCAGTATTGATCTGATCTACTCCATTCCCGGAATGTCAATGGATGAGTGGATCTGTAATCTGAATACTGCATTTTCTTTTAATATTCATCATTTATCGGCTTACTTTCTGACATTTGAACCCGGTACCTGTATTTACGGGAAACTGAAAAATAAAGAAATAGATCAGGTTAAAGAGGAGCAAAGCCTTGAGCAATATAAGAAACTGATCGAAATTGCAGAAAAAGCCGGCTATATACAATATGAGATATCGAATTTTTCATTACCCGGCCATTTGTCAAAACATAATTCAGGTTACTGGAGCGGTAAGAAATACATTGGAATTGGTCCGTCGGCCCATTCCTATAATATCAAAACAAGACAATGGAATGTAAGTGATAATGCCGAATACATCATGAAGATAAATCAAAACAGGACCTACTTTGAGATGGAACATCTTAACCTGAAAACAAGGTTTAATGAATACATCATGACAGGATTGCGAACAAAATGGGGCATTGATCTGAAAGAAATTGAAAAAAAGTTCGGAACGGAATTTTATCGGTTAATTATAAATAAAGCATTGCCATTTCTTAAGAATAATGATATTGAGGAAAAAGAAAATCATTATTTTTTAACAAGTAAAGGAATATTTATTGCTGATTATATAATATCGGCTATGTTTTTAGATTAATGAATTTTCTGAAATCCCATCCCTGACTTAATATAAGTTAGATATCAAAGAGGTTTTAATTTTATTTTTTAAAAGTAATTGTCAATCATATAAATCCGTTATATGCACAGGATTTACAGCCAGCGAATGAAGTATTCAGGAGGTTATTCTTTATAAAAATGAGTTCAGTATTTCTTTTGAGACCAATGAAGGTCAAAGAACAAACATTGTCAGCTCTAAATGATAATCCGGTCTCCAAGACTCTTTGATAAGTTTTTTTTCAATTCATTGAGTACAATAAAACGTTGTTGCAGTAACAAAATATTGTCTGCATCATTGTTTTCCTGAGAAACTCTGAGCTGTTGTTGTGTTTCTTTGATCAAAGCCACAACTTTTTTGTTTTTAAAAGCATTCACAGTCTCAGGCACTATTTCTTTCAGTCTCATATCCTCGGTCTCGACAAATGTTTCGTGTTTTTCCCATATTTTACTGAGCTGATGTGTTGTAGCCAGCAAATCCACAGATATTCGCGCAATCTCATCATCAGGATGGAACAGGAAATACTTTTCATCTATCTCTTTTCCATCGAAGATTGCCTGATTAATTTCACTGTAAATGGTTTTGAGTACCGGATCCTTAAATTCCAGATCATCACTTTCGATTTCATTGACAATATATTGTGCAACCGAAATCAATTCTTCATGGTTTGTCCCGCTGGTCACTTTAATTGCTTTCCGGTTACCGTAATTAAGGAGTATTCTGATGATATCCCTTTCTATTGTAAAGAATTCTGTATCAGGTCTGGTTTTTTGAATTGATTTTGATTCTTTTTCGGGATAATTTGTATATACCTGGTTATAATGGTATTTTTGCTCGGCCTTTTTTCTTCTTATTTTCCGTATTTCAGCATACAGCATCCGTTCATCAATATCAAGCATTTTACTGCATTGTCTGATATAAACAGTGCGTGTAATTCCGTCAGGAATAACGGCAATTGAATGAACAACATCTGTTATCAGAGTGGCATGTTTAATGGGATCGGATTTCGAGTCCTTAATGAGTAAACGTGTTTTAAAGGTGATAAAGTCACTCTCGTTATTCCTTATAAAATCTGTGAATCCGGTTGCACTCTTGTTTCTGGCAAAGGAATCGGGATCTTCTCCTTCAGGAAAAAGAACAACTTTAACGTTCAATCCTTCTTCAAGAATCAGATCAATTCCCCTCATCGAAGCTTTGATACCGGCATCATCACCATCATACAACACAGTGACATTTTTTGTAAAACGCTTGATGAGTCTTATTTGTTCTACTGTAAGAGATGTACCTGAAGAAGCAATTACATTTTCAAAACCAGCCTGGTGCATGGATATAACATCAGTATAACCTTCTACCAGGTAACATTTATCATTTTTAATGATTGATTGCCTGGCAAAGTAAATACCGTAAAGAATATTGCTTTTGTGGTATACGTCTGATTCGGGTGAATTGAGATATTTTGCGGATTTTTCATCTTTTTTTAAGATCCTGGCACCAAAGCCAAGTATCTGACCTGACAAGCCATGAATAGGAAACATGATCCTTCCGTGAAAACGATCAAAATGATAGTCTTCCTTTTGAATTGAAAGACCTGTTTTCAGAAGATAATTCATCTTATATCCGTTATTCAGTGCGGTTTTAGTAAGTGCGTCTTTTTGTTCCCTTGAATAGCCCAGCTGAAACTTGTTGATGATATCATCTCTGAATTCCCGTTCGTGGTAATATGATAATCCTATGGCGCGTCCTTCTTCTGTATTATAAAGATTATCAGAATAGTATTTTTGGGCAAAAAGGTTCAAAGCAAGCATGCTTTCTCTGTCATCTATTTGCTGAAGTTCTTCCTCGGTAACTTCTTTTTCTGTAATTTCAATGTTATACTTCCTTGCCAGGTATTTCAGTGCTTCGGGATAAGAAAGCTTTTCATGTTCCATAAGGAAGGTAACGACATTTCCCCCGATTCCGGAACTGAAGCATTTAAAAATTCCTTTTGCAGGGCTTACAAAAAAAGAGGGGGTTTTTTCATTTGTGAAAGGACTTAATCCCTTGTAATTCTGTCCGGAACGCTTCAGATTGACAAATTCGCCGATCACTTCGACAATATCGGCAGCGGAAAAAATACGACTTATGGTTGAATGATCAATCATCCGGCGCTTTATAAATAACTATAATATTAAAATTCAAATTTGCGTAAAAAAACAAGTTCATTGACATTATTTCTGTAATAAGTTTAAACAAGTAATTAAAAAAAAATTGTTGATAATTCATATGAATTTTTAATACAACAATGTCAGTTCAGCTTTTCAAGTACGGAAGCAAATAAATATTTACCTTTGAGGTGTTATAGGGTCAGAAATTCCCGGATTAATCCATATTAAACATAAGACAGGAATAACATCAAATTGAGATATGAGGGCAATGAAGTTAACAGGTATCCGGCAGATGAGGCTAATGGAAGTTAAAAAGCCGTTAATCTCCGCAGATAATGAGGTTCTGGTAGAAATGAAGGTTACAGGAGTCTGTGGTTCGGATGTTCATTACTACAGATCGGGCAGAATCGGTAGCCAGGTTGTACAGTATCCCTTTATGGTAGGACATGAAGGTGCAGGAATAGTAAGGGAAACAGGTAAACATGTAACCCATGTCAGGCCGGGAGACAGAATTGCCATAGATCCTGCAATGCCTTGCTTTGAATGCGATCAATGTAAAACAGGCAGAGAAAACACCTGTCGAAGGCTCAGATTTTTAGGGTGTCCGGGACAGGCAGAAGGTTGTCTATGTGAATACATCATCATTCCTGAAACATCCTGTATAACAATCCCGGATCATATGACATTTGATGAGGCAGCCATATCAGAACCTTTGGCAATAGGATTATATGCAGTAAAAAGGAGCATGCCTGTCTCAGGTATGAATATTGCCATTCTTGGTTTTGGACCAATAGGGATGAGCGTCATGCTTACTGCCAAAGCTATGGGAGCAAAAAAAATCTGTGTAACTGACATACTTGATTACCGCAATAAGATGGCTGAATTATCAGGCGCATTTATAACGGGAAATCCTGATAAAGAGAATGTTGTCAGTAAAATTTCCTGCAGTATTCCTGAAGAACCTGATACGGTTTTTGAATGCTGCGGGCAGCAGGAAGCCATCGAAAATGCTATTGATATGGTCAAACCGGGAGGAAAAATAATGATCGTCGGAATTCCTGAATTTGACAGCTGGAATTTCATGGCTGATAAAATACGGCGAAAAGAAATTACAATAATCAATGTCAGGAGGCAAAACCATTGTACCGAAGAAGCCATACGTATGATTGCATCAAATGCCCTTGATGTATCCGGTATGGTTACACACAGGTTCGGATTGGAGCATGCAGCAACTGCATTCGACCTGGTTACAGGCTATCATGACCAGGTAATGAAAGCAATGATTGATATCAATTAAGTCTGAGATATGAATTATCTTTGCGGATGATGATAATCTGTTGGAATTTTTTATACCGGTTGCTGCGGGGAACAAGATAGAACTGGCTGAATCGTAATAGAGGTTTACTGCTATTTCGGTTTTATGATGCCATTTAAAGACATAAACTTTTAATTATGAAAAGGGCTGTTTTTTCCATCGCGATTATGTTTTTTTTCCTGTTGTGCGGATATTCGCAGATATCCGGGGATACCATTTATTTTGATCATAACTGGGATCAGACCACAAATGATAAGGCAAGTTATTATCGTATTATCAGTGTTGATACTTCCAGGATTCTCTTTCTGGTAAAGGATTATTACCTAAGTGGCCAGCTGCAGATGGAAGGTGCATATCGTTCCATAAATCCTGATAAGAAGATCGGCGAATTTTCATACTGGTACGAAAACGGGCAAAAACACATTCAATGTTATTTTAAAAATGGAAATTTACATGGTCGGTATTATGAATGGCATGAAAACGGCATCCTGAAAAACGGAAAAAAATTTGAAGAAGGCAAATTGAACGGGGTTGAAAAAGTATGGACTGATAAAGGTATTATCCAGAAAAGCATTCAATATAAAAACGGAGTAAGGCATGGCCCGTTCATTACATATTATGGTAACGGCCGGCCAATTCGAAAGGACATCTATCGAAACGACAGCATTATCAGGGGAAGATGTTTTACTTCACAGGGAAGGGATACCACCTATTTTGAATATTTCATCATGCCCAGGTTTAAGGGTGGTATTGAAGGATTTAAGCGTTTTATCCTTGAAAAACTGAATTATCCGGAGACCGCAATAGTCAATGACGAGGAGGGTACTGTGAAAGTCAGATTTACCGTGGGTAGAGATGGCTGTATTAAAGGTATCAGCCTGATTAAAGAAGATAAGGAATATTTTAATGAAGAAGTTATTCAGGCAGTTGCTTCATCTCCCAAATGGATCCCGGGGAAAAGAGACGGTAAACTTGTGGATGTTACGATTACCATTCCAGTTAAATTCAGGCTGAAATAAGTTTTTTGTCCGGTTCTTGTCAGACATGCCGGTCATCACCTGAATCACCAGTTTCCTTGTAATACAGATAATTGTTTTTATTCTAATTACAAAATGAATCAGAAGATACCCGATAAATAGATTTTGATTATATCAGTAAATTATTATTAAATTTGCACCTGAAACCAGCACAAATGTTGTCCCGGATCTGTATAAAAATAAAGCTTCCGTTAATTATATCAATTAAAATAACTTTTCAGATAAAAGTCTCATCAAACTAAATCTTTCATGGATATTGACGGTAAACTGTTTAAAAAGTTCCTTGAAAGACAGGAAACCTATGAACATCAGCAAAAAGAATTTGCTGCTGATAAGCAGCATTCAAAAGGCAAATTGACCGCAAAGGAAAGGATTGGATTATTATTTGATAATGATACATTTGATGAAATAGACGCTTTTTCTTTGCCGGCTTCCTCCGGAGGTGAATTCGGACGCATCGTCAATGCTTATGGTGACGGTGTTATTACAGGTCATGGCAAAATAAGCGGCAGAATTGCATTTGCTTATGCACAGGATTTCTCTGTGATGGGGGGTTCACTGGGATCAATCCATGCTGCAAAGATCATGAAAATACAGGATATGGCCCTGAAAATGGGTGCACCCATTATCGGATTCATTGATTCGGGGGGAGCCCGTATACAGGAGGGTGTTGCAAGTTTAGCAGGTTATGCAGGGATATTCAACAGAAATGTAAAATCTTCAGGTGTGATACCCCAGATATCAGTTATCATGGGGCCGGCTGCCGGAGGTGCTGTATATTCACCTTCAATCACGGATTTTGTTTTTATGACAAATAAAACCAGTTATATGTTTGTAACAGGGCCCAATGTAGTTAAGGAAGTTTTGAATGAAGATGTATCATTCGAGGAGCTGGGAGGTGCTACGGTTCATATGAAAAATAGCGGTATTGCGCATTTTGTTTATGAGGATGAGGAAAATACCATAAGGGGATTAAAAAAGCTTCTTTCATATCTGCCGTCAAACAATCTGGAGAATCCACCTCTGGTTGAATGGCGTGATACAGAAGAAAGAGTAGAAGAGCTCTTGAGAGAAATAGTTCCTGATGATCCGAATAAACCCTATGATATCAAGGAGGTCATTAACCTGATTGTTGATAAGGGAACTTTTTTTGAAGTTGCTGAAGGTTTTGCGATGAATATCATAGTTGCTTTTGCAAGACTAAGCGGAAAAACAATAGGAATAATCGCCAACCAGCCCAAGGTGCTTGCAGGAACACTCGATATCAACTCCTCTGTAAAAGCTGCACGGTTTATTCGTTTTTGTGACTCATTCAATATACCACTTTTAACTCTGGAGGATGTACCAGGCTTCATGCCGGGTATTGATCAGGAGCATAGTGGTATCATAAGGCACGGAGCGAAACTATTATATGCTTATGCAGATTCAACGGTTCCAAAAATAACGGTCATTTTAAGAAAATCATATGGTGGTGCTTATTGTGTTATGAACAGTAAAAATCTGGGCGGTGATTTTAATTTTGCATGGCCAACAGCTGAAATTGCTGTAATGGGTCCTGAAGGTGCAGTATCTATACTATACAGGAGGGAACTTCTGGAATCAGAGGATCCCGTAAAACTTAAAAAAGAACTGGCAATAAAATACAGAGATGAAATAGCAAATCCCTATGTTGCTGATGAAAAAGGATATATTGATGAAGTGATCGATCCGGCACAAACCAGAAGAAAACTTATAACTGCCTTTGAAGCGCTGGAAAACAAACATGTGAATGTGCCTTCAAGAAAACATGGTAATATACCGTTGTAAAAACTGACTGAAAACCCCGGTCCAAAAAAAACAGAGGATATATATGATTTTTTTCAGAGTAAGTTATCCCTGCATGTCTGGGCAGGAATAAAATACAGAAGTTATACATATAAAGTTTGATTATGAAAATTAAGAGCCTGCTGATAGCCAACCGCGGCGAGATAGTCATCAGAATAGCATCCACGGCTAAAAAGCTGGATATTAAAATATTTGGAATAAAAACTTCCAGAGAGCCCAATGCTTATTATCTCAGGTTTGTAGATGAGATCATTGATTTTTCACAGGACCAGGAGGAATTACCTGAATACCTTGACATTGAAAGGATTATTGAAGCTGCCAAAGAACGGGGTATCCAGGCAATTCATCCCGGATATGGTTTCCTTGCAGAAAGTCCTTATTTTGCAGAAAGATGCGAAGAGGAAAAAATTATTTTCATAGGACCTTCTGCATCAGCCATTTATAAAATGGGGAATAAAACCATTGCGAAGCAAATTGCCACAAAACAAAAAGTTCCTCTTTTACAGGGAAGTATCGGGAATGTCAGGAATCATTCAGAAGCCATTGAAATTGCTGATAAAATCGGATATCCTGTCATACTAAAGGCTGCTGCTGGAGGGGGCGGGCGGGGGATGAGAATTGTCGAAAAGGAATCACAGATGGAAAGGATGTTTCGGACGGCAGCTTCGGAGGCAGAAAAAGCTTTTAATGATTCTTCTTTATTTATTGAGAAATATGTTAAGAATCCGCGTCACATCGAATTTCAGATCATTGGAGATAAGTTTGGGAATTACATACATCTGGGCGAGAGAGAATGCTCAATACAGCGCAAACATCAAAAACTAATTGAAGAGTCACCGTCTGTTGCAATCAATGACAGGCTCAGAAGTGAAATGGGAAATGCCGCCATAAGAATTGCGAGGGCAGTGAACTATTTCAATGCGGGTACCGTTGAATTTCTTCTGGATGCAGACAAAAAGTATTATTTCATGGAGATGAATACACGTATCCAGGTTGAACATCCGGTAACCGAAATAGTAACTAATACAGATCTGATTGAACTTCAGATCATCGTAGCCGAAAATAAAAAGCTCCCGGTTAAGCAGGACGATATCAATATAAAAGGATGGGCTATTGAATGCAGAATTAATGCAGAGGATGTGCAGGGGGGATTTTCGCCCAGCCTGGGGACAATCCGAAGAATTGCATATCCCAGAGGTAAGAATATCCGTATAGATACAGGTGTAACAGATATGTCAGTTGTCACACCCTATTATGATTCAATGATTGCCAAATTGATTGTATATGGAGAATCCAGAAAAAAGGTTTTAAACTCATGCATGAATGCATTAAAAAAATTCTGGATCAGCGGCATTAAAACCACCATTCCATTTTGCATTCAGGTTATGAATCATAAAAAATTTAAAAAAGGGGATTTCAATACCTCATTTATAGAAAAAGAATTGAAGAAACCCTATTATCAGGAAAGCACCGATGAAATGCTTGCAGCATATGTCGCTGCATTTGATTTTGCAGCAGATCTGGAAAATGATCGAACCGCCTTCATTAATTTTGAACATGGAAAAAACATCAGTCCCTGGGTATTGAAAAAAAGAATCCGGTCACTTTAATAACTGAATAATGAAATTACACCCACGCAGGAAAAGTAATCCTGATGAATATATTGCTGTTTCACAAAAGGATAAAAAATATAAAATACTGAATCCTTTCAGTGAAGAGATTATTATTAACAGCAAAAAAACGGACATAAAGATTTTTGAAAGTGATGATGGCTTTACCTATCTGCTATACAAAAACAAAAAGTATCTTGTTGAGATCACGGAGAAAAGCCAGAATAAATACACAGTGATGATTAATGGTGTCAGCTATTCATTTACAGTTGAATCTCCCATATCATATATGCGGAAAAAATACCTTGACAAGCAACAGGTTCAATGCAAGATTGAAAAGGTAAATGCCCCGATGCCCGGTAAAATCATCGAATTGCTTGTTGAAGAGAATGCCGAGATCAAAGAAGGAGAACCCATTGCGATACTTGAAGCCATGAAGATGCAGAATGAAATCAGTTCACATGTTTCAGGCAGAGTCAAAAAAATACATGTCAGACAAAATGATTCGGTTGCAAAAGGTGAACTGATTATTGAAATTGAAAGATAATCTGCCGGTTAATAACTTTCATCACTTTTCTTCAGATTTATTTGGAATCCGTCTTAGTTTTGTGAATCATAAACCAGGGATATGGGAATTTACGGGAAATTTGGCCTTTCTGTCATACTGATTGTATTCATCATTGTTACCGCGATCACACTGAACTCAGGATCAAATTCTGTTGTCAGAGAGCAACCAAAGATTTCAGATACAAATAATTACAGTTACAACAAAACGTTTTACAGCAAACTTATATCCGATTATGACACCTTTATAAGAAATTCAACTGAGGCGGAACACCTGCCTGGTTTGGCACTGGTTATTGTAAAGGATAATCAGATACTTTTTATAAAAGGTTATGGTGTCAGGGAATATGGAGGGAATGATTCAATTGATTTAAATACTGTTTTCAGACTTGGTTCTGTATCCAAGGGATTTGCTTCGGTTCTTACCGGTATCCTGGTAAATGATAAGAAATTATCATGGAATGATCATATTATCAAATATTTACCTGATTTCACGCTCAAAAATCCTGATTATACCAAACAATTAACCATCCGGCATATCCTGAGCCATACATCCGGTCTGCCAATGCATACATACACTAATATGCTTGATTATGATGTACCTTATGATCAGATCAAACCATTGATCAGCCTTGTTGATCCGGTTGGACCTCCTGGTAAAGAATACAGTTATCAGAATGTTATTTACAGTCTGATCGGCGATGTTGTTTATTCCGCAACTGATCAGGACTATCAAAAACTTATTTATAATAAGATATTCATACCGCTCAACATGCAGCGTGCCTCCATTGATTTTGAATCAATAAGTAAAGACAGCAATGTTGCTTTCCCACATCTGTATGCAGGACAGAATCTCTGGAGATCACAAAAGCTCAACGGCAGGTACTATACAGTTGCGCCTGCATCAGGGGTGAATGCCAGCATTTCTGATATGGCAAGATGGCTGATAGCACTTCTTGGCAATTATCCTGAATTCATACCGGATAATGCACTGGAAGAGGTTTTCAGCCCGCAGATTTCCACACCTGTTAAACGAAAGTTCAGGCATAGCTGGAAAGATCTGGGCAATTTATATTACGGACTTGGCTGGCGTATTTTTGAGACCTGTGGTAAAAAAATCATTTATCACGGAGGGTATGTCAGAGGTTACAGGGCTGAGATCGCATTAGACTTAGAAGAAAAAGTGGGAATAGCTGTTTTGTTCAATTGCAATTGCAAACTTGCAAACAAATGTATACCTGAGTTCTGGGAATTATATTTCAGCCATTCGTCTGAAAATTCAATCATTGCTTTAAAGAATTGATCTTCCTTTCCGGAAATTTGCTCCATCACGAATATGTTTTATCTGTAAATCCATCACCGGGAATAATCCGGTTATACATGAAAGCATTCTTGATAGAATCGCCTTAACCCGAAAATCGATATAGCCTCATTTAATGCTTAACAAAAAGACATTGGTTGCACTGATTGTATTTTCGTCAACATAATCTGGTTGTCTGTTGTATAGATTACGTCTTTCATCAAAAAGAACCTGTAATTTAGAATGATTCTTTTTCAGATTATTTTTCATGCAGTAAATTAGTAAATTACCCTTAAAATTAATTTCTCATGACATGAAAAAACCATTACCATTATTATGTCTTGTATTTTTCTGTGCTTCATTGCACGGACAGACGCTTTCACCTGATGTGATATCGACATCGGGAAATTACAATCAGGGCTTTGATGTCAGCCTTAGCTGGACCATGGGAGAAATCATGACCGAAACATATAATGGATCGGGATGTATTCTTTCCAGCGGCTTTCAGCCATATTTATTGGGAGTTGTCACTGTGATTCATGATTCAAAACCGGATTTCGAACTGAAAATATTTCCGGTCCCTGCATCTCAACTTATCACTGTTCAATTAGGTGCTTCCATGCAAAGTCGCCTTAATCTGGATCTGTTTGATCTGAATGGCAAAAGCTTATTGTTTAAACGGCTGGACAACGGATCAAACAGCATCGATCTCTCCTTCTTGCATTCTGCAGAATACATCCTGCAAATTACAGATGAAGAAGGTCATCTCATACGCTCGGTAAAAATTGTAAAATATTAAAATTCACAAAAATGAAAAAAATAATACTCTCTCTTGCATCACTGTTTACATTTCTCCTTTTTGCTTTTTCGCAAAGTCCCCAGGCTTTCAAATACCAGGCTGTTGCGCGGGATGGTTCCGGTAATATACTGGCAAATCAGTCTGTTTCTGTTAAAATAAGCATATTACAGGGAACACCTACAGGCAGCATTGCATACAGCGAGACGCACAATGTCAGTACTGATGCTTACGGTCTGATTAACCTGAATATCGGAGAAGGGACTCCAGTCAGCGGTGCATTTTCCGGTATCAGTTGGGGGAATGATAAATTCTATCTGAAACTTGAGATGGATCCGGCCGGCGGAACATCATATGAAGCATTTGAGCCGTCTCAATTGTTGTCGGTACCTTATGCATTACATGCAACAACAGTAGAAACAGAAGGCCAGACACTGTCTGTTGAAGGGCAGAATATCTCAATTTCAGACGGCAATACCATCGAAGCTCCAAGTTTGTGGAGTCAAAACGAAAATAAGCTTTATTATAATAAAGGGAACGTTGGTATCGGCACAGACGATCCTTCTGCAACTCTTCAGGTAAATGGGACACTGATGGTAGGATCAGGCAGCAAGCTGGTTTCGGCAATCGTTGAAATCAAGGATACTACTGATGCGACAAATAATTATAAATCTATCCTCATGCCGCTTGGTTATACCATTGGTAATACCCGTGTACTGGATGTTTCGATATACAAAACCTCGCTTTTTTCATCAAGTTATTGCGGTTTAGGTTATACTGCTACTAACGGTACAATAGGTTATACAATGAATCATACCAATATAATAATGAAGTCAACAGACGATACTCAGGCTCCCATTGAACCTATACCAATCAAATTTGCAGACGGTTTGACCGTATATTACCCCGATGAATTAAAAGACAAGCCCTTCAGGGTATTATTGATGAAAGTATCTGATGCCGAATAATTCCTCCCACCCGCAAACAGGTTATTGAAAACACGTTTGAACAGCCGTCCGGTTTGACTCCTCTGCCGGACGGTTCTTGTTTGCTCTTGATAGTGAGCCGATTGTTTATTCGTGAGACTCAAATTACAGGAGCTAGGCGAATTGAAATTTGTACGTCGAGCGAATCCTGGTAGCTCTGCTGCGAGGTAATTCATTTTATTCCCAGGATATCCCTGATCACTACTGAGGCGCAAAAACAGCCGAATATGGGAGGCATATAAGATATTGTACCAACCACAGATCTTTTATTTTTTTCATTTTTTATTTCTGCGACAGCTGATTTGCTGACCATTTCAGAAGAAAACACAACCCTGATACCTTCGTTAATATTATATTTTCTGAGGTTGCTTCTGACAGCTGATGCAAATTTACAATGATGGGTTTTTGATATATCCGAAATTTCAACCCTGGACGGGTCAGATTTGCCCCCTGCACCCATCGAACTGATGATATGGAGGTTCTTAAATTTAGCTTTGACCAGTAGTTGTATTTTAGGTGTCAGGGTATCTATGGCGTCGACAACGTAATCATAGTTCACTGTTAAAAGTTCATCAATCGAGTCATCTAACAGATAATCAGACTTCACTATCAATTGAATTTCAGGATTGATGTCAAGCAATCTTTGCCTGAAGGCTTCCGTCTTTTTTTTACGGACGGTGCTTTTCATGGCAATAATCTGGCGATTTCTGTTACTGGATTGAACCAAATCGGAATCAACAATCGTAAGTTTGCCAATTCCGGCCCTGCAAAGCTGCTCAACTGCATATCCCCCCACACCTCCAAGTCCGGCAACAAGTACATGGGCGTTTTGCAGCTTTGCTGTTCCTTCTGCACCCACCAGCAATTCTGTTCTTTCTTTCCAGTTACCGGTGCTCATAGCACATTTCCAAAGCAATTGTTAAAGTTATTTTTAATATGTTTCTGCAAAGCAGAAAGAGATATATTTCTTACCTGAGCAGCTTTACTATAAACCTGTGAGATGGAAATACCCGTATCGTCGGTTTCAAAAAACACCTTATTCAGGCTCAAATTCATAAATACCCTGAAAGCCCTGCTGTTTTCCTTAAAAAGCATTTTACCAAAAGAGAGATAGCAGTTTTTCTTAACCAATTCAACAGCAATCTGTTCGCTTGCATTGAACCAGTGAATAATCCATGGGATCGATTGATTGGATTTTTTACGTATGCTCAGAATATCATCATAGGCTTTTACACAATGTATAATAACAGGTTTTTTATATTTTTCTGCAATATCCAGTTGCTGTTCGAATGCCTTTAATTGATCGATGTATGGTACTTCAATATTTTTATCAAGACCGGCTTCACCTATGGCCAGTACATTTGAATTTGACAATGCCTGCACAATGGTACCAAGATCTTTGGTCAGTGTCTCCTGGTTAACATACCAGGGGTGCAGGCCAATGGAATAGAAACGGGCCGGATTGATTTTATCTGCATCAGTTGGAAACAAATTAATTAAAAGAACTGACTTATTATCTTCATAGTGTTTGTGAACATGTATATCGATAAACTTCATGACCGGTTTAACAATAAAACATAAATTTAGGATGAAATCTGCAGATCATAAGATGGACTAATAAAACATACTGAAATGATATTAATAACACAATCATTCTTTCAGGTAATAGACATTAATCCTTTGTCAATCCTTTCAAGTGTATCTTCCATACCGATGATTTCCATGATATCAAACAGGTGCGGACCCATGGCAGTACCGACAATAAGTATTCGCAACGGATTCATTACCCTGCCGAAATCCAGCCCGTTTTCTCCAATAAAACTTTTAATGTTTTCTTCCATATACTTTGGGTTAAAAGGACTTGTAGACTGAATAACCTTCCTGACACTCAGCATGAGCTTTGAAGTGTCTTCTTTCCAGAATTTTTGAATGGCTTTTTCGTCATATGTTTCCGGTTGTTTGAAGAAAAAATAAGCCTGATCCCAGATTTCTTTAACAAAATTCACTCTTTCCTTGACCAGTCCACATATTCTTGACACTTTGCCTTTTTCAGCCGATATCCCTTTATTTTTCAGATCGATCATGAAAAGATCTGCTATTTCTGAGTCTGGTTTTGATATCAGATACTGGCGGTTAAACCATTTGGCCTTATCAGGATCAAAACGTGAGCCGGACTTATTGATGCCTCCGATTGAGAAAGCTTCTACAAGCTCTTTAAGAGAGAATATTTCCTGTTCAGTTCCCGGGTTCCATCCAAGAAGGGCAAGAATATTGAGAAACGCTTCCGGGAAATAGCCGCTTTCCCTGTATCCGGAAGATACTTCTCCATTTTCAGGATTGGTCCATTGTAAAGGAAAAACAGGAAATCCAAGCCGGTCTCCATCACGTTTGCTGAGCTTGCCCTTGCCTTCAGGCTTAAGCGTAAGAGGCATATGGGCAAAATCAGGATGTTGCCATCCGAAGCTCCTGTAAAGCAGAATATGCAAAGGAGTTGATGGAAGCCACTCTTCACCACGGATAACGTGGGAGATTTCCATCAGGTGATCATCAACAACATTTGCAAGGTGATAGGTAGGGAATCCGTCGGATTTAAAAAGTACTTTGTCATCAAGTATTGACGTATTGATATTTATATTGCCCCGGATTAAGTCTGTAAAAACAACCATTTCGTTTTCTGGCATTTTAAAACGCACCACAAAAGGAGCTTCCTCATCGAGCAGATGCCTGACTTCTTTAACGGGTATGGTTAATGAATTCCGGAATTCCATTCTGGAAATCGCATCGTAGGAAAAAGTTTTACCTTCTGCTTCAAATTTCTTGCGGATACTTTCCAGTTCTTCAGGAGTATCGAAAGCATAATATGCATTTCCCGATTTTATCAGCTGTTCAGCATATTTTTTGTAAATATGAATTCGTTCACTTTGACGATATGGCCCGTAATTACCTCCTGCCATCACACCCTCATCCGGTGTCAGCCCGCACCATTCAAGGGATTCTATGATATATTCTTCCGCCCCCCTTACATAGCGACTCCGGTCGGTATCCTCTATGCGGAGTATAAAGATCCCGTTATTTTTTTTTGCAAAAAGATAATTGAACAAAGCGGTACGAACACCGCCTATATGTAATGGACCTGTTGGACTTGGAGCAAATCTGACTCTTATATGGTCTGCCATAAAGATTTTTTGCGAAGATAAGGAAATGAGAGTTAATTCAGAAATAACGCCATGAATTATTGCCATGCAGATGATTTCATTCAGCAAATTGAACAATGATTGATATTTGTTGTTATTTAAACTGAATCCAAATAATGTTAAACTTTAATAATATAATTGCCATGATAGCGACAAAATATGAACTTCCAAAACTTGATTATGCTTACAATGCACTCGAACCGCACATCGATGCCAGAACAATGGAAATTCACCATACAAAACATCATGCCGGATATACAAACAACCTGAACAATGCAATCCAGGGAACAGAACATGAAGGCAGGGAGATTACCGAACTGTTTGGCAGTGTTTCTTCTTTGCCCGTTGCCGTAAGGAATAACGGTGGAGGATTTTACAATCATAACCTTTTCTGGAAGGTGATGTCTCCCAAAGGAGGCGGGTTGCCCGGTGGCGACCTGGGAGATGCAATAAACAAATACTTTGGTTCTTTTGATAAGTTTAAAGAATTGTTTTCGGATGCTGCTGCCACACGGTTTGGTTCAGGATGGGCCTGGCTTGTGGTAAATAACGGTGAATTAAAAATCACTTCCACCCCCAACCAGGATAATCCATTGATGGATGTTGCCGATATCAAAGGAAAACCCATTTTAGGACTGGATGTATGGGAGCATGCCTATTATCTGAAGTATCAGAATCGCCGGCCCGAATATATCGAAGCATTCTGGCATATCATCAACTGGGAAGAAGTTGCCAGAAGGTTCAGAGAGGTTTAATCTTAATATGGAAAACGATCAATATAAACTGAGGCTGTCTCAAAAGGTAAGAGCAGCCTCTTTTTTGTTGATTTTATCCGTATCACCCTGCAGGAGCACCTTCAGATATTGATGCTCCACGAAGCTTGCTTCTGGTAACAAAAGTGAAAAACAGCTTGCCGAAGGTAATCACCGATCACGTTAAGGATTTTCTTTGTTTTTTTGCTCGCTGATTCCGCAGCAGGGCTACGGGGAACCGGAGCGAAACAAAGTTTACTGCAAGTAATCCGCTCGCCGGGATTCAATTCTCCGGAGAATAAATTGACTTTTGATCCACCTCCTGATGAAAATTTCAGAAGTTAAAATATATTTTAAAAAACCATGTTTTTGTTATCAGCGACATATGATTGTGACAGATACCGTGATATGAAACCATATGGAGGAAGCAATATCCTGTTCATATTTTACTGATACAGGAAAAATTAACACATATTCATTGGTACAGGCCTAAAAAATCAGTAACTTAAACCTGCGGAATAATAATATATGAAATCATGACTTATACATTGTCAAAACTACCTTATGCGCTTGATGCGCTTGAACCCCATATCAGTAAAAAAACACTGGAATATCATTATGGAAAACATCATCAGGCTTATGTTAATAACCTGAACAATCTGGTTGCAGGGACAAAATTTGAAAATGTCAACCTCGAAACGATTGCAAAAGAAGCAGAAGGGGGCATTTTTAATAATGGGGCCCAGGTATGGAATCACACTTTTTATTTTAACAGTTTTTCCCCGGAAGGAGCAAAAGAACCTTCCGGAAAACTGGCTAACGCCATTAACAGGCAATTCGGATCATTTTCAGCATTCAGAGATGAATTTTCAAAAGCAGCCGGAACATTGTTCGGTTCAGGATGGGCATGGCTGGTTAAGAATCCGGATGGCAATCTGAATATTCTTCAGGAAAGCAATGCAGGCAATCCGCTCAGAAAAGGACTGACACCTTTATTAACCTGTGATGTATGGGAACATGCTTATTATCTGGATTATCAAAACAGACGCCCGGATTACATTCAGGCTTTCTGGAGTGTGTTGGACTGGAATATTATATCAGGACGATTCTAAGCAGAGACGCCAATATCAGCAGAAAATGCTGTCAGGCAGCCTTAATGGCTTTTTCAAGTAGTTCTTGCAGTTTCTCCTTTAAAGTGTCATAGGAAAAGAACTTTTTACCAAGGTAATAATTATATTCAGCGATTTCGCGGTTAAGGTCTTCGTTGTAAATTATTGTTTTCATTTCCTCTACAGCTTTGTCAGTTAATCTGCCCTCTTCAATCATTACCGTTTTGAAGCCTTTACTTCCAATATCCGGCCAGAAGACAGGTTTGTAATTATTGACAAAAACAGGGCGTTTTGCAAGTACAGCTTCGACAAATGCATTGCCAAAACCTTCGTATGTGCTGAAATAGGTACATGCACGGGCCTGAGCATAAGCATCGGACAGGGAATAATTCAGATCACTTTCCCGGGAAGTAAGTCCTTTATTATTAAAAAGATGGTGAGCGAAATTAACCTGTTCTCCCAGTTTAAGTAAATGTATAAGTTCAATCAATTCCATGTAATACTTGCTGCCTGCGTCATCATTGTAATTTCCTGTAATGACAAGTTTTACCTTTTTGTTTTCGAGCTTATGAACAAGTTTGATTGCTGTTTCAATACCTTTGCGTCTTACAACTCTGGTTATTTGAAACAGCAGTATATCGTCAGATTCATAGCCGAGGTTTTGGTTCAGATAACTGTTCTTTCCAGTCCGGACACCAAAAGGTTTGTCAAAATCCATAACATTGGGAACAATCACAGAATCGCGGTTATATTTTGTCTTAAGAATTTGCCGGGCGTGTGAATTGATTACTGCATGAATTGAATTTGGTAACCTGAGAGGGAAGGTATTTTCGATTAAATCATTGATTTTTTGATACGGTGAGATGTATCTGTCACCTCTTTCCCATGCAAAATCATGATCGTGTGTGATGGTTGGTAATCCCAGTTTTTGAATTACTTTTTTAATAGCCAGTCCCATCTCAAGATGTGAAGGCAATGCTGAAGCATTTTCTGAGATCAGCAGGTCAATATTGTTTTTATGAGCCCACTCAATGATTTTCTTGTATATTACTTTAGAATAGAGGTCAATGTGATCAATAAGCTCATCTTCATTTGAATCAGGATAAAAAAATGCTTTTTTCTGGCCCCAGTAACTTTCAGGTGAAAAAAAAGACATCTCAGGTACAAGTGTTTCATATTCAGGATTGATTGCTCTGTCTTCGAATTGTCCTGAAATGATGTAAGTATGATGTCCCATCCGGTTCAGAACCTCGATCCACTTTTCTGTTTCCAGGGCAACACCATCAACTCCTCCAAGACGTCCAATGATTATTCCGATTCTCATACCAGGTGTATTTGTTCAGGTCAGCCGATAAAATTAAAAAATATAAGTTTATCGTCAAATAATGGAATATAGTGTGTCAGGATATATGAGATTGTCATCGTAATCAGATTCAGTAAAAACTGATTTACAGGCTGAAGGGAGATAATTAAAAAAGCCCCGGATATTTTGCGGGGCTTGTCATACAGAACGTTATATACTGATTCTGTCATTTCAGGTCAAGTGTTGTGGATCCAATCTCGGCACCTTCCGAATAGAGGTAAACGGTATAGGTACCCGAAATCAATTCCTCTGTCTTATCCCAGTAAATGCACATATCAATGTCATGGTTCTCATATTCAAGTTCACGGTATTCAGTGTAAACAAGTTCTTCGCCATTAATTTCAATCATGGTACTTCCGCCTGCAGTCAGAACGACCTCGTCCGGACGGAGAATCCGTAAGTAAATTATTTTTTTGCCTGGCTTTGCGATTGCATTTTCACGAATGGTAAAACAGACTCTTATCTTTTCCACTTTACTTGATTTATCATTTGGTTTGCTTCTTTTATTCAGGCCTTCTGCAATGATGTTTTTTGCACTTAGAACAGAAGCTACGGCTACCTGTGATGAAAGATCTTCTTTTTCTTTTGTCAAAACATCCCGATCCTGTTCCACCCTTGCAAGTTCTGTGCGAACCTGGATGTTTTCCTCGGTCAGTTCCCTGTTTCTTGTGTTTAAAGAGTCAATTTGAACTATATAGCTTCGCATCACTTTTCGCAAGGTTTCTAGTTCCTTTTTATACATTTTGATTTTCTGGGCATTGGAAGCATCAATTCTTAACAATCTTTTTATTTTTTCCTGTTCTGTTGTAAGCAAAGTGTTAATACTGTCATTTTCGGTCTTCAGATCATCATATTCAATAATCATTTCATTCAACTGTCTTTCCAGATCCATCTTTTCCTCGACAATAATCTGCCTTTCCTCATTATATTTCTGGTTGTTCTGATATAATGTTATTCCCAATACTGTTAAAGCAATAGTTAGCAGACCAATTATGATCATTAAGATAGTTGTGGATCTTTTTCTGGGTTCATGATCCAGATAACTTTTATTGTTTGGAGTATCCTTTGTTTCCATGTGTTTTTATTAAGTTATGGGGTTAATAATGGCAAATATACAATAAGTATGTATTGTATGGATTGATTTAAACCTGTTTTTACATTTATTTGCTTTCTGAAATCTGTATTGAGTTTAAAACAACGGAAGTTGCATGATATTATTGTTCTGCCTGCATTTCGGCATTCAGATAATATGCACCGGAAATAACCATATCTCTTTTGGTGAGCGAATCGGGCAAATCAATCAATTCAACAAAGTCAGATTGTTGTATTCCGGACTTTACTTCGAACCTGGTGAAGAGGGAATCATCCGAAAGGAAAGCAAACCTGCTGTCACCTGAAGTAACTAATGCTTCAATGGGTAATGCATAAACCGAATCCCGGGATAAGAAGATTTCGGCATAAACATGCATCCCTGTTTTCAGCTGGTCACGTCCTGACTGAATCCGGGCATGGATATCAAAGGTATTGCTTGCTTCATCCAGTTTCTGGCCAATCGTATTGATGGTGGCGTTGTATTTTTGACCGGGAACACCCATTGACCAGAAATTTACATGTAATCCTTTTTTAATCATAGTCATATCTTTTTCAAAAATCTTCAGGTGAAGATGTAAATCATTGGTATTGACTATTTCATAAATCATATCATCAGGGCCGGAATATTTACCAATGGAGGCATTTACCCTGGAGATGGTACCGCTTATTGGCGCCCTGATCCGGATGCTGGTTTTTATTCCGTCAGTGTACAGGCTGTCGGCGTTTATTCCAATGAGTTTCAGCTGTGCTTTAAGTGAAAGATAGTGTACTTCAGTAATTCTGTAATCAGCCTGCGCCTGCTGCATCTTCTTTATCGAAGAAGCATTTTCAACGGTCAGTTCACCCTGCCGTTTAAACTCTTCCTGGTAAAGTTCAAGCTTGTTTTTAGTCTCGAGAAATTCCTGTTGTAACCTGATGTAATCAGGGTGTTCAAGAACAGCAATGACAGTTCCTTTTGCCACATAATTTCCGGGGATATAAGAAACACTCCTGATATAGCCACCCATCGGAGCATTGATGACGGCAACGGAATTCGGATGTGATTCAACGGTTCCGTTGCATTCAACAGTTTTACCCATCAGCATTTTCCGGATCTTTCCTGTGGAGATATTTGCCAGTTTTATCTGTTCCTTATTCAAAACAACTGTATTTTCAGGTAATGCAGCAGAATCATCTATGGTATTCACCGATCTGTTGCTTTTACATCCGGTTAAAATAAGAGCAGAAATTAAAATTAATAAAACCTTCATAGTTTTTTCAGTTTGCATATATTTCCAATTGTATGGCGGTCTGATTATAATTATTAATGGTTTCAAGATACTCCATTTTGAGATTCAATCCGGTAGAAATGCCATGGATGAATTCGGTATATTCTATCTCCTCCTTGTTGAATTGAATGCTGGCAGTTTTTATAAGTTCATCGGCCTGCACAAGTGCGTACTTTTTAAAAAACTCAATTTGTTTGAAATATTTGTTTAGATCAAACAGCAGGTTTTCAATATCTTTTTCGATGCTGAACTTGTGTTGTTCCAGTGTATTCAATTCAATGTCACGTTCGGCTTTTGCTTTTTTTATATTTGAATTCACGGGGGGGAACCATAACGGGAATGCCAAGCCGATCTGCCAGCCATACAAGCCCTTGAATGCTCCGATATCCTGATAAAAATAGCCGGCAGAAATTTCAGGGAAAAATGCTGATCTTTCTGTTCCAAGCTGAGCCTGTTTCACCTCACTGTTTTTTTCAAGTAATGAAAGCAGCAGTTTGCCCTTGTAATCTGAATCAGGAGAAGGTTTTGAAACCATGTATAATACGAGTTCAGGACTAGCCGGAATGATTTCCTCATCGGTCACAATCAGTTGTTTCAGTTTATTCTGAGCAATAATGAGGTCGTCCTGAAGCATATTGTATTCAATTTCAACCTGTGCCTGCCGGGCAGCAGCCATTGTTTTTTCAAGCAGATTTGTGGCTCCCAGTTTATAATGCAATTCTGAAATACGAATTAGATCTGAATACAGGTTTTTTTGCTCATTGAGAATTTCAAGTCTGTTATGGAGATAAATCCAGAAATAATAGGCTGACTTAACCTGTGCAGTTAGTTCTTTGTTAATGATCTCATTTTCGATCCGGCTGAGCTCCCATAATTTATTGTAAGCCCTGTGGCGATTGATGTGTTGCAGCAAAGAGCCAAAATCCTGATTGATTTCAATGTACCTGTCATTAACAGGTGAATTGATCTGGCCATACTGATAGACAAATTCTGTTGGCTGAAATTGGAATGCACCGTTTTTTAAAGCTTTTGCTTTTTCAACCTCCAATACGGCATTTCTGGTCACGGCATTATTTGCGAGAGCAAGTCTCACTGCTTCGTCAGCCGTAAGCTTTTTGAAGGATGTTTCCTGTGAACGGACAAGAGCAGGAAACAAGATAATAAACGATATCATAATAAGAGCGGGTTTCTTAAATTTTCGAAAAACAGGGCCGGATTTTCTTTCCTGGTTGATCAGCAGGTATAAAATCGGTAAAATGATCAGTGTCAGCATTGTTGATGTGATAATTCCTCCGATAACCACGGTAGCCAATGGCCTCTGTACCTCAGCACCTGCCGACACAGCAACTGCCATAGGAAGAAATCCCAGAATATCGGTGGTTGCAGTCATCATAACCGGACGAAGGCGGGTACATGCTCCTTTGATCACGATGTATTTTATGTTTTCAATCCCCTGAGCCTTCATTTCATTGTAATTGGAGATAAGTACGATTCCGTTTAAAACAGCCACACCAAAAAGAGCGATAAAACCGACACCCGCAGAGATGCTGAAAGGCAGTCCCCGGATCCACAGTGCTGCAATGCCACCCACTGCAGAAAGAGGAACAGCAGTGAATATCAATAAAGCATACTTAATGGAATTGAATGTAAAAAACAGCATAATGAGTATGAGTAAAAGTGCAACTGGCAGGGCAACCGTCAGTCTTTTCTTTGCATTCTGAAGGTTTTCAAACTGGCCTCCATAGGTAGTGTAGTATCCGGGTTTCAGGATCAGCCCGGATGCAAGTTTATTATCAATTTCACTGACCAGGCTCTGGATATCGCGATTTCTGACATTGATCCCGATTGTTATCCGGCGTTTTGTTCCGTCACGTGCTATATGGACCGGACCTTCAATATAAACAGCTTTGGCGACTTCACTCAAAGGTATGATCTGACCGTCAGGCGTCGGCACAGAAAGTTTATTCAGATTCAGTTCTGTACGCAGGGAGGAATCCATTCTTACAACCAGATCGAATTTTCTTTCACCCTCAAAAATAACACCTGCCTTCTCTCCGGCATAAGCAGTTCGTATGATGGAGTTAAGCTGGCTGATATTTAATCCGTACCGGGCAATTTTTTTATGATCGAACTGAATAACAAGCTGCGGTAATCCTGTGATTTGTTCAACTTTAACGTCAGCTGCACCTTCAAGTTTCGATATTATTCCGGCAGCTTTGTTTGCCTGTGCATAGAGTTCATCAAGATCTTCACCATATATTTTAACGGCGATGTCTGTTTTCACTCCGGTTATCAGCTCGTTGAAACGAAGCTGTATCGGCTGGGTGAATTCAAATTGCGCTGCTGTAATGACACCAAGCTTTGCCTTCATTTTTTCAATCAGTTCTTCACGGTTTTTTGCACTTACCCATTGTTTTTTATCCTTTAATATGATCATGATATCAGCGTCTTCAATGGCCATTGGATCTGTAGGTACTTCGGCAGTTCCGATTTTTGAAATGACCTGTTGTACTTCAGGGAAATTCTCCATCAGGATTTTTTCTGCCCTGGTTGTTGTAATGATGCTTTGAGAAAGTGAGCTGCCGGCAGGTATTGTCATCTGCATGGCAAGGTCTCCTTCCTCAAGTGTCGGGACAAATTCTCCCCCCAGTTTTGTGAACGACCAGATACTGATCATAAACACAATTGCGGTAACGATAAGAATGGTATATTTATTTGCCAGTGAAAATTTAAGTATCGGATGATAAGTTAGTTTCAGAAATCTGATCACCCTGTCAGAGAGTGTTTTTTTATATTCAATCTTTTTATTCAGCAGCAGGGCCGACATCATAGGCACATAGGTCATGGAAAGAAAAAAAGCACCGAGAATTACAAAACAGAATGTCTGGGCCATTGGTCTGAAAGTCTTGCCTTCTATACCTGTCAGCGCCATAATAGGAATAAAAACGATAAGAATGATAATTACACCAAATGAGGCTGACTGATAGATGCTGGCGGATGCTTTTTTTACAACTGTATCTGTCTCTTTCCGGGAAAGGACCTTTCCCACATGGTCTTTATATACATGATAAATAATACTCTCAACAATGATAACGGCACCGTCCACCACAATACCGAAGTCAATTGCCCCAAGCGACATCAGGTTGGCAGATACGCCAAAAATATGCATCATGATAAAACCAAACAGCATCGATAGCGGAATTACCGAAGCCACTATCAAACCTGAACGAAAATGGCCAAGCAGAAGAACAAGAATAAATATGACGATCAGACCTCCTTCGATGAGATTTTTTGTTACGGTATTCGTTGTTTTGGAGATTAATTCAGCCCTGTCCAGGTAAGGATTGATGGTAATGCCTTCAGGCAGTGACTTCTCCACTCTTTTTATTTTTTCTTTGACTTCTTTGACAACTTTTGAAGAGCTGGCACCTTTCAGCATGAGGGTGATTCCTCCCACTGCTTCACCTTTCCCGTTTTTGGTCATTGCCCCGAAACGGGGTGCAAATCCAATGTAAACATCCGCAATATGTTTGATAAGAACCGGATTTCCGTTTCTGTTTGTAACAACGACATTTTCAATGTCACTGATATTTTTTAGAAGTCCTTCTGTCCGGATGTAATATGCGTTGGCGGATTTTTCGATATAGCTTCCGCCCGTGTTCTGGTTATTTTTGCTTACAGCTTCAAAAACATCAGAGCAGGTCAGTCTGAGGCTCTTCATGCGCATGGGATCAACAGCAATTTCAAATTGCTTCAGATATCCGCCGAAACTGCTGATTTCAACAATACCAGGAATTCCTGACAATTGTCGTTTTATAATCCAGTCCTGGATTTCACGTAAATCTGTTGCCGAGTATTTACCTTCATATCCTTTTTTCACCTCAAGGGTATATTGAAAAACTTCACCCAGACCGGTTGTGATGGGAAGCATTTCCGGTATTCCCAGACCTTCGGGAATATCAGATTCAGCAAGCTTTATCTGTTCGCTTACAAGCTGACGGGCATGCAGAATCGGTACTTTTTCTTTAAATACGATGGTAAGTACCGATAAACCATACCGTGAAATACTTCTTATTTCAATAACATCGGTAATATTGGCCATAGAGATTTCAAGCGGATAGGTTATGAACCGTTCCACCTCCTGGGGTGAAAGAGAAGGGGCTGTGGTAACAACCTGAACCTGGTTGTTTGTGATATCAGGAACAGCATCAATGGGTAATTGTGTCATGGAATAGATCCCGAAACCAATCATCACAATTACCAGGAAACCGATGATGGCTTTATTCTGTATGGAAAACTCTATAACTTTCCGGAACATGAACGGTTTGAATTATTATTCAATAAAATTAGAAAATTAAAATCAATACAAAAGGATGATGGATGATCTTTCAGGATTTCAGCAGCACAGACAAAAGTTATAAACAGTTGAAAAATAACGTGCTATAAAGTTGATCCAGCGTGAATTATTTATTAAATTGCCATTGGTGGCAGTTAAAAAAAATGCATATCATGGAATATCATTTGCTTAATAAAATTTACACTTTTATTGATGTTATTATCCATCCGGGAAAGCGACCGGCAAAGACACCCGGGGTAAAAAGATGCCCGGTAACGGGACTTGATATTTCAATGCAGCCCAAAAACAGTAAGTTTTTAAGCTGTTCGGGGGTGAAGTGGTATTATGAGAACAAGCGTGAAACTTACATGAACATTCTGGAGCCAAGACTGACAGGAACCTGGAAAGACAAACCATTAGACAGGCAGTTCAGTGAAATTGCACATGCCATCAGAAATTCAGACAGCAATCCGCGCAACAATACCAAAAGAGCTGTCAGCAGAATAATAAACGAAAAGGATACACTTTTCAGCAACATCGGTCTGATCGATAAAAAGATTTTAAGGAAAGCGGGATTGGTATAGTTCATTCATTTAACAATAAGCTCATTGCATTGATCCGTTGCCTGGCTGAGGATCAGGATTTCTTATTCATTCAGCTCATTATATAATTTCAGAAAGACACCGTTTGTCCATCCAAAACCATCCTGCAGGGGATACTCGCCGCCACCGCCAGGTCTGTTGATATCGACGACATCATATTTTTCCATCATTTTACCGGTTTCAAAGAAAACCTTCATATTCAGATCAAGCCAGCGCCTGGCAATCGAATCAGCCAGTGCATCGTAACCATAGTTTTTCAGGCCTTTGTAAGTTATCCATTGCAGGGGAGCCCATCCGTTGGGATAGTCCCATTGTTCGCCGGTGTTTATCATAGTGGTGACAACACCCCCTTTTTTAAGAAATCTTTCTTTTATGATATGAGCCACTTTGCCTGCCTGTTGTTCGTTTGCAATTCTGAAAAACAGCGGGAATACACCGGCAAGGGTGTATGAATCTGATTGCATATTTTCTGCAAAATTGTAATCAAAATAAAAACCTTTATCATCATTCCAGAAATATTTATTGATAAGTTCTTTCCTGATCCCGGCTTTTTCCAGATATCGTTCTGACATCTTTTTTTCATTTCCTTTTAATTCATGGCATTTATACAGGGTCATTTCAAGATGATGCAGCAGACAGTTTAAATCAACGGGAAGAATTTCCGTTGTATAAATATTTTGCATGGAAGTATCGCCTTTTAACCAGCGGCTGCTGAAATCCCATCCTGATTCTGCGGTTGCCCTGATATTTCGGTATAATGAATTGTCCCTGTCAGATGTCCGGAATAATGCCACATCTGTATGATAAGATTCGGGGCGGGGCTTTGACAATGAATCCCAGTATCTGTTCAGTATTTCATCCTCCTCGGGCATAACCACCCTCTCACATACATTCCGTGTCATATTCAATTCGCGGATTCCCCTCATCCAGAACCGGTATTCCTGTTCCATGCAATTAAGATATTTTAAATATGCAGAATCACCTGCTTCTTTTGCCAGTAATTCAATCATCAATGAAAAGTATGGAGGCTGTGACCGGCTAAGGTAGTATGTGCGGTTGCCATTGGGTATATGTCCGAATTTCGCGATCAGGTAACAGAAATTATCTGTCATATTCTGAATTAAATCATATTTACCTGATTCTGCAAGACCAAGCATGGTGAAATAGCTGTCCCAGTAATACATCTCCCTGAACCTGCCACCGGGAACGATATATGGAAAAGGCAAAGGAATCAGGGAAGAATTTACACGGCCCTGGTCAGTATGCTTTGTCAGACAGGGCCATAAATAACCGATATGATTTAAAATGGTGGAAGTATCAGTCAATGACGTATCAAAATTTCCGGCTACAAAACTTCTGAGGTTGAAAGACGGGAGCTTTTTTTCAAGGTTGTATTTCCTGAGAATTTCATCAGGAGGGTATAAGGGTTCACAATCAGTGAATTTTTTCTGATCACTGAACACCTGTTTCAGCTGAACATCGATAAATAGACTGTCAAAAGCATCGGCAGGATCTATCTGAGAATATGCAGCTAACTGAAAGCAAAGAAAATAAAACAGGGGTAAGAAAAATACTGATTTATGTTTTAAAGTCATAACTGGCAGAATATAATAAAATATTCAATGTGAATGCAAATTTAACAAATACAGTCTGAAAATATCCGGGAATGACGGTTTTCCGGCAGGGTGAGACTTTGTTTAGTCAATGACGACAACTTTTCTCAGGAACTTGTTACCGTGAAATTCAAAGACATAAAAATACATCCCGGCCTTCAGGTTGCCTCTTGTAATCTGAATGGTATTTTTCCCCTCGGATAGCATTACAGGAGGCAGTGATTGCAAAAACAGGCCGCTTATATCGGTAACCAGCATATCAACCAGGCCGGTCCCGGGGACGAAAATATCAATGTTGAACATGCTATGCACGGGATTAGGGTAGGGCAGTGAAACACTGAATTTCCGTGTTGATACGGGCACGATAATTTCCTTTTCACCAACAGTTATTCCATTTGTATCAGGACCGGCTGCTTTGATGGTGTCGAGCACTCCGGCACCTGCAAAAAGCTTTGCCAGCATTGCCACATGATTGGCTGAATCAAGCGTATAGGAATAAGGCAGATCATTCCAGAAATCACAATCAGTCTGGGTGATTGAATTATCATCAGCCGAGCAGGTACCGGTATAGATATTGCCTGACAGGCAGGCATAACCTTCCGGTCCGTCAAATTTATTTGTTGTAACCGGTATGTTTACACTTTCGAAGTGGTTGTTTTCAAGCTTTGCATGGCCTGCCTGACGGATTGCAATACCGTAATCGGTGATATTCTCAAGGTAATTATTGAACATATGCAGAGCCCCGAAACGAAGACTTGGATTACGGCCGTCGGTGAAACGGAAATAATTATGATGAAATGTTATCCTGAACTGAGAGTCGGTGGCTTCATGACTTGAGCCGTCTGAATGCCCGATAAGTGAGCATTTCATGTGATCATGAAGGTAATTCCAGGACAGTGTAACATATCTGGAACCGTTCTTGATATCAAGAAGTCCGTCATAAGTATCCACATCAATACCTTCGCCGATTTTGCTGTAAAGTTCACAATGGTCAATCCAGACATGGTGACATTCGTCAATGGTAATGGCATCGTCGGGGTAAAGGACTTCATGTATGGTGAGATTTCTGACTATGACATTGGTATAATCCCAGATATTCAGTCCGACATTTTTTAATTCTGCATCACTGCCGAGTCCGATGACAGAAACATTGGCACCGTGCTTGATCGAAACAGTAAGACTTTCCTGGCTTTCGATCTTTCCTTTGATGTACAATATCCCCGGTGATGTGTTTTTTTCCCTGGATTTGGCAAATGCCTGCAATTCATCAAGTGTGGAAACCGTATCGGTTGTTCCGCCTTCACCTCCTGTCGTGGTTAACAGTCCCTCTGCCTCAACAGTGGCATAACCGGTCATACAAAAATCAGGAGTATCAGTCTCATGTTCAGGATATACAGCGGGCTTATACTCGGTATTGCCTTTTAATATCAGGTTTAAGACCAGCATTGGTATGAAGGCCAGCCAAAGTCGTTTTTTTTGTTTTTCTTTCATAGACAGGAAAAGCAATAATAAGACTTTTTAACGGATAACAATACAAAGATACCAGTAAACACTTATGCCGTGAGTAATATAACCTTTAATTTGATCAAACAGCTATATTCTTCCATGTAACTGGTTTGCTATGGGAAATGATTCAAAAAAACTGCTTTGGTGTTTCATACCTGTGATTGTACCGGTATTGTATGCGGGTATTAATACATCATGCACCGGCATATTTTATGTCATTTATGGCATAAAAAAAATTTTTATATTTGCATTAATTAAAATCTGATGAACAGGATTATCAGGATTCATAAAATTCCAACTGCTGATACTTTTCTTAACCAGGACCATTTCTTCTGATTGTATTCAACATATTACATATTAGTTTAATTTTCATAAGCTTATGAATGAGAAAACATACAACCCTTTTGATACTGCTCAAAAACAATTTGATCATGCTGCTGATTTGCTGGAACTAAATCAGGCCGAAAGAGATCTTTTAAGAAATCCTGTAAGGGAATATCATTTTTCCATTCCTATCAGGATGGATGACGGGAGTGTTAAAATTTTCCGGGGGTTCCGTGTTCAGCATAACGATGCAAGAGGTCCGGCCAAAGGTGGTATCCGTTTTCACCCAATGGAGACGATAGATACTGTCAGAGCTTTGTCTATGTGGATGACCTGGAAAACTTCGGTTGCAGATATTCCGCTTGGCGGAGGAAAGGGAGGAGTTATATGCGATCCGCATCATCTGAGTAAATCTGAACAGGAACATATTTGTCGCGGATGGGTACGTCAGATAGTAAAAAATGTCGGGCCGAATATTGATATTCCTGCGCCGGATGTTATGACAAATCCGCAACACATGCTATGGATGCTTGATGAATATGAATTGATATGCGGGGAAAAGCTTCCCGGCTTTATTACCGGTAAACCGGTTGGTATGGGAGGTTCCAGGGGAAGAACCGAAGCAACAGGGTATGGCGTGATGATTACGGTTCGTGAAGCTTTAAAAGAACAGAAAATCAAACCGGAAAATACCGTGGCAAGCATTCAGGGATTTGGTAATGTTGCAAAATACGCCATCGAATTGTACCATAAAATGGGAGGCAGGGTAATTTGTGTATCTTCATGGGATGAAGAAGATAAAACCAGTTATTCGTTCAGAAAAAAAGACGGCATTGATCTTGATGAATTAACTAAAATAACAGATTCTTTTGGCGGAATTGACAAATCAAAAGCCCGGGATTTGGGTTATGAGGTATTGCCAGGTGATGCCTGGATAGAACAGGATGTAGACATTTTGGTTCCTGCTGCCCTTGAAAATCAGATCAGGGCTGATAATACAGAGAAGATTAGCAAAAGGGTAAAGATACTTGCAGAAGGTGCAAACGGACCAACAACACGTGAAGCAGATGAAATCATTCAAAAGGGTAATATACATGTAATACCTGATTTTCTTGCAAATGCAGGTGGCGTTGTATGCAGTTACTTTGAACAGGTGCAATGTAACATGAATTATTTCTGGGAAAAGGATGAGGTTCTCGGGAAGCTTGATATGAAAATGACATCTGCCTATCTGGCTGTAAGTGATTTTGCCAGGACAAATAAAATGGGCATGAGGGATGCTGCCTATGTCATTTCCGTGAATCGTGTGGTCCAGGCATGTCGCGACCGTGGATGGGTTTAAAAAGATCATTTTTACCATCAATCTGTTTATAATGGATGGTCGATTTTATTTTCAAAGATATTTCTTCGTTTGATGAAGACTTTTTTGAATCAGACAGGTCAATAAGTTTTATTGGTACAGGATCATTGGGAGGAAAAGCCAGCGGCCTGGTCTCCATCAGCGATATCCTGAGGTCGGAAATCAATACTTCTGATTTTCAAAGTATTGAAATATGCATACCTAAGATGGTTGTAATCCTTACTGATGTCTTCGATTCATTTATGCAGGAAAACAACCTCTATGAAACCGCATTGTCAGATGCTTCGGATGACATGATAGCTCTTTCATTTCAGAAGGCAAACCTGCCGTTCAGAATTCTTGGTGTTTTGCGAACTTTTATCTCCGGGATACACAGTCCTCTGGCAATCCGATCTTCCAGCCTGCTTGAGGATTCTTTATCTATGCCTTTTGCCGGCATATACGGAACAAAGATGACTCCCAATAACCAGCATGATGTTGATACAAGGTTCAGAAAGCTCACCGAAGCGATCAAGTATGTTTATGCTTCAACATATTTCAGGGCAGCCAAAGACTATATTCATACGACAAAATATAAAACGGAAGATGAGAAAATGGCAGTTATCATTCAGGAAATTGCCGGTTCAAGATATGAAGACAGGTTTTATCCTGAAATATCCGGTGTTGCCCGTTCATATAATTACTATCCGACCGGTCATTCAAAACCTGAAGATGGTGTTGTAAACCTGGCGCTTGGACTGGGTAAGACAATTGTTGACGGTGGCTTCTCATGGTCGTATTCACCTGAATACCCGAAATCAGGTCCTCCGTTTAATTCTTCAGATGACATGATAAAGAATACGCAGACTGAATTCTGGGCAGTAAATATGGGAGCCCCGCCGGAATATGATCCTGTCAGTGAAACCGAATACATGGTTCAGAAAAACCTGTCGTATGCAGAAGAAGATGGCACATTACGGCATCTTGTCTCAACATACGATGTTGACTCTGACAGGTTCTGGACTGGTTTAAGCGGAAACGGCCCCCGTGTTCTCAATTTCGCGCCTGTTCTTGTTGCTGAGAGTTTTCCATTGAACAAGTTAATAAAAACCGTTCTTCATGTCTGTGAAAATGCAGTAAAAAGTCCTGTTGAGATAGAATTTGCCGTAACTTTATCACATGATGTTCAACGGTTCGGATTTTTACAGTTAAGGCCTGTTAGGGTTTTTGAAGATGCAACAGATAATCCGGCAGAAGAAGCCGCAGGAGACAGGATATTTATATCATCCGGCACTGTCCTTGGCAATGGAATGATTGATAATATAACAGATATTGTTTATGCAGATATACCGAATCCTGATGCAAAAATATCTTACCAGGTGGCTTCCGAGGTTGAAATGTTTAACAGAAAACTGGTAAATGAAAACCGTCCATACCTGATGATTGGTTACGGAAGATGGGGTACTTCTGATCCGGCCGCAGGCATACCGGTACGATGGCAACAGATATCGGGAGTGAAAGTAATTGTTGAAGTATCTGTTAGATCTGCAAATGTTGAAATGAGCCAGGGATCTCATTTTTTTCATAATTTAACAAGTTTCAGGGTGATTTATTTTTCATTACCGGCAGGAACAGAAATCATATTTGACAGGTGCTGGCTGAGCAATCAGATCGTTGTTGAAGAAATGAAATATACCAAACACATCCGGACCAAAGGCAAATTACTGATAAAGGCTGACGGAAGAACAGGAAGGGGAGAGGTATTAAAACCAATAGAAAAATGAGTGCAAAAAGAAGTGTAAATAATCTTACCAGGGAACTGAAGGAAAGAGCCAAAGAATTAAGCTGCTTATATGAGGTACAGGAACTGTTAAATGATAAGGAAAGAAGCATTGATGAGATATTCAGTGAAATTGTGAAGATCCTTCCACAGGGATGGCAGTATCCGGATATATGCAAGGTACAGCTGGTTTACCGGGATAAAGTTTTTAATTCCGGGGATTTCAAAAAATCAAAATGGGCGCTGCTATCTGATATCGTTGTTCAGGATGAAGTGGCCGGGAACTTGTCAGTATATTATGTCGAAAAAAGACCGACAGAATACAAGGGCCCGTTTTTGAAAGAGGAACAGAAACTGATCAATACCATTGCAGAGCAAATCGGGTCTTATCTTTTGCATGGACAATTGAAAGCAGTTTTTGAGAACGGAGGTCATTTTATTAAAGAAACAAAACCTGAATGGCATACGATTTTTGAAATGCTCAAAGGAACAAATCCAAAGTTGCTTATCCGTATTTCAAGAAGAATGATCAACTATCTGTGCTGGAGCGGCACAAAGGAGGCTGAAAGCTTATTTGAATCTTTTACCCCTTCATACAGGGATAAAATAGAGCTTTTAAAGGAGGGAGATAACCGTCCGTATCAGGAGACCACTGCAAATGATCTGATATCAGCAAGTTACGATATTTTTAAACTGGCCTGTAAATACCTTGATGAAAAGGAAATCATAGACAGCATCCATAAATGGATTAAAGAAGACAGGTCTGGTTTTCTGGTCAATATTCTTGAAAGCACGGGATCTTCATTATCAGAAATCAGCAGTGCCATTGAACGGTTTTATTACCTGTCTTCTCATGGGCTGGAAATTTCACCATCAAGAGAGAAAAGTGTCAAAATTGCCCTCATACGAAGGTTGCTGATAGACCAGCCTGATTTTATCAACATCGCAAAAAAGTTCATTGATTTAAAAGATTTTTACACACTGCTTAAACAAATCATTTCGCCGGTTGGCAGTTTTGGGAAGTTAGGGGGTAAAAGCTCAGGTTTGTTTTTATCCAGCCATATTTTATGGAAGTCTGCCGGTGAAAATCCATTTTTTAGCCGGATAAAAGTTCCGAAAACATGGTATATCACTTCTGATGCCATCCTGAGCTTTATGAAAAGAAATGATCTTGAGGATATCATGGAACAGATACATAAGGACATCGATCAGGTAAAAAATGAATATCCCTATGTCATACATGTTTTTAAAAATTCTCCTTTTGGTCCTGAAATGATCAAAGAAATATCACTTGCCCTGGACGATTTTGGCGAAACACCTTTGATTATCAGAAGTTCAAGTCTGCTTGAAGACAGGATGAAAACGGCATTTGCCGGTAAATATAAAAGTCTGTTTATTGCCAACCAGGGATCAAAAGAAGAAAGGCTGGTTGAGGTATTGGATGCCATTGCCGAAGTTTATGCTTCGGTTTTCGGGCCCGATCCCATTGAATACCGCAAAGAACATGGATTGTCAGATTACCATGAAGAAATGGGAATACTGTTACAGGAGGTTGTCGGAAAGCGCATTGGCAAATATTTTCTGCCTGCATTTTCGGGGGTTGCATTCAGCCATAATGATTTCAGATGGTCGAACCGTATCAGGAAAGAAGACGGACTGACAAGGATGGTACCCGGACTTGGTACCCGTGCGGTTGACAGGTTAAGCGATGATTATCCGATACTTATCGCTCCGGGACAGCCTAAATTGCGCGTAAACGTTGCAATTGATGAAATTATCAGATATTCGCCGAAAAAAATTGATGTAATAAACCTTGAAAAGCGGACTTTTGAAACGATTGAAATGCTGCATCTTTTAAAAGAATCGGGCAGGGATTATCCCAATATCCACCTCCTGGTTTCACAACTTACCGAAGATTTTATTCAACAGCCACAGAAGATTACAATTGATTTTGAAAAAAATCATTATGTGGTGACATTTGACGGATTGATAAATAATACTGATTTTGCAACACAGATACATTCTGTTTTGAATATGCTGGAAAAAGAATATGGATGTCCTGTTGATATAGAGTTTGCGCACAACGGTGATGATTTTTTCCTTCTTCAGTGCAGGCCTCAAAGTTACAGCATTACCGGTATGCCGGCTGCCATCCCACATAATCTGCCTGAAGATAAGATACTCTTTTCAGCTGACAGGTTTATTTCCAACGGAACTGTTTCAAATATTTCGCATATCGTGTATATTGATCCTTTAAAATACAGTGAGCTGAAAAGTTATGAAAAACTTGCATCCATCGGAAAGATTGTCAGCAGTCTGAACAAAATATTGCCCAAACGGAAGTTTATTCTGATGGGGCCGGGCCGTTGGGGTAGCCGGGGAGACATAAAGCTCGGCGTTAGTGTGGCTTATTCTGATATCAACAATACAGCCATGCTGATAGAAATTGCCAGGAGACAGAAAAACTATATGCCGCAACCTTCACTGGGAACGCACTTTTTTCAGGATCTTGTGGAATCGGATATCCGATATTTACCACTTTATCCTGATGATAAAGGTGTGTACTATAATGAGCCTTTTTTTTCTGAGTCGAAAAACAGGCTGGGCGAGATGCTTCCTGATTATGATTCATTTTCTGAAGTGGTAAAAGTGATTGATGTTCCGTCAAGCTCGCATGGCAACTTATTGCATGTATTGATGAACGCTGAAGAAGAACGTGCATTTGCAATACTTTCCGATTCAGTTCCGGAGAGCAGTTTCGGTGTTTTTAAGGCCGACATGTTTAATATGGAAAGCCCTGATTTTCATTGGCGCTGGAGGTTGAGCTATGCAGAGCATATCGCATCTAAAATCGATCCTGAAAGGTTCGGAGTCGTTGGTTTTTATGTTTTCGGGAGTGTTCAGAATGCGACAGCCGGACCTGGCAGCGATATTGACCTGCTTATACATTTTCGGGGGAATGAAAATCAGCGCAGTGAATTGCTTCTATGGATGGAAGGATGGAGTTTTTGCCTGGGCAGAATAAATTATCTGCGAACCGGCTCAAGAACTGAAAAATTGCTGGATATCCATATTGTAACAGATGAAGATATTAAAAACCGCACCAGTTATGCAATCAAGATCGGTGCAGTAAGTGAAGGAGCGCTTCCTCTGATGATGAGGAAAACAAGTTAGATGTTACCGGTTTCAGATTAATTCACGTGTGGCATCTATCAATTTGTCAGGATTGAACCTGATCAATGCAAGTTCCCGTCCGTCATGTGCAGCAGAAAATAAAAATGTCTTGTTTAAGATGTCATTCCATCTGCCCGTTAACCTGGCTGATTCATGAATATGCCCGTGTAACGTAAGAAGGGGTTGTTTTTCTTCAATAAATCTTTTAATGGCAGTGCTTCCGACATGCACATCCAGGGGAACGTGATCTATTATCATATCATCAAGTGCAGCCCTGTCCAGATATGTCTTGTATGGAGGTGCATGAAAAAGAAAAATCGCCCTGGATAAATCATCCTTTTCAACCAGCAGTTCAATGTCCTTCTGAATGGTATTGTAAAGGATATCACCGGGATCAAAACCAACCGTATGGTATCCATCTTCAGGCGGAACACAGCCCGGATCAACATACCTTGAAACATCATAACGCTCCCAGTCCTTCAATAGAAACGGAGTGGGAGGAACGTATGAGTATCCGTATACGGTATATTCACCAAAATTCACTTTCCTGTTATGAATGTATTCAAGGATACCCTTTGATTCTGCTTCAATCAAAGCCTGTTCTTCAGAACGGCCGTCATCGTTACCCAGTATGATGAATATCCTCGGGAAATCATTTTTGAGCTTCTCCTTAAGATTATTAAATCCATTGACAAGCGTACTTTGAACAAAATCCGTATCATCGCTGTGTGTAAAACTTTTTATTCCCGAAGGCAAAAGGTCACCGCCCAGAAAAACTGCATCAGGTCTTTCTTCAAGAATCTTTTGAAAGAGTTTCTCATACCGGTCGGTTTTTCCGTGCAAATCCGAAACAAAGAAATTTAATGACATGATAAACTGAGTAATCCGGATCAATGATTGAATACCGGGAATTTCAAATAATGATGCGGCAAGTTAATAAAAAGAAACTTCCGATATTCTTTTTTCAATGTCGGCGATCCTGTTCTGCCGTTCATGTGAAAATACCTTTTGTTCTTTATCCAGGTATCTGTAAATGACGAGTGATTTTTCAAAGTTAACTTTACTTTCCCGTAACTTTTTTTGCACGAAATTTAATTCGGCTTCCGCATATAACAGTCCGGCAACAACTTCCAGCTGCTGCTGGTTAAAACCGAAATCTTTCTGCAATGTCAGGGGAAGCATTTCAGCATAAACTTTCAGGATATCAGAAGCACTTTTTTCAAGGAGTTCAATCCAGGCATTTTCAATGGCCTGAGAGGCTTCCTCATAGCGTCTCTTTTTGATTAATCCGAAAATGCCGGCCAGCATTTCGCCGAACATTTCAATCATCCTGAGAATATAGTCTTTCTGGTACATGGCATATCTGTTATAACCATCTCCTCCCTGCTATACAACAGGGAGGAGATGGAGTGCAATCATATTCTGGCCAGCCCGTTACATTCCGGCTACGAGAACATCATCAAACACGAGGCTTGGTGTCAGCCAGCTGCCGTATTTCCACGGATCATTCCCAATGGCTGAGAGTTTATTCCAGAAATTCAGATGGTTATCGGCGATATTCATCTCGGCAACTGACTGGACTGGCACACCGTTTTCAAACAGTTTCCCTATAATACCAATGGAGAAATCTCCTGTGGCCGAGTTGGAGTTTCCACCTATAAATCCTGTAATATGAATTCCTCGTCCGAGATCTTTCATCAGTGCTTCGGGAGACTTATCGCCAGGCGGAATGATGAGGTTTGACATACCTCCGGTGGTAGGCTCGCACTCCAGCTTCCTGCTGTAATACCAGTCAATCAGGAATTCCTCAATCCGGCCTTCGCTGACAATTGTTCTTTTTCTGGCAGGAAATCCGTCCCCGTCGTACAACCGGCTGCCAAATCCCTTTTTAATGAAAGGATCATCCTTTATAGTAAACAATTTACCCGCCACGACCTTCCCTTTCTTATCTGCCAGAAAAGATCTCTTCTGCTGGATGTTGTTACCGTAAAGACCGCTTAAAAATCCCCAGAGCACATTGCCGGCCACCCTGTTTTCAATAATTACGGGCAGAGATTCTGTTTTTATTTTTTTTGCTCCGAGCAAATCAAGGGTTCTTGCAGCGGCTTCTTCACCTATTGTTTTCACGGATGGCATATCTTCAAATGATCTGGCACCTGCCCAGAAGTATCCGTTCGGTTTTCGGTCGCCCTCATCAGCAATTGTAACGGAGGCACCTGCCCAGTGATCGGTGGTCTGCATCGCACCTTTGAAACCGTTGCTGGTAAGAATAACCTCCTCCCATTCGCTGTCGTTCATTCCTGCTTCCACCGAGATGACCTTGTCCCCTGCTTTATCAAGACTCACCTGTTCAATGGTTTTGGCAACCTTATGACGCTGTTCGGCAGTTATATTGCCATGTTCCGGATCTGACAATTGCAAATCCATCTCTGTCCTGCCTTCGTAATACTTCGGATCAGGAAGTGAGCGGTACGGATCATCTTCTATAAAACCAGTATTTTCAACAGCTTTCTTAATGAAACTTTCAAGCGCATCCTTTCTTAAGTCGGGAGTATTCTGTGATGAGAATTTACCTCCAATGTATATATTGAGGTTCAGCCCGCGTGTTGTTGCTTCTTTTACAACTTCCGGTTTGTGATCGCGGTAGCGTATTTCCACAAACCTTCTCCTGGTCATCCGTGCACGGCAATCAGTGGCACCATTATTCAGGGCCGTATCTTTAGCCCACTTGCATAAATCATACATCTGCTGGTTCATGATGCACCTCCCTTCTGCTGTGTACCGCCAACCGTCATTGATTTTACAAGACAGGTAGGCAGCCCGAATGAAACCGGTACGCTCTGTCCGCCCTTACCACATGAGCCGGCACCACCTTCATGAAGCTCAAGATCATTGGCAACCATGATGATATTTTCAAGCATTTTCGGTCCGTTACCCATGATATTTATATCTTTGACAGGAGCCGTCAGTTTGCCATCCTCAATCATCCTGCCCTGTGAGACATAAAATGCAAAATCACCCTCCCCGATCTTGACCTGTCCGTTGCTGATATCTTCCACATAAATCCCGTTTTTGGCAGTTTTGATAACATCTTCGGGATTTGCATCTCCTGAGAGCATATAGGTGTTTCTCATCCTGGGTTGCGGATAGTGCTCAAAGCTCTGCCTTCGGCCATTTCCTGTGGGTTCCACACCATAATGTTTTGCAGAGATTTTATCATGCAGATAACTGGTTAAAACACCGTTTTCAACCAGTACTGTTTTCTGTCCAGGAATTCCTTCATCATCGACATTGATCGATCCCAGCTGCTGGGGATTTGTACCATCATCGATTATGGTTACAAAGGGTTCAGCAACTTTTTTACCAATCATGGTTGAATAGGTTGAAATCTTTTTTCGGTTGAAATCGGCTTCCATTCCGTGTCCGATAGCCTCATGCAACAGGATACCTGTGACACCGGGCCCGAGTACTACAGGCATCTCGCCTGCAGGTGGCTGGATGGCTTCAAAAAGTTTCTCAGTTCTTTTAATAACCTCCTCTGCAAGTTTATCTGTCAGTTTCTCGGTGTAGTAAGAAAAATCTCTTCTTCCGCCAAAATTATACCATGACTGTTCAGTCCGGCCATCCTTTTCGCCAACAGTTGAAGCATACAGGAAGTTGCGTGGCAAGATATCCTCAGCTTTCACTCCGTCACTGGTGGCAATTAAAATTCTTTTGGTGCTGTCGTGAAAGCCGGCACTTACTTTGACAATGTGATTTGACAGGGCAAAGCATTTATCATTGATGGCTTTTACAAGAGGCAATTTCGATTCCAAAGGAATCTCGACCATTGACGGATCAAAAGGATAATAGTTTTGTGTTTTGAGAAGTTTAAGACTTTGGGCAACCGTACCAGCAGATTCATTAACCAGCGAAGCAGCGGTCGCGGCAGCCGATAACATTGATTCTTTTGTTAATTCCTGTGTAAAGCCATAGCCAACCTGGTCACCTTTAACTGTTCTTATTCCTACTCCAAGTAATACATTTCCGTATGAGCGGCTGACTTTTCCGTCTTCAAGGTTCAGCCAGTTCTCAAGGGAATGCTCAAAATAAACATCGGCAAGATCACCTCCTTTGGAAAGTGCCTTTTCGAGCAACATCTGGCATATTTCATCATCAATACCAAATTCGCGCTCGAAGTATCCTGTTTGTGCCGATTTAAATGAAGTTAACATGCTTCCGCTAAGATAAGGTGTCAGCAATAACATCCCTCCTGCAGAAGCAGAATTTTTTAAAAATGTTCGTCGGTTGATGTGGTTCATTGTTAAAAATAAATGAGTGTAATCTAATTACGCGTTAAAGTACAAATTATTAAATTTATTATTATTTTATAAATTCACAAATAATGTTAAACAAGCTTTGTTACTTGTTCATTTTCTTAACTGTTGAGACATCAGGCCGGAAGCCCGGGAATCCGGAATTAATTTAAGGATGTGGTTTTAATGATGCATTGTTGCTTCATCCTGATTTTATCATCACAGACAACATTAATTATGCTATGACTCTGAAAACAACAGAATATTATTCTGATTTTTCAGGAAATAATTATTGACAAAGATGATTTTTACTGTTAATCTGTTTATTAGGGTCATTATTTAAAAAGGGATCATGAATTTTTTCAAAAAAATGAAAATTATCTTTGAATAGAAGCCCCATATTAAGTAAATTTATAAAAAAGCTAGAGATGGGAGCCGGAAAGATAAACATGAGACCGTGGCGGATATTTATCTTTATTATAATACTTACCGGGATATTCCCTGACACTTCAGGCCAGCAAAAACGAAGGTTTCATGATCAATATCGGTTCAGATTCTTAACAGTTGATGATGGACTGAATAATAACAGGGTCAGGGCTGTACTCCAGGATGATTACGGATTTATATGGCTTGGAACCAGAACAGGTATCTCAAAATTCGACGGATACAGTATTTACAACTACGATTATTTCTTTGTTGACACATCCAAAGCCAGGTTTAGTCAGATAAGGGAGCTGGTATGTGACAGTTATGGTAATATCTGGGCCGGAGGTGAGGACGGTATGTGTGCATATAATCCTTTGAAAGACAGATTTGAAAGTTTCAATGATCCTGATTTTCCGGGAAGAATAACCAAGACAGTTGGTATAGCTGAAGATGACAACCAGGTTCTATGGTTTGCAAATGCCAGCGAAATCGGCAATTATGACCTGACCACAAAAGAATTCACCTGGTTCAGGCCTTCTCCCGGAAAACCCGGTGCACTTCCTGAAGGGTCGCCCGAGCGCATTATTGTGGACAGGGACAATAATATATGGATTGGCTATCAGCGCGAGGGAGTGGCATATTACGACAGAAAGACAAATACTTTTACTCACTACACAGCTGACGGGGATTCCGGATCCCTGGGTGAAAATCTCATTGAAAGAATATATGAGGATGATAAAGGTACCATCTGGATAGGTTACAATAACAATGGATTCTCGAGATTTGATCCTGGCACCAGACAATTTAAAACCTATTTTCCGGATCCCGGCAATCCTGAAAGCGGACGTGTAAGGGGAATATTAAAAGACAGTAAAGGTCATTTCTGGATTGGTGCCATGTCCGGATTATACCTTTTTGATGAATTTAATGAGACATTTACATGGTACGCTCATACCGGTCATCCCATTTCTGAATTATCACATAACTCCATACAATGCATTTTCCAGGATAATCAGGAAGGACTATGGATGGGGACACATGCAGGAGGAGTCTGTTATACAAACCTGAACACTTCCGGATTTACCAGATATGATTATTCCCGCATACAGAATCCATATTTCTTGAATGATAAAAATGTCTATTCACTGGCAGTGGATCAGCTGGGAAATATCTGGGTTGGGACTGAAAAGGGCGGACTTAATTACCTTGACCGGGAGACCGGCCAGTTTTCATATTATATGCACGACCTGAATAATATGAATACTCCGTTGAGCAACAATATCAAGGATATAAAGGTCGATAACCGGAATAATATCTGGTTTGCCGGCTACGGTGGAGGTTTCAGCTATCTTGATACAGAAACCGGGACTTTCACACATTATCTGCGTTCTGAGAGTAATCCGGATGGATTTCCTGTGAACAGGATTTACTCACTTTATATTGATCCTGTTGATAATGAGATATTATGGCTGGGTGCCATCGACGGACTTTATTCCTATCATATTCAAACAAAGGAATATGTTAAAATTTCGCCTGACCTGACGGATTATACCGATCCTCCCGAAATGAACTCCCAGATATATACCATTAACGGATTTCAGGACAAGCTTCTGATGGGTACTGATAAATTGGTAGTTCTGGATCTCGCAAACCGTCACTTCATGACATTTTCCGAAATTGAAGGTATTGCAATTACTTCAGTTAATTTCATACACATTGACCGTGAAAAGAATATCTGGTTCGATATTGACAATACTTATCTTGTACAGGCAAATTCTGTTTTCAATGAATTTAAGATACTCGGTACAGCAAACGGATTACCCGAAGTTAATTACTACGAGGCTTGCGATGACAGTCAGGGTAATTTATGGCTGAGCTCAAACAAAGGGATTATACAGCTTATCAATATAATTCATAGCCAGGATACTGTCAGATACAACATATTTAAAAAATCCGATAACCTGCAGAGCATCGAGTTCCTTTATCACTCAAAAGCCGTTAGTCCTGACGGCGAGATTTTCTTTGGAGGGATCAACGGGTTCAATTCATTTTATCCGGAAAATGTGGTGACCAACAAGTATCCTCCGCAAGTCCATATAACCGGTATGACTGCAGGAAATATAAAAGTATCTGCCAATCAGAAAATACGTGGTAAAGTCTTAATTAATGAACCAATAATTAAGACAGAGCGTATTAAGATCCATCACCGTATCAGGGTATTTACCCTTGAATTTGTCGGATTACAATATATCTCTCCGGAAAATAACAAATATGCATATATTCTTGAAGGTTATGATGAACAATGGAACTATACCGATGCTTCTGTAAGGTTTGCCAGCTATTCCAATTTACCCGGGGGGACATACTTCTTTAAAGTAAAAGCTGCCAATAAAAACAGCGTATGGTCAGAGGAAAATGCCGTCATGAAAATCATTGTAAAACCCCCGCTATGGAAAACAGGTTGGTTTTATATCATTCTTTCACTGGTTGTACTGGGTATTGTTCTTTATTTAATACGTCGCAGGGAATCGCAGCTCAGAGCAGATAAGAGCATACTGGAAGAAAAGCTGAAAGCAGGAGATCTCGAAATTAACAGAAGAAAGGAAGAGATTGAAAAACAAAAAAAGGCACTTGAGGAAAAGGAGAAGGCAGAGGAATATCATAACTGGTTTAATCAGGGTATGGCAATGATTTCTGATATTCTCGGCAAAGAGAAAAAAGACTTGCAGAAGTTATCTCAAACACTTATTTCTGATATTGTTAAATATATGGGCGCCCAGCAGGGAGGTTTATTTTTATCAAATAATACCATAGAGAACCAGATATCCATAGAATTGATGGCTCATTATGCTTATCAATCTGAAAGGCTGGATAAAACATCATTTCATCCGGGGGAAGGACTTATCGGAACCTGTTTTAAGCAAAAGAAAATCATTGAAATTGATGATTTGCCCGAGACTTATGCAAAATTACATTCAGGATTAGGCGAAGACAGCCTGAAGCATTTGATACTGGTTCCTTTAATTTACGATGATGAGGCTGCCGGAGTCATAGAAATAGGGTCATTTAATAAAATCGAAAAATCAAAGATTGATTTTGCACTTAAGATTTCAGAAAATATTGCCTCTGTTGTATCTTCTGTGAAATCAAATAATTTAATCAGTGAAATGCTTCAGAAGACACAGGAACAAAGCGAGGAACTGCATGCCCAGGAAGAAGAAATGAGGCAGACCATCGAAGAAATGCAGGCTACACAGGAGGAAACAAGCAGACATGAAAAAAGCATGCAGGATGAAATCGAAAAACTCAGAAAGCAGTTAAAGGAAATAACTGAAATCAACAAAGAACAAAACAGGAAAATCACAAAATCAGGTAAAAAGTCATAGTCTTGTCAGTGACAAAGGATGGAAACTGCGGATCATCAGATTTTTTAAACAGCCGGGAAGAAATCTGCCAGAGAGGTTCGGGCTTATAACCGTCGGCATAAAATGCTCCTGCAATAGCTCCTGCACTTGCACCTGAAATAATATCCGGTTTAAGATCCAGCTCCTCGACGGTTTTCAATGCGCCCGGATGGGCAAAACCTCTTGCAGTTCCTCCGCTGAGAACAGGGCCGGTTTTATACTTTTTATGAAATATACAATGTAACAGGTTACCAGGATATCATTAAAAAAGAAATGGCTGTCAAAAATACGAATATATTAAACCAATCCCGGATTATGATGTTATCATACTAACAACAACCCAATTTTAGAAAAATGAAACCAAAAATTGCATTTTTTGATTCAAAGCCTTATGATATTGAATCATTTAACGAAATAAACAGAGAATTCGGTTTTGATATTAAATATTTCAGGTATCACCTGACGCCGGACAATATAATTCTGGCTCAGGGTTTTGATATTATTATTGTGTTTGTGAATGATATGATTAATGCAGACATGATTGAAAAACTTGCAGAATATGGTGTTAAACTAATAGCCTTAAGATGCTCGGGTTTCAATAATATTAACCTGAAATCCGCCCAGGATAAGATTAAAATTGTAAGGGTTCCTGAATACTCCCCCAATGCCATAGCTGAGCATACTGTCACATTAATGCTTGCCCTTAACAGGAAAATTCACCGGGCATACTTCAGAACGAGAGACACCAATTTTTTACTGAACGGGCTTCTGGGATTTGATATGTATCAAAAGACTGCAGGAATCATCGGTTCGGGCCGGATCGGAAAGGTGCTGATCAGGATACTGAAGGGATTTGACATGAATGTGCTGGCTTATGACAAATATCCTGATACAGCTTTTGCCAGAAAGCACGAATTCGATTATGTTGCACTTGATGAGTTGTTTAGCAGGTCTGATATCATTTCTTTAAACTGTCCCTTAAACAAAGAAACCGAGTATATCATTAACCGTCATGCGATAGATAAAATGAAAAAAGGTGTTATGATCATTAATACGGGACGAGGTAAACTTATTCATACGCCTGATTTAATTGACGGACTGAAATCAGAAAAAATCGGTTCGGCCGGTCTGGATGTCTATGAAGAGGAAAGCCAGTTCTTCTATGAAGATTTATCTGATCGGATTCTTACGGATGATATACTTGCCAGGTTACTGACATTCAATAATGTAATCATCACGTCACACCAGGGATTTTTCACCAGAGAGGCCATGGCCAACATTGCAAAAGTTACGATGAAGAACATCATGGATTTCTGTGAGGGTAAAGAACTCCAAAACGAAGTATGTTACAGGTGTCCTTAAGAAAGTTATACCTGCGGATGGTTTTGATTCGTTTTAACTTTGAATTCATCGTATGATTTTATAATTTTCAATTCTTTAAGGGTAAATTGCGATCAATATTGCTGTCCTTTTCAACCCGGGTATTTAAACAAAAGATTATGCGTACAACCGGACAGGATGAAGGATTTACGGCACAACTGAAAGATTTTTTTGTAGATTTTGGCAGTCTGGCAAGATTTACAGGAAAAGTTATCAGGGAATTGTTCAAGAAAACAACAGAGTTCAGGGAGTTCCTAAGGCAGGCTTATTATGTCGGCTATAAATCTTTGCCTTTGGTTGGCATAACAGCTTTCATTTTAGGGTTGGTACTGACACTCCAGACCCGTCCTGTTATGGCCGATCTCGGGGCAGAAGCATGGCTTCCCGGAATGGTGATTGTTTCGATAATCCGGGAGATCGGCCCTGTGATAACTGCCCTGATATTTACGGGTCGTGTCGCCTCCGGTTTCGGTGCTGAGCTTAGTTCAATGAGGGTTACCGAACAGATAGATGCCATGGAAGTTTCCGGCATAAATCCGGTTAAATACCTGGTGGTTACAAGGGTTATGGCAGCCACTCTAATGGTTCCGGTTCTCGTTATTTATTCAGATGGAATCGCTTTCATTGGTTCATTCTTTGGTGTTAATATTCAGAGTTCCATAACATTTCAACTGTTTCTTAAGAACGCCTTTGATTCGGTACATTTTTATGACATCATACCGGCAACCATCAAGACTTTCTTCTTCGGCTTTGCCATCGGGGTGATATCTTGTTATAAAGGCTACTACACAGACCGGGGAACTGCAGGTGTCGGATTAGCAGCAAATTCGGCAGTTGTTTCATCCTCTTTGGCTGTTTTCGTGATTGACCTGATTGTTGTTCAATTGACAGAGCTGATCATATGATGGACCATACGCGGAATGAGATCATTATAAAGGTGGAACATCTTTATAAATCGTTCAAGTCTGAAATCGTATTGAGCGATATCAGTCTTGAATTGTTTCACGGTGAGAATCTGGTTGTCCTGGGAAAATCAGGGGCCGGAAAATCTGTTCTGCTTAAATGCATAACGGGATTAATTCCGCCTGATAAAGGGGATATCATTTTATTTGATCACAACATTAGTGATCTTAATGAAGATGCCCTGAATAATCTGAAAAAGAGAATTGGTTATGTATTTCAGGGTGCTGCCTTATATGATTCAATGTCTGTCAGGGAAAATCTGTTGTTTCCTCTTGAAAGGGCTGAAAATGAAATTTCACATAAAGAAAAGGGATTTATTATTGAAGAAATACTCGAAAATGTAGGTTTAAAGGATTCGATTAATAAAATGCCCTCCGAATTGTCAGGAGGTATGCGCAAGCGGGCAGGTTTAGCCCGGGCGCTGGTGCTGAGGCCGGAAATTATCATGTATGATGAACCGACAACGGGATTGGATCCTGCAACCTCACATGAAATCAGCGAGCTGATTTTACAGGTACAGCGGATATTCAGAACGTCATCCATCATAGTGACACATGATATGCATTGTGCCAGACTTACATCCAACAGGATTATGATACTTGAAAACTCCTGTTTCATTGCTGATGGCACTTATGAGAGCCTTAGAAAAAACAAAACCAAATCCGTTCAGGATTACTTTTTAAACTAAACTTCTTAATACCATGCAACCGAAAAAATCATACAACCTGCTGCTGGGGATATTCATTTTTTTTGGAATCGTAATCTTTGCTTTGGCAATCTATCTGGTAGGAAAGAAGCAGAATCTGTTTACTTCAAACGTCAAGGTCATGGCCATTTTCACTGATGTGTCCGGTCTGACAGTCGGGAACAACGTCAGGTTTTCGGGTATTGATGTGGGAACCGTAAGCAATATCAGGATTCTCTCTGAAAACGAGGTAAGGGTTGAACTGTCCATTCAGAGCAGTGTCATGCCCTTTATCAGGAAAAATTCAGTAGCAACAATCGGTAGCGAAGGCCTTATGGGAAACAAAACCGTAACCATCATTCCGGGTACAATGGAGAAAAGAATGCTGACCGGGGGAGATACCCTGACGACAATACAACCGGTGAATATTGATGAGATACTTATTGAGATACAAAAATCGAGTGAAAACATTGCCGTGGTTTCACAGAATCTGATTGATATAACAGACAGGATAAAGGTCGGTGAAGGTGTATTCGGTAAAATATTCACCGATACGAGTCTGACAGTGAGTCTTGATAAAGCAAGCAGGAATGTTGTGATGATTACAAGTAATTTGAATAAAATCTCTGAGCGAGTCAGTCAGGGTGAAGGCATACTCGGGAAACTGCTGGCAGACACAGCTATTTCTGTAAACCTGGGTGAAGCCAGCAGTAATTTAATTTTCATTACAGAAAATCTTGAAGGGATCACAGATAAGATAAACCGGGGAGAAGGGATTTTCGGAAAATTATTTACAGATACAACATTGGCCCAGAACCTCTACCAGGCAGGTCAGCATATCAATGAATCAAGCGAAGAGCTTGAAATTATTACCCGGAACCTGAATGAAATAACCGAAAAGATCAACTCCGGTAAAGGATTAATTAATAAACTGATTGCCGATTCGGCATTTGCCGATAGCGTGGATATGGCAGTGATACGGTTGAACAGGGGAATTGTATCGGTAACCGAAGCATCAGAGACCATTAAAAGAAGCAGAATGATACGCCTGTTTTCAAAGAAAAAGAAGAGACCCGAAGATAACAAAAGCAAATAGAAAAATCATTTAAACAATATATAACAGGCATTTTTGATGTTTTATTCAAAAATACCTGAATGAATGGACTTATCTTTGACCATATAATCAAATAAATTTTTCAGATGTCCGGAAAGAACAAGTCAAACAGAAAAAAACCAGGGCAGAATATCAGCGATCTGACTAAAAGTATCATCAGTCTTTTCAATGATAGCCCCAGACAAGCCTTTAACTATAAACAAATATCCAGGCAGCTGCATATCAAAGAACAGGCCCGGAGAAAGATCATTCTTAAAGCCCTGCAGAATCTGAAACGTTCAGGAGATATCCAGGAGATATATCCGGGCAAATACAAACTGAAATCAACAGGGATGATTATGAGCGGAAAAGTTGAAATGTCTTCCGGCGGATACGGTTATGTTATGTCGGATTCAGTTTCTGAGCCTGTATTCATTTCCCAGGATAATCTGCACCATGCTTTGAACGGTGATACGGTTAAAATATATTTGTTTGCAGCTAAAAAATCAAGGGGACCTGAAGGAGAGGTTATTGAGATTATTGAAAGGGCAAGGGACACTTTTGTTGGTGTAGTGGAAGTGTCGAGCAGGTTTGCTTTTCTCTCTCCTGATAACAGGAAAATGCCTTATGACATATTCATTCCCATTGAAAAACTGAAAGGTGCCAGGGATGGCCAGAAAGCCATTGCCAGAATTGTTGAATGGCCCCGGCAGGCAAAGAATCCGTTTGGCGAGATCATTGAGGTGCTGGGTGATCAGGGCGATAACGAAACCGAAATGCATGCCATACTGGCCGATTTCGGATTGCCCTACAGGTTTTCAAAAGAAACAACCCGGGCAGCAGAGAGCATTTCTGATGCAATTGCGGAAACCGATATATCAAACAGGAAGGATTACAGAAAGATACCTACTTTCACCATTGATCCTGAGGATGCCAAAGATTACGATGATGCACTGTCACTGCAGAAATTGCATAATGGCAACTGGGAGGTTGGAGTCCATATTGCGGATGTCACCTATTACGTAAAGCCTGGTTCTTTACTGGATAGTGAAGCTCAGGAGAGGGCTACATCGGTGTACCTCGTTGACCGTACAGTCCCCATGTTGCCTGAAAGACTTTCGAACCATATATGTTCATTGCGGCCAAAGGAAGATAAACTTTGTTTTTCTGCTGTATTTGAGTTAAATGATGAAGCAGAAATATGTAATGAATGGTTTGGAAAAACCATTATAAATTCTGACCGGAGGTTCAGTTATCAGGAGGCGCAGAAGATCATTGATACAGGTGAAGGAGATATGAAAGATGAGATTCGTACCCTTCATGGATTGGCTCAGAAACTTAGAAATGAAAGATTCAAGAGAGGTTCTATTTCGTTTGAACGCGAAGAGGTGAAATTTGAGATTGATGAAAAAGGGCATCCGCAGCGGATTTATTTCAGGGAATATGACACTGCCAATGAACTGATAGAAGAATTTATGCTTATGGCTAATAAACGTGTTGCCACATTATTTGGGGACATCAAAAACAAGCAGGATCGCAGAACCTTTGTATACAGGATACACGACAAGCCGAATTTCGAAAAACTGGGAAAATTCGCTTCTTTCATCAGCAGATTCGGGCATGCCATTGATCTGGCTTCGGGGAAAAAGATCGCAGAAACCCTGAACCGGGTTCTGTACGATGTTAAAGGCTCAAAAGAGCAGGATCTGGTCGAGAATCTTGCCTTAAGGGCTATGGCTAAAGCTGAGTATTCAACCAATAACATTGGACATTATGGTCTGGGATTTAAATATTATACCCATTTCACATCACCTATACGTCGTTACCCTGACATGCTGGTTCACCGGCTGCTCAATGATTATCTGAACCACCAGCCCCCGGGAAATAAAAAAGTATTGGAAAAAATGTGCAGTCATTCATCTGACATGGAACAACTGGCAGTTGATGCCGAGAGGGCTTCGGTCAAATACAAGCAGGTTGAGTTTATGGCTGAAAGAATCGGACAGATTTATGACGGGATCATTTCAGGAGTGACTGAATGGGGGATTTATGTAGAAATCATCGAAAACAAATGTGAAGGGATGATTCATATCAGGAACCTGCTGGATGATTTCTATGAATATGACGAGGATAATTACTGTCTGACAGGGAGACATACAGGCAGAAAGTTTCAGTTGGGTGATAATGTTAAAATAGAGATACAGCGGGCCAATCTGCCCAGGAAGCAACTTGATTTTGCCCTGGTTATCTAGTTCTTAAACAATAGATTTTTTCCTGCACATTACCCCTGTGCATGCATATTGAATAATATGAGCAGAAAAAATTTTACGATACCCGCCCAGTTATCAATAAGCTTTTTTATGCTGCAATGATATTGAAGGGAAGATGCAAAGTCATCCGGTATTTTTCGCCTATTGTCATGATAGGTGGGTTATTTCTGCTATAATACCAGTTTATAACCGGTTTTCCTTAATAATGAGAGCACTTATCAATTTGTTCCAGCGTATGTTTCAACCATTTTACAGATGACTTGTTGATATCTGTAAGCCTTATATTGATGATTCTTGTTTTGTTTGATCCAAGATTAAAAGCGTTGATCCACCTGGAAAGATTCTGGTAAAAATACTTTGCGGACTTAAAATCTGAAGATCCCGAAATATTGACAATACCTGTTTTCCCATCGATGATTACTGCCGGCGAGTTGCAACTTCCTTCTATCTGATAATTATTCATGTTTTTAAGAATTACCGGTTTATGTAATATTTATACGCATATTTCCGGGGTTGGTTTTAATGTGATCAATATATATTATCAACATGTAATTAACAGCATCCGGAATTGGACAGCTGCGTTTTACCATAATTCACCGATATAATGATTTCATTCGCCGATTTGTTATGTGGTTCTCAAAACAGGACGGCTATTTTTGAACCGGTTTTTGGCAACATATTCTTATCACCAGCCCAAAATCTTTAATGGTTATTTTCCAGGTAGATTCAAGATATTAAATAAACAAATTATGAATTTAAGATTATACATTTTACTGATCATCCCTCTGAACCTTGCAAGCCTGTATGGGCAGGCTGACACATTTTGTACTTTAAGCCTGAAGGAAGCCCAGGAGTATGCGCTGCAGCATAACAGGAGCATAAGAATATCGGAACTGGATCTGGAAATTGCCAGAAAAAAAATCCGGGAAACCATTGCTACAGGTCTGCCCCGCTTTTCAGCAGATATTAATTATCAGCATATTCTTAAGGTTCCTGTATTTAGCTTTCCCATTACCGGTTTTACCCAGAATCCTTTGACAGATGTACCTGAAGGATTTGAACAATTTCAGGATCCGGAATTAACAGGGGGTCTCAATCAGTATATATATAACCAGCCCGGTTTCCCGGTTGCTGAAAAAGACAATGCAACATATGATTTTACCCTGTCGCAGCTGGTTTTTAGCGGGGAATATATTGTTGGACTGCAGGCGTCAAGAGTGTTTAAGGAATTATCAGAACAAGCATTAACAAAAACTGAAAATGATATCAGGGAATCGGTTTCAAATTCATACAATGCGGTCTTAGTACTAGCACGAAGTCTGGAAATTACCAGGGAAAGCTATTTGGTTGTTTCAAAAGCACAATACGAAATGGATCAATTATACCGGCAGGGCTTTGCTTCTGAAACAGATGCCGACCGTTTGGTTATTCTGAAAAATCAACTTGAAAATGCGATAAATACACTCGAAGGACAGGAAAGAATCAGTAAAAAAATATTACTGATGCAGTTAGGACTGGACATCTCCATAAACTGTATCCTTACTGACAGTATTCCCGGTTTATTGTATGATACGGATCTTAAGTTGTTAACCAGTGCGGTTTTTAATGCGGACAGGAATATAAACTATCAGCTGGCCACTACTGCAACAAAACTGGAAAAACTAAACTTAAAAAGGCAGAAAAGTAAATTTTTCCCGACTGTTTCTGCATTTTACCGTCATCAGGAGCTGGCCAGGGAACCTGTTCTTAACTTTCAGCCTAAAGATGTTCTTGGAGTTGCTGTCAGTTTCCCCATTTTCAATAGCGGACAAAGACTTTCATTGGTTTCACAGGCAAGGATAGAATACGAAAAATCAAAACTGGCGCAGACAGATGCAGAACAGGGACTGCTCATCCGGTTTGAAACCGCAAAAAATGATTATGTTACGGCATATGAGAATTATATCACTTCAGAGAATAATTTCAACCTTTCCCGGAAAATATTTAATAAATCAATAGTCAGTTTTCAGGAGGGAGTTACGTCAAGCCTGGAGCTTACTTCTGATCAGCGGGAGTTTCTCACGGCTGAATCAGATTATATCAATTCAATTATGAAATTACTTACAGCAAAAGCAGAGCTGGATAATTTACTGAGTCAAAATTAAAAGAATAAAGTCATGAAAACATTAGCGCAAATCGTCACAATATTACTTTTAGTAAGCTGCGGCATATCGAAAGACGAAAAGATCAAAAATCAGATTGAAAGCAAGAAAGCCAAGATTGTTATGCTTGAAAAGAGTATAAATGAACTGGAAAAAGAGCTGACAGATACGGCTGAGATGATCAATCCCCTGGCAGTTGAAATCAAAGAGATGAAAAACGAGGTATTCAGGCATTACATTACTGTTTTTGGCAATGTGGAAGCCGATCTGTATGCTAAAATCAGTCCTGAAATGAACGGACAGATTACCGGAATTCATGTTGAAGAGGGGCAGAGGGTTAGAAAGGGGCACCTGCTTGTTTCGCTAAATACCGAGGCGACCGAAAGTTCAATAAATGAACTAAAAACCAATCTTGAACTGGCCAGGATAACTTATGAAAAACAGAAGAACTTATGGGATCAGGGTATCGGATCGGAGATACAATATCTTCAGGCCAAGGCGCAGAAGGAATCGGCCGAATCGAGATTAAATCTGCTCGAGGCTCAATTGCGCATGTCGCAGGTAAGGGCTCCTTTTGAAGGTCTGGTGGATAAAATTTATTTGAAAGTTGGAGATATTGCAGGGCCTATGATGCCTGTCATTGAATTTGTCAACCTGCAAAGGCTCACTGTCAGGGCCGATGTGTCAGAAACATATCTTGAATCTGTTCATGCCGGAGAGCCTGTTGAATTATTTTTCTCATCCCTGCCGGAACATAAAGTAACATCAAAAATCGAACGCACTTCAAAAGTTATTAATCCTACAAACCGGACATTTCAAATTGAAGTGAAAATTCATAACGGGAAGGAAAAAATACGGCCGAATATGATTACAGCCATAAGAATAAATGATTTCACATCGCATAATGCCATGGTTGTGCCATCAGTTGTGATTAAGAGAGATATTACCGGTGATTACCTTTATGTTGTGAAGCACAATGAGAAAGGCCGGTTTGTTGCAGTGAAAAAATATGTTGAACGTGGCAGGTCGTATGAGGGAATGACCATGGTTGCCGAAGGACTTGTTCCCGGCGACAGGGTGATTACAGCAGGTTATAACCTTGTAAGTACAGGTTCATATGTTGCAGTGAATAATGTTAATAATGATTAAAGACAGTTAAGAATGGGAACTACAGAAATAAAAAAGAAAAAGTTAAGGGATTTTAAATTGACATCACTCGCATTAAAAAACAGGAATACAATTTACCTCCTTATATTCATGATATTGTTTTTTGGAATTTACTCCTATCGCAGTTTACCCAAGGAACTAATGCCGGAAATTGTCTGGCCGCAGATTATGATACAAACCCAATACTTTGGCAACTCACCTGAAGATATTGAAAGTATCATCACCCGGCCCATTGAAAAGGAAGTAGAGGGTGTGAAAGGACTTAAGGAAATAACTTCTGTATCTGCCCAGGATATTTCGATGATTTTTGTTGAGTTCAACACCGATGTTGACCTGGAAGATGCCCTTCAACGTGTGAAGGACAGGGTTGACCGTGCAGAAAGCGAATTACCCTCCGGGGATGATTTAACAGGACCTATCGTCTTTGATGTTGACTTCTCTGAATTCCCGATCATCAATATCAATATGTCAGGAGAATACAGCATTGAAGAACTGAAGAATTATGCAGAGAATTTACAGGATGAGCTGGAAGAAATACCAGAAGTTTCAAAAGTTCTGATTGAAGGTATAAATGAAAGGGAAGTTAAAGTGAATGCCGACCTGGTCAAAATGGAAGCCCTCAGCCTTACATTTTACGATATTCAGTTTGCACTGTCCCAGGAGAACCTTACCATGTCAGGTGGTGAAATACTGTTACATGGAATGAGGAGAGGCTTACGGGTAGAAGGCGAGATAGATGATCCGCGTGAGCTGGAAGAAATAATTGTTAAAAAAGACGGTAATAAAACCATTTATCTCAGGGATGTTGCAGATGTGGTCTACGGCTTTGCAGAGCCTGTCAGTTTTGCCCGTCTGGACAGACACCCTGTTGTTTCAGTTCAGGTAGTAAAGAAAGGTGGTGAAAACCTGCTTTCTGCCACCGGGAAGATTTTTAAAATCATTGATCAGGCCCGGGAGGATAAACTGATACCTGATGGTCTTCGCATATCCATTACAAACGATCAGTCGGAAGAGGTTATCAGCCAGCTTGATAATCTGAATAACAGCATGATTATCGCAATCATCCTGGTTGTATTGGTTCTTTATTATTTTCTTGGAGCACGTAATGCCATGTTTGTGGGACTGGCCATACCGATGTCGCTTTTTCTTTCATTCGTGGTTATTGGTATCATCAACTACAGGATCAATATGATGGTACTGTTCTCATTGATACTGGCGCTGGGCATGCTGGTTGACAATGCCATTGTTGTGGTTGAGAACATATATCGTTTTGTGGACGAGGGTTATAAACCGTGGGAAGCAGCCAGACTTGCTACAAGCGAGATTGCTGTTCCAATCATTGCGTCTACTCTGACAACGCTTGCAGCATTCTTTCCGTTGGCCCTGTGGACAGGTGTTGTTGGTGAATTTATGAAAATATTGCCAATTACCCTTATCATAGTGCTTTCGGCTTCACTTTTTGTTGCACTTGTTATTACCCCTGTTGTAGCTGCTACCTTTATACGGAAAAAAGGTGAAGGAGCGGTACCTGACAAAAAAAGGGGATATAAGGTTGCACTGGTGATGATTGGAGCCGGCTTGCTCATGTTAATACCAGGCTGGAGATTAATACCCAATCTGTTGATTATTTTTGGGATCATCGGTATTCTGAATCTTGCGGTTTTTCATGGAATGCAGTTGTGGTTTCAGGATCATTTTCTTCCCTGGCTGGAAGTATTCTACGAAAGAGTGTTAAGGTTTGCGCTTAAAAGAAGGAATCCTCTGTGGTTTTTTAGCGGAACATTCGGTTTGTTTCTTTTTGCCATATTTCTATGGACGATAAGACAGCCGGAAGTCCTTTTTTTCCCGGATAATGATCCGAATTACATCAATGTGATTTGCGAACTTCCGATCGGCACAGATATCAGAACTACAGATGCTTTTATTCATAAGCTTGAAAATGATATTGCCCAGTTTCTTGAACCGGACAGGGATATTATTGAATCCATTTTAACAACGATTGGTAAAGGTGATCCTTATGATTTCAGCAGCGGACCACAGCCTCAAAAGGCCCTGATGACAATCAGTTTTATTGATTTTACAGAACGAAAAGGAAAAAATACCTCAAAAATCATGAGAGAGGTCACTGAAAGGATTGTCGGAAATTATCCAGGTGTTGAAATTGAAATTACCAAGGAGGAGATGGGACCACCAACCGGCAAGGAAATCAATCTTGAGATAGCGGGACAGGATTTTGATGAGCTGGTCTTTCTTGCCGATTCCATCAGGGCATTGATTAAGAGTGCAGGCATACAGGGTATTGAAGGATTAAAAATGAATATCAGCACCGATAAGCCCGAACTCCTGGTGAGTATAGACAGGGATAAAGCCAGAAGGTTTGGCTTATCAACATACCAGATTGCAAGTGATTTGCGCACGGCAGTGTATGGTTTTAATGCAACGGATTATAAGATAGGTGAAGATGAATACCCTGTCATGATCCGGTTAAAAGATGAGTACCGTTATAACCTGTCAGCCTTGCAAAATATGAAAATCAGCTACACCGATAACGGTATTACAAATCTTATACCGCTTTCTTCTGTTGCTGACTTCGACTATACCAGTACATTCAGTTCAGTACGGAGAAAAGATCTTGACAGGGTAGTCACACTTTACTCAAATGTTGTTGAAGGATATAATCCTACAGTCGTAAATCAGAAAATCAAAGATCTGATGATAAATTTCAAAATGCCACCCGGGTACAGATATGAATTTACAGGTGAACAGGAGGAACAGGATGAATCATTTAATTTTTTAATACGTGCCCTGCTAATAGCCGTGGCATTGATATTTCTGATTCTTGTCACGCAGTTTAATTCGGTAATCCGGACAGTGATTATTCTGGTTAGTGTTTTGTTCAGCACAATCGGGGTGATTGGCGGGCTTGCAACCTTTAAGATGCCTTTTGTTATTATCATGACAGGTGTCGGGATCATCTCGCTTGCCGGTATTGTTGTTAACAATGCCATTGTGCTTGTTGACTATATTCAATTGTTGAGGGCAGGACGGAGAGAAGAACTCGGTCTGGAAGACGAAGTCCTGCTGCCTGCCAATGATGCAACAGAATGTCTTGTAAAGGCCGGTAAAGTACGTCTCAGACCTGTATTGCTTACAGCAATTACGACACTACTTGGATTAATACCAATGGCCATCGGCATGAATTTTGATTTTGGAGGTTTTCTTCATAACTATGATCCTGATTTTTACATCGGAGGCGACCAGGCACAGTTTTGGGGCCCGCTGGCATGGACCATCATATTCGGATTGACATTCTCTACATTCCTGACCCTGGTTATTGTACCTGTAATGTACAGGCTGACATCACTGGTGCAGCTCAGATGGGTCAGATTGATAACTGTATTTAAAGAAAGAAACGGAAATGGTAATCATAACAATCGTTAATAAGTATCAGATTTTTTTAAACAGTTATGCCTGACTTACATCATCTGAGTGATTGCAATGCTGGATGGTTAAATAAGCGGAAGGATTATTACTGTTAATAGGGGCATTGTTAAATCAATTGTCTGGCAGACAGGATTGACTTTGCAATACTGGCAAATGACAAAAATATAGTTGTAATTTTGTTAAGCAAAACTTTATTTATGCTTTTCAGGAGAATAACAATTATTTTTTGTCTTTTGCATTTAATGACTCAAATTTTTTGTCAGGAGCGAAAAAGTTCTCTGATAATCGGTTTTCGTCCGCATTATGGGTTCATTGTAAAGCATAGCGGCAAGCTTGAAGGACTTACCAAAACCTTTCCCTGGGGTCTGGAGGTTGATGTCAACTGGCAGCTGATGTCGGAAAAAAGCTGGCAGTATTGTTTCTGCTATCCGAGGGCAGGTGTATCATTTTTCTATACGAATTTTGCCAATCCGAAGCTGCTGGGAAGTTCATTTGAACTGTATCCTTTTGTTGAACCATCCATTAACGGTGACAGAAAACTGCATGCCACCATACGTTTTGGAATGGGGCCGACTTTTTTAAACAATGTATTTGACTCAGTTGAAAATCCGGGTAATAAATTTTACAGCTCTGTTATCAGTTTTATTGTACATGCTGACCTTGGATTAAACTACGTAATTAATGAAAGGCTCTATTTAAGGGTTTCAGCAGATTTTAATCATATTTCCAACGGAGGTATTAAAAATCCGAATTTAGGTATTAACTTCCCTTCTGCAAGTATTGGCCTGGAATACAATTTTAATCCGTTACCTTACATCCACAGGTCAAAGGATAAATCAGTAAAACTGATTCCTTACAACCATCGGTTTGATCTTACTGTTTTTGCAACAGGGAAAACAGCTGTGAAAGGACACAATCGTTATCCTGTCTATGGTTTTTCCCCGGGATTCAGCTATGTTGTTGGCCGCCAGCATGCAGTGTCAATGGCTGCAGAATTTACAGTGGATCTGGCTGACGGAAAATTAATCATAAAGGACAGTCTGATGAAAAACGATGATTTCATCGACCATAAGTACATCGCCCTTCTTGCCGGACATGATCTTATCCTAGGCAGATTCAATTTTTACCAGCAGCTGGGCGTTTATTTATATTCTCCATTTGAGCGCAGAGACAAGGTTTTTCAGCGCTATGGATTAAATTTCTACCTGACAAAAAAGCTTTTTATAGGGACCAATATCAAAGCTCACAGACAGGTGGCTGATTTTCTAGATTTCAGGGCCGGGTTGTCTTTTTAGTTAAATACAGAATACCAAACAGATATTCTGAGATATGAGGCATTTAAGCTGAATCCGGTTCAGTCCCCTGCCAGTAAAAGTTTAAAGCTGTTATATTCACTGGAAAATAAATCCCCTTCGGGACTGTCAAGATCTTCCCACACCCTTTCAATTAATTCCAGACGGTTGCCCGGATCCGCATGTATATTCAGAAATGGCAGATTAGAAACGGACTCAGAGATCTGATCCAGTTTAATATAAAAATATAAGATTCCCCTGGGCTCATAATCTGTATCTGCCAGGTATTTAACAGCAAATTCATCTGCTTCATACTCCTGCTGGCTGCTGAATGCCGGAGTGCCTGATTCTCCGGTAAGATAACCTGTGATCCCGGCGAGGACATCTGAATTATTATACCAGATCACTGAAAGCAACGGATCAATATGATATATGGTTTCCAGGTTACCGGTTATATGCCGGCGGTCGATATGTGCTATCTGATGAGCCATTATACCCGCAAACTGTGCACCGTTATCAAGCCGGTTTATCAAACCGGTATAAAAATATATGTAACCACCCGGTGCTGCAAAAGTATGTATGATATCCCGGTCAATTATTCTTATCTGGTAGTCATGTGTATTTTTGCGTTGTAATTCCCCTGACTGTAAAATTTCTGACAGCATGGTGTCGATATAGGCGTAAGCGTTATGATATGCAGCGGTATCAAGTACAGGGAACTGTTCAGAAAAGCACGTTATCAGACTATCCACTTTCCTGCCCAGATCGGTTTCCTGCTCTCCTGAAATCAGGCCTGTGCTGTCTTTTGTACATTGGGTAAAAGGGAGAGCAAGAATCAGTAAGTATGTACGAATTATTGTTTTATTTATAGGAATCAAAGGATATTTGATTAATTTGCAGTAATAAATCATCTGTTAAAAATAGTGCAATTTACCGATTTCAGACTGTCATTTACCGATTTCTTGTTTTTTAAATTGATATTGCTTCATATTTTTGAATCATCATTCTAATAAATTGGAGGATTCATTATGGTACGAAAACCTGTTGATAAAAGACTAATTGTCGGCATAATCATCATTCTGGCAGGAGCCGCTTTACTGGCAACCAATTTTACTGATTACGGATACGAGATCAAACGTTACTTTTTACGGTGGGAGATGTTGTTGATAGGTGTCGGACTGATTGCATTATTTACCCACGAAAGTAAAGCGTTTGGGATAATTGTACTTTGTATAGGTGCAGCTTTTTATATCAGAAGTTTTATTGATATTGACTTTAATTTCTGGCAGTTATTCTGGCCTTCCATGCTGATTATTATCGGACTGGTCATCATGTTTCACCATAAATCTCACAGGAGATTCCATGCCTATGGAAAATCAACAGTTGATATTATAGATGAGGTTATTGTTTTTGGCGGAACTGAAAAAATGATTCATTCTGATAATTTCCAGGGCGGGAAGCTTACCAGCATCTTTGGCGGCCAGAAACTTATCTTCACAAAAGCAAAACTGGCAAACGGACAAAATGTCATCGAACTTTTTGCCTTGTTCGGAGGTTTTGAACTGATCATTCCGGAGGAATGGGATGTAAAAATTAAAATCACCCCTATTTTCGGAGGAGTAGTTGATAAGCGCCTTTCTAATCCTTCATCATCACAGAAGAGCGATAAAGAACTGATAATAGAAGGGACCGTTATATTCGGCGGAGGAGAAATAAAAAGTTTCTAATTCATTGCTGTGAATAATCCTCTGTATGGTAACCGGACTTATTTTTACCTGTATGCAGGTATCTGGATACTGATTGCAGCTGTTCACCTCATTATACTCTCAAGTTACCATGATTTTGGCATTGAGATATCTCTTTCTGAAGCTTTAGTAGCCAATTTCATCATAGCACTGCTTGGCCTGAGTCTATGGTATCCGGTATTTTATATCAGTTACAGAAAATCCAATATCCTGATATCACTTTTTCAGCAAATCATTATGAGTATGATTGCCAGCGGATTATGGTTTGGTGTGACCTATTTGTTCCTGGCAACCACCTTCAGGGAGAATACTGAATATATTGCCTATCTGAAGGAGTCAATTCCCTGGAGACCAATAGCAGGCCTGGCATATTACTTCCTCATTGTGCTCATATACAATCTGCTTATCTATTACCATAATTTCAGGGAAAAAGTAATCAGTGAAGGAGAATTAAAAGCCCTGATCAAAGAATCGGAATTGAGCTCACTGAAATCTCAGATCAATCCGCATTTTTTATTCAACAGCCTGAATTCAATAAGCTCACTGACGATCATCAGTCCTGAGAGGGCAAGGGAGATGATTATAAAATTATCAGAGTTTTTAAGATATTCATTATCAAAGGATGACAGACACCTGACAACCCTGGGCCAGGAAATAAACAATGTGAACAGATACCTGGATATCGAAAAAATAAGATTTGGTAACAGGCTCAATATCATTACCAGAATAGGGGATGAATGCCTGAGCAGGAAATTGCCATGGCTGATTCTGCAGCCTGTGATTGAAAATGCGATCAAATATGGTGTTTATGAAAATATTGAAGAGTCAACCATCGAATTGAGTTGCAGCTGCAGCGAAAATGTTCTTCGCTTATCTGTCAGGAATAACTTTGATCCTGACCTGATCATCAATAAAGGTGAGGGAATCGGGTTGCAGAATATAAGACACAGGTTAAGGATAATTTACAACAGTGATAATCTTTTAAAGATTGACAGCAAGGATGGTATTTTTGAAGTTGCTTTCACTTTTCCTCAAACAGAAGGAGGATTTGATGATAAGAAATTTGCCCGTATATAATTAATTTGGTTAATTGATTCGCCTGGTTTATTTAACTTATGAACATTTCATTAAAAACCTAATATTATGGATGATCAGATTAAAGCTTTGATAATTGATGATGAAGAGCTCGCACGTGAACTGGTAAAAAATTATATAAGGAACATACCGGAGATCAACATCATAGGTGAATGCAGCAACGGATTTGAAGGGATGAAAGCCATCCAGGAATTGAAGCCGCACCTGATTTTTCTTGATATCCAAATGCCCAAACTAAACGGATTCGAGATGCTTGAAATTCTTGACGATACTCCGGAAGTAATTTTTGTTACTGCCCATAATGAGTATGCAATCAAGGCTTTTGAAATGAACGCCATTGATTATCTCATGAAGCCTTATTCTGCCGAAAGGTTGACAGAGGCTGTGCAAAAGGCCGTCAAGAGGATAAAGCAAAAGGAACAAAGGCCCGAAAATATTCAGAAGCTTGTTCGTCAGCCTTTAACAGAAAAGCTTGAGCGGGTTGTGGTTAAAACAGGAATTAAAATAAAAGTTATCCCCGTGGAAAAAATCAATTATCTTGAAGCCCAGGATGATTATGTGATGATTTATACCGATGAGGGGAAGCACCTGAAGCAGGCAACCATGTCATTTTTCGAACAAAATCTTGACAGCAATGCATTCATCAGGGTTCATCGGTCATATATCGTAAGAATAGATCAGGTGATACAGCTGGAGCCTTTTGGCAAAGACACCTATGTTGCCAAAATGAAGAATGGTGCTACCTTAAAAGTAAGCAAAAGCGGGTTGAAAAATTTAAAACAAAAGCTGCATTTCTGAGTCATTCATTTTTTGTATCTCATAACAATTTATACTATTCCAGTTTATTCAAACCTGAACCAGTCGAAATCGGCATATCCGGGGCTTTTGCTGATACCGGGACTGATGCAGAACAAGCCGACCTTTGCACCGATCCATCTGCCTTTCTGAGCTTTGGATTCCTTACCGGTTAAAGCATATTTTTGATTATCAGTGCTATAGCTGAACTGACAGATACCGTCAGGATTTAAAGTTACCCTCAAATAGCATACATTGTTATTGATTTCAGCTGATTCAACAACAAGTGTCATGTCATCGCACTGGTTGAATGAACCTTCACCAGTTTCCAGTTTTGTTCCGGTTTTGGTTTTAACCATTGCAAGGTATTTCCACCTTTCACCCATGATTATCAGTCCGGCCCTGTCATTTTCCATATCACCTTTAAAATCGATCCTGGTGGTTACCGTAAATGCAGGGGAAGGAAATTTTTGCAGCAGCAGGTTGGGTACAAACCAGAAATTTCCGTTCTGTGTGGGATTATTTACAGTGTAAAGCCTTAATGAGCCTGGATTTATCAGAAGACTGTACCATTCATTTTTTGGATTTGCATGCCATTGCCATTGTAATCCCAGCTTGTCTGAATTGAATTCATCGGAAGTCTGGGGTACCATAACTGTGCTATTCTTTCCTGTGACCGGTTTCTTATATCTGGCAACCGGTTCACCTATTCCATCGTTATTGATGTCTGTTCCTGCCAGAGGCCAGTTATTCATCCAGTTAACAGGTTGCAGATGCACAATCCTGCCATAAAGGCCTTTATCCTGAAAATGCATGAACCAGCATTCACCGGATTTCAATTCGACCAGTGCTCCCTGGTGGGGCCCGTTTATGTCAGTATTTCCCTGATGTATTATATTCCTTGTTTCATAAGGTCCGTAGATATTTTTTGATCGTAATACCGTCTGCCATCCATGCGGGACACCTCCTGCCGGAGCAAAAATATAGTAGTAGCCGCCTCGTTTGTAGAGTTTGGGTCCTTCGATTGTTGGCTGACTGATATCCTGGAATATCATGGTACCGTTATCAAGTATTTTTGTTCCGTCAGCACTCATTTTATGAAGATAAAGGGCATTTCCGCATAATTTGCTTCTTACCAGGTAAGCATTTTTCTCACCGTCAGGTCCAGGTGTATCATCCCAGAAAGGACAGGGATCTTCCCACATCTCAACATCCACTATATGATGTAATTCCCACTGACCAGAAGGATCGCCGGTTCTGGCCATGAACAGGCCCTCGTGGGGTGTGCAGAAAAAAACATAATACAATCCGTTGTGAAAACGAATGGAAGGAGCCCACGAGCCTTCACCGTGAACCGGTTTATTGTATTTTTCAAACGGTAGCGACTGGTAGATATGGTTGATGATTCTCCAGTTGATCAGATCTTTGGAATGCAAAACCGGAATGCCGGGCATGCAGTTGAAACTTGATGCAACAAGAAAAAAATCATCGTTCACCCTGATAACATCAGGATCTGAATAATCGGCATAAATAACAGGATTCTGATATGTTCCGTTTCCCAGATCAGGTACCCATATTTGGGCGGTTATGCTATTTAATGATAAAATAATGCTACAGACCAGGAGTTGATGTCTCTTTTTCATTGCTTACAGATTATTTAAAGACCATATCAGCAGGACTTATTTTACAGACTATTGATGAAACCAATGATTGCTGAACGATAAAGTCTTTTATTCAAAATAATCTTAAGTTTCTGTGCATGAACATACCAGGTTTCTATCACCAAAGGCATCATCAATTCGTCTGACTGAAGGCCAGAATTTATTTTCCTCAATCCATTTCAGGGGAAATGCAGCTTTTTGCCGGGAATACGGATAATCCCATGCATCAGAAATGATCATTTTTTCTGTATGAGGCGCATTTTTAAGGAGGTTATTTTCCCTGTTACCGGTTTTTTTAATTTCGGTTATTTCGTTATAAATGGATTTCATTGCTTCGATAAATCTGTCAAGTTCCTGGAGCGACTCGCTTTCAGTTGGCTCAACCATGACTGTGCCATGCACGGGAAAAGAGAGGGTAGGTGCATGGAATCCATAGTCCATCAATCTTTTGGCGATATCTGCTTCTGAGATATCAGCCATCAGTTTGAATTCGCGGCAATCAAGGATCATTTCATGAGCTACGAATCCGTTTTCACCTTTATACAGGACATTGTAACAGTCTTTCAAACAAGCTGCAATATAGTTGGCGTTTAAAATGGCTGTTTTGGATGCCTGTGTAAGGCCTTCTGCACCGAGCATCCAGCAATAGGCATGGGAAATTGTCAGGATACTTGCACTTCCGTATGGTGCTGAGGAGACTGCTCCCACACCGTTAATACCCCCGGTAGGGACAACAGGATGAGCCGGTAAAAATTCAACGAGATGTTCTGCCACAGCAATGGGCCCCATCCCCGGACCACCTCCGCCATGAGGAATACCAAATGTTTTATGCAGATTGATATGGCATACATCAGCTCCAACCATGGCAGGACTGGTAAGACCGACCAGCGCATTCATATTTGCACCGTCCATATAAACCTGACCACCGTTACTGTGAATGATATCCGCCATTTCCCTGATTGCAGATTCAAATACTCCGTGGGTAGAGGGATAGGTTATCATGAATGCAGCAAGATATTCCTTATTATTTTCAGCCTTTGCTTTCAGATCCTGTAAATCCACATTCCCCTTTTCATCACATTTAACAACGACCACTTTCATACCTGCCATAATAGCACTTGCAGGGTTTGTCCCGTGAGCTGAAGAAGGTATCAGAACAATATCCCTGTGTCCGTCATGCCTGCTTTCATGATACTTCCTGATAACGATCAGTCCGGCATATTCTCCTGCAGCGCCGGAGTTGGGTTGAAAAGAAATTGCCTCAAAGCCGGTGATTTTTCGCATGAATCTGCCCAGTTCATGAAACAGTTGCTGGTAACCTTCTACCTGGTCGATTGGTACAAACGGATGAATTTCGCTGAATTCAGGCCAGCACAATGGCAGCATTCCGCTGGCCGCATTGAGTTTCATGGTGCATGAACCAAGGGGGATCATGGAGTGGGTCAAAGAAAAATCTTTTCTTTCAAGTTTCTTTATATACCTCATCATCTCTGTTTCTGATCTGTAAGCGTGAAACAGATTATTAGCCAGAAATTTGCTTTTACGCTCGAAAATTCCGGAGAATCCCGCAGGGCCTTCAATTGATTCAATGCTTTTAACATGTCTCTTATTGGCATAGGAAAAAACCTCAATCAGTTTATTCAGATCATTCAGTGTGGTAGTTTCGTCAATACTGATGCCAACGGTTTTATCATCATGATATCTGAAATTTATTTGTCGTTCCAGTGCGAGAAATTCAATGTCTCGTCTGCTGATATTTGCAGGCAGGATAACTTTTAAAGTATCGAAAAAATCTGAATTTTCCTGCTGATAACCCGTTTCATTCAGTTTCTCATTTAACCTGGCTGCACTGCTATGAATACGATGGGCAATATTTTTTAATCCTTCGGCTCCGTGATAAAGAGCATACATACCAGCCATGTTAGCCAGCAGGGCCTGGGAGGTACAGATGTTGGAAGTCGCTCTCTCGCGCTTGATATGTTGCTCCCGTGTCTGCAATGCCATTCTGAGTGCCCTGTTCCCGTCCGCATCAATTGAAACTCCTATTATCCTGCCGGGAATACTTCTTTTAAACTCATCGCGTGTTGCAAAATAGGCCGCATGAGGACCTCCATATCCCATAGGAATGCCAAACCTTTGTGTGGAACCGACGACCACATCGGCATCCCATTCACCGGGAGGGATTAACAGGACGAGACTCATGATATCTGCTGCCACTGCAACCAGAGAATGATTATGATGTGCTTCCCGGACAAAACCGGCATATTGTCTTATTTTGCCATCACCGGACGGGTATTGCAAGAAGGCACCAAAGATTTCAGGTTTCCACTGAATCTGATCGTATTTCCCGGTTATTATTTTTATCCTCAGTGGTTTTGCTCTTGTTTTAAGCACCTGCATGGTTTGCGGGAAAATATTCTCATCCACAAAGAACTCATTATATCCATTGTGTATTGCTTCCCTGGAACGGAGGTTGAACATCATTGTCATGGCTTCAGCAGCAGCAGTGGCTTCATCAAGCAGTGATGCATTTGCAATTTCCATACCTGTTAAATCCATTATGACTGTCTGAAAGTTAAGAAGAGCTTCAAGCCTGCCCTGCGATATTTCTGCCTGATATGGAGTATATGATGTGTACCAGCCCGGATTTTCAAGGATGTTCCTGCGGATAACAGCGGGGAGTATGGTACCATAATAGCCCATACCGATATATGATTTATATATCTTATTTTTTGCACCAATTTTCCTGATATACCCGTAATATTCATTTTCGGAGAGACTGTCGGGTAAATCAAGGGATTTGTCCATTCTGATTGAGTCAGGTATTGTTTTATCTATTAACTCATCAAGGGTATTTACGCCTATTTTTTTCAACATGTATGGTACTTCATCCTCCCGGGGACCAATATGGCGGGTTAAATAATTCTCAAAAGACATATTTCGTATTTATTTATTACATCCTTATGGTAAATATGGACAAAATAATTTGAAATTTTATTGTAAAAAAGGATTTGTATCATGTTCATTTCTGATGGTGGTGGAAGGACCATGACCAGGGAATACAGCTGTTTCGGCAGGCAAAATTAAAAGCTCATTTAAGATGCTGGAAATTAGTGTCTCATAATTCCCTTTTGGCAGATCAGTTCTTCCGATACTTCCGGAAAACAAAACATCACCAACAATAACAAAACTATCCGCTTTATTGTAAAACGATATGCTTCCCGGTGAATGCCCGGGTGTGTGAATGACTTTAAGTTCTGAATTTCCGAACCTGACTGTATCTCCATGGTTCAGATAAATATCGACGGGGGGTGAAGGCTGTACTTTAAGACCAAATATCTCGCCCATCTCTAATGCATGATCAAGCAGAAACTGATCTTCTTTATGGGCTGAGAGAGGGATATGGTAATGTTCACACACAAACCTGTTTCCAAGAATATGATCCACATGACAGTGAGTGTTAAGGACTTTAACAGGAACTAATTTATTCCTGGTAATAAACTCTGTCAGGCTGTCTTTTTCGTATTGTTCGTAAAAACCCGGATCAATTACCAGGCATTCATTGGAATCGTCGTAAAGCAGGTATGAATTCACTGCAAATCCATTTACTGTGAAGGATTGTATATTCATATGATCAGGGAATTAATGCAATATTGTCATTCAAATAAGCCGTGATTACTCTTTGCCTTTTACCATAGGAACAAATACAAAATAACCATGTTCAGACGTGATGTAGTCATTTTCTCCTGTTTTTTCCACCAGTGTCATGATCTGTGAACCAAATTTTCCTATCGGCACCACCAGCCTGCCACCTGTATTCATTTGTTCAAGGAGCCGATTTGGCACATCAGGTGCAGCAGCTGTTATTAATATTTTATCAAAAGGCCCGTATGTCGGCAGTCCAAGATAGCCATCCCCGTAAAACAGATGCGGATGATAGTTTAATTCAGACAGGGTTGCTTTTGCTTTTAAATAAAGCTCTTTATGTCTTTCAATGGAAAATACATTTGCTCCCATTTCGATCAACACTGCTGCCTGATAACCTGATCCTGTACCAATTTCAAGCACTTTATCTCTTTTCTTTATCTGGAGCAGAGAAGTCTGAAATGCCACCGTATAAGGTTGTGAAATTGTCTGTCCTGCACCAATCGGGAATGCCTGATCCTTATAGGCAAATTTCACAAAACTGCTATCCATGAAACAGTGTCTGGGTACTCTTTCTATTGCGTTAAGTACTGCCTCATCCTCCAAATCCTTTCGTCTGATCTCATTTATCAGTTTTTTTCTTAATCCCTTATGCAAAAAACTGTCTTCCATTCACATTATTCAAAAACCTCAATTAACAATGAAAACAAAAATAGTTGATAAGTTGGTTTGAAAAAAAAATTGTGTGTTTCTAAATCATTTATGTTTGCAGAAAGCATTATGAATGGTGAGAATAGGATTAATAGGAACTTTAACACAATCGTTACCGCATGTTGAAATTCTTAAGAAAGTTCCGGGTGTGGATATTGCAGGCTTGTTTAATCCATTAAAAGAATTATCAGGTACTTCTCAGTCAAATGGTTATATAAAAGAATTTGATTCTTTCAGTCAGTTCATTCCCCGGGTTGATGCAATAGATTTTGTCAGCAAGAGTCAGAATTGTTTTAACATAGCAAAACAGGCACTGAAGGAAACCAAGCATATCTTTATCAGCACTTCCATACTCAAGAATAAACAGCAGGCCGGTCAGCTCATCAATCTTGCAAATGAAGCCAGTGTAATATTGATGGTTGAGCGTCCGGTAAGATATCATGCTGCTTTAAATGCCGTGTTGCCGCAAATAAAAAATCTCAGGTTAATTGAGATTCATAACCAGTTTTATGACAAACTTGATAATTCCCGTGAAAGTATTTTCAGGGCAATCATGACAGATATTGAAATCATATATACCGTATTACAGGCAAATGTCAAAGATGTGAAAGCATGCGGGATCAAAATGGCCAATATAAACCCGGATGTGATAAGCATCAGACTGGAATTTGACAATGCCTGTGTCGCCAATTTAAACTGTTCGCGGATTACCCCTGAAAATAATCATTACGGATTATTTACACAGCAAGACAGTATTACCCGGATTGACTTTCTGACCAATGAAATTACAGTGATAAAACCCAAAAAAAACAGACATTCTGTTGATGATGATTATGCCTTGAATCCGGTGACCAGAAAGATAATTCCAAATAATCCGATACTTGATGAATTAATTAATTTTGTCATTTCCATTACCAACAATTCCAAGTTACTGTCAAAACCGGAGGATGGATTCAAATCTTTATATCTCGCCGAAAAAATAATGGACAGTATCAATAAAGTCAGCATCACAGCCTGATTTTAGAGGAAAAGATTCACAATCTAACAAGTTTCATGACAATTAATAAGAATATTTTTATCTTTGTCGTTTTCAGGCACTAACACCGCAGACTTTTTCAGATTTTTTGATTTGTGTTTTTCTTAATGAACAGAAATCTTCAACTTTTAAAATACCTTATTTCAGATTACCTGGCCGCACTGTTGAGTTGGGCGGTTTTTTTTATTTTCAGAAAGATTTATTTTGAATCACAGAGTTTTGCTCAGATTTTCTCAGAATTTGATATTAAATTCATTCTTGGCCTGGTATTCATCCCGGTATTCTGGATTTTTATCTATTATGCATCGGGCTATTACAAAGATGTTTTCAGAAAATCACGTCTTGCTGAAATGGGCCAGACCCTGGCAAATACCTTTATTGGGGTAATCATACTGTTTTTTGTATTGATCCTCGATGATGTTATACATTCATATTCCAATTACTACATGTCATTTGCCGTTCTTTTCACATTTCATTTTGTTTTGACCTACATACCCAGGCTGATTATTACCACAAGTATCACCCATAAGATACACAGACGTATTATGGGCTTTAATACTCTGGTAATAGGAAGCAACGAAAAGGCAGTTGCCGTTTATAAGGAAATTGAATCTCAGAAAAGGAGCAGTGGTAATAAATTCATTGGTTTTATTAATGTAAATGACAATAACAAGCACAGACTGGCAAAGCACTTACCTCACCTGGGTTCTCTGGATGATGTTAAGAAAATCATTGTTCTGAATCAGATTAAAGAGGTCATTATTGCAATAGAGTCATCAGAGCACGATAAGATCGGTAAGATCATAAACAAGTTAATTGATTGCAATGTGGTCATTAAAGCCATTCCGAGCATGTATGATATTCTGACCGGAAGGGTTCGTATGTCTGCGATTCTGGGGGTTCCGCTGATACAGATTTCGCACCAGCTCATGCCCGCCTGGCAGGAAAACATTAAGAATATCACCGACATTGTTCTTTCTGTTCTGGCGCTTATCATCCTGTCACCGCTGTGCCTTTTCCTGATGATAGGGGTCAAACTTTCATCGAAGGGCCCCATTCTTTACAGTCACGAAAGAATTGGCAGATACGGGAAACCGTTTACAATATATAAGTTCAGGTCGATGTATGTAAACGCAGAGGTTAACGGACCTGAACTATCCTCAAAAAATGACACCAGAATTACAAAATTCGGCCGGTTTATGCGCAAATCGAGACTTGATGAAATCCCGAATTTCTTTAATGTCATAAAAGGTGATATGTCTCTTGTAGGCCCAAGGCCCGAAAGAAAATATTATATTGAAAGAATTGTTAAAAAGGCGCCCCATTACCTGCATTTGTTAAAGGTAAAACCTGGTATTACTTCATGGGGACAGGTGAAATTCGGTTATGCAGAAGATGTCGACCAGATGGTAAAGAGACTGAAATATGATATGATTTATCTGGATAACATGTCACTGTATGTCGATATCAAGATCATCATTTATACTTTGTTGACGATTGTCAGCAGAAAAGGAGTGTGATCAAAGATTCATAAGCTTATATCTGCCAAGGGGGATATATACAGGTCCTTCCTTCTTCAGTATACTCTCATAGAAAATTATTTCCGGTACCGTAAACTGCTGCAGGAATTGTCCCTGAAAAGATTCAATCAGTTGCGGCAATGTACTTTTATTTTTAATTAGCTTTATTCTTCCAACAGTCAGGTGAGGAGAAAATTTTCTTTCTTCAGGTTGAAATCCAAAAAGTGCAACCTGATTTTCAATTGATTTTTTTAATTCCTCCAGTTCGCTGTCGGCCTCAATTCCGAGCCAGATGATTCTGGGATCCCTTATACTCTTAAAAATCCCGACATTCTTGATTATAACCTGAAATGCTTTGATTTTTTTTGTGATTTCTCCAAGTTTTGTATCAATACCGGTGATTGTCTTTTCTTCTGTATCTCCCAGAAATTTTAGTGTCAGATGCAGGTTGTCAGATACCATCCAATTTATTTTTTCTCCGGCAAGTTTGGTGGATAAGACATTCAGGCATTTTTTTATCATCTGATTTGCCGGTATATCAAGGGCTATAAAGGTACGTTTCATTAAAGAGCGCCTCTCTCAATCATGATTACAATTTCATTGATCAGCCTGTCCTCTCCCACAGGATCAAATTCACTTTTAAGATTTGATCCGAATATTCTTGCAATTGTCTGCCAGAAGAATGCTGTAAAGGAACCCTTAAGTTCTTTCAAAAGGTCATATGAAGTATCTCCGATTTCGCGGTCTATTAACTTGATCAGGATTCTGCCCTGTGTAATGGTCAGTTGTTTGAGTTCGTCCTCGAATTCATCCATGAGCTCTTTTTCGACTTGTTTGATATATTTTCTTTTGGCTTTTTCACCATTCAGGGTTTCAAAATGCAAAGTTATTTCGTCAAATTTCTTTTTTGCCAGCACGGCATAAGGATAAGCTTTTTTTACATTCCTTATGAGTCTTCGATATCTCCTGTATTCCCAGTTTGAACTGAATCTTCTTGCAGGAAAAATATAAACCTCATCTATTGAGGAAAGTAAGAGTGTATCTCCGTCAAGAATAAGTCCGTATAAGACAATGTTGTCTTTTGCATACCGGATAGTGTCCTGAGATTTTAATCCGGTAAGCGGTAATGTTATAAATGACAGAAAGATCAGTAACTTATTCATACTTTTTATTTATTGATTGCTCAAAAACCAGGCCATTAAAACAATCAAATATTTAAACGGAAAAATCATGTAAAAGTTATTGAATTCGGTTGAATACAGGAAGCTAAATTATTAAATTTTTAAATAACCGGATATTGTGAGGTATGATCCTGTTTGCTGAAGCATTTACATTAGAATTTTCTTATCTGAGTTATTCACTTCGTTAAGTTATTCGCTTTGCTCATGAGATCGCTTCGCTTAGTTCCCGATATATCGGGAGCTCTGCGAAGATGAACTTATCATTAAAAATATTTTACCTTCGGTGAACTCAATCCGGTTCATCAGGACTCGGTTCATGCCCCTTTGTGATATTATTGAAGATATTATCATGAACAGATACATAAGAAGGTGGCATAATGAATCTTTAATCCTTATTTTTGTAAAAACATTTCAATGGATAATTACAACAACGAATATACAGGCAGCAAAAACAGGAAGTATACCAACGGAGAAATAACAGTCTACTGGTATCCGCGTAAATGCATTCATGCCACTACATGTTTCCGCGAATTAATTGAAGTTTTCAATCCTCGCAAAAGGCCATGGGTTAATATGAACGGAGCATCTACAAAAGAGATTATAAGGGTGGTTGATTTATGTCCAACAGGTGCACTTGCTTACAAATACAATGATCAGATTACGGATAATGATACCCCATCAGCATTAAATGGTCATGAAACAGAAATCAGGGTTATGGAAGACGGGCCGCTTATAATAAGAGGCAGTTTTAAATTAACAGGAACCGACGGTAAAGAATATAATAACCCTAAGATGGTATCCTTATGCAGATGCGGCGCTTCAATGAATAAGCCATTTTGCGATGGCACACACAGTAAAACAGGATATAAAGGGAAATAAGCAATGGAAAATAATTATTCAGCAGAGATAAAGATCCTGGAAAACGGGCCAATACAAATAAAAGGGGAATTTGTTTTCAGGGATTCTTCTGGTCATAAAACCACTGAATATAAAGAAATTTATATATGCAGGTGCGGCAGATCAGGCAACAAACCTTTTTGTGATAACACACATCTGAAACATGGCTGAATCAATGGTATCAGATCATGGTTTTGCCGGTCACGGTGTTACTTCAAAACAGATTGATCGCTATTTTGCTATGATCATGGTAATTATAGGATTCATTGGAAAAACTAAAAAAAATGCTTAATTTAGCGTCCTGTTAAAACCAATAATACCCGGAGTATCAACAGTAGTTTTTTTGATCAGCAGGTTATAAATTCATTGATTTATCTTTTTATTAACACCATAATCTAAGATTTTCCGATACTGTTGATAAAAAAAATCGGGGAGGACTTCAGCTTTGAAATCAATGGATTTAGTGTACTCATAGTCAGGCGGTTTCATTAGATGAGTTGGATCACCGTGAATTGGTAATGAACATCATTTAATATAATTTGTTATAGGGTATACCATTTAATATTTTTGTAACAAATTGTATATTGTAAAACTCAAAACAACCAACCAATTATGCTTGATGTCAAATATACAATCAAAAGCCTGATTTCCAATATTTACGAATGCCAGAAGAAGATTATCATTAACAAGAGATTTATTCGTGAACTGGAAATAGAAGGTAGTGATACAACCAAACTCAGGAATGAAATACTGGATTTGGAGCATAGAATTTCTGATTATCAAAAGGAGTTGAGGAGAAAATATCAGTTTTCTTACTGAGGAGGGAATAACAAGATATTACAAGAAGAACCATTTCTGAAAGGGAATGGTTTTTTTTTGACCTAAAAATAATTGTTTATTTCAGTACAAATAATTAATATTGCAATCCTTGAAAAAAGGCATGGTCCCATAGCTCAGCTGGTTAGAGCACCTGACTCATAATCAGGGGGTCGTTGGTTCGATCCCAACTGGGACCACAATTGATAACAAATCATCTGAAGTAAATTCAGGGTGGTTGGTTTTTTTATTGGGATAAAAATTTAAATGCACGAGTTGTGGGAAGCTTTATTAATATTCATAGAATACATCGAAATAGTAAAGGCTTGATATACAGATTTGTAAATGTAAAAACATAAAATTTAGAATTTCCGGATACCTTACAATACTAAAAAATGTCCTTCTGATGAAAGACAGAACTACCCGGAAGATTGATCATATTTTTGTCTGATATATTTTTTGAAAAGTAGTACTTTTTTTGTTTCGTCAGGATTGAATACCAGCTTTTCAAAATCGCGTGATTTTTTCTCGAAGTCAGTTTTTTCACAGGATTCAAGAATCCTTTCAAATAATTGGATTTGATTGGTAATTCCGAATTTTAAGTCCAGATATCCAAAATCAGGATCTGTCAAGCCCGAAAGGAAGATAAAGTCATAGTATTCCCTGCCCTTCCCTCTTTGCAGAACTGCCCCTGTCTTCATAGATAGAAGAATAGCCGGGGAAGGGGCAAAGATCTGTGTAAAAACATTGAATTTCTGAATAATTGGCTTTGTTGGTTCGTATAAATACTGATGTGGTTCACATTCGATCTTGATGAGCAGCTTCTTTTCCTTATGACCTGTCAATCCCAAATTAAATAGCAGACCAGGGAATATAATGTTCCGTCTGAACGCCATAATTTTGAGATCTTTTTCCTTGTCCTCGGCTGTGACTTTGATGCCTTCGCTACTTAATCTTACTATGACATTGTCCGTAAGCTGAAAGAATTCTTCTTTGGACAATTGGAAACAATCAAAGTCGAGATCTTCGCTGAAGCGTTGGATATGATGCAGGATTCTGAGGTTGGTGCCTCCAATAAAACTCAGCTTGGATGCATATTTGCCTGAAAAAATAATATCCAGTAACCGATAATGGAAATAATCCTTTTGCATGTATTCGAAGTAGGCTGGATTCCTTCGAATACTATCTGAAAAGAAGGACTTAATTTCATCGAAGCTTATCATAAGCTATATGTTTTAGCCATCAACCGAATCCTGCTCTCGAGGGCTCTACTTTCATACTTTACAAGGTACTGGTAAAACACTTTGTTTACAATTTTTGCCAGCTCATTAGCGTTTAGTCTTAAATCATTCATATCTTTTTCTGAGTTATAGTAACTATTAATATAGAAGAAGTCGAGAATTGCTTTCTGCGGAGTTGCCACCATAATCTTTCTGCTTTTTCCGCGTTCGCCCCTGAAGGCATCCATATTTTCAAGCACATAACCAAAACCAAATAGCTCAGGCTTTATCCGGTGATAATTAAAATTCGCTATTGGGGTGGAGAATTTGTTGGTTTTCCGGGTAGTAACTGATGTGGTTGTGGATATCATTTCCGGGATTAGATTATACCAGGAAAGCGCAGTCTGCAAACTGATATAAGAAGGAGCATAGATCAGGTTGGCGGCCAACCACTCAATGTTCTCATAGCTTTCTGCATCGTTGAAGGCATACCAGCAATTCCTCAATTTGAGTATATAGCCTTTTTTTTGCCAGCGGACCAGGTTCATAAGATTCATGGATGGAAATTGTTTTTCAACATCCCATGTGGAGAAAACCCGAAAAGGCCTTATTTTTTCCTGAAATGTAACCCACATATATTTCTATTAATATACAAAAATATATATTTTCAGAAATAAAACAAAATATCTTACTTATAATCAGGGGGTCGTTGGTTCGATCCCAACTTGGAACACATTAATAATAAACCACTTACAATAATAATCAAATGTGAGCGGTTTTATTGTTTCATACAGATATCATGCAAGAGTTTTTTGTTGATGTGTCTTATTAAATTTTCTATAAGGATTCTTATAATCGTTCTGGATTAGTAAATCATTCTTAAACCATAACAAAAAGTTACAAAACAGACTAAGGATTAGCTATGATATATATATTCTAAGTATCTGATATTAGATAATATACAGAAACAAAGTGCAATATGTTATTCGAAATCCAAAATAAGGTGATCTGCATGGGGATTCTCAACAATAACTTCACGAATACCGGATCCGTCAAGATCTCCCTTGGCTATTATATTATCGGCGAAACATTCATACCAATATAATTTACCTGCTTGGTTATCAAGACATATTCCAGCTGGCGAGGTAACTCCGTCATAACGATCATATAGAATCAATGGTGTAGAATTTTCAGTGAGTTTAGCTGCAAATATTTTATGACCGCCAATATCAGTCCAGTATATTGTATTTGTTTCAGGATTCATACAAATACCATATGGAGTTTTTATTTCCGGATTATTGACAGAATTAAACAATACATTTGGAGTTCCGGATCCATCGAGATTACCCACCATGATCCCCAAACGATTATCAGAAAGATAGATTTTACCGTCAACATTATCTATTGCCATACCGCAGGCACTCCTTATTACACTATCACGGGCATATAGCGCTACAGGCACAAATGAACCATCGCTTTTCCCTTTCATTACCTGATTTGTTCCTGCATTGCACCAGTAAATAAATCCAGTATTATTATCCACGGCTATTAGGGTTGGGGAACTTATCCTGTCATCGTTATCATAAATAACTTCAACAGGACCTGTTCCGCTTTTTGGCATTTTTAAAATGCAATCATTATATGTATCACATATCAATATATAACCATCATTGGTTAAGGCTAATCCCTTAGGTCCTGTAATTCCATCAGCATCGTCATACAAAATGGTAATCAAATATGGAATTTTTGTTAAGTCAATTTTATTTACGCTTTTGTTAATGTTAGATGTAAAAAACATACTTCTGGCTGTTCTGGCAGTCCCTTCATCTTTTTCACATGAGTTTATTAATATCAATAAGAATGCTGCAAAAATGATTGTATCTTTTTTTTAAATATGATTCCATGATCACAGCGTATTAAATAGAAATATTATGAATAAAATTATGGAAGTGTATTTAAAAGGACAAAAAAAGTAAGAAAATCTTGTTCAGGATTTTAAATAACAAGAGTTAGTTCAAGCTTCTGTCTTATAGAAACCCAACTCACAGTATTCCATATTGCATCAATCAACAGAAGAAGCCCGTGATCGTGAGATGAAAACAAAGAAATGGAAGAACAAAGAAAGACCTAAGGCATTGCTCAATAGAAGTATGTCATAATTCATTTGGCTTGAGCATAACGATTCAAGGTCGGGAGCGTAATGTTTTGACAAAGAAATTTATTTTTATGCCTTTTTTGTTTAGTCTCCAGAACATTTTGAGGTGCATTATTCTTCTTATCAGACTTGTATTAAAGCAGATACTCAGATTTAAAAAACCTGATGGTCTGACTGAAGGTGCCAAATTTGATTCTGGCCAGATACATCCCTGTTGGCATACCTTTCAGATAAAAATAGGTATCAGACTGTCCGGTGAATATATATTTTTTTTCAAAGTTTACAATTTCGCCTAAAACATTTAAAATATATATTTCCAGTTCACCGGATCTTTCAACTTCATAGTCCAGTTTAACATTGTCATAGACAGGATTTGGGGACAGTCTGATATTTAAATTGTCACCGGAAACTGCATAGCGAATAGCTGCACTTACAGGTTCCTGTTTAATGTTAAAAGCCGGCATGCTGCCGGTATCGGGGGCCAGCTTAAAGGTTTCTGAACCGGCCAGTAAAAATGCGCCCAAACCGTAATCTTCAAAATTAGCCGGCTTGTCGTATGTAAACGGATACCCGTCTTCCGGTTGTTTCCCGGTGCCCTGCACATATCCCAGGAAACCATCCGGATGCAATGCTTCATAAGCCATGGCATTCCAGCCTTTTACCAGATATGGCATATAGGTGGCACTGTCCAGTATGCCATTATTGATTCCCCAGGCCAAGCCATAAGTAAAAAATGCGGTACCTGATGTTTCTTTACTTCCAAAGTGATCCGGATCAACCAGGCTCGGATTCCAGAAACCGTCTTCTCTCTGCACAGCTATCAATGCTTCGGCCATTTCTTTAAAGGTTGTTAGATACTCCTCCCTGTCGTTCAGGGTATCGGGAATTACATCCAGAACCCTTGCAAGCGCGGCAAAAACCCAGCCATTACCCCGTGACCAGTAACAGCTTTTGTTGTTGGGGGTAACATAGGGAGGATCGAAATCTTTGTCGCGGTACCACAGGTGCTCATCCTGGTTGTATAAACCATTTTCCCCGTGTTGGGTTTTTGAGAACATATACATATCATGCATTTTGCGGAAATAGGAGGTATCCTGGTGCACCACACCCAGTTTAGCAAAAACAGGCATGGCCATTTGAATTGCATCTATCCATGACCAGTCATCTGCATCTTCGTTTTCAACTATATGATCCATGCACATAGTAATGGGGGCAATCCAGTGAACGCTGTCAGGCTCCAGTTGATACAGCTCAATATAGGTTTGTCCGCAGCATTGGTGATCTCCGTCCCTGGTGAACAGTAATCCATAGGTAGGCATCCAGTCATGGCTTTCACCCCAATCAACGGCATATTCAAAATAAGCTTTATCAGGATTTATGTAATATAAGGCCATCAGACCTTCGTAATACACGGCACGGGTCCATAAATTGCTGGGACGGACTTTATCTGTTACAATGTCTTCTCCGGGATCGGGCCATTTATCCATGAAATATCTGTTTGCTGTAACCATCTGCTTCATCAGTGTGTCTTTTGACGGCAGATGCTGGGCGCTGATATTGGATAATATCAGGATAGCACCCAATAGTAAAACCCCTTTTTTGGAGAATTCTTTTCCCATATTTGAATTCTTTAATAAAATCTCTTTCTTTCTCATAGCTGTAAAATTGTTTTATTTAATGACGATTCACGATATGTTATACCCTATCTAATATACTAAAAATATGTAAATCCTGAAAATACCGGAAGATGTAACTGTAGCAGGATCATATGTTCAGAACTTCACCGGTATCCGGTTACCAGTTTTCAGCTTCCGGTGGTAATGAAAGAACAGTATATACTGTATCTCGCGGCGACTTTAAACAGAATGGGATCGTGGTAAATTCCCGGTACGACTGGTATTCATTCAGGGTAAAACATTGTTTTGATGCCAATTTGTCAATATTTATGCAGCCAATTACTGAATATTTTTTATATTTGAAAAAATATCTAATCGCTAATATTTTAAATCACTATCAGATGAAATCCTTATCAAATCGCCGGCAATTTATTAAAAAAGTCGGCAGCGGAGCAATTTCTGTTACCCTCACTTACGGCCTCTTTAAATCTGAGCGTCTTTTGGCCGGGTTATCATTAAGCAATAAAGATGATAATGGTCTTCCGAAAATAAATCCGGCGTTCAGAATAAACATTTATCAGGATGGAAGTATTGAGCTCTATACTTATAAAGCAGAGGGTCAGATTATAAGCAATAAGTTGAAAGGTTTTGAAGCAGATATCCTTAAAATGATCCTGGAAAATAAGGATCCCGGAAATATCCAGCCGGAATATTTATCACAATATCATTTGACAGACGAACAATACAGGCAAAAAGCAGCTACCATTATTAATTCGTTTAAGGAAAAAGGGTATATATATTTTGGTGATACCATGAAAGTTAAAGTCAAGAAGAATAATGGGTAAAAAATATCGTGTCACATGTGATTTGTTCACAATACCTCTCCAGAAAAATGAATCTTTACTCTATGCACCCAGGGTTGGTTTTATTTGTGAAGCGAATGAGGATGTCCTGAGTTTACTCGCAAATATTGATGAGATTACGTCAGAAAACATCAATGAAAAACAAAAAGGGGTATTGGACAGACTTGAGAAGAACGGAATTCTGAACGGTTCCAGAGAAAAGACAATTCAAAAATACAATCCGCGTACTTTTGAACCAACACGACTTACACTATTTCCCACAAATCAGTGCAATCTCAGGTGTATTTATTGCTATGCTTCAGCAGGAGAACACGCTGAAAAAGCAATGGAATGGCAATATGCAGAAAGCGCGATTAACACCATTGTCAAAAATGCCCTGAAAAATCATCATAAGACCATTAGCATTGGCTTTCATGGAGGCGGGGAACCATTGTACCGATGGAAGTTCATCCAGCAAGTGGCTGATTATGCTGAGACACAAAGCAGAAAGAACCATCTTAACCTGAAATTATATGCTGCTACAAACGGGTTATTAAATGAACAGCAATTGGAATGGATCACCGGTCATTTTTCTGATCTGAATATTTCGTTTGATGGCTTACCGGAAGTGCAGGATTATCACAGGCCTCTTCCAAATAGGGAGGGTTCATTTAAATACCTGGACAGGACTTTCAGGTTTCTGGACAGCAAAGGATTTAATTACGGAATAAGAAGCACATTCAGCAATTATAATATTGACCTGATGGAAGATAGTTATGATTTCATTATGAGTCATTATAAGCCGAAATCCATACATTTTGAACCGGTATTCCAGTGCGGGAGATGCAAGACCAGCAGCGATTATGATATTAGCCTTGATAAATTTGCCCTTAACTTTCAAAGGATCGAAGCAAAACACAACAATAAGAAAATCCAGTTTATCTATTCGGGAAGCCGTGTTGAAACACTGACAGATTCTTTTTGCGGTGTAAGCCGGGATAGTTTTACGATTACGCCGGATGGATATATTACGGCTTGTTTTGAAATTACGTCTCCCGATGATCCAAAATCAGAAAAGTTCTTTTACGGAAGAATCAACGGGGAAGGAGAATTAATCATTGATGAGAAAAAAAGGAAATATCTGCAGGATATTACGGTCGATAATCTTGAGTATTGCAAAGATTGTTTTGCAAAATGGCATTGCGCCGGTGAATGTGTAGCCAGGTTAGGGCATGATGATCTGCACGGGGAAAGGGGACATGATCGCTGCATACTGAACAGGAAAATGCTTAAAAGTAAACTTATTACCATTTTAAAGACAAATAGTAAAACACCTGATTATTCCACTCAACATAAATAAGCAATGACTAAAAAATCTTATCCAAACGATCGAATTATTAAGAAAGGTGAAATTTTACTTGACAATCCTGAAATCGGGGATTCGGTTAAGTTAAAAGTGCCTGACAAAGAGGTGCATATTATGCAGCCCGGAGAACAACCTCCCGATGGGGGCGGTGGTTCAGACGGAGGAACATGTTCATGTCATTCGGTTTGTACCTGCGTACCTGTAAGCACATGTACCTGCGATATGGTTTGTACCTGCGATACGGTATGCAGTACCGATTTATGTGCCTGTCATCCATATTCAGGTTGTCAGCATGAATGCACCTGTGTGCCGGTTTGTTCCTGCGATAGCCATAGTACAAGTTGCAGCAGTTGCAGCAGCTGCGGATATTGGTATCCCTGTTGATTTACCAGAATATTCACGTGAAATTAATAGATTATGTGCCTGCTCTCCCCGGTATTATTTCATATACTTTTTCCACACCGGTGAGTATAAAAATAGATTTTACAGGGATTATCAGGTAGATATTCGCTCCCATATAAGCAATCTATTAACTCATTCAGAATATTTAACAACAAAACCAAGCTCTGAACTCAATTTTAGATAAGTGAAAAAATTAAAGTGTATCCAAAAGTCAGATCTGTTATTAGCAATATTGTTGATGCTTATATTTATAAATACAACAACATTGTATGCTCAATACACCCTTACCGATGATGATGTGGTCGTAGTGGGAGGAGTGATCACAAGTTGCAGTTATTACTTTGAACAGAAAGACATTGTCATTCCTGAAACACTTGACGGGCAGACAGTCATTTCAATAGCAGACAAGTCATATTCCACTGCCGGGGTATTTTATAACAAAGGAATCACTTCGGTGACCCTGCCTTCAACACTGGAAAACATTGGCGACTATGCTTTTTATTTTAATTCTTTAAATGCCCTGGATCTGTCAGGTTGTAATGCATTAGAAACGATTGGTACTTATTCTTTCTATGATAATGAACTTGTTTCTGTTTCTTTCCCTGCAGGTCTCATATCTATCGACAATCATGCTTTTGGAAATAATTCTATAACCGAACTGGATTTATCAGCCTGTACAGCATTTGAAAGCGTTGGTTCCCAGGCATTCTGGTTTAACAACATTGCCAGTGCCGCATTCCCGGCAAGCCTTATATCTATCGGCAGTTCTGCA
>JAFGBD010000084.1 GCA_016933335.1 Bacteroidales bacterium | reverse complement strand
GAATCATCGATCCCGTTAATGTTTTATTGTTTTTTTGCTCGCTTACCCCGCAGCAAAGCTACGGGGAATGCGCTCGCCGGGATTCAATGTCTTTCCTGCCGTTTTTAGATTAAATGTTGACAACTGATTTAAAATAAATACAATCTCCCTCCGCTGATGGTAAAGAAGATGAAATGATCGTCAGAAGGATTACTCTATATTCCACGCAACCCTCTGCTGAAATGCATTCAATAAAATACTTGTTGTAAAATAACACTAATTTTACCTGTTGCAACAAACGAAGAAATGGGAAAATCCAAATATGATCTGATTACCATTCTTGGTCCCACTGCATGCGGTAAAACTCATTTTGCTGCCTGTCTGGCAGCTGAAACAGAAGGCGAAATTATCAGCGCCGATTCAAGGCAGGTTTATAAAAGGATGGATCTGGGAACAGGTAAGGATTATGACGATTATATTGTGAACGGACAGACAATACCCTGCCACCTGATTGATATCCGTGAACCAGGAGAAAAATACAATGTCTTCGAGTACCAGAAAGATTTTCTGGCTGCATACAATGACATTAAAATCCGCGGAAACCTTCCTGTATTGTGCGGGGGCACAGGAATGTATATTGATGCCGTGACCAGGGGTTATAAGCTTCTGCCTGTACCACCGGATTTATTGCTCAGAAAAAAGCTTGAGTCAAAATCATTGAATGAACTTACCCTGATCCTTCAGCAGTATAAAAAACTGCATAATAAAACAGATATTGACACAAAAAAACGTGCCATCCGTGCCATCGAGATCGAAGAATACTATCTTCACCATCCCGGTAAAAATAAAAGCTTTCCTGAATTTACCAATATATACATAGGAGTAAAACATGAAAGGGAAATCATCAGGCAAAGAATAACCGAAAGGTTATATGCCCGCTTGAAATCGGGAATGATAGAAGAAGTCGAAGCTTTGCTCAGCGAAGGCTTAAAACCTGAAGATCTGGTTTATTATGGCCTGGAATACAAATATATCACCCTCTACCTTATTCAGAAAATCGAATATGATGAAATGGTCAGAAAGCTCAATATTGCCATTCATCAGTTTGCCAAGCGACAAATGACCTGGTTCAGGAAAATGGAAAAAGAGGGTGCTGTGATTCACTGGTTAAAGGAGAATATACCTTTTAAGGAAAAACTCCGGGCTGCAATCGGACTTGCAGGATTCTGAAGCATGAACAGTCTTGTATTTATTGTGATTATAAGAAAACTGGCCTTTTACTTCTGATGATCTCTTTCAGATCAGGCGGCAATCCGAAATGCTTGTCGGTAAAATCATCCAGTTCCTCTCGTGTTTTAGCGGATAACAGTTCCTGGACTTCTTCGATGGCGTCCTTACTAACCATGTAAGGAAATACGGACAACAACATTTTATCTCCCCTGCAATGGCCCAAAAGCTGATATTCTTCCAGCTCATGGATGGATTTATTCTTGAACAGACAGCTCGAGATATAATCATCGATATCGGAGCTCTGTGATGACAATAAATCATATCTCCTGTCATAGAAATTAAAATTCTTTTCAAAATACTGATTGACTCTTTCCATCGACTCTTTTGACATTTTCAGTCTCATTTTCTCCACACAGTCCATGCACATCGAGTATTCCAGTTCAACATAACCATCCCTGATGACCTTCTCAATAACATATTCTGTTTCATCATCCAGAAGATATTTGTCGCATGTGATGCAATTCCTGAAATACTCCTCACTGATGAATGTTTTAAATACTTTGGGAATTTCAATCACATGAAATTTGTTGATATTTCTTTCCGAATCCATATTCAGACGTAATCGTTTTTATTACCTTAAATGAAGAACTTCAGGATAAAAAACAAGCTTAATATATACATAACAATTGAGACTTCCCTGAATTTACCGGTAAATACCTTCAGCAAAACATAACTCAGCATGCCAAAGATAATTCCTTCAGAAATACTCAGTGTTAAAGGCATAATGATGATTGTAAGAAATACAGGTATTGCTTCCTCCATATTGTCCAGATTGACTTTCTGCAACGGTGAAAGCATATATAATCCAACAATTATCAATGCCGGTGCAGTAGCCGCCGAAGGAACCATTAAGAATAACGGGGCACCGAACAGTGCAAGCGCGAAAAATATCGCAACTGAAAAAGCAGTCATCCCTGTTTTACCGCCTTCAGCAACGCCCGATGCACTTTCAACATAGGTCGTAACCGTACTCGTTCCCAGGATTGCACCTGCAGTGGTACCTATGGCATCAGCAAATAACGCCTGCTTGGCCCGGGGAACGTTTCCATGTTTATCAAGCATTCCTGCCTTTCCGCTCACTCCTATCAGCGTGCCGACAGTATCAAACAAGTCGATAAACAAAAAAGTAAACAATACCACGACCATATCAATGGTAAACAACCTCGAAAAATCAAACTGAAAAAAAGAAGGAGCCAGTGATGGCGGAAGGCTGAACAAACCGCCCTGCGGATATTTTGTTACACCAAGGGGTATGCCTGCAAGGGCAGAAACAAAAATACCAATCAGCAACGCCCCCTTAACCCTTAATATTAACAATACTCCTGTGACCAATATCCCGATAAATGCAATCCATACACCATGATCGGACATATTACCAAGGCTCAGCAGCGACTTCTCATCAGCGATAATGATACCTGCATTCTTCAATCCCAGAAGAGCTATGAACAATCCAATGCCGGCCGATATGGCATGCTTCAGGTTTAAAGGAATGCTGTTAATAATGGCTTCTCTGATATTGAATGAGGTCAGCATGATAAATATGATCCCTTCAATAAAAACCGCAGTCAGTGCCATCTGCCATGAATATCCCATTTTCAGAACTACAGTATAGGCAAAAAAGGCATTTAATCCGAGGCCCGGTGCCAGGGCAAAGGGCAGTTTGGCCCAGAAAGCCATCACCATTGTGGCAATGCAGGCAGAAAGTGCAGTGGCAGTGAACAGCGCACCACGATCCATTCCTGTCTCGCCTAGAATTGAAGGATTCAAGGCAAGGATATAAGCCATTGTCATAAAGGTTGTGAGTCCGGCAACAAGTTCTGTCCTTATATTGGTATTATTTTCCTTAAAACGGAAATATCTTTCGAACATGGCTGATATGGATTTTGTTTCTGCTAAATTATAAAACGAGTTTGAAAAAATATGGGATTATCCGTGGAAAAATCACTTTTATTACTGAATTCCAGTATATTAGTAAAAATAATCGCACGACAGGAGTCAGCTCCTGCAATGATGACTCATTATAACTGCATCAGAATTCCCATTTAACCGCCAGGGTTGGTTGGAATTTCCAGTCATTCGGGCCGAACGGAAAATTTCTGCTGACTTCAATTTCACTGCCTACAAAGAGATTTTTATGAAAAGCATACCAGAATTGCGGCTCTGTCTGGAATACAATTTCTTTGCCATCTTCATATAATTTATCCTGAGACCATACATCAAGAAATCCGGTCACGATGATTCTGTCGTTAAATAAAGGCTGAAACCACACGGCAGTAAACTGGAAATCAGCTGAGTTTGCACCCCGGGGATACTTATACAGCAACATGGTTCCAATGACCACATTACCCAGCTTAACCGGATAACTTAATCCTGCAAGCCATGTGCTGTTCAGATTATACCCGGTTATTTCCCCGCTGTCCGGTTTTTCTATCTGAACCCCGTCGTTGTATTCGACATGAAAACCCAGTTCTTCCAAACCATTTATTCTTTTTATTCCGGGTATGTAAAAATCCCTCGACATTTCCCAATACGCCGTGGAAATTCCCCTGGGCTTATCAGGTGAGTTGAAATCAAAATCGACAAACCAGAAAGTGGAACCCAGGCTGTCGGGCTTGAACATTTCAAGGGTTGAAGTAAAAAACTGCCTGTCTTCACCAAAATCATAATGAAGCTGAAGGTTCTGCCCGGAAAGGTATAATGATTCAAAGATGGCAATGCAGGCCGGTAAGAGATATTTTTTCATGACAGGGTTTGGTTTTCAGATTAACAGCTAAAATAATATAAGATCTTAAAAAAGTAAAACTTCTTTTGCCGGTAATTAATTATTTAAATTCCCGGATTTAAAGATGAAATTTAAGAATAAAACATTTCCTTTGCATGCAACTGAATCTTGCTTATATAAATTGACCAAATACAGAAACATATATTTCGATCTGGACAATACGCTCTGGGATTTTGAAACCAATGCAAGGGATACATTCAGGGAGATATTCGACATTCACCATTTATGGAATACCATAACTGATTTTGAAAGGTTCATCTCAACTTTTGCCCTTTATAACGAGCAATCATGGGAAAAATACAGGCTGGGTCAGATCAGAAAGGAAGAGCTCAGAATCGAAAGATTCTGTTTAACCCTTCACAGACTAAAGATACCGGATCATAATTTATCCGGATTAATCAGTGATAATTATCTGGAACTCATGCCTCAAAAATCCAACCTGGTGGAAAACACGCTTAAAGTTCTGGAATATCTTAAGCCAAGATACCGCTTATTCATCCTGACCAACGGTTTTCATGATATTCAAAGTGCAAAGCTGGAAAACAGCGGTATCCGGCATTATTTCAACGGGATAATAACATCCGAAGATACACGGTGGTCGAAGCCTGATCCAAGGACTTTCGAATATGCTTTGAAATCTGTCAATGCAAAAAAAGCCGAAAGTCTGATGGTTGGAGATAACCTCATTCTTGATATTTCAGGAGCCAGGAATTTTGGGATGGACCAGGTTTTCTTCAACAGGAAAATGATCTCACATGATATGAATATTACCTATGAGATAAATGAATTAAAGGAACTCATGCTGATTTTATAAATTGCATCATCAATTTTTATTGTCTTAACGTCGAAAGCCAGAACACATGATTTGAAAGTAATCTTATAAAGCTTAAAAAAAGGCTGACCAGTATATTGATCAGCCTTCATTCAGATGATGGTAATTTATGTTACTTTTTAGTCTTTGGCTTGTCAGTTGATTTGGCAATTGAATCACGCATCTGTGTATCGGCATCTATGTTTTTAAGCCTGTAATAATCCATGATGCCCAGATTTCCCGAACGGAAGGCCTCAGCCATTGCCAATGGTATTTTAACTTCTGCTTCTATTACTTTTGCACGGGCTTCCTGGGCTTTGGCTATCATCTCCTGTTCAAGCGCCACAGCCATGGCTCTTTTTTCTTCGGCTTTGGCCTGTGCAATGTTCTTATCGGCATTGGCCTGATCCATTTGCAGCACGGCACCGATATTTTTTCCGACATCAATATCGGCAATATCAATAGATAGTATTTCAAAAGCAGTACCTGCATCAAGTCCCTTGTTCAAAACCACCTTGGAAATGGAATCAGGATTCTCCAGTACCTCTTTGTGTGATTTGGATGATCCGATTGAAGACACAATGCCTTCACCAACCCTGGCAAGTATTGTTTCCTCACCGGCACCTCCGACAAGCTGTTTGATGTTAGCCCTGACAGTGACCCTGGCTTTGGCTATCAGCTGGATTCCGTCTTTTGCAACTGCTGCAACCGGAGGAGTATTAATGACTTTCGGATTGACCGACATCCCGACAGCTTCAAAGACATCACGGCCAGCAAGATCGATGGCAGTTGCCATATTAAAACTCAGATCAATATTGGCTTTAGCAGCAGAAACCAGTGCATGGACGACTTTTTCCACATGACCTCCTGCCAGATAATGCGCTTCCAGGGCGTCACGTTTTATCTCGCCAAGCCCTGCCTTGGTTGCTTCAATCAGAGCCCTTACGATAATTGAAGGAGGCACTTTTCTCCACCGCATGAATATAAGCTGTATCAAAGATATCCTGACTCCGGATACCAGTGCCTGAAACCATAATCCGATGGGAACAAGATAAAGGATAAGAATTAACAGGATAATAATCCCGACGATATAAAAAATATAAATTCCAGCGCCTTGCATGATGATATTAATTTAAAGGTTTAACAACAACATTTGTATTTTGTATTTTTACGATTTCAATTTCAGTATTCTCATTAATAAATCCGGTTATCGACTTTGCCTCCACTATCTTATCATGAAACATTGCTTTACCAATAGGAGCAAGCCTGGTTATGGCCTTCCCGTGATCGCCGATCTTGAACACAGCATCACGCTTCACGTCCCCCACATTCCCGTTGATATTTGAATCAAGCATTACTTTTTTCCATGTTCTGGATTTAAGGACCAGTGCAATGGACAGAATCACGATACACAAAGTGGCCACCAATGTGATGGTACCTACCTGGGCACCATGCCCGTAATAAGCAGCGAATACCCCGGCACCCAGACAAAGAAAACCACCAATGCCGGCAATTGTAACACCCGGGACAATCAGAAATTCAACAAGCAATAATACAATCCCAAGGATGATTAAAAAAATGATTGCTCCGATTGACATGATATTATGTTTATACTACTTAGTCAATTGTAGCATTCAGACCGCGATCTGTTAATCCCTGCCTGTAAGGCTTAAGATAGCTGAGCGTTCCTTTCTTGACATCACATTTGCCTTTGTAATGAACAAGATAAGTACATTGCTCCGCCTGAACTACCTCCAGTTCGCAAACTTCTATCAATGTATCAATAACATAATCAAATGAGTGTACATCATCATTGTGCAGAATAAGAAATCTCTTTTCACCTCTTTCCTCTCCGGTAAGCTCATCTATACCAGGCTTTATCTTCAGATGATCCTTTTCTTTCATTTTGATTATTATATTTTATCCGGTCTGTTGCTCCAATTCTTGTAAGGTTCCTGTAAGTTCAGTAAACAGTACAAAAAGGTTCACCAAAAATAAGAAATTTTCTTAATTTTTCGGCCTGGTTAAAATTTAATTTGGGCATATTCTATCTGCCGGGCTTTATCCACGGGTATCTGCACTCCCTTATTAAATGATACAAGAAATGAATCCTGATATCCCCTGGATCTTATAATGGCATGTGCTTCAGCTGCTGTCTTGTATGTAAAAAATAATCCGACATAGTATTTAATTACCCCCCTGTCTTTTATTTCCTCATAATACAAGGGAGCAATAGTGCCGAATGAATCATTTCCGGCTTTTTTGCTGAATACGCCCAGCTGAATGTGATAAACCAGCCTGTCAGCATAATGATACCTTGGCGGAATCGGATTGTCTTCATTGTAAATGCAATGATCATGAATTAGAAACTTATTTTCCGCCGGACCTGTTTTAGCCTCAGCCTTCTCCTCTTCCAATGATATCTCCGTTCGCTGGCTGATAACATGATCTTCGTCCGCAATGATACCTGCTTTGTACTGATAGACTTTAATGCCGTTGATCTCTTCTTTAAGCTCGATTATCGCATCCGGGGTGATGATATCTGCCTTATCATAGGTCTTGAGGGTGATATCCTCATCAGGTCCTTTGATGGTGTCGCCTGATGACTCATGAAAGTTTGCCCTTTGCATGCTCAAAAACAACTCATCTGCTTCTTTCTGGATTTTACGGGAGTCTTTTTCAAGATGTGATATTTCGGTAATAAGTTCATCGCGTTCAGCTGCGGCTTCGGTTTCCTTAAGATCAGCGCGTTTCATTTTGGCAGCCCGGTTTAATGAATCAGCAATTAATTGCAGATCCAATGCCTTTATAAGATCAGTATCATTTTGCTCTTGCGGGTTTTTATGAACTTCCTTTTCAGTTGAAACAGCATCTGTCATCCCGCTGTTGTTTTCATCAAATTTCTTTTCCTTATGATTTATATTTTTTTCCTCAGTCTCTGTTTTACCGGATGCTGTTGATTCCGCCGGAGTCTTTCCGTTGATTTTATCTCTTACATCTGTTATCCCTGTATTTTGTACAGCCGTGTTTTCTTTTCTGTCCGTTAATCCCACCGTGCCGGATGAGAGTACGGCTTTATTTTCTGCCATATTCAGCAGTTCCTTGAACTTCAGACGTCGGATATCTTGTTTTTTTGCGGATGACCTGAACCTTTTATAGGCATGAACAGCCTCTGTATACTCACCTCTCAAATGGTATGTTTTGCCCAGATAAAACCAGGCATCATCAATATCTCCTTTGATTGCAGCAAACTTCAGATTATCAATTGTTTCATCAGTATATTGATCCAGCAATAAAAGGCACCTCCCAATATAGTACTGGTATTGAGGATTTTGCAGAAATAATGCCTTCAGTTCACTGTAAAGAGCCAGTGCTTCATGGTACCTGCCATTAACGAATTCTGACCTGGCCTTTTCTGCCAGTCCCGCATAATCTGTAACCTGTGCCGATAATCCGGTAACAGAGACGAAGAATAAGAAAAGAAACAGGATCCTGTTATAAAATTTCACTTTTATACTGTTAAGCATGACAATGATTATGATATACAAAATAATAAAACAACAAGATACATTTGGCAATAAATTTTACCAAATTTCTTAACAGTGAGCAATAAAAAGTATATATTCGCAACTCTGTTTTTAATCATTAACAAAATAATTATGAAAAGCCAAAGGTTAGTTATTTTATTTACCGTCCTTTTTAGTATAATACTGGCTCAATGCCAGACCGGTACAAATAAGGATTATTCCAAGGTAAAACTTGAAAATGAACTGGACTCCGCCAGTTATTACCTGGGTACATTATGGGGAAAAGGAGCAGTTTACAACAAATTAACTGAACTGGATTATGAATCTTTGCTTAAAGGAATTGACCAGGCATTAAAAAACGACTCTACCATACCTGCAGATTTCATAGCATCCAATTACCTGAATAAATATGTTAATAAAAACCGTGACGCTGTGATGCGTGAAACCCATCAGGAAGATATTGAAAAAAATACACAGTTTTTAGAAGAAAATGCAAAAAAGGAAGGAGTCATCACTCTTTCAAGCGGACTGCAATATATTATCCTGAAAGAAGGCACCGGCGGTCTTCCTTCATTAAATGACCAGGTAAGGGCGCACTATACCGGTTCTCTGATTGATGGTACGGTTTTCGACAGCTCGATAGAACGTGGTGAACCTGTCCTTTTTAATTTAAACAATCTGATTCCCGGATTCAGGGAGGCATTGTTATTGATGCCTGTTGGTTCAAAATGGAAAATCTTTATTCCCGAAAAGCTGGGCTATGGTTCCAAATCACAGAGCCCTATTCCGCCTTTTTCGACTCTGATCTTTGAAGTTGAATCGATTGAGATCGTTAAAAACGACCAGTAGAAAAACAAACTCATTTCCCAAATATAACCATTGTATGCAAAACCCTTTCCCCTCCTGAGGAAAGGGTTTATATTTTTGAAAATTTCTTCCTTTGGACAATGGAAAAATACCTTTTAAATATTCGAGCTTATCTGGTATGAACATTGCCGATTTATTTCCGCAACATCTTCAGTCTCTCCTCAAGTCCTTTTATCCTGGTCTCGGCATCCGTTTTTTTCTTTTTTTCCATGGCAATCACATTTGCAGGTGCTCCATTGACAAAGCGTTCATTGGTTAGCTTTTTCATGACCGTTTCCAGAAAGCCCTTTGCATAGTCAAGCTCTGCTTCCAGTTTCTTAATCTCCTCTTCATGGTTGATCAAATCACCAAGAGCAATATAGTATTCACCGGAATTTGTAATCAGGCTCACAACACCTTCTGGCTTATGGTCTATCATCCGGATGGATGAGAGATTACCAAGTTTGATGATCACAGTATCAAAATTACCCCTGTAATCCTGTGCATTGATGCTGAGAATAAGTTTCTCCTTATTTGAGATCTGATTATTTGCCCGGGTATTTCTTATGAAACCGACGATCTCCCTGACCTTCTCAAACTTTTCCAGCATTTCGCAATCATAAGCTTCAACATCCGGCATACGTGTTGTCATAATACTTTCACAGGCTGGCCTGGTTTTAATAAGGTGCCATATTTCTTCAGTTATGAAAGGCATGAAAGGATGAAGTAAACGGAGCAGGTTTTCAAAAAAGACGATGGTGGAATCCAGGGTTTTTTGATCCATGGGCTTTCCGTATCCGGGCTTTATTATTTCAAGATAATATGAGGCAAAATCATCCCAGAACAACCGGTATAGCTGCATCAAAGCATCTGATATCCTGTATTGTCTGAAACATATATCAACCTCTGAGATTCCCTGTTTCAGTCTCTCTTTAAACCAGGAGATGGCATCTTTTGCATGGTCAGGTTGAGTTGCTGATGATTCAGTTTTCCATGATCTGACAAGTCTGAAAGCATTCCATATTTTATTGGCAAAATTTCTTCCCTGCTCCGGAAGACTTTCATCAAATAACAAGTCGTTCCCGGCCGGTGAACAAAGTAACATGCCCACCCTTACCCCGTCTGCACTGAAAGTATTGATAAGTTCAATCGGGTCAGGTGAATTACCAAGAGATTTTGACATTTTAACACGTTTGGCATCTCTGACCAGGCCGGTAAGATAGACATTCCTGAAAGGCTTTTCATTCATATATTCATAGCCTGCCATGATCATCCTGGCCACCCAGAAAAAAAGTATTTCAGGAGCAGTTATCAGATCGTCTGTCGGATAGTAGTATTGAATGTCTTTGTTCCCAGGATTTCTTATGCCGTCAAAAACCGAAACAGGCCAGAGCCATGATGAAAACCATGTGTCCAGAACATCTTCATCCTGCTTCAAATCAGAGATTTTAAGATGCCCGTCCCCTGTTTTATCTTTTGCCAGTCGCAGTGCTTCTTCAACCGATTCTGCGACCACGAAATCATTCGACCCTTTGATAAAATAGGCAGGAATACGGTGCCCCCACCAGAGCTGTCTGGAAACACACCAGTCTTTCACATTCTCCATCCAGTGTTTATACGTATTGATAAACTTGGAGGGGATCAGTCTGATGTTTCCGTTCATTACATTATCAAGGGCAGGCCGGGCAAGTTCTTTCATCTTCAGGAACCACTGCATGGAAAGCTTTGGTTCTATCACAACATCGGTTCTTTCAGAATAACCGATTTTATTCACGTATTCTTCAACTTTAACAAGTAATCCTTCATTTTCCAGCTGTTTAACTGCCAGTTCACGGGCCCTGAAACGGTCAACACCTGTAAAAAGCTGTGCTTCTTTGCTCATGGTCCCGTCATCATTAAAAATATCAATGCTTTCAAGGTTGTGTCTGATACCTATCTCGTAGTCATTCACATCGTGAGCCGGGGTAATTTTAAGGCAGCCTGTTCCGAATTCAATATCCACATAATCATCCTCAATAACAGGAACAAGCCTGTTTACCATCGGAACATAAACTTTTTTACCTTTCAGGTGATGGTATCTTTCATCTTCAGGATTGACACATACGGCAGTATCGCCCAGTATTGTCTCAGGCCTTGTTGTGGCAATTGTAACAAACCCGTCTTCACCGTCAATCCTGTAATTGACATAATACAATTTTGATCTGACTTCCCGGTAAATCACCTCTTCATCAGAAACAGCAGTCTTTGCCTGGGGATCCCAGTTGACCATCCGGATGCCCCGGTAGATTTTTCCTTTCCGGTACAAATCAACAAAAACCTTCATGACACTTTCAGACATCTCATCATCCATGGTAAATCTGGTTCTTTCCCAGTCGCACGAAGCGCCTAATTTCTTCAACTGTTCAAGAATGATCCCTCCATGTTTCCTCTTCCAGTCCCATGCGCGATTTAAAAATTCTTCACGTGTCAGGTCTTTTTTTTCAATCCCTTCGTCTTTCAGCTTAGCCACAACTCTGGCCTCAGTAGCAATAGAAGCATGATCGGTCCCCGGTACCCATAATGCATTGAATCCAAGCATTCGTGCACGCCGGATCAGGATGTCCTGAATGGTATTGTTGAGCATATGTCCCATGTGAAGAACGCCTGTAACATTCGGAGGAGGAATAACAATGGTATAGGGTTTGCGCTTATCAGGGACAGAATGGAATAACCGGTTGTCAAGCCAGAACTGGTACCATTTGTCCTCGGTTTGTCCGGGATCATATTTGCTCGGGATATCCATCATTATATCTCTTAATTCAAAAATTTACAAACAATCGCAAAAATAACAATTTAAAGAACAAAGCAGATGATATTTTTTTTCAAGACCATTGGAAAGATTAATTAAAGATCAGGAAACCAAAGTCAATTTTTCTCGTAACAGCATTTGGAACATATTTTGCATAATATCATAAAATATGACCAGGTTGTTCATATTAGTATATGTTTATTAAATGAATTGCATTAATTTTGCACCTTATAAAATTTTACTGCCATGAGAAAGTTTTTTACCATATTTGCAATTACTGTTTTTTTTGTATCAATCAGTTGCACAAAGACTGCCGGTAAGAATAATGCCGGTAAGGACGGACCAAAGATAGAATTTACCTATACTGAATACGATTACGGAACAGTCACCCAGGGAGGAGACGGCACCAGCGAATTTGTGTTCAGGAATACAGGAAATGAACCGTTAATACTAAGCAATGTCCGTTCAACCTGTGGATGTACAGTGCCTTCCTGGCCTAAAGAACCTGTAAAACCAGGAGAAACTGCAAAAATCACAGTTGTTTACAGTACAAACAGGATCGGTCCCATAAATAAATCCGTTATTGTCTCAACCAATGCAGATTCACAACCGGTAGTCCTGAAGATTAAAGGAAATGTTGTACCAAAACCAGCTGAGAACGAACAGGTACAAGCCAATTAATATTGAATTTCTATTATTAACCCTTTGAGAACCAATCAGATTTCTCTAAACGATTAACAGACTATGCCTGATATCTCAACACGTGGCAAGTTAATGCCTAACTCGCCCATAAGAAAACTTGTTCCTTTGGCTGAAAAAGCCATTCAAAAAGGGATCAGCGTTTATCGCCTGAACATTGGTCAGCCGGATATATCAACTTCTGAAAAAGCGCTTGAAGCCATCAGGAATATCAAAACCAGGGTCGTTGATTACGGACACAGTGCAGGAAATCAGTCATTGAGAAAAAAATTCGCTGACTATTATAAGAGCATCAATATTCATGTAGATTTTGAAGATATCCTGATCACCACGGGAGCTTCCGAGGCAATTACCATCACTTTGCTGACCTGTTTGAATGCAGGAGATGAGATCATCGTCCCCGAACCGTTTTATGCCAACTATTTCAGTTTTGCCACTGCAACAGATGTGGTTGTCGTTCCGATAACCTCGGGTATAGAGAACGGTTTTGCGCTACCTCCCATATCTGAATTTGAAGATAAAATCACTCCCCGTACAAAAGCAATCATCATTTGCAATCCTAATAATCCCACAGGTTATATTTACTCACAGGAGGAACTTGAACAACTGCGTGACCTGGTAAATAAATATAACCTTTTCCTTTTCTCTGATGAAGTCTACAGGGAATTATGCTATGACGGTTACAGGTTCACCTCTGTGATGAATATTGATGGAATTGGCAACAATGTTGTCCTGATTGATTCTGTTTCCAAACGATATAGTGCAACAGGCCTCAGAGTGGGTGCTCTTGTTTCAAAGAACAGGGAATTGTTGCAGACCGCATTGAAATTCTGCCAGGCCAGGTTATGTCCTCCCTATCTTGGACAAATTGCAGCTGAAGCTGCCATTGACTCGACCACTGAGTACCTGAACGGCGTCTATAACAGTTTCCTTGAACGAAGGAATTATATCGTCAGAGAGCTGAACGACATTCCGGGTGTATACTGCCCTTTACCCAAGGGAGCATTTTATTGCATGGCACGGCTGCCTGTTGACGATGCGGAAAAATTTGCAATATGGATGCTGGAGGAGTTCGAATTTAAAAAACAAACCGTCATGTTAGCTCCTGCCTCCGGATTTTATTACAATACCGACCTGGGGAAAAAGGAGGTCAGAATTGCATATGTCCTGAATATCAATGATCTGAAGAACGCAATGGCCTGTCTGAGAAAAGGACTCGAAGCTTATCCCGGGAAAATGCCGGTTCAGAAAGATGTGAAAGAATGTGTTGAATCAGAGGCAGGATCTTAGTTCAGCCTGGTGTCTCAGTGTTGTATGGGGATGATGCTTTCCTTTCGCTGAATAGTCTTCGAATTTTGTATACCCTGTAAAACCGTACCTGATATCCGGTATATTCAGAATACATGATTGCATTTACTCATCAAAATCAGGATAAAGCAGGTATTTTTTCCTGATGATCTTGTATTTCGTCAGCTCAGGCTCCCATGATTCTCTTATTTCTTCAGGTGTCAGGCCCTGAACAAGCTGCTCTTTAAGTTTACCGTTACCGGCATGTGCATTGAATGAATTATTAAAAAAAGATACACATTTGTTCATCTGACTGTAGACATACTGTATCAGACTGATATCAATTCTTTTCATATTTCTCAGACTATCCAGAGAATACCTTCTTAAATCAATTCCATAACACACCTGGCCATTGTATTTCGGATTTTTAGCGCCTGTTCCGGAAACAGGAATATAGCTGAATACCCGGTCAGCAAATTCAGGATGTCCGACAACCAGGAAAGGAAATTCTGTCCCCCTGCCCATACTCATTACAGTACCTGTAAAGAGCCCCAGGGTTGGATACAAATATACTGCCTTCATGCTTCTAAGATTCGGACTGGGATTGACCGGCAGCTCATAAAAGGAATGATGTGTATAATTCCGGCATGGAACTACTCTAAGATTGCACCGGATCCCGTCTTTCAGCCATCCTTCATTGTTTATCATACAGGCCAGTTCTCCAATGGTAAGTCCGTAAACAACCGGAATCCGGTGCATCCCGAGAAATGACCTGTAAGCAGGTTCAAGTACAGGCCCGTCGACATAATGTCCGTTTGGATTTGGCCTGTCAAGCACCAGCAGAGGGATGTTGTTTTCTGCACATGATTCCATCACGTAGTGCAGGGTTGAAATATAGGTATAAAACCTTACCCCGACATCCTGAAGGTCAAAAACAACCATATCCAGCCCATTTAAATCCTCAGCGGCCGGTTTTCTTTTTTTATGATACAGCGAAACAATGGTAATTCCGGTTTCAACGTCTTCTTTATCATAAATATATTCACCTGCATCACCTGTACCGCCATAGCCATGCTCGGGACTTAAAATCACGCCAACATCTATTCCGTGCGACAGCATGCTGTCGACCAGAGAGGTCTTTCCTATTATGGATGACCGGTTGATAACCATTCCTACTTTTTTATCCTTTAATAGCGGCAGGTATTCATGTGTTTGTTCCGCACCCGTAATGATTGTATTTTCAATTCCGGCATTATCCTGACAGCTGGCAGAACTTATGGAAGCCATAAATAGTATAAACAGAATAATTTTTCTCATGGATATGATCCTTATTCCGGTGAAGAGGCTAAATTAGCATTTTTAAAACCTTTTTTCTTTACTGAAATTGAATACAGGATTTTTTATCGCCAAAAGACTGACTTTTGACAAAGAAAGCCGGGAGACCATTACCAGGCCAATCATTAAAATATCGGTGCTTGGGATAGCACTGGGACTTGCGGTAATGATTGTTTCCGTCGCTATTGTTGTCGGATTTAAGAATGAAATCAGAAAAAAAATAGCCGGATTCGGTTCTCATATTCAAATTATTAATTACGACTCCAATAATTCCTTTGAGACACTGCCTGTATCAAAGGATCAGTCATTTTACCCTTCGCTCGGCTCAGTACATGGAATAAAGCACATTCAGGTGTTTGCGACCAAACCCGGGATCATCAAAACCCAGACTGACATTCAGGGTGCGATCGTAAAAGGGATAGGCAGTGACTTTGACTGGTCGTTTTTTCGTGAAAACCTGAAGGAGGGAGAGATATTTTCTGTAAACGATTCTGCAAAAACAGATGCAGTGCTTATTTCCAGATATTTGTCTTCTTTACTGAGACTTAATATTGATGACAGATTCGCAATGTACTTCATTGACGAAAAACCAAGAGGCCGGGCCTTTAAGGTTGCAGGTATTTACGAAACAAACCTTGAGGAATTTGACAAACAATTCATCCTTGCCGATATCGGACATATTCAGAGATTAAACAACTGGAGCAATGATCAGGTCAGCGGATTCGAGATCATTCTGGATGATTTCCGTGATATTGATTATATGACTTACATCGTAAATGGCATTGCCGGAGCAAAATTCTACGAAGACGGATCAAAGCTGAGAGTCATTAATATAAGGCAGAAATACCCCCAGATTTTTGACTGGCTGGGACTGATCGATAAAAATGTCTGGATCATACTGAGTCTGATGTTGATTGTCGCATGTTTTAACATCATCTCAGGCCTTTTGATTATGATACTTGACAGAACAAAAATGATAGGAATCCTGAAAGCCCTGGGTACCGAAAACCGCACCATCCAGAGGGTCTTCCTGTACCAGGCCTTTTACCTTTTAATCAGGGGTTTGTTCTGGGGAAACCTGGTTGGTTTGTCTCTCTGCTGGATTCAGCATTATTTCAGGATTCTTAAACTTGAACAGGCATCTTATTTCATAGATTATGTACCGATCTGCTTTAATGGATTTTATTTTTTTCTTTTGAATCTCGGGACCCTGGTTATAACCTTTCTGGCCCTGCAACTTCCCTCAATAGTAATTTCGAGAATCAGCCCCGTAAAAACAATCCGTTTTAACTGATGTGAATTTTTATTGTAACCGGACTTAATCTGCAAAATATAGTTATGAATAATTAAAGCATTTCAGGTACACCCGGTACCTCAGTCATTTCAGAGATCTTAAACCAATATCATGCTGAGCAAATTAAAAAAAATACAGATTCAGCTATCCGGGCAATTACCGGGGCCGGAAGCACAGATGAAGATGGCCCCTGTTTTCAGAGGTGATTTTAGTATTCAGTTACCCCGTCAAAAAGCTGCGGTTCTTGTTTTATTGTTTTCAGAGGCTGACAGGTTAAACACTGTTCTGATCAAACGCACAGAATACAAAGGACCTCATAGTGGACAGATAAGCCTGCCCGGAGGAAAATCCGAACCCGGAGATCCTGATATTTCAGCGACATCGTTGCGTGAAACAGCAGAAGAAACCGGTATCAATGTTTCAGAAATAAATATGATCGGCCGGCTGACAACACTTGAAATCCATTCCAGCAATTTTGAGGTTCATCCGTTTGTAGGTTATCTTGAAAATAAACCCGTTTTCAACCCTGATCCAAAAGAGGTTGATTATCTGATCGAAACAGATCTGTCTGTTTTAATGGATGAGAAAATAAGAAAGACAAAGACCATAACAACCGGAAATTATGCTGTTGAAGTACCTTATTACGACTATAAAGGCAACCATATCTGGGGTGCAACCGCAATGATACTTTCGGAATTTATTGAGGTACTTAAAAGGGCCGGATTAAAATAAAAAAAACCGGTCACCCGGGTGCTGACAATAACGCATTTGCATAAGCGTAATCCTTATCAGTTCTTAACGATATTCTTATAGTGCTCGTATCTGTCCATTATCTGGCTAACGTAATTGAATGTTTCTGTCCCCCGGCAATACCCGTATTTAACCACAGGATCATTATAAAAATCCGGATTGGATTTTTTAAGCAGGTACAAATCAACAGAATCGTCCCATATATCAGGATTTTTTCCATCCTTCCTGGCAAGGTTCCTTGCATCTATTACATGACCTATCCCAACATTATATGAAGCCAGTACAAATTTGATTCTTTCTGATCTGTCCTCAATTTTCACAAATCTCTCCTCCAGCCATCTGATAAGCTCTGTACCTGCTTTGATATGTTCAACAGGCGAATCGGTTTCATCCACTCCCATCCTCTGGGCAGTCAGAGGCATGAGTTGCATCAGACCATAGGCCCCGGCCCAGGAAACCGCATCGGGTTTAAACCTGGATTCCTGGTATATCAATGAAGCGACCAGCCTCCAGTCCCACCCGATCTCTTTGCTGTATTTCTTGATGGTTTTATCGTATTTTGAAATCTTACCTGAATTGATGGCATATAAATCACTGCCAACAATTTCCGAGGATTTATGATTGTTAAAGTATTTCGCATAAATCAACTTAAACCTCTTTGTGTGCTTAAAGTCAGATAACCAGTTATCGATTTCATCACGAAAATCAGTCGATCCTTTTCTGACAGCCCAGGCCATATTTTGCGGAAAACTTACCTTTGTTTCAATATCAATATTGGGATAGTACATCTGGTTTACAAAGGCTACATGCTCATCGCTGACGGTATAGTCTATTTCTCCCGCCGATACTTTTGAAATAAGCATTTCAACATCCTCATTCACTTCCGCTATGCTGATTGAATCACCTATTTCATCAGAAAGGTTCCTAAGCCTTGCTGCATGAGATGAATGACTCTGGACATAGATTGTTTTGCCTGCCAGATCAAGCTGGTTCCTTATCATTTTATCATCCAGTATATCTTTTTTCATATTTTCCCATCCGTCAGGTTTCCGCTGAATCAGTATCTGGCATGCCTGGCTGTGCGGAACCGTAAAGTCAACCAACTTCCTGCGTTCTTTAGTGACTGTAAGATTGGAAGCAATCAGGTCTACTTCTCCGTTAAGAAGTTGACTAAAATTCTCTTCAAGATTATTATTTACATTTACTTCAAGCTTAACACCCATATAGTCTGCCAGTTCCTGTAACAGATCAAACTGGTACCCCATGGGCTGACCTCTGTAAATAAAGTAATTTGTGGAATTGTAGTCAGTTAAAACAACCATCTTACCTTCTTTCCGGATTTTTTCAAGATCCGAAATACGGTTTTCCTCCTTTCGGGGTTCCTGAAACTCCTGACAAGTGTTGAATAATAATAACAATACAGTTAATATGATATAACTCTTCTTCACAACCTGTCTTTTTAAGATTTTATTATCAGATTATTTTATTTGTTGAACATTATCTTTATTCCTATGGCGGAAAGCACTTTTAGTCATAAAAATTCCAGGAGATACCTACCTTAAACATTCTTTCATTCCTGGGATAATGCAATATTGAGAAGTAATTTCTTTCAAGTAATCCTGAGTTTATATGTTCAAATTTAAGAAAGAATAGTGCTCGTTTCAATTTAATATTTAAAAAGATATCCACAATCGGGTAACCTCCGACCTTTTTTTCTATCTGCCTGTGAAAGGCCGATATAGCCGGCATATATGAATAACCATAATATTTTGTATCAAAAAACATATCAAATCCTAACAAAAATGTAAATCCTCCGTTTGTTAATTTAAAGTGAATATCCTGTTTATAATATGTTGAATTATAACAACTAACATTAGGCAGTGCCAGTATGTTTTCGTTATTAACATATTGCAATGCTATTTTGTTCAAAAAATAAAACCTCCAGAGTCTGAAATCCTTAAAAAGTTTAAATTCAACAACTGACAGACCCTGATTGTATTGCTTTGGAAAAGCAATTGTATCAAAATATATCTGTCCGTGAAGTAAGTAATAATTCAGTTCTGATTCAATTCTTTTTGGTGAATGACTGTAATTGATTGATAGTTGCAGTCTTTTTACAGGTTTAAAAGGATTGTCCCAGTTAAAATAGTTGGAATAATAACGATTATAAAAGTAAGATGGCTGTTCGGATGAATACCTGGCGTTTATCCTGACATTTCCGGTCAGTTGCCTTGAATGAAGCAGATTACCACCGGCAATCAGGCCGTAACTGCCCTGCTTATAACCAGAAAGGTATAAGAATCCGGAAAACCTGATATTAAAATTCAGCGGATCAATTACTGCACCCGCCTGCAGTTTCAAATCAGACTCATAACCGGTATGGTTAAAAGGTGTCGCTTTCCTGCTGTTCATTTCATATGGTATCCTGCTGATCTCATCCTGGCTGTAAAAAACATATTTGTAAATTTCATTTGATACATCGGCATAAAATGTATAACCCGAATCTTCATTTATATAGAAACGTATTATGTTATTTATTCTCCGGTAAAAAACCGAATCATTTGTCATTGAGCCATTAAAATAGGCTGAATCATAAAATCCGCCGGATAATCCTGTGGACGGACTGGCATCTGTAAAAATCTTCTTGTTTATCTCAAATTCCGCAATATGCATCAAACCGATTTTTGCCTTTTTTTGCAAAGTATCGGAAGAGGAAGTATCTGTTTTTAAAAAACAGGCTGACAGGTTTATATCATTCAGCATAAACAGGTCAATGTTTTTAAAGGTGTTTATTACATCAGCTTTATCGCGGGGCTGACTTCCGGTACCCGTGAAAAATGTTGGCAAATCGCCAGGATCTTCATAATTAATATCGTTCAGTAGTGAATCATTAGTGATACCTCCGTTCTCATTTGTTGAAAAATTATTTGTGTTCAGGCTAAGGTTGAATGAATGCCTGTCTCCTTCATAACTTGAAAAAAAGCTGAAAGAACTTCGTTTGGTTCTCTGAAATCTGTATTGCCCGTGCGAAAGTGTGGTATTGTATTTCAGACCGAAATTCAACTGCGGATTTACATTTTGCGAATGAAAAACCTCAAAATTTTCTTCTTTGTCGGCCGTTGTACCGCCATTAATATATAGCAGCTTTGTAAACTGCCTTCTTGTATTCAGAAAAACTGTTTTATCATGCGTGTACATCAGCGGATAATATATATTTATAAAGAAAAACTCATTCCTGTCATATCTTTCAGACATGATATTTGAAATACAGGGTGCCCCGAAATTACCCAATACAGAATTTGAAAAGCTGATTTGATAGACCGGATTATAAAAATGAAAATGATCAATTGAGGTATCAATATCAACTTGTCTTGTGCCAAGAAAATCACCGGTAAGCATCCAGGAAGCAATAACCTGAGTGGTATCTTTTTGTGTGAATGCAAATAACGAGCTGGTTATCAGCATCAATATGAACAGGTTTTTTTTCATCTGGAAATGAATAACAAGATAACTCCATGTGAGTAAAGATATTGTCTTCAGATTGATAAATCAAGAAAAAAATCCCGCCCGCTTTTCTGCGGGCGGGATAAAAGATCGGCGACGACCTACTCTCCCACGAATGTAGTACCATCGGCGCTGGTGGGCTTAACTTCTCTGTTCGGAATGGGAAGAGGTGGAACCCCACCGCTAAAGTCACCTGAAGCCTTTTGTTCGTATTCAGTTAATAACGAACAATACCTTATGACGTATTGGAGATTATTTATTTAATAAGCCGGCAACAAGAAAGCTCACGGGTAATTAGTACTGCTCGGCTTTGACGTTACCGCCTTTATACCTGCAGCCTATCGACGTCATCGTCTCTGACGACCCTTAAGGGAGATCTCATCTTGAGGTAAGCTTCGCGCTTAGATGCTTTCAGCGCTTATCTTTTCCAGACATAGCTACCCT
>JAFGBD010000083.1 GCA_016933335.1 Bacteroidales bacterium | reverse complement strand
GTTAATATAAATATAGATTATGAGACAAAATATAAAGATAACATGAAAAGACTGCTGCAGTTAATTTTCCTGTTTATCCTGATTGGCGGATCGGGTTAGGCCCATCCGGGTAAACCAAAATATCACCTGGTGATTGATACCGACGGAGCAATTGACACTATGCTTGCCATGTCCATGCTATTATCCGCTAACGATATCCGGGTACTGGCTATAAAATGTTCACGGGGAATCCTGCCTGTTCTGTGAATGTCCCTGAGGAGAGTCAAAAGTAAGATATTTCACTTTTTTGTATCCTGAACAATATTGTTAAAATATATGGCAAAAGGCCTGTATAGAAAATGTGTCCATTTTCCAAAAGGCACAATAATAATTGCCCATTGTATTAATACGGTAATATGAAACAGATATACCCAGAAGTATTTTTCGAGAACTGAAAAATCGATAAGCATTCGTACAATGAAAGCTGAAAAACCCATCAGCATTAACCATATAACAAAAAACCAATCAGAAGGGTGAGAGAAAGTACTTTTTTCTTTTTTCTTCTTAATACGGCGCAAAATAAAGTCTATGGTTACAACAAAGATTATACCGCTAAAAATATAACCCAGGACTATGATTCCCATATTTTCAGTGTTAAACCAATTAAGAAAAACTGTTGTGAAAAGCAGTAAAAGATAACTCAGCACAAGAATAAAATGTTCAAACCACCATACTTTATTATCCCTATCGTCTTTGCAGGATAACGATCTTTTCTGGGTAAACATGTGTATAAAAAGTACATCTAAAGACAAAAAATGCTTTCGAATGGAAAACTTTTTTTCTTTATTCCAAACCATCAATATCCACATTCTTATAATGTTTGGCAACAGAATAAATGCAAATACAATTGCAATGGCCAACATTTCTAAATAATGTCCGTAATGAAGCCATTCTTCCTGGCTAAATACATTTGAAATTGAAAGTCCGGCAATCCCAATAATGATCAGCAAAAATGAAATAACATAGGCTGACATATTGCGATATAACAATCCAGAAAAACCTGTCCAATCGTATTTTGAAGTCAGGTATCTTCGTAAGGACATCATCAATTCACCAGGATTGGCATCTTGAGGGCAGGTTTCACTGCATTCACCGCAATAATAACACAACCAGGGATCGATGGAAACCTTCAATTCATCCTCCAGACCCAGGACAGAATATCTTACCATTTTTCTGGGGATGGAATTTTCTTCTGTTGACAATGAACAAACAGCTGTGCAATTACCGCAATTGTAACAAGCATTGAGATCAAATCCCCCGAATTTTTTTAATTCTACAGAAAAATCCGGATTAACCTTTGCCATTTTTTTCTATTGCTTTAAGTTATAATAATAATATTCATCCATATCATCTATTTCTCCCACAGCTATTTGATTATATTTTAAAAGAGTCATTAAATTATAAGTCACCGTTTCAGCCGGGAGGTTCAGTTCTGCAGAAATTTGCGGGATGGTTTTCTGACCTGCCTCAAGGCATTTCAGAATCTCTTTTTTTATTTTGTTAAACGATTTGATTTTATCTTTTACCTCCTGCGAAACGACTCTTTTTTCTTTAATAATGTCAACTGTTTTTCCCATGATCTAAATAGTAAATTCAGGTGAGTAACTGGCCAGTGCATCGATCATGCTTTCAATTTCCACATCCGAATAGCCGATCAGCTGAATGGCGTTGGTCGGACAAACCGGCAGACACATCCCGCAGCCTTTACAATTTGCCTCATTTATTTCTGCAACCGGTTTCCCGTTATATTCGGTCTTAATAATAGCATCTGATGGACAAATTTTCGTGCATTCATCGCACCAGACGCAGATTGATTTATCGATGGTAGCAAGAGAAGGTTCCAGTTGAATTTCTCCTTTGCCGATCAGTGCATTCATTTTTGAAACGGCAGATAATGATGATTTAACAGATTCGGAGATATTCATTGGGGCCTGACAGTTTCCGCCAATAAATACACCATCAATCATTGTTTCAACAGGTTTTAACTTCGGATGTACTTCATTATAAAACTTATCACGTCCGATAGGAAGCTTTAAAATATTTTCCAGCTCCTTGTTTTTTCTTGGTACCATGCTTGTAACAAGAACAACCAGGTCTATATCCAATTCAATGGTTTTCTTAACTGTCAGAATATCCACAACCTTTATATTTATCATTCCGTTCTCTTCAGAAATTTCTGGAGGTGTATCATCAAATTGAAGATAAATATCTTTTTGTAGATTGGATTTATTATAAAGGATCTCCTGTTTCCCGTAGGTACGGACTCCTCTTGTCAGGTGGATATTAACAATTTCAGGGAATTTTTCTTTTACGATTAAAGATGTGTGAACAGCAGCAGTGCAACAATAACGTGAGCAATACTGATTTTCGCCATCATACTGTCGGCTGCCCACACAATAGATATAAGCAATGCGTTTTATCTGTTTGTGGTTGTAAATCAGTTTTTCCCCGTTCAGATCGATGAGTCTTCTGAACATTTGTAAAGTAATCACTCCCGGAATCACCCCGTAACCAAATTCCCCTGAAGGGGGCTGATAGGATTCGGCCCCGGTTGCAATTAGTATCGCTCCGATATTGAGTTCGAGTTCTTCTTCCTTTTGTTCCAGATCAATGTCGGCACAGATATCTGTGCAGATTCCGCATTTGGTGCATTTGCTCATGTCAATGACAGGATAATACGGGAACTGCCCTATATGGTTTTGCTGAATGGCTTTGATTTTGGTCAGGCCATAATTAAACGGATCATCGAATTCAACCGGGCAGGATTCTATGGCTTTTTCAATACATTGTTCTATAAGATATCCGGACTTAAAATACCTTGGCTTGATTTTAATCTTTACAATAAAATTTCCCACACTCCCCGATTTACTTATCAACTCAGCACCGGTGTACAGGTAGATATTATCATTAATAATAATTTCTTCATAAAGGGTTTTAACTAATTTTTCTGCCGGGTCATTATGGGGAAACAACCTGTTCCACTGAGCAATCCTTCCTCCGACATAGTGTTCCTTTTCAATTAATGTTACTTTGGTTCCGGTATTTGCCAGAGCAAGGGCGGCTTTCATGCCGGTAATACCTGCTCCGATTACCAGGGCAGAATGTTCTGCCTTAATCATGATAGGCTCAAGGGATACGGAATTTTTCGCTTTATCGATTCCTGCCTTAACCAGCTGAATGGCTTTCAGGGTGGCAAATTTGGGATTATCGGAATGAGCCCAGGAACATTGTTCCCTGATATTAACCTGTACGTAATTATAAGGATTCAGACCGGCTCTTTCGGCAACATTTCTGAAAGTAAACAGGTGCAACTTTGGAGAACAGGATGCAATAACAATGGCATTCAGTTCATTCACCTTTATGTCTTCAATGATCTCTTTCTGGGTTGAATCAGAACAGGCAAACATGGTTGTTTTGGCTAAAACAACACATGGATTCTCTGCGGCAATTTCTCTGACTTTCTCAACATCGACATAATCAGAAATATTTGAACCGCACATACAAACATAAACCCCTATCCTGCATCTCATGATGCACCTCCTTTCATATATACTGAAGCTTCGGTTGATGCGGCTCCTGCTGACAGGATAGAATCGGGTATATCCATTGGACCGGAAGCGGTTCCTGCGACAAAAACACCATCAATACTGGTTTTTGACGGACTTAATAATTCACTAACCTGTCTGACATAACCATAATCATCCTTCAGAAGAGGCGTGGTTTTAAATAATTTTTCAAAATCCGGATTGGTTAATATTCCTACTGAAAGAACCACCAGGTCGTGTGTGGCCTCTTTGAGGACACCGGAGTCGATATCTTCATATCTCAAAATCAGATCTCCGTTCTCTTTTTCACTGATATTGGCAATCTTGCCTTTAACGAAATTGACACCCATCCCGACACCCTGTTTGTAAAATTCATCAAATCCTTTTCCGAAGGCTCTGATATCAATATAATAAATAGTAACATCGGCCATGGGAAGGGCTCCCATTAAAAGTTGAGCCTGTTTTATGGAATACATACAACAGACCTGTGAGCAAATCGGATTTCCCAGGGATTTGTCTCTGGAACCTACACATAAAACATAGGCAATCCTGTCGGGGACTTTTCCATCTTTTGGCCTTAGAACATTGTTATATGGCCTTGTTGGAACAAGTTGTCTTTCCATTTGCATGGATGTCAACAGATTTTTGAATTTTCCGGCGCCGTAGTAGGACAGGCGTTCAGACTGAAATAAGTTGAATCCTGTAGCAATAATGATACTTTTTACCACGATGGTTGATCGTTTTTCTTCCTGTGTAAAATCAATGGCCCCGGCAGCACATACTTTTTCACATAATCCGCAAAAAGTGCAATTTTCAATGTCGATGGCGGCAATTCGTGGATTGGCAATACTGAAAGGAATATAAGCGGCCTTTCTTCCAACGAGTCCCCACTGATACTCGTCTTCCACCACTACGGGGCATTTTTCTTCACATAACTGACAGCCGGTACAGGCATCCGTGACATAACGTGGTTTTTGAACCAGGGTAGCCGTAAAATAACGTTCCCCCAGTTTTTCAATATCCTTTATCTCGCTGTAGGTATAGATTTTGATATTCGGATGTCTGGCTGTTTCAGAAACTTTTGGAGTGGTTATACAGGCGGCACAGTCAAGCGTGGGAAATACTTTGCTGAGATGAATCATCTTGCCTCCTATTGACAGATCCTTTTCAACCAGAATTACCTTATATCCCTGATAAGCTAAATTTAACGCAGCTTCAATTCCTGCAATGCCTCCGCCAATTACCAGGACATCATAATCGTTGATATTTGAATAATTATAGGCCATAGGTTGATCTCGATTATATTAGGGCTTCTATAAAACTTTTCATTTGTTTTACAAAAGGGTCGGAACAAACCGAACAAATTGCAGCCATTTTTAATCTGGAAGGTTCAATTCCTTTCTTTTTCATTAAATCATGTGTCTTTCTTACAATCTCCCCTGTATTGAAAGTGCAGGTTTCACTGTACTGGCAATCCGAGCCATCGGCAGCTATAAAAACGCCGTCGAATCCCTTTTTGAAAGCGTGTAAGATCCATTTGGGCTTAACAGAACTGGAACAGGGCACATTAACGACATAAACAGTCGGAGGATAATGTTTTTTTAAAAGTCCGGCTAAATCAATGGCGGGATCTGAGATTTTTTCGGTAGAAAACACAAGGATTTTTGGGATCTTCTGATTTTCCCCCATAATCTTTTATCCTTTTCTTAAATAAATGATAAAGTAACCCGATTCTTCTATCGTACCCAGGTATTCGTGTCCTTGTTTGGTGCACCATTTTGGAATATCTCTTCGGGTGCCTTCATCGGCTGAAAAAACTTCCATAATTTCTCCTGATTTGATGGTTCCTATAGCTTTTTTTGCTTCCAATAGCGGACCGGGACAGGCAGTACCTCTTGCATCAACTGATTTGTTGACAGTTAAAGCTTTTAATTCTTCTTGAGTCATAATTATACTTTTTAATTGTTAAATAAATAAATGTATATCTGCTTCCTGCGCTGAAGTAATGTATTCGCTGATGCCACAAATATCATCCGCAAAATCCACAAAATCTTCCAGCTTTTCTCCTCCCCAGAGCTTACCGGCCAGTCCGCAGATATGAAATTTTACATTCGCAAGTTCTTTGGCTTCACGGAAAAATTGCTGCCATTCTTTGACGTTTAATCTTTTTAGGGATTCTAAGAACTCACTTTTGAAATCCGGATTTTCTGCCACAGCCAGTTCATCCTTTTTGTCAGCATTTTCTTTTTTAAATATCCTTGCTGCCTGCAGC
>JAFGBD010000002.1 GCA_016933335.1 Bacteroidales bacterium | reverse complement strand
TTTCCGTTAAAACAAAACTACAACATGAAGGGGAAACCTCAAGGGAGTACCCTTCTTTTTAATATTTTAGTCGGACACTACTGATTTTTTAACTAAATAACTGTTGATAGAAAAAACCGTATTACCGATTGGGCAATGTTTTATCAAAGCTCCGGAAGTCTTACCGTTTCTTCAGTATTTTATACTGAAAAGCTGTTGTTTTGTTGTAATTAAAAAAAAACTACTTTTGTGATTTGTTCCGGAGCATTCACCGATTATTAATTTAAACAAAAGAATAATTCGCAATTATCTGTATCAAACTTAAATCTTAAAGCTGTGGATATTTTTGACAAAATCAATAAAAACAGAGGTCCCCTGGGGCAGTATCAGAAGATAGGACATGGTTATTTCATGTTTCCAAAACTTGAAGGTGAGATCAGGCCAAAAATGATTTTCAGGGGTAAGGAGGTGCTAACCTGGAGTTTGAACAACTATCTCGGATTGGCCAACCATCCTGAAATACGAAAGGCTGATGCCGAAGCTGCCAAAGAGTGGGGGCTGGGATATCCGATGGGTGCACGAATGATGTCAGGGCAGACGAGTAAACACGAAGAACTTGAAAACCTGCTTGCGGATTTTGTCGGCAAGGAGGATGCGTTTTTATTAAACTATGGTTATCAGGGAATGGTATCTATTATCCAGTCAATGACCAACAGGCACGATGTTGTGGTCTTTGATTCCGAATCGCATGCATGTATCATGGACGGGATATGGTTACACAAGGCTGCCGGTGGCAAAAGTTTTATGTTTCCGCACAATGATATCAGTAAATGTGAATTGATGCTTGAACGTGCTACCAGACTTGTCAATGAGTCGGGTGGTGGTATACTGGTGGTTACCGAAGGTGTTTTCGGCATGGCCGGTGATCTGGGCAAATTAAAGGACATTGCCGGATTAAAGAAGAAATATAAATTCCGCCTGCTGGTTGACGATGCTCATGGTTTCGGAACCATGGGAGCGACAGGGGCAGGAACAGGTGAACACTATGGTGTACAGGATGAAATAGATATTTATTTCGCCACATTCGCAAAAGCAATGGCAGGGATAGGAGCTTTTGTCGCCAGCCATGAAGATGTCGTAAATTATCTCCGTTACAACATGCGTTCCCAGACATTTGCCAAATCACTCCCGATGCCCATGGTCATCGGAGCGATGAAACGTCTTGAACTCCTAAAAACACAAGCCGAACTGCGTGAAGATTTATGGAAAATCGTCAATGCACTTCAGAAGGGGCTCAGGGAAAAAGGTTTTAACCTCGGACATACAGAATCACCTGTCACACCGGTATTTTTATCCGGTATATCCCTTCAGGAGACAACCAACCTGGTAATGGACCTGAGAGAAAATCATCATATATTCTGCTCCATTGTGATATATCCTGTTGTTCCAAAGGATGTTGTTATGCTGAGGATTATTCCTACGGCTGTCCATTCTATAGATGATGTGAATTACACAATAAATGCCTTTTCTGAAATACAGGAAAAGCTCAGATCAGGGAAATACAAGTCAGAAAAGCTTGCTTCCCTGTTCCAGCAGTAAAAGATCAGGAATGTTTACAGATTTTTTTTAGTGCTTCAGGAACAAGCATTCTCGACCGGTCGATGGTTCTTCCAAGCCTGCTGTTCAGTGAAAGCAATATAAGTCCGACACCGGATATCAGGGCAACCGGTGTGATACATGACTGTAAAAAATAAACGAAAGAATTGATGGATTCCATGTTATACAATTATCATTTATGCTTCACAGCAAGCCTCATTGATTTTGCAGCATAATCTTTAAAAGTTATTTTCATAAGATATAATCCCTGCTGCAGATCGCTGATATCCAAAAGGCAGGCATATTTGTTACAGGATAAATGTATTTTCTCAATGAGGCCGTCAGTGTTGAGGATGCTAACCTGCATTATAATTTTGTCAGATTCCACATAGACATAATCAGTGGCAGGATTTGGAAAAATCCTGATAAGGCTTTCCCCGGATACGCTCATTTCATCACCGGTATCTGAAGTAACATACCGTCCCGGCATATTGTCATCGAGCCAGCTCAGTCTTTTATCAATCCACTCTTTTAGCCTGCTTATTTCTCCGGCATAGGTGTCTGGTATTGGAGGATGTTCAGGGGCTCCGACATCTGTTCCGAGAATATTCCATCGCCTGTAATGGCGGGCCTGCGCATCTTCAACGAGTAATGCAACAGAATCAATATAGTGATGAATATATTGATTACTCAGGATCGTTTCCCTCAATTCAAAATAACGTGTATATACGGCATCAACGAAATTTTCATCCTGCATCAGCCTGACTATCCAGCCTGACGGTGTCGGCCAGGGATAACATTCATCAATCCTGTATGCCCACCCTGAACAATCAGTTGCCCCGAAATGGCCACATCCGTCAACAAGGTATAACCATGCCCAGTCGAAATCCCAGACTGGTCCCGAATGGATGAAGCCCCCGTTTTTATTCCTGTCTTTAAAATAAAACCTGCTTTTTTTGTATGCATCAACGTTGCGTGAAATTTCGCCAATGATAAAATAATCGATGAACGATTGAACATTCAGGTATTTGCGATAACCGTTGGCAGGATCCTTGTAATCGTTGCTGTATAAGACTGTTTCAAAGGTATTGACAAAGGTTTGTATATAATTCTTCTGTTGGCTTGTTAATTCATCTGCTGCCGGATCATGGTATACATAATGTATTTCTGCACCGGGATAATCTATCGGGGAGTAACTTCCCATCCAGCTGTCAGTATTGTTGTAATAGTCAATTTTAAAGATATATCCGCCTGTCAGACTGTCACCTGCATTGTCATCGGAGTCTAGCCTGGCGATATTCACGCGGTCGTTGTCCCGTTTGATTTTTTCAGTAAAGAGGTAGATGCCTTCATAGCTTCCGTTTAATACCACTTCACATAGTTTTGACCGCGGAGCATAGTGTCCCATGCTTTGAAACAGATGAAAAGAAACCGGATTCCGGACAAAGGTTTTTTCGTTGTAGTTTGCCAGTAAGATCCAGTCATTTTCAACAGGCAATCCCATTATTGAAACATTGTTATTCTGTCCGAGACTGTCCCTGGTTTCAATTCCATAAGGCTTCTGCGGCAGCCTCTGCGAATAGGTACCCCTCAGCTCAATGCCTATCAGTCCGTCATAATCGGTTGCCGTATCTGTAACTTTGTTGATACCACCGGTATTGTTTATTATTTTCATGTGTGCGGTTATCTTGGGTTCATCAACAATGACAGCACCATTTGCAGTTTCGATATTAACAATGGGAAGACTGGATTCGCTGAATACAAAGGGTGGCTGAAACCATGAGGGAACAGGACGATAGGTAATAGTGCTGTCATTCATACCAAAGGATAGATAAGGGATGGCTGACATATCAGTGGATGTCGGACTGACATTATGAACCTCAACAGCCAGGAGGTTATCACCATTGACAAGAACAGATTTGTCAGCCGGAAAACAAACAGGAGTGCCTTCTGCATCATGATTTACAGCAGATGCATCATAGGCCGGCGGATTGCCCGTAAGTCCTGCCCTGGCAATTTCTGTTCCGTTGATATATGCAATAAAACCATCGTCGTAATCCATATGGAATAAAACGTCATTTATTTTTGATGTATCAATGACATTGAAATGGATTCTCATGAACAGCGACATGACAGGGCTGATTACGGTATTGTCATCATTGTCTCCGTATCCGATTCCGCCTTGTCCCTCCGGCCAGGAACTATCGTCAAATGATCGTTTATTCCAGTACACCCCGGGATCAGTGGTTCCCGGAAAATATCTCCAGATATCGGTTGCATAAACAACAGATTCCCAGTGATCAGCCTCCTTGCTTTGTAAAATGGCCGGAACACAGTAAACGCCAGCCAGCAATATGAATATTGTTCTTTTCATTAATGCAAAAGTAATATAATGTCTTAAGAACCGCCATCACCTGTAAGTATTAATAGGTTCGTTTTACCGGAATGGATTGTAAGGCTCCGGACAGAATCTGTTCTGTTAATGAAAGTCATTAAAAGTCAAACGGGATACAATGGAATCCGAAAGTTGCAGGTTTTTTTTGTTTCATCTGGGTGCTGACTGGTGAGAATGGATCACTTTCCACTGCCCCCCTGATTTCCGGTAAATGAATGTCCAGGCAAATGAATTAGTGAATCTCTGGCCTGTAGTGGATTCTGCAATCGCCTTGCCGGACAATGCCGCAATGGCAGTGTTTTTTGAGAGAACTGTTATTCGTTTGTTTTTTATCTCGTATTTCAGGCTTTTCAAACGTCGCATACCACTCCTGTTTTGCTGCAGGACAGTGTCAAATGAGTTAAAAAATACACCGTTCATGATGTGTCCGGCATTCGGACTGTCATCCACACTTTCGGAGAGCTTGTCTGCATCAAGGTTTTCACCTGTTCTGAGGTTTTTCTGTAAAACAGTTTCCAGTTCGCCGAGGATCTTTGCTTTTTTCTTTTCTGACAATTGCTGGGCACTGACAGAAAGGGCTGTGATTAAAAGAGTTGAAATAATTAAAACAGCTTTGTTTTTCATTGATTTATGATTTGGATATAATGGCCTGTTTTGATTTTTAAAGAAAGTGATCATCAGATGTGCTTGTTGAGTTTGTGAAAATGTTTTTGCCTCGTGAGATTGCTGTGCCTTATTTTTTTTATAAGGCTATTAAATCATTTCAAATTTCATTTTGACCTTGCAAATTTCTTCCGGTATTCCTTATCCATCTTTTCTGTTGCATACTGGATGATTGTCCTGCCACAGGTGTCTTTCCATTTAATCAGGTATTTTTCAATGCTTTCCGGGTATATCTTCCATGCTTCGCGCAGAAACCATCCCAGGCCTTTCTGGACAAATTTATCAGGATCAGGCATCAGCGGATCGATGATTTCCAGAAGTGTGTCAACTGAAATACCGGTTTTTAAGATATCTATAAAAGTTACGGGAACAGCCCTTCTTTTCCATTTCGAAGATGATCTGGTCCAGGAAGCGAAATCCTGAGGGGAAACAATTTTTTGAATTGGAAAACGGGCCAGTATCATACCACATAAAATATCGGTATGCGCCCAGTTTTTAATATCCTTTTCAAGCCATTTGCCAAATACACTGAAGTGATCTTTCCGGTATTGGTCAGCGAACCTGGCATTAAAAACAATGGCAAAACTTGCTTCCTCATATTTACCGGTCGAGATAAGTCTACTCCCCAGCTGCAGATAATCATCAAATGTCATCTCATTCTTCCAGTCTTCTAACCATTTTTTCCATTGATCCGTATCATTTTTATCCAGGCCATATGCATCGTATCCTTCTGTAAAATAGCGTGCATATTTAGCTTCGATGGATTTGTTTGCATGCGTTTCGCAGTAAGCCCTTATCTCTTTGAATTTTTCTTCTGTTTTGTTCATCGGATCTGTATTATCATTGATCTTCATTATATGTTGTTATGCCATTCTTTCAGATTCCATGTTCTGCAAGATATCTCTCCGCATCGATGGCAGCCATGCAGCCTGTGCCTGCAGCTGTAACTGCCTGTCGGTAAACGGGATCCTGGACATCTCCGCATGCAAATATACCGGGAATACTGGTTTTTGAGGTACCGGGTATGGTTTTGATGTATCCGTTTTCATTGGTATCCAGATATTTGCTGAAGATCTCTGAATTCGGAGTATGTCCTATCGCAAGGAAAAAACCATCTATCCTGATGACCTCTTCGGTCTCTTCAGGCTGATCCTTTTTTTTGATCAGTACAGCTTCCTGAACTACTTTGTCACCCCTGAGCTCCCTGGTATTTCTTTCAAAAAGCACCTCAATCTTCGGATGGTTAAAAACCCGATCCTGCAATATTTTTGATGCCCTCAGGTAATTTTTTCTGACAATCATATAAACCTTGTTGCATAAACCTGCAAGATAAAGGGCTTCCTCACACGCAGAGTCGCCACCTCCCACAACCGCAACATCCTTGCCCTTAAAGAAGAAACCATCACATGTTGCACAGGCTGATACTCCTGAGCCCATATATTTTTGTTCTGATTCAAGTCCGAGGTATTTTGCCGTGGCACCCGTGGCAATAATGACAGTGTCTGCTTCGATCACCTGCCTTTCATCAATGACAACCTTATGCGGATTTGATGAAAAATCCACCCCTGTGGCAATGCCCCAACGGCAATCTGTTCCGAATCTTTCTGCCTGAATTTTAAGCTGTTCCATCATTTTCGGTCCTGTGATGCCCTCAGGATAGCCAGGAAAATTCTCCACTTCGGTGGTGGTTGTCAGTTGTCCGCCCGGTTGAAGTCCCTCATACAATACAGGATTCAGGTTTGCCCTGGCTGCATATATGGCAGCCGTATAACCTGCAGGTCCGGAACCGATGATAAGACATCTTACCTGTTCAGATTCTTTTTTTTCTTTCTTTTGATCATCGTTGCTTTCCAGGTTCTCAAGTGGTTTAAAGAAGCTCATGTCTGTCAGATTAATGGTTATGAAAAAAACATGTCAGTGCTTTCTGCAATAAATATACCAATAAAATCAGAATTGATCCGCAGGCAAAGCAGGAAATGTAACTAATAAGCAATCAATAAATTAGAAAAATATAACGAATCTGAATGATCTGACAAAAGTTCCTTTCTTACCCGGGTAATCAAAAAATGTTTTATATTTGATTGAATCCAGCGGACGGGTTATCCCGGATCCTTGAATTCCGTAAAAAACCCATGATGAATTTTGAAGAACTTATACTCAGAAACCGGAGTTATCGCAGATTTTATGAAGATTTTGAAATTAAGGCTGAGGTACTTAAAAAACTGGTTGGCTATGCCAGACTGTCAGCCTCCAGCGGGAATATTCAGGCACTGAAGTTTTATTTATCTGCGGACAGGGAGAGGAATGAAACGATTTTCAGGCACCTCCGGTGGGCATTTTACCTTAAAGACTGGGATGGTCCGGAAATAGGCGAAAGGCCGTCAGCCTACATCATTATTCTTGGCGATACTGATATTCATGCAACCATTGAACTTGATGTCGGTATCGCGGCACAGAGTATTTTACTGGGTGCTGCTTCAATGGGACTGGGAGGATGTATGTTCGGTTCCGTTGACAGGGCAGGTCTCAGAAAAGAGCTTCATATTCCAAAAAAATTTCAGATACCTCTGACAATTGCGCTTGGAAAGCCAAAAGAAACAGTTGTGCTCGGTGAGGTGGATTCCTCGGGTAAAATTGAATACTGGAGGGATGAAAAGATGACACATCACGTACCCAAAAGATCACTGGATGAGCTTATAATAGACTTCAAATAAAGACCAATTGTAAAACTGAAACCATGAAAAACCATACTGTTTTATTTACATTGTTAATGGTATTTTTAGTACCATGTTCTGCACAGGAACAACAATTGCTGACTGATGAGGAGATTCTGGAATTATATGAAGGTCTGAGAGTTGCCGATGTCTCTGACGGCATGGATATCGCAGGTTTGAGGGATGTCGGACTACTGGATCAAAGTATTCAGGCATTATGGAAAGACATTGAGAATTTCGATCACTGGTTTTACGGAATTGCTGTCACTGCCAGGTATGTGCCTACGAACAGGATCATTCATAACCCGATGACCGTTGATGAATTCAAACAATGGGAAAGCAACTGGTACAACAAATATTCACCGGAGCCGTGGAGCGAGGTGATCAGACCGGGATCCGCAGTCGTTCTCGATGTACAGGGAGATGGCGATACCGGTTCGGTTGGCTCGGCAAACAGCCTCGGATATATCAAGCGTGGAGCAAAAGGCATTGTCAGTAACGGAGGGGTTCGTGATACCGATGAGATTATCAGGCAACGGATACCGGTATATCTTGATCACAACAACAGGGGAAGGGGAATAAGACCCGGGCGCAATGAACTTGAATCGTATAATCAGCCTGTTACAGTCGGAGGTGTTCTTATCAGGCCGGGGGATATCATTGTGGCTGACGGAGACGGTGTGATATGTGTACCGCGTGAATATGCCGGAATAGTGGCAGAACAGGCAAAAAGAATATTATCAGAAGATAAGGCTGTCAGGAGACAGTTATACGAGGATCTTAACCGGGATCCGGATAAAACTGTATTGCCCTGATCTTGCTAAAGCAGTTTATTTGACCGTTAAGTCCGGCTTTCACAATACCCTCCTGATGCATTCAAGGTGATGTGAATAGTTTTGCTTTTCCGTATTGAAAATTCCTGTTGAATCAATGTGATCTGTTCTGACATGACCTGATGCATGTATGATGATGTTATTTTCCATTATGATTCCAACATGTATGATGTTTCCTTCCTCATTTCCAAAAAAAGCCAGATCACCAGGCCATGCATCTTCAAATCTATTTATGTATTTTCCCGAGAATGCCTGCTGACTTGCGTCACGTGGTATTTTAACATGATGGATCTTAAACACGATCTGGGTAAAACCTGAGCAATCAGTTCCAAAAACTGAACGACCGCCCCAGAGGTAAGGTACATTTATGAATTTCCTTGCAGTATGTAATACAGATTCAACAGAAGGAGTTTCAGCGCCGGTTTCAGGTTTTTTACCCAGCAGGTAGGTTTTTTTATTAATCGTGAAACCGTTTAACGAGGGATCATATAAAGGGAGATCACTTCCCGGTGATATAAGCATACGGCTTTTATTTTCCAGGGTTAGTTCCATTACCTCTCTGTCTGTTATCAACTGAGGCTTCCGGGTGATTTTATTAAAAGTATCTTCTGTCAGGGGGTGTACATCCGGGCCGTCAATCCAGCCGGTGTAATTATCATAGCTGCATCTGATTTTCAGCCACTTGGATTCTTTTTCTATAATGGTATAGGTTTCACCGAAAAGTAACTGGTTCGTCATCTCCGATTTATCCGTTTGTGAAAATCTCACAGGAATGAATGATTGAAGGCAAATACCATGTTTCATGACTGCCGGACCTGTTTTGGATATGAACTTAGCATTCATTAATTTGTTAATCAATTACCATTCTGTATTATTGATGTAAGATGATAATTGTTCAGTACAAATAATTTAAATTCTGATGATTAAATATTACATTTGAGTTTAAATTTATGAATTTATAATCAAATTAAGGATGTTTAATATTTTTAAATATATCCGGACACATTTAAGATTCATTATTGTCATATTGTATTTTACCCTCGCAGCCATTCTGATTGTTTATCTTTTTCCGAAACAGGGTAAGTTCAGATATGAATTTCAGAAAGGACGTCCATGGATGCATGAGGATCTGCAAGCCCCCTTTGATTTTCCGATCTACAAGTCGCAAATGGAGCTGGTAAAAGAAAGAGACTCTGTCTTAAGAGATTTCAAACCCTATTACAATTATGACAAGGCAGTATTCTCTGAGCAGGGTGAAAAGTTTCGCGAGGTTTTTGGAACCAGGTGGAAGGAATATTCGCTTTCTGAGTTCAGAATTCCTGGTGAGCAGCAGTATTTCAACAGCTCAGGATACAGGGCATTAAGGAGTCTTGAATCATACTTTGAAGACCATATCCTGAATCTGCTCCATCAGGTTTACCAGAAAGGCATCATCGATATCAGTGCCAATGAGGAATTTTCGTCGGAGAGATTATATGCAGTGATGATTGTCAGGGAGAATATCGCCGAACAGGTTATGATTGATGCCCTTTATACACCAAAAAGTGCTTATGAATACCTGAACAGGAATATCAATGAAGAACTGCTAAGCAATAAATCCCTGAATATCAAAAGATACAGACAGTTCTTCGAAGATTTCGATGTCAACGATTTTATCAGGGTCAATGTTTTTTATGACCAGGAAAAATCAAAAACAATCAGCAACAGTCTTCTTGATGAGATTTCACTCTACAGGGATAAAATTCAGGAAGGACAAAGAATTATATCACGGGGAGAACTGGTGACCCCTGAAAAATACCAGTTACTTGAATCACTCAGAATAGAGTATGAAAATCAGCTTGGATTTATTACTTCCCAGCTGGTCTGGGTTGGTAAGTTCATCCTTGTGTTTGCAGCGCTGTTTGTGATCTTTTTATTTCTTTATAATCTCAGACATGAGATACTGGAGGACAGCCTGAAAACACTCTTTATTCTGATGCTTGTTATCTTAACGGTTTTTGTGGCAAGTGTCACTGTCAGATCAAACCGCATCAATATTTATATCATACCATTCGCCATCCTGCCGATTATTCTCAGGACATTTTATGACGAACGACTGGCGCTTTTCATTCATTTCATCATAACCATCCTTATTGGTTTCTTTGCGCCCAACAGTTTTGAATTTGTCTTTCTGACCTTTATTGCCGGGATCATTGCAGTATTTAGCCTGACCAACTTTAACCGGCGCTCAAGAATTGTCTATACGGCCTTACTGATATTTCTGACATACGGATTTGTATACCTGGGGATATCAATTGTGCAGGAAGGTAATGTCAGAGTAATCGATTATAATAATTTTGCCTGGTTTGGAGTCAACAGTTTCCTGATCTTACTAAGCTTTCCTATGATCTTTGTCTTTGAAAAATTATTCGGATTCCTGTCAGATGCAACATTAATGGAACTTTCAGATACCAACCAGCCTCTGCTTCGTGAACTGGCCGAGAAAGCCCCGGGTACCTTTCAGCATTCTCTTCAGGTGGCCAATCTTGCTGAAGATGCCATATACAGGATTGGGGGTAATCCGCTGCTTATCAGAACCGGCGCATTGTATCATGATATCGGTAAAATGCTTAATCCGATCTATTTTATAGAGAATCAGACTTCGGATATTAACCCCCATGACAGACTCTCCTTTGAGGAAAGCGCAAAAATCATCATTGATCATGTTGAAAAGGGGGTGGAGATTGCGAAAAAACACAACTTACCCCAGCCTCTGATCGAGTTTATCAGGACACACCATGGAACAACAACAGTGCAATATTTTTACCGGTCTTATATCAAGAAATATCCTGAAGAGTCAGTTGACGTAAAAAAGTTCTCCTATGCCGGTCCGAAACCTTTTTCAAAGGAAACTGCCGTTTTAATGATGGCCGATGCAGTGGAAGCAGCTTCAAGAAGTCTTAAGGATATGAGTACCCAGTCACTTGAAAACCTGGTGGATGGGATCATAGATGCTCAGTTGATGGAAGAACAGTTTAACAATGCCGATATAACGTTTAAGAACATTACCACCATCAAGGAAGTATTCAGGAAACGACTGAAGAATATCTATCATGTCAGGATTTCTTATCCTGCCTGATTGAATCAGAATCTCATATCCACAATTTCAATCTTTTTGAATTTTGCAGGATCAAAGACAAAAAGTGCATCGTTCATTTCCTTGCCGGTCACATAATCTGAAAGCAGAATCGAATAGTCAATACCGTCTTTGCCGATTGATTTTATTAAATAAAGTAAAAGGTTCCCGGCATCAATGTATATCCTGATTCTGCTGTATGGTTGCTGCAGATTGTTTGGGAAAAGATCGATTTCATGCATTTCATGTCCGTTCAGCACAGTCTTCTGAACATATCTGTATTTGAAATCCCTGTTGTACCATGTCAGTATTTTTGCAGGATTACTCAGGAAGTCTTCATCCTCCATGTCGGGCTCGGTAATGGTGACTTCATTGATGTCTTCGTTGTATGTCCACATGGTCTTCCCATCAAAATAAACAACTGATTCCGGTGCATCAAGTCTGTATTTCCCACCCTTTATCCAAATCTGTCCTTCACTGGAGGAGGTTGTTTTTTCTTTGCGGTCTTCTACAGTCAGTGTATAATTCACCTGTATGGTTCGGTATGATCCGGTTTTTTCGGCAACCTGATCCAGTATTTTTTTTGCTTCCGGATCCTGCTGCATAAATGCATTGATGCAGACAGCACAAAAAACCAGCATTAAATATTGTTTTTTCATCACTCAGATACTTTAACTGTTTAATGATAACAAATAGTGTTCCAAAGACGCCATATCAGTGTAAAAGACCTGGCGTGGCTTACTGCCGTCAGGTGGTCCGACTATTCCTGCTGCTTCGAGCTGATCCATTATTTTGCCAGCCCTGTTGTAACCTATTGAAAATTTGCGCTGCAGCAATGAGGTTGATCCGCTTTGATGGATAACCACCAGTCTGGCTGCATCATCGAACAACGGGTCCTTCCTGGAGAGATCAACCTCAAGCATATTGGTTTCATCTTCACTTATATATTCGGGCAGATAGAACGGGGTGACAAATCCTGGTTGTGAACTGATAAAATCGGTGATCCGCTCAATTTCAGGAATGTCGATAAACGCACATTGCAGGCGGGTGATATCACTTCCCGGTGCCATCAGCATATCTCCGCGCCCGACAAGCTGGTTTGCCCCGGGTATGTCTATGATGGTCCTTGAATCAATCATGGAGGTTACCCTGAAAGCAATACGGGCTGGAAAGTTCGCCTTGATAGACCCGGTAATGATATTGGTAGTTGGCCGCTGCGTGGCAATAACAAGGTGAATGCCCACTGCCCGTGCAATCTGTGCGAGCCTTGCCAGAGGTACCTCAACTTCACGGCCGGCGGTCATGATAAGGTCTGCAAATTCATCAATTATCAGGACAATGTAAGGTAAATAACGATGACCTTTTTCCGGATTTAAGCGGCGTTTGATGAATTTTTGATTATATTCCCTGATATTTCTGACCTGGGCCATTTTTAACAGGGCATACCTCTGGTCCATTTCAATGGTGAGTGAATTGAGGGTATAAATGACTTTTTGTGTATCGGTAATGATAGGTTCTTCCGTACCAGGGATTCTGGCTAAAAAATGTTTTTCGAGTTTTGAATAAAGAGTCAGCTCAACTTTTTTTGGGTCAATCAGGACAAATTTCAGTTGTGCCGGATGTTTTTTATAAAGAAGCGAAGCGATAATGGCATTCAGTCCGACTGATTTACCCTGCCCGGTGGCTCCTGCAATTAAAAGGTGTGGCATTTTTGCAAGGTCAAATACGTAAGTTTCATTTGAAATGGTTTTTCCGATAGCGATGGCAAGCTCATAATCAGATGTCTGAAATTTTCTTGAGCCAAGGATTGAACGCATGGAAACAATTTCAGGCTTCTGGTTGGGCACTTCGATACCGATGGTACCCTTTCCCGGAATAGGTGCGATGATTCTGATACCCAATGCTGAAAGTCCCAGGGCAATGTCATCTTCAAGGTTTTTGATCCTGGCAATACGCACTCCGGGAGCCGGAACAATTTCATACAGCGTTACTGTCGGCCCTATTGTGGCTTTGATTTTATCAATCTGAATTTTGTAGTGCGAAAGTGTTTCAACAATTTTATTTTTATTGCTGATCAATTCATCGTTTGTGACCGAAGAGATACTTTCATCATATTTTTCAAGCAGGTCCAGAGAAGGGAGCTTATAATCTGATAATTCCAGTGTCGGATCATAATCCTCCAGTTCAAGATTAAGGATTTCTTCGTCTTCCTGGTTTTCTTCTGTATAATGTTCAACTTCGAACCTGTCGCCAGCCTCTTCCCGTGAAGGTGAATCATTATCAGTGTCTCCGTTGGATCTCCTCTGCTCTGCCTCGGGTTGGGGAAACTCTGTCTCAAATACAAGATCATCATCCTGATCACATATATGCTTTTCTTTGTCAATCGAACCTGTTATATGCTCATCATCGGTACCGAAGAGATTTTTCATTGGTATTATTCCAAAGATTTTCCTGAATACTTTTTTTATCTGTTCAAGGGAATGGTCATTTGTAAAGATGATCAGACCAAAAAGAAATATGCCCAGGAAAAATCCGGTACCAAGTTTTCCCATAAAAGCATTGAGCCATCTGCCTGCATACAATCCGTGCCTGCCACCGGGTCCACTGCCAAGAAAACCGTTGGAAATATCAAAAATATAGCCCAGCAGCACAGATATATATATGGTAATGATACTGCAGATAATGATGAGGCGGAATAACCTCCTGACCTGAATATTAAGGAATCTCAGCCCGATAATGGCCAGAACGAACGGAATAAAAAAAGAGGAAAGTCCGAATCCCCTGTTTATCAATAAATCTGCAAGGTAGGCACCTGATTTGCCGGACCAGTTTTCTACCCTGATTTCGGGAGAAGAAAAAACATGATCTTTCAGGAAGCTCTGGTCACTTTTCCAGGTGAAGAGATATGAAACCATTCCCAATAATAAAAACAAAGAAAAAACCGTAATGGCAATTCCTATAATGATCCTGAACCTTTTATCCCCGATCAGTGCCTTATTCTTTTTCGGATTTTCTTTTTTTTCTCTCTTATTTCTTTTCCTGGCCATCAGGCTTATGATTTTGGCCTAAAATTAAACAAGAGTTTTTGTTAAAACTGAAAAAAAGCAAAATTATTATGAACAGTCTTTTGCCGCTTACCGCATTACCATTCATATTCTTGCATTAACAATCCGGATCAGGTGAAAAAAATGAGGGTATAGATCCTGATGGATGGATTATTCCATCAGCCTGTTGATAATATGTGACATTTGATCACGCGAGACAATACTGCTGTTCTTGGGGAAAACAGGCTGTTTCACTGTACCATTGGTATTGCTTTCAAACTTTTCAGCTGTGAATTTCATTTTCAGGCCGGACAGTGTTAGTTGAAAGTCAACCAGCACGCCATTGATTTTTTTATACGGATTGCTAACATTCGGGTGTACCAGTTTGATATCATTGGTGTAATAAACCTCAAATGATTCACTGTTGCCTCCCATGCTTATAATTGCCTTCTGACAGGTTAAACCTGCAATTTTTCTGGTTTCACCGGTATACTCGATGTGCATGTCAGCCATGTCTTCAAAACAACACATTTCATCTCCGCGTTTGCCATAATAAATATAGTTTTTATTAAGTACTTCGAGGAGGGTTGAACAACGTTTTTGTTTGAAATGTGTTATATTATTCAGTTTAAAAACGCCCATGAAGCCCTCTATGACATTAACCGATAATTCCTGGTTGAATTCAAGTTTCATCTTTTTTGGGAGGAGATTTGGAGAGATGTGATCTAGGCTGTTTTCAAGATAGGTTATCCTGTATTCGATTCGTCCCTTTTCATATATCCCCGCAGGTTCATGCTTAGTGCATCCACTCAGGATGATTGCCAACAGAAAGGCATAACAGATATGTTTTAACTCCAATTCCTTACAATTTATATAATAATAATAATAACAATAATTGTTGTACGGCTCGTGACTAAAAATATCACACTTATTTTGACCAAACATTCAATAACTTAATTTAATATTTTTTTTCTTTACATCAATAAAAAAGGATGCTAAAATTTGCGGAATCCGGATAATTTATATTTATGCAGGAAATATGTGATAAAAGTCATTATCAGAAACTAAAAAATCTTACTAGTTTTGGATTTCAAGAAAAAAGTATTTGATTAAAGAATTTAATATTTATCTATTTATATTTAATATTTATACAAATGATAATTGATCTCAAAGGACGTCATTTTTTAAAATTATTGGATTTTGCTCCGGAAGAAATAAAGTATTTGCTGGACCTGTCGGTAAAGCTTAAAAAATCCCGGATGGACGGTAAAGAAACACAACAGTTGAAAGGGAAAAACATAGCTCTTGTATTTGAGAAATCATCAACACGGACAAGATGTGCATTTGAAGTGGCAGCATATGATCAGGGCGCAAATGTAACTTATCTCGGGCCGTCGGGTTCACAAATCGGTCATAAGGAATCGATGAAGGATACCGCCAGGGTACTGGGAAGAATGTATGATGGAATTGAATATCGGGGATTCGGACAAACCATTGCGGAGGAACTGGCAAAATATGCAGGTGTTCCTGTATGGAACGGATTAACAGATGAATTTCATCCGACCCAGGTACTTGCAGATTTAATGACCATGCTTGAACACTCCGGTAAAACCCTTGATCAGATTAAATTCTGTTATCTGGGTGATGCAAGAAATAACATGGGCAATTCATTGATGGTTGGTGCTGCCAAGATGGGGATGGATTTCAGAGCAGCGGCCCCGAGACAATGCCAGCAGAAAGACGATCTTGTCAGATTATGCCTTGACATCAGCCATGAAACAGGTGCAAAGATCATGCTCACCGAAGATGTCGGGGAGGCTGTAAAAGGTGTGGATTTTCTATATACTGATGTATGGGTATCAATGGGGGAGCCTGAATCGGTCTGGGATGAAAGAATAAAAATGTTGAAACCGTACCAGGTTAACAGCCATGTATTGCAGCTTACAAAGAATCCTTCTGTCAGGTTCCTGCATTGCCTGCCGGCTTTTCACAATCGTGATACAAAAATCGGTGAGGAGATTTTTCAAAAGTATGGTCTTGAAGCCATGGAGGTAACGGAAGATGTTTTTGAGTCTGATGTTTCTGTTGTATTTGACGAAGCTGAAAACAGGATTCATACAGTCAAAGCTGTGATGACAGCAACCCTGGCTGATTGATTTTGGTTCCTGACAAAAGCAAACCGGAAGTCACCATAAACACATTCATTTTTTTTTCATAAAGCATTGCACATTTGTGTCATCATCAGCATTATAAATAATAAAATCAGATAATTTATTCATAATAAATTGTTATTTCAAAAAATAAATTATTAACTTGTATGGACTTTGTTTCCAAATTTTCAGAACATGACAATTTATGTTGGTAATATCAATTATTCGCTAGGCGAGGCTGATATTCAAAAAATCTTCGAGGTAATGGGTAAGGTTGAATCCGTTAAACTTGTTATAGATAAGAAGACCGGAAAATCAAAAGGATATGGATTTATTGAGATGCCTGACAAGAAAGAGGCGATGGAGGCAATAAAGACTCTTGATGGTAAAGAAGTTGGCGGTAGAAACTTAAGGGTTATGAAAGCTCATTCAACCAAAAAAGTAAACGAAGAAGTTTCATAATTCTTAATGAAGATAAGATTACAGTGGCTGTTTGAAAGGTACCCGTTTGCCAGGGAGATATTATTTATTCCTTTCTGAGGTTTTGATTTTTTCGTATTCCTGAAAGTTTTGTGCGGCAATGAATGTGGGCATCAGATTAAAACCTGAATCAAGGTACATATAAGTACCGCAGCCCAATTGCAGTGCATTGTGAGATAAAATATTTTTTTTATGTCCTTCCGAGTTCATCCAGTTTTTTAACAAGGCATCTGCAACTGAGAGATATGTTCGCGGAGGTATAAGAACATCCTGGTCAGGATAGCTGAATTTACCAGGCCCTTTGACCAGGACTTTCCTGTTCTGTTCATATTGGAGGCCAAATGCAGTGGCAATGTTTTCAGTCAGGTACGGATTGAGAATTCCGGCAAGCCGTGCTCTGTCATTCGGGGTTCTTTCTTTTCTGTATGCAGGATTTATATGTCCGAAAAACCTCTTTTCATGCATGTCTTCCGAATGCATGGAAGCTGTTTCTTCCAGTTGTGCAGAATAGGTTAACAAAGGGAGCTTTCTTTGCAGGCGCTGCTCGTTTGTGGCATAAAAAATGGCTGCATTCAGCCTTGGATAATCGGGATTTTCAAAATCGACCGGCTGATTCAAAGATTCATCCTCCCTGAAATTATGTACGCCAAGCCTCGAATAATAATCAGGATTGCCTTTTTGCTGGGCAGCTAAAGTGATGCAACCTGCTAAAACAAGGATTGAAAAAACATGTTTATTCATGGCAGAATAACAAGCATACTGTAATGTTTGTTCTTTGAATCCAAATGTTTTAACCACTCAGAAAATTTTGCTCCAGACCTCTCTGACAAAATAGACTGCAATAACCGCGGAAACAGCAAGTTTCATCATCGTTCCTGCCAGGAAACCAATGAAAGAGCCAAATGCAGCACGCATGGCTTTCCGGGAATCTTTACCTTCCAGTTTTTCACCGATATAAGCTCCCAGAAACGGCCCTCCCAGAATGGTAAATATCCCGAATGGCCCGATAGCCGGCAGGAAAAAAAGTCCGGCGATTAATCCGATAACCGCACCCCAGGTACCTGTTCTCGATCCCCCGAATTTTTTTGTGCCCCATACCGGAACAATGTAATCAAGAATCTGAACAACCAGTGCAAGCAATCCAAGAAAAACAAATTCATTGGTTGAAAAATCGGCAAATTTTGTGAAGTGCACGATTACAACAGCTGCAAAACTCAGTGGCGGTCCGGGCAAAACAGGCAGAAGGCACCCGAGAAATCCCAGCAGCAATACGGCAACTGATATTATAAGTAAAAGGTAATCCATCATTATCAAGACAATTCTCCTGTTGTTCAGCAGACAGAAGTGTTGATATAACAGCCCTATACTATGAGTCCCTTTATCAGGAAGGTTGCGGCAAATGCAACGATGGCATATAATTCCGGAAACACTGCCAAAATCAGTGTTCTCCCGAAAACATCATAACCTGCCCCGATACCTGCAATTCCGTTTGCACAAACCTGTCCCTGCCGTATGGCAGAAAGCAGGCCAACCAGACCGAGCAAAACACCGGCACCGAACATACCTCCGGCCTGAAGCCAGGTAATATCCAGGTTCAGAATATCTTTGGTGCCCATGATAAAGAATCCGCCAAAACCATAAAGTCCCTGGGAACCTGGCATGGCAGTTAAAATCATATAACTTCCGAATGCTTCTTCATTTTTCTTTAAAGCTCCTATTGTTGCATTACCTGCAATTGTAACTCCGTATGCACTACCAACACCTGATAATGCAACCATCAAGGCAAGGCCAAAATAAGCCAGAATAATCGGATCCATTTTTATAATTGATTAGGTTAAACAAAAATATCTATTTTTTAAAAGGTTTATACTCTTTTCCTCCACCCGTAAACCCTGCGTTTTTATAAAACTCCACAAATGTTAAACGCATGGGGTGGACAAATGAGCCAAGTGTAGCCATAAAAATATTGATTCCATGACCGAATAAAAGGATTATAAGGAATACAACCTGCTTTAAAACAGGTATATCCGGACTCATCCCGATGGCAATCTCATTGAATACAAATCCGAGTATGGCACTGGATACACCCAGGGCGAACAGACGTATATAAGATAACAGGTCGCCGATAAGGCTTGTAGCCATACTGTAAACATCATATATTCCAAGTCCGAGATTTACAAGTATGTTTTTGCCCGGATTGTTGAAGAATAGTATCAGAATTCCACCGAGGGAGAAAAGAACATAACCGGTGATCAATAATAGGCCGGAGCTCTGATTCTTCCCGGCAAGATAGATAAGACCACCTGATAACAAAACAACTATCCATCCAAAGGTGGACAGCGAGTACCTGAATCCAGACTGTTTTATTTTGTTAAAAGCTCTCAGGAACAAACCATAGATAATCTGAACTGCACCGATCATCAGAGCCCAGTTAAACATCTGCTGATTGATGTCTGTATCCTTCTCCCTGAAATGTCTCTGGATGTCCGAATATACAGGCAGGTTTTTTTCAAACAGGGGTATACCGAAAAGCGTTCCCGTAATGATGCCCATGATGACAGTTGAGAGGCCAAGAAACTGAACAAGGGTCAGCAATGATTTCATTTCAGGTTTGACTTTTCTCTTCGCAATGGTGGCAATAATTACAAACAGCAATCCATAACCGGCATCTCCGAGGCAAAAACCAAAAAAGAGCATGAAGAAAGGTGCAAAGAATGGAGTCAGATCTATCTCCGAGTAACTGGGCAGCGAATAAAGCTTTCCAACCGGTTCAAAAAGTCTTGCAAACCAGCTGTTCTTCAGTTTGATCGGGATCCTGTCATCCTTTTCAGGTCTTGATTTTACATTTACGATACCTTTGTTTTCAAGATAGTCCAAAAGTATTTTTTCCTTGTCCACAGGTACCCATCCCTCCAGAAGCATCAGTTTTTCTTCAGCCTGTTTCTCGGTGCTGAGGATAACCTTATCGTAATCGATTGTCCGGATGATATCATCGCGGGTCTTTTCAAGCAGGGCAATGTATTTTCTTGCATAAAGGTCCAGAACCTTATCAGATTTTTCAAGGATCCCGTTAATATCCCGGGTATGCTTTTCCAGTTCTGAAAGTGAGTTTTCCGGCAACCTGACCTCTTCGGCATCGATTTCAATTTTTTCATCTTCTTCCTGGACGATCACAAAATATTTCTGACCACCCGATTCATTAATGATTTCAAGATTGTAATCATCAAGCCATTCTTCCCTGAACTTACTGGGAGTGGTTATCCAGAACCTGATTGACAATCCGTGTTCTTTCAGCTTTCTGATATCTGACATTGAAAAATCACCCCATGGTTCGATTGTCCGGACATCTTTTTTCAGGGCGGCAATCTTTTGCATATTCGATTCACGCTCATCCTGAATATTATGAATTTCCTTCAGAATCGTCAGTCCGTCTTTTCCTGTTCCATCAGGTTCCTGTTCAACCTCCCTTTTTTTCAGAAATCTTATTGCATTATTTAACTGGTTGACAAGATTATAATTGTCCCTGAGATTTTCATCTTCTATTTCACCCGTTTGTTTCTCAATAACATGAAGCACTCCCACATCCCTGATCCCGTCCAGAAATTCTTCATATTCCTTATGGTATATGAGAAAGGAATATTTTTTCATCGGAACAATCATTCTGCCACCTCCATTTTTTGTTGACGTTGCTTCACAATTTTTTGCGCAGATTTGGAGAGATTGTCTTCATCTTCCAGGTATCTTTTTATCTTCATGATAGCCTCTTCATAGCCTGGTATCTGGACCTTCTCAAAGAGATTTACTTTCTGCGTTGTCTTTTTCCTGGCACGGTCCAGAAGCTCCATCTTTCGGTGAAATACTTCCCTTTCAATGCCAATGGAAGCGATTTTTTTCACAAGGTCAATTCCGTCAAGATACCATTTTGGTTTATTGAAAATGCTGAACTTTTCAGTATAAAAGTCGATTCTGTCAAGCACAGGTGTTTTAACCCCCGCAATTTTTTTAGTATCCAGATGTACCTCGTCTATTCCGATTAAAGATGTATCAAATTCTCCCCACAGGGCTGACATCTGATCATATTTTTTAATCATCTTTTCATACTCCCGGCCAAGCCTGCCTGCTTCATCTTTTGCTTTTTTTACTTCCAGCCTGAGTGCCGATTCCTTGTTTTGAAGGGTAGGGAGCGCCCTGATCCTTATATTCAGCTGTTTTTCAAGTTGTTGCTGTGCTGTTTTGTTATATTGAAATTTTACAGGCATGTTGTTCCGGATTCTTTCAGTTTTTCGGCCAGTATTTATCGACCAGATCTTTTTTAATGCCAATCTCTTCCTTCTTAAAATGCTTATCAAACAGGCTCCAGCCTGTATCGAGCATTTCATCAATATCTATGTTTACATCGATGGCAAGCAGTTTGTTCGAATAATCCTTTGCAAATTCCAGGCTCCGTTCATCATAATCTGTCAGATCAAAACCATTTTCAAGTTTGGTCTTTGCATTTGCAGCATCAGCAAAGAGTCTGACCGCAGCATTCATCACCTGTGGGTGATCTTCGCGTGTCTTGATGCCAATCACCAGTTGCTTCAAGCGTGACAGGCTTCTGAAAGGATCAACGATCACCTTCCCGATATCCGAATCCCTTCTGAGGAACAGCTGCCCCTCTGTGATGTAACCGGTATTATCCGGTATGGCATGCGTAATGTCTCCGCCTGAAAGGGTTGTAACAGCAATGATTGTGATGGATCCGCCTTCCGGAAACTGTACCGCTTTCTCATATATCTTTGCCAGATCGCTGTACAACGAACCGGGCATGCTGTCTTTTGACGGGATCTGGTCCATTCTGTTTGATACGATGCTTAAGGCATCAGCAAAGAGTGTCATGTCAGTTAATAATACCAGGACACTCTGGTTTTTATCAACTGCAAAATATTCAGCGGCGGTTAATGCCATATCTGGAACGAGCAATCTTTCCACAGGAGGATCTTCAGTGGTATTTACAAAGCTGATGATGCGATCAAGTGCACCGGCATTATCAAATACATTTTTGTAAAACAGGTAATCATCATTTGTAAGTCCCATGCCACCCAGAATAATTTTGTCAGTTCGTGCACGCAGGGCAACCATTGCCATTACCTGGTTGTAAGGTTGATCAGGATCAGCAAAGAATGGTATTTTCTGACCGGAAACAAGCGTATTGTTCAGATCGATTCCGGCAATACCCGTGGCAATCAATTCAGAAGGTTGTTTTCTTCGCACCGGATTAACAGAAGGGCCCCCGATCTCTCTTTCTTCCCCTTCGACAGGCGGACCGCCGTCAATGGGTTCACCGTATGCATTGAAAAATCTTCCTGCAAGGTCGTCACTCACTTTAAGAGTCGGGGCCTTACCAAGGAATGTAACTTCTGCATTGGTTGGTATCCCTTCTGTTCCGCCAAATACCTGCAGCGTAACGGTATCTCCCAGAATTTTGACAACCTGCGCAAGCTTTCCGTTTACAAATGCCAGCTCATCATAACCTATTCCGGTTGCTTTAAGAGAAAAGGTTGCCTTTGTGATCTGGGTCAATTTGGTATAAATTTTCTGAAATGCTTTTGTTTCCATTATGTTACAATAATTCTTTCCTGGATGATTTGATTCAGTTCATTTTCAAAATTGTTGAACTTTTCAGATTTAAATTCCGAATAGTTCATCTGTTTGTACTGGTTGATAATGCGCTTAAAATAAAGATCAACCTCAGTAAATGATTCGAATTTGAAATCAGATTCACAAAGTTCAAGAATGCTTTCAAGCATGTATTCCTGCCTTTCTATCGGTGTTGATTGATCAACCTTGTCAAAGGCATCCTGCTGCAATATGACAAAATCAATGACTTCGGATTTCCAGAATGTCACATGGTAATCAATGGGCACTCCGTCGTCACCAAGAATATTGATTTGCTCATAGGTTTCCTTTCCCCTTTGCAGGTATGTTTTGGTTTTGTTTACCTGTTCTATCCATTTTTCGGAGATGGTTTTTTCAATATATTCTTCAAATTCAGGATATTCAAGATACTTTGAATAACTGTCTATGGGATCAACGGCAGGATAACGCTTGCTGTCAGATCTTTGCTGTGACAGTGCATAAAAGCATCTGGCTGCCTTCTTTGTGGATTCCGTGACAGGCTCCTTGAGATTACCGCCTGCAGGTGAAACTGTTCCGATGAAAGTGATTGAACCTGTTTCACCATTATTCAGAATGGTGTATCCGGCACGTGAATAAAAATTTGAAATAACAGCAGGCAGGTCCATTGGGAATGCATCCGGACCGGGCAGCTCTTCAAGGCGGTTTGACATTTCCCTCAGTGCCTGAGCCCAGCGGGATGTTGAATCAGCAAGCATCAGAATCCTGAGGCCCATCGACCGGTAATACTCTCCCAGTGTCATGGCAGTATAAACCGAAGCTTCACGGGCAGCTACAGGCATATTGGATGTATTGGCTATGATGGTGGTTCGTTCCATGAGCTTTTTTCCTGTTCGCACATCCTCCAGTTCCGGAAATTCAGTGAAAAGCTCCACCACTTCGTTGGCTCGTTCACCGCAGGCAGCAACAATTACAATATCAGCTTCAGCCTGCTTGGAGATGGCATGCTGCAGTACAGTTTTTCCGCAGCCAAACGGTCCGGGGATGAACCCTGTTCCGCCTTCAACTATCGGGTCAAGTGTATCAATTATTCTGACACCGGTTTCAAGCAGCTTGAAAGGTCTTGGTTTTTCCTTGAATGCCGTAATTGGTATTTTGACAGGCCATTTCTGAATCATATTCACGGGAATATCTTTACCTTCCTTATCAACCAGTATTGCTACGGTATCTGCTATTTTATATTTCCCCTCGCCAGAGATCTTCTTAACATGATAGGTACCCCCGAAACTAAAGGGAACCATGATTTTATGCGGCATATCGTTTTCATCAACCTGTCCCAGCCAGTCACCTGCGATAACATTGTCTCCCGGTTTGGCCAGAGGTTTAAATTTCCAAAGTTTTTCTTCATCCAGAGGATTGGTATATTCACCACGTTTAAGGAACACACCTTCCATCTTATTCAGATCGTTCTGAAGCCCGTCATAGTTTTTAGATAATATTCCAGGCCCAAGTGTAACTTCAAGCATCCGGCCCGTAAAAGAGACATCATCTCCGATTTTAAGTTCCCTGGTGCTTTCAAAAACCTGCACATAAGCATCATTACCAACAACCTTGATAACTTCCGCCATTAACTGAATATTCCTGTAATGGATGTAACAAATTTCGTTTTGTGATACAGGTCCGTCAGCACCAACGATAACAAGGTTTGCTATAATACCTTTTACTTTCCCTTTTGTTGACATATTTTTGTGTTCTTTTTTTAACTGAATACTTCCGGAAGCTCATGGCTGGCTTCCAGATCCTTTAACAACCTGTTAAATAATTCTTCGCCTGTTTTTTTATCAAGGCCAATCCACCTGGATGTCATTTCAAGCTTCAGAAGATAGGAAAAGATCCTTTCAACTGTAAAGTAATAAAAGAAACTTCTTTCATCGAGAAATTCCCATTTTATCAGATCGATTCTTTTTTCCTTTTCCAGCAGATCTGTTTCATCAATTGCCCTCAGTATTTGTTCAATTTTTGGAAATTCATTACCAATTCCGAAATCCCTGGCACTGCTTTTAACCAGTTTATCAGTGAGTTCGCTGCGGCCAATGAGTTCCGGCTCAATATCGATCTGAAATCTTTTACAATGTGAAGCAGTCAGTATGTTATTAAGATCCATCTCAAATTTGTACCATTCTTTAACAAAGTCATTCTGCAAATCAGTTACATAAGCATAATACAGATCGGTGATTTGGTTTTCCCAGCTTTTGATTGAATTCAGTGGAGACTCGTTCCTGTAAGCATAGATGAATTGTTCAAAGTAAGACGGGATTTGTTTTTCAAAACCGGATAATGCATCATCCCTGACAAGCGAAAAGATAACCTCAAAATCTTCTTTGCCAAGGTTACCGGCCGGATTCAGTTCTCCTTTTTTCTTTTCAAGTAATAAAAGCAGGTTTTGATTATCATATTTCCAGAAGTGGGATGCAATGATGTTGAAGTCTTCTTTCGAGAGTTCTTCTTTCAGGTAAGATTTGAATTCCAGCAATGCAAAGCTTAATTTTGAAGCATCAAAAAGCAACTCAGGCAAACCTGCAATAAGACAATGGTACTCTTTTCTCATGCTAACTTTTATCTTCAAACAACAGTTCAACTAACTTTGGCCTGAGATATTGCTTAAAAAAATTAGTAAAATCATCGCCTGTGAAACTGATCTTATAACCTCCGTCTTTGGGGCTGATCTGAAAACCTGATTTGATATTTGCATCAGCCTTTATTTGAAGACCCTTATCAAGTAAATCTTTAACCGATTTTTTGAAATGTCCGACCAGCGTCTTTTCTTCCTTTTCCGGTATCAAAACAGTCATTTCCGGTGACTGGCCTGATCCGGCATTCCAGTTATTAACTGCCAGTTCAATGATTTTCTTAATGAATTGAATATCATCAAAAGCACCTGATACAGCGGATTGAATAATTTCTCCGTTGATCAGATCGGTGATTTGCTGTTTCAATGCATTCAACAATTGCTTTGAACTTAGCTTCAATTCGGCTTTGCCGTTTGAAATGATCTCTTCGGATTTTTTTTTAGCATCTTTCAAAACCTGATCTGCTTGTTTTTTTGCCTCAGATAGTATATTTTGCGCCTCTTTTCTGGCATTGGATACAATTTCTTCAGCTTCCTCATTGCCCTTTGATATACCCTCACGGTATATTTTCTCAGTTAGTTCCTGTATTTTTTTCTGCATATCTGCTTGTTGTTATTCCAAGTGTAAATTTCATAAATACTTACTTCAAATATAGATATAACATGTTATATATTAATTAGTTGCAGGGATTTTGATTGTAACGGCAGCCCAAAGATAATAAAAGTTTATTTTTACCATATATGATTTGTTATAATAATTACCATATAAATTTATCAAAAATAAGTTACTTTTTTACCTTAAAAAAGGACAGAACTCATTAAGCGCTGTTTAATAGATCTCACGGCTTTTGATGAATCTGAAATTGTATTATGGTCAGAAGGTAAAAACCCGGTATCTCAAACCTTGAATCCCGGCTCTTGCATTCATGAATCCGGTTATCTGATGTTCACGTCCTGAAAAACAGCCTTTTCTGATAATTAAAAAAATATTAGTTTTATCAACTTTATATTCAGATAAAATAAAAGAAATGACTTATAACTGGTTTGATGTATTAAAACTGCTGGGTTCACTCGGATTATTTCTTTTTGGTATGAAGCTGATGAGTGAATCGCTCCAGCGTGTGGCAGGAACAAAAATGCGAAGCATCCTGTCCACCATGACATCTAACAAATATATGGGTATTCTCACCGGATTCATTGTTACTGCAGTAATACAGTCATCATCAGCCACAACTGTTATGCTGGTGAGCTTTGTAAATGCAGGCCTGTTGAGTCTCACTGAATCAATAGGCGTAATAATGGGTGCAAACATCGGAACCACGGTTACTGCATGGCTTGTATTGATATTTGGTTTTAAGTTTGAGATAAGTTTATTTACACTTCCGTTAATAGCTGTTGCCCTTCCGTTTTTGTTTTCAAAGGTTAAAAAAAGAAATTCAATTGGTGAGATGATCGTGGGTTTTTCGATAATATTCATGGGTTTGCAGTTACTTAAAGATTCAGCTCCCAATATTGAAAACAGTCCGCATCTTGTTGAATATATCACTGGTTTTTCCAGTTACGGCTTTGGGTCGGTGCTGATCTACCTTCTCATTGGTACGTTTTTAACCGTGGTTGTTCAATCATCCAGTGCCGTGATGGCTTTAACGCTTGTTTTTTGTCATAACGGGTGGATCAATTATGAAATGGCAGCTGCAATGATTCTTGGTATGAACATCGGAACAACGATTACTGCCAACCTTGCAGCACTTGTGGCAAACGTATCTGCCAAACGGGCAGCAGTCGCGCATACGATATTCAATGTAATCGGGGTGGCTTCCATATTGATTTTTTATTATCCGTTTTTAAGAATAATAGGCAGTATGACACAGCTTTTTGGTTATGATTCGCCGATTATATCCCTTGGACAGGCAGCTGGAAGATCGCGGGAATCCATGCTTCTGGCAATGTCGTTATACCATACAGTCTTTAATATACTTAACACCCTCCTTGTAATTGGATTTGTACCTTTCCTGGAAATGTCTGTTAAATATATCATTCCGTATAATGAGGATGATGAGGAATTTACCCTGAAATATATCAATACCGGCCTGTTGTCAACCGGTGAAATAGCTCTCGTGCAAGCCAGAAATGAGATGATTGTATATATGGAAAGGGTTATTAAAATGTTTGCTTATGCACGGGAATTGTTCGATGCCAAAACAAATAACAAGTTCAATAAGTATTACCTGAAAATCAAGAAATGCGAAGATATATCCGACAGAATGGAGCTGGAGATCGCTTCGTATCTGACCAGAATTTCTGAAGAAAGTGTCAGTACAGAGGGATCTGAGAAAATCTCATCAATGCTCAATCTGGTCAGCAATATCGAGAGTCTGGCAGATTCAATTAATAATCTGTCGAATACATTACAACGTAAGAGTGATTCAAAAATAACATTTAACAAGGACATCGAAAAAAACATTATCAGGCTGCTTTCTTTTGTGGATGAATTGTTACAAACTTTTAAAAGCGGTCTTGAAAAAAAAGAAGCCAACCTGTCTGCCGGTGATTTCAAAAAGAGTCGCAAGCAGCTAGCTGCCATAGAGAAGTCGCTTAAACAAGAGCACTTTAAGAGCCTGCATAAAGGTAAATACAAGACTTCTGCAGGAATTATATATTCTGATGCGTACACAGACGTTATTAATATCGGAAAACAGACTTTCAATGTGATTGATCTGTTTTTTTCCGATGGAAGGGGAATGTGATAATCATTACATCACTGTTGCCCGGTTGTCTGATTTTAACATCTATTTTTGAAAATGTTTAAATTTTAAGGAGTTTAGTCGTGGTTTCATTGAATTATTTTGTTAACTTTATGTAAATTAACTGTATCTGATTATTAATGAATAATTTACAAACATGAAAAGAACAAGTGTAATGATGATTCTTGTGGCGTTTATGATGTATTCTGCTTACGGCCAGGATAAGGAAATAACCGGGCTGTTAAATGATTTGCTGTCAGATAACTGGTATGTGGTTTCCCAGGCCAAGGAAAAACTGGAAAACATGGAGGGTGAAAGTATCCCTGGTCTTGTTTCCATGCTGCAGGACAAAACAATCAAGAAGCTTACCCATACAGGTGATCTGATCTATCCCGGGGCTGAGAGATTTTTCGGGCATGGTCAGATCATTGATTACGATATTGACAGAATTGACGTCAGGGCAGGATGGTTACTGGAAGAACTTACTTTCCAGAATTTTGGATTTACCGGGGTGCATATTCAGTCGGATTACCTTACTGATTACATAAGATTTAATTTTCCGAAATTCTATAACAACAGCAGGAACAGGAAATTGATTGATGATGCTTCTGAGATGGAGAAAAGGAACATGATCCGTGACCTGAGCACCAGTGAAGCCGAAAAATGGTGGGAAGCCCGGGATGGAGAATGGACCAGGCTGGAAGCATTGATTGAAGCCCTTAAAAGCGAAGATGAAAAAAGACAGGCCAAGGCTCTTTTCTATATCAGAAATGGCAAAACAAAATGCACAGGTTTAAACAGGGAAAGCTATAAGTCTGAAATTGAAAAGACCATAGTCTTGCTTTCAAAGTCACCATTAAAACGTATATCAGAGCAGTCAAAGTTAATCTTACTGGATACTGATTTCGACTGGCTGTCTGTGAAACCTTCTTCAGACTGATTATCTTAAATTATAATGTACGATCGATTAATTAAACATGGCTAATTAAAACAAACAGATTATGCTGTCAATAAAAAGATGGTTATTATTATTAACTATACTTTATGGCAGTTTGTTTTTTGCTGCTGCCCAAAAGGAGATTTTTCTGCGACAAATTGAATTCAAACTTGAACGAATCAGTGACATCGATTATGAGAATGAATATTTCATGACCATGAAATTCAGTAAAGGGGAGTCTTATCTTTTTAAGATCATCAATCATATTGATAATTATGCCGGTAAGGCTGTACTGGAACTTCTGGAAGCTGACAAGCTGGTTCTGACAAATTTTTTGAATGATAAGTATTACGATAACCTGAATTTTGTGTGCAATAAAACAGGTTTTTATGACATTCTGATCAGGTTTAAAGATAATAAAGTAGGTAATTCGGCTATAAACATAAAGCTTTTGCAATAAAGTAAGCCGGTACATCCTGCGGGAAACCTGATTTTTTCAATCTTTAATGATGGTGCAGTTCCTGTATCTAATATTTTAGTCTCGCATTTATTCTGTCATTGACAACCACCCAGCAGACTTCATCACATTCATCGCTGACCCTTTTGATTTTTACTTTGGTTGCATCGATAACATAGATGGTATCGGAGTTGTATGCATATTCAACTTTTACTGAATACTGCTGGTCTGCGGCTACCCAGATCCAATATTCTCCCATATCTGTCGTGTCGACATAGTCCACCAGGTTTTTCTCGAAATCCTCTCTGAACAGAACCAGGGGAACTTTCTGATACTTGTCATTTATCGTTACATCAATATACAGAATGGCACTGTCAGGCTTATCTGTATAACACTCGCTGCAATCGACACTTCCCGTGAATATTTTCTCCTGGCAGCCTGAGAGACACATGATAAATCCTGAAACCAGCAAGACCAGCATACTAAATAATAAGGCAATTCTAGAGCCAGTTGATATATTTGGGTGCATATGTATTCTTTTTCCGGTTAATGTTAAAATAAATTGAAAAATTAAACCTGGCATTGTTTATCCGATAGAGATCCAGTTTCAGGTATTCATAGTATAATTTGGCATTCAGGAATCTGTAATTCATGTATATTCCTGCCCGAGGTACGGTAAGCCACCGGGTGACAGGCGTGCTGGACGATCCGCGATAACTCCCGAAGGTTACAGTCTCTTTGCATCCCAGCATAAAACCATATTTAATGCCATTGCGTGCACTGATAACCAGGAATTTTTTATCTGCACCAACAGCATATGCCCCTCTTCTCTCCCTGAACTGATAAGAGACATTATCACTTTCTTTAACCAGAACTGGAATCGCAGATGGCCGGAATTTATATTCCGCAAAAATGTCAATCAGGTATTTCCAGTCAGAAATCCCGAAATGAATGCCTGTCAGCAGATCGTCTGAATTCCAGTTCAAATCAGGACCTGTAATAAACTGATTGAAACCCGGCCAGGGAATCCGCCTGGTATTATTATTACGAAGAAAATCAACAATAGAATCGTTTTTGTTTTCCCTGGCTATTGTTAATGCATTTTTTGAAAACGAGATTTTATGGTTTGCCTTTGCTCCTTTTGATACAAGGAACCTTGTCATCTCAAGATCATTATACATGACTGCAATCCCAAGTGGCGTATATCCTGCAATATCAGTTCTTTCTGTTTCCGCATTTTTTTCAATCAGCAGTTCGACCACTTCTATAAAACCATTTTGTACTGCAAGATGCAGAGGTGTGCGCTGTTTAATATCTGTGGAATTTACATCGGCACCGTAATCAATTAACAGGCTGGCAATATCTGTCAGCCCTAGAAATGAGGCCAGCATCAATGCATCTGTTCCATGAATGTCTTTTTTTGTTATATCTGCGCCATAGTACAGAAGCATATCGGTCATCAGATAATTTCCGTTTGCTATGGCCTGCATCAGTGGTGTGGCTTTATGATGGCCGGCGAGGTTAACATCTGCCCCGTTCCTTATCAGGAATTCCGCAATCTCAAGGCTGTCGATAATTACTGCGCTTATCAGGGGAGTGATTCCGTTATCCGGGACTTTATTAATTTCCGCACCACTCAGAACAAGTATTTCAACAATATCGAAGTATCCTTCCTGTGTTGCATACATCAAAGGTGTCACATCATTACCAAGTGAACCGTTAACATCTGCACCCACTTTAAGCAGTCTGATAACTTCATCCTTATTGCCCTTGTACGATGAATAGATCAGATTATAATCCAGATCGCCCGAAATATAACCTGTTGTATCTTTTTCCGGCTCCTGTCCATATGCTAAGAAAAATATGGACAGAAGAGTACAGAGAATTACAATTTTGTTTTGCATTCAGCTCTTATTAACAAAACTCAAATATAAAAAATTCTGTTCTTATATGAATTGTTATTGCATGTATCATTAATTTCTCTTAAGGAAACCCGACAATTTGATTATTTTTGTTCTCGCATGATCGCATCAGAGAAAGGAGTTCTTAAACAGAAAACAATCATCAGAGAGTCAGTGAAGTTTTGATATGGACTGATTGGTAAAAGAGAAGAAATGATTAAATAATACAATTGCTATGGATCAGGTTCAGAACAAGGTTAAATCATTTCGTACCGCACCCGTTTTTTTTACGGCCATATCCACGATTCTGGGGGCCATTCTGTTTCTGCGTTTTGGTTTTGCGGTCGGCGTCCTGGGATTCACCGGAGTTCTGGGATTGATTGCTTTAGGACATCTTGTTACCATCCCGACATCACTGGCACTTTCTGAGATAGCCACAAACCAGAAAGTAGAGGGAGGGGGAGAATATTTCATCATATCCAGATCATTTGGTTTGAATATCGGGGCAACCATTGGAATATCTTTATATCTCTCACAGGCCATCAGCGTTGCATTTTATATCATTGCTTTTACCGAGGCATTTACACCATTGTTTGATTTTATCAGGAACAGGTTTGATATAGAGCTGCCACGCCAGGTTATCAGTATTCCTGCGACCATTGCTCTTGCTTATCTAATTTTAAGGAAGGGAGCCAGTCTTGGGGTTAAAACACTTTATATTGTTGTTACGATTCTTTTTATTTCATTGTTCCTTTTTTTTATCGGCAAAACAGGCTATGCCGATGCCAATGAAGTGAGTTTCTACCATTCAAGGTCTGATATGCTGAATATATCCTTTTTTACCGTATTTGCCATATGTTTCCCTGCATTTACAGGAATGACCGCAGGTGTTGGGCTTTCAGGGGATTTAAAAAATCCGGGCAGATCCATTCCGTTCGGAACAGTTACAGCCACCATTACAGGAATGATCATATATGTATTTATTGCATATAAACTGACCGTATCTGCAAGTCCTGAGGATCTGTTAAATGACCAGTTGATAATGAGCAAGATAGCAGTGCTTGGTCCGGTTATCATACCACTGGGGCTTGCAGCATCAACCCTTTCATCGGCAATAGGCTCAATTCTGGTGGCGCCACGAACATTACAGGCACTTGGTACTGACTATTCATTGCCTGCAGGAAAACTCAACCGGGTTTTAGCCAGAGGCCGCGGTGAAACTGCGGAGCCATTTAACGCTACGCTTGTAACCTCCATGATAGCCCTTGTTTTTGTCGCATTAGGCGATGTGAATGCTGTGGCACAGATTATTTCGATGTTTTTTATGGTCACCTACGGATCCATCTGTCTCATTTCCTTTCTCTATCATTTCGGGGCTGATCCTTCTTACAGACCGGTTTTCAGATCACGGTGGTACATTTCACTGATTGGTTTTCTGATATGTGTCTGGATGATGTTTAAGATCAGCACGCCCTATGCCATTGCAGCCATTTCAATCATGGTGGTTTTATACCTGGTCATATCAAGCCTGCATAAAGAAAGAGGAGGTATGGAGGATATTTTTCAGGGTGCCATTTTCCAGCTGAGCAGGCAGATACAGGTGTTTTTGCAGAAATCCAAGAGAGCCACCACTGAGAATAAATGGAGGCCTTCCGCAGTATGCATATCAGATGCATCATTTGAGCGGGATAAGGCGATGAAGCTGCTTGACTGGATTTCGAAAAAACATGGTTTCGGTACATATATACATCTGATATTTGATTATTATTCCAAATCCACCTACAATAAATCAAAGGAGGTGTTAAATAAACTTCTTGATCTTGACGAGGAGAAAAGCAAAGTATATATGGACACCCTGGTTTCTCCCTCCTATACCTCTGCCATTGCTCAGATTATTCAGCTGCCCGGTATTTCAGGTATGGAAAACAATATGATGATATTTGAATTTGATAAGGAAAAGCCTGTTAACCTGAAACAGATTTTTGAAAACATTCCTCTTGTCAAAGCCGGAAATCTGGATGTCTGCGTTTTAGGATCATCCAGAAGACAGGTTAATTTTAAGAAGGGTATTCATGTTTGGATAAAAAGTTACGATATTGAAAATGCAAACCTGATGATCATGCTCAGTTATATCATTCTTGGTCATCCGGACTGGAGAAAAGGAAAGATCAGGATTTTTGAACTATGCAAGGATGATGATTTCGAACATACAAAGAATCACCTGATTGATTTGATCAGGACAGGCCGTTTGCAGATATCACCCAAGAATATTGAAATAATAAGGGAGGACGAAAACATCAGTACCAAAACACTCATCAATTCCAGATCCACAGAGGCGGGCCTTACCGTTATTGGTTTTGTTGAAGAACAGATCAAACATAATCAGGAATTATTCACCGGTTACGACAAAATTGGGGATATTCTGTTTGTGAATGCCAGTGAACATCGTGAAATCAGGTGATATTTACTGGTATCAGGCTGCATCTGTGTTTCATGATATCTGGTTAGAATTCCCATATTGCGATAATAAACGGACAAAACAACCGGATGGAGACGGTTATTGATGAAATCCTGACGTTCGTAAAGGCATTTGTGCAATTAATCAAATAGACCAGCAGGGCAGGGTATCATAAAGCGGTTAATTTTTAAATTTGTTGAAAAAAACCGCCCGATTTGAAAAGTGCTTACAACCCGACAATTTTCATCATTGACAGCAACCCGATATATGGTAAATTGATTCAGCAATATCTGGAAGTTGCTGATTATAAAGAAATTCTTATATTTACTGATCCCGGAGAATGCATGGATTACCTCGACCTTCAGCCAGATATTATGATATCTGAGTATCAATATGCTGATCCTTCCAATTCAGGTCTGAATTTTCTTAAAACCATTAAAAAAAGGTGTCCTGAAACCAATGTTATTTTTTTAACATCACAAACCGATGTGGAAATCGCTGTTAAGGCCATAAGATCGGGTGCTACAGAGTATCTCATAAAGAGTAAATATGCGCCTGACTCGTTATTGCGAAAAGTAAATAAAATCGTAGATCATAAGAAGGACCTGCTGAAAAACAGCAGGGTACAGAAAAAGCTGATGTTTTCAGTCGGATTCCTGGTTATTCTTGTTCTGCTGCTTGTTTATTATTATAATCATTGAGATCATATCAGGGGACCTGAGAATATTTACTGATATTTTCTTTCACCAGGGATTCGGGAATTAATTTCCTGACAGTGAAGTCTTTATTATATCTTATATAATCAATGCGTGTGTTCTCAAAACCATTTTCGTGAGATTTCTGAACAAAACAGTATCTGCCCAACAGAGGAATAACATCCATGTGTTGAATGCATTTACTGAAGTCTTTGCCATATGTGAGGAAGGCTTTTATGAAATAAAAAGCAATGTCATGGCCAAGAAAGGTGAGGTTGTACCCTTTTGATTTCAACTCCTGAGGTTCATATCCGAGATCATGAATGCATTTTTTCAAAAAATGCCTGATACCGATATCATCGTAGTCAATGAAAAAAGAGGTCATTATGGTCACCTGCAGGTTATGGAAATACTCCAGATCTATATTCCTGAAAGCAAGCCATGAAGGCATTCCCAGGACTTCTATATCGTAATTCTTTAAATTTTCATCAAGATTTGACAGTACAATACTGACATAAGCTTCATTGTTTGATGGTACAATAACAAGGTTCTTTTTATCATGAACAAGGGTATGCCTGATATTTAACAAGAGGCTGTCGTTGAATCTAACCTCTTTGAAAACAACCTGATCAAAGATACTGTCATTTTCAAAACGGGTGAAAAGGGTGTTTTTCAGTAATTCGATCTCTGTTCGGTCGGATGTATCCGCATCATGAATGAGTATTAAATTACTGTTCAAATGCCTGGAAGCAAACCTGGCAATACCTTCAAATTCTGTTTCTTTTGAAGGTACTATCTGGAAAGCATTGTTATAACCGGACAATTGAGCTATGCGTGAATATAATGGAGAAATGATGCCTGCCTGATGTTTTGCCGCATGGTCTGCAACAAGCCTGAATGTTTCAGGAAATACAGGGCCTATGATCAGATCCGGCATATCTGATTCAAGTTTAACAAGTAATCTTTTGACTGTATTGGTATCCCTTTCAGTATCGTAAACAAACAGGGTTACTTTAAAACCTGCATTTCTTAAAGAGTCAAGAGCCATCAAAACACCCTCATAAAACTCAAAATAATATTCTCCCTTAATGGAGGATTGTTTTCGGATCAGCGACATGAGAAAGGCATCATCCGACAGGCCGGCGGTATCCTCCAATGTATTTTTAAGGTCCACCGTGTGACCCGAGAAAAAAGGTAAAAGCAATGCGATGTTAATTGACTCAATTCTGGTGTTCCTGCAAATGGAATCGCATTCTTCACAAGTTAACTGTCGGATGAGCGTATCTGCAGGCAGGGTGTCAGCAGCAACCTGAAGGGTGTCTGATAATATTTGAGATACTCTTGGTATTTTTATAAATTCACCGGCTTTTAATCCCCAGCGCAAATCAGGATTGCTGTCAATAATGTCAGCAACAGTGACGCCATATAATTTCGCCAGGGTATATAACGTGTCACTTTTTTTTACCTGGTAATAGAGGAACTTTTCTTCATCAGCTTCCTTTTCAGCTAACTTCTTTAATACTTTCTTTTTAGGTATTTTAATAATCTGGTCTATCTGCACACCTGTTGAGGTTCCTGGATTATATCTGTAAATAATATCAAGTGAGACATTGTATTTTTTTGAAAGAAAATATGCATTTTCTCCCTGCCGCACCGTGTGATATAAGAAATCATCCTTATCCAGTCCGTAATAAGACGCCTCCAGTGTTTCTGTTTTTGTAAGAACAGGAATTTTCAACATCATGCCTGGACGAACCTGTTCCAGAACAAGTCCCGGATTTTCACTGGCAATATCCTGTAATGTTACATTATATGCCCTGCTGATTGAATAAACAGTCTGGCCCTGCTGTACGGTGTGGAGATAAAATACCTCCCCGTTGATGATTACCTTTTCTGTTGATTTTCTGATTTGTACAGGTTGCTCCTGTGCTGCTGAAAAAGCAGTAACCAGCATAAAAGAGAAGATAAAAATGCTATTCTTCAATCTATTGATTTGATTTTCAGTTGATAAATAAACAATTTAAGCACAGCAAAAGTAAGAAAGTAAAGTGTAAAAACAAAATACTGCTTGCTGATAACATAACAGAGAGGACGGGATCAGGATCCGGAAAAGCTTTAGTTAATATGACGAAAGAAATCCTTTTATGTTCTCTTCAATTCTGTTTAAAATATCGGCAGTATCTTCTTTAATGAATCTGTCACCGGTAATCTTTTCAAACAACTCAATGTACCTTTCTGAGATTTGTTCTATGAATTCATCCGGCATATCAGGCATCACCTGTCCGCTTTTTCCCTGAAAATCACGTTCGATCAGCCATTGACGGACAAATTCCTTTGACAGCTGTTTCTGAGGCTCACCTCTGGAAAGTCTTTTTTCGTATCCGGCTGCATAAAAATATCTTGAAGAATCCGGTGTATGAATTTCGTCTATCAGGTATATCTGCCCGTCTTTTTTACCAAATTCATATTTTGTATCCACAAGAATAAGACCTTTCTCTGAAGCCATAGCTGTACCCTTTTCAAATAACCTGTAAGTATAGTCTTCCAGCAAATCATAGTCTTTCCCGGAAACTATACCTGCTTTAATGATTTCTTCCCTTGATATATCCTCATCATGACCTTCTGAAGCTTTGGTGGTTGGAGTGATAATGGGGGCTTTGAATTTCTGGTTTTCGATCATCCCTTCCGGCAGTGACACACCGCAAAGTATCCTCCTTCCTGATGAATATTCCCTCCATGCATGGCCTGCAAGATAGCCCCTGATAACCATTTCAACTTTAAGTGGGTCAGCTTTATGTCCGACTGTTACCATAGGATCAGGAGAGGCAATCTTCCAGTTAGGAACGATATCTGAAGTGGCATCCAGGAATTTTGAGGCTATCTGGTTTAGCACCTGTCCTTTATAAGGAATACCTTTTGGTAAAACAACGTCGAAGGCCGAAATACGGTCTGTTACAATCATGATCAACAACCGGTCAGCAATATTATATACATCTCTGACTTTACCCTTGTAAAGACTTTTTTGTTTTTGAAAATTAAAATTGGTTTTTGTAATTGTGGCAACCATATTGACTTTTTTTTTAATTGTTTGTTGATGAAATGACTGATTCATCAAAAGTATTATTCAGGATAAATTGATGTTCACCCGGTCAAGAATCATGCTGTCTGAAATACGCTCATTCATGATTTTCTTCATAGGCATTGACGATATATTTTACAAGGCGATGCCTGATGATATCGCGCGTATCGAATTCGATCATACTGATGCCATGGATGTTATTCAGGATATGCAGGGCCTTTACCAGACCGCTGCCGGTTCTTTCAGGTAAATCAATCTGGGTGATATCACCGGTAATGATGAATTTCGAGTTTTTTCCCATACGGGTAAGAAACATCTTCAGTTGTTTGACAGAGGTATTCTGTCCCTCATCCAGTATGACCACGGCATTACCAAGTGTTCTTCCCCGCATGAACGCCAGAGGTGCAATTTCAATGATCCCTTCCTCAATATAGGTTTGAAGCTTTTTCGGAGGGATCATGTCACCCAGTGCATCATATAACGGTTGCAGATACGGATCCATTTTTTCTTTAAGATCCCCGGGTAAGAAACCAAGATTCTCACCTGCTTCAACAGCTGGACGGGTTAATATGATTCGCTGTATCTCTTTATTGCGTAAGGATCTGACTGCAAGTGCAATTGCAGTGTAGGTTTTGCCTGTACCTGCAGGGCCTATGGCGAAAAGAAGGTCATTATCCTTATATTCTTTGACCAGCTTTCTTTGATTAATGGTCTTTGCCCTGATGGCTTTCCCGTGATTACCATAAATAAGGACATCCTCTTCTTTATCATAACTGTCGGCAACAGGTGTCTCTATGGACAGTATGATATGTTCCAGGTCATCATCTGAAATAGCGTTTTTCCTTTGTATATGATCGATGATTGATTCGATTTTTTCTTCAAATTCCATGATCTCTTTTGAATCTCCAATCGCTTTGATTTCTGCTCCTCTTGCTACGATCTTGATTTTAGGGAAGTATAATTTGATTTTATCCAGGTTGGCATTGTTAATGCCATAGATGGTTACCGGTTCGATACCTTCCAAATATATTGTTTTTTCGATCATAGAAATTGGGGAATATTGCTTACTTTTGAAACCTACAAAATAAGTTTATTTTTTTCATTATTCCATACAGATTGGAAAATTACAAATGTGTGTTACCAAATGCCAATCATCACTTTAACCAGCGACTGGAAGAATAACGATTATTATGTTGGGTCCATTAAGGGAAAGATACTTTGTCTTTGTCCTGATATTACAATCATCGACATCTCTCACAGTATTCAATCATTCAGTATTTCCCAGGCCGCTTATGTTGTCAGGTACAGCTACAGTGACTTTCCTGAGGGGACGATACACATTATTGCAGTAAACAGTGAACATAGTCCGGATAAACCCCATATTGCAGTCAGGGCAATGAACCAGTATTTTATTGCCTGCGACAACGGCTTAATCACGTTAATCATTGAAAAGGATCCTGATGAGGCAGTTGTCCTCCCTGAAAAAATGAAGGGTAACGCAGCAGCCACCGATATTGACATTTTTGCCAGGACAGCCTGTGAGCTTGCAAAAGGCAGGCCACTTAAAGAGCTTGGTAAGAAACACATTAACCTGAAGCGTCAGGTTCCTATGCTGCCAACAATAGACGAGTCGGTCATTAACGGTACTATTGTATATATCGATTCATTCAGGAATGCAATTACCAATATCAACAAAGCATTATTTGATAAAATCGGAAGGAAAAGAAAATTTGACATCTATATTCAAAGCAACCATTATCGTGTGAGCAAAATCAATAAATATTACTCTGAATCATCAGTTGGAGATCTGCTGGTGCTGTTTAATTCTATTGGTTTTCTTGAGATAGCAATTAATAACGGCAATGCTGCTGATTTATTAAACCTTTCAACAGGTTCGGCTGTTCGTATTAAGTTTTATGGCTGAACAAGACAGAAAATAAAAATGGAAAATCATCGCATGAAAGAAAAACTGGAAGCATTTGGGAGATTGCTTCAAATCATGGATAATCTGAGGGAAAAATGTCCGTGGGACCGGGAACAGACATTTGAGACGTTGCGCAATCTTACTATCGAGGAAACTTATGAGCTGGCAGATGCCATCATCGAAAGAAACCTATATAATATCAGAAATGAGCTTGGTGATTTGATGCTTCATATTGTATTTTATGCGAAAATCGGGTCAGAAACAAATGATTTTGATATCAAGTCTGTTCTGGATACCATTTCTGAAAAACTGATATTTCGTCACCCGCACATTTTTGGCGGCACCGACGTTCATGACAGTCCGGAAATGGTGAAAAAGAACTGGGAAGAGCTTAAAATAAAAGAAGGCAATCATTCGGTTCTGGGAGGAGTGCCAAAATCGCTGCCCGCCATGATCAAGGCTAACAGGATACAGGACAAGGTAAGTGCAGTAGGTTTTGACTGGGATGAACCTTCACAAATATGGGATAAAGTCCAGGAGGAATTGAATGAATTCAGAAAAGAGGTCGTTCATATGGATAAATCCAAAATGGAAGAGGAATTTGGTGACTTGCTGTTTTCTGTGATCAATGCTGCCAGGTTATATCATATTGATCCTGAGACCGCTCTGGAAAAGACAAACAGGAAATTCATCAGAAGGTTTGAGTACCTTGAGGAGAAAACACTGAAAAAAGGAAGGAAGCTTAGAGATATGACGCTCAATGAGATGAACAGTATCTGGGAAGAAGCAAAAAAAAAATGACTGATCATTTACAATAGCATATATAGCATCTTTGTAAGCCTCTGTTTTTCAGTATCTGTATCTTTTTGTCCGGTAATATGAACCATTTCAAAGGGGATGGTAAATTTAAATGTGGAACCTCCAAAGTGGTTGCTTTCAACCCAGATTTTTCCACCCATCAGGTCGGTGAGCCCCTTTGCAATAGACAGTCCCAGTCCCAAACCCCGGTTATCTCTGCCGGTGTAATAGTCGGTTTTGCTGAATTTCTGAAATAATTCAGCAGCCTGTGTCAGGTCAATACCAATGCCGGAATCTTTTACAAAGAACATTATCTGGGTTGGACTGAGCACCTTAAAGCCAAACTCTATTACTCCTTTATGCGTAAATTTGAATGCATTATCCAGCAGGTTAGACAGTATTTTATACAGACAGTCCTGGTCTGATCTGATATGAAGTTCGGGATAATAATGATCCTTGTTCTTGAGAAGGGCAATATCACTCTTGTCCAGAATATGTTTCTGAATGGTGTAGTATGAGTGAAGCTCATCAACCATCTGTTCCAAACAGAACGGTTTGTTTTTAAGTTCAAGGTTACCCGATTCAATTAAAGATGCATCAAGCAGCAGGTCAATCAATCTCAGAAAATCCTCACTGCTTTGCCTGATTTTGTTTACATACAGCTCTTTTTTATATTCACTTAATCCATTCTGTTTGAGAAGTTCGGTAAATCCCACGATCGAGTTCATCGGGGTTCTGATTTCATGGTATATATTATTCAGAAAGGATCTTTTCAGACGCTCGGTCTTTGTTGATTCTTCTGTCATCAGTTGTTCAAGTTTCTCAACTTTCTCAAGAAGTTTTTTATAAGTGAAATCTTCATCCAGCTCATTTTGAGATTCGCTGATTCCATTTCCAAGAGATGAAAAGAAACTTGATATCCATTTTGTGAAGTTTGAGATTATCATTGCAATGTTTTGTTTACAGATATTGTTTCAAATAAATATTGATCAGCTGTGATTAGATGGAATACGGAGCCAACGCAGAAAAATTCATAATCTTACGTTAAACCTGGCTAAAAAAGGACCTGCTCTTATTCTGCTTACAGCTTTAATCATCTGGCTAAAAATGATTCTTTTCCTGTATCAAAACCCAAAAGTCCTATCCTAACTTTCTCAACAGTTTCCTGGCTTCCTTATGATAGAATCCATGATCGCTTTTGATCTTTTCAAGAAGCCGGGCTGCCTTATCATTCTGATTGGTAATAATGTAGCATAAGCTTAAATACCACTCGGCCTGTTCGAAGTACATATTATACCTGTCTTCAACAACTTTATTGAATGATTTACCGGCCTGATCATATTCTTTTATTTCCATCTGAGAAATACCTGAATAAAAGTTCAGCCCGATACGTGTCGGATCGGCCTGCAAGATGCTTTCAAATAATTTCAGTGCCTCATTGTAATTTTTGTTTTCATAAAACTGCATGGCAAGGACAAGATCAGTATTTATATCATTATCAGCAGATCTGAAGGTTATATGAGATTCATAAGGATTATAATATCTTTGGAACAACTGCTCATTGGTGTATTGTTTACCGGTAAGGCTGAGTATTAAAATAACTGCAACCAGCACGGTGGCAAATACAGATCCTGCAACAATGATTTTTCTTTTCCCGCCCGAAGCATTGTTACTTTCATTCATGTATGATGCATAGGCATCTTCAAGTTCATTACTGAACTTCAGGTAATCTTCATCCTGAATGGCCTGGTTTACTTTCTTTCTGAGTCTTAACTCTTTTTGAAGCCATTCATTTGAATCGAGCTCTTTTTCAAACCAGATGAGTTCCTGACCGGTCATTTCACCATCGAGATAACGCTCGATAAACTCCGGATAATTGATTTGACTTTTCATAACTTATTTAATTAATAATTTTCAAAATTGTTAAAAAAGGATTAATTGTGTTGTGATAAAGCATAATAATAATTGTGCTGAGATATATATAGAATTGTGTTGTCATTGTTGATTTATAACTCTTGTATGCCGGTATAATTATTGTTTATTTATTCCGTATCTGCAACTTTTTGATAAAATCCCATCCATATCGATATCTGAATGCCATCATATGCCGGTAAATCATATTCAATTAAATGTCATCCTTTGGCATCAGAGTCATTTACTTCAAAAAACATCCTCCCCGGTTTGATTTCCGGGTTTTAGTTTTCGTGAAGAAAAAGAACCAAAGCTTTCAAAACAGATGTTTTAGCTGGAATTCATTTGTTGATATTTTTATCTGATAAAAAAATCTTTTATCCTGCCCGGCAGATTTATGTTTATCTGTTTCTGACGTCAATTATTCCGGATATATAATCGGCTCATTCTGACCTTCATCACCTCCTCTGATTTTGCCCAATTCATACCTGGTCAGTCTTTCAAAGCCCTGAAACTTTAATACATTTGTTGTCATTGAACTCTTTTTTACGTTGGTTAAGTTTTTCATTGCAACTATTATTTAAATGAGCCTACTCTTTTTTATTGGTGTCTTTTATTAAGATGACACTCCAGCTTTTCGGCATATGCTTCATATGATTAATAACATGAACATGCAAAAGGTTACCCTTTCTTTTCATTTTTTTGACGAAAAAAATTTCAAAGCATTCATTATCAATTGAATATAAGAGTCATTTTTTTGCCATCCTATAAAAAATGAATTGCACATTGCCATGAAAAATCTTAACTTGCCTGCTGAAAAACAGGTGATCGTACTAAGAAAGAAATAATGTCATTTTTACAGAGGTTATACGGCTTATTGCTGACTGCAGTTTTTTTGTTTTTGGCAGCAAATCTTTTGCTTGCAGAACCTAAACAGGACCTGCCGGCTGATTCCGTTCAGCAGAAGATACTGGCTGATTCAGCGCAGTCATACACTTATACGGGACTTGATTATTATGATGCCGGGAATTTCGATATGGCTGAAAAATACCTTAATAAATCACTGGATATCTATGAAAGCATCTATGAAAAAGGCCACCGCAAGATAGGCATTACATATATCAACCTGGGGGCAGTTTTTCTGAGACACTGGAGATACGGCGAAGCCATGCATTTTTTTGACAAGGCTGAGGAGCATCTCCGCCTCAATCCTGAAAAGTATGCCAGGGAGCTGGGAGGCACTCTGGTCAACAAAGGGATCGTCTACAGTAGTTTGGGCGATTATACCAGGGCAAAAATGACGGAGGAAATGGCTTTAAAAATCATGCTCACTTTTGATGACAGCGAAACCAGGAAAAGGACGATCAATCTTTATAACATTCTTGCAAATATTAACAAAGATTTGAAAGAATACCGGGAAGGAATAGAACATTTCATGCAAGCCGAGAAACTGGCACTTGAATATAATCCGGATTTTCTTCATTTGATATATGGCAACCTCGGTAACATATATTTACATACAGGGAATTTTCAAAAGGGAGAATACTATTATAAAAAGGCAATCAGCGCTTACCATGAACAACATATCAGCCAGCCGCTTGCACTTGCCCTCATATATAATAATTATGCAGAATTGTGCCTGAATAACCAGTTTTTCGAAAAATCGTTCCGGCTTAACAAGGAAGCATTGAGGCATGCAATGAAGAATAAATACGAGAAAAATCCCACCACATCCAATATTTATAATCTGTTCGGGCAGTATTATGAAGCAAAGGCAGCGTACGATTCAGCCCTGCATTATTATCAAAGGGCCGTCTGCTCGTTGTTCAATGATTTCAATGATTTATCGGTCTATGCCAATCCCGGCACCTCCGGGACAATTTCAAAAATACACCTGTTGAAATGCCTGAAGAGCAAGGCAGGTGCTTTTAAGAAATACTTTCAACATTCCCGTGATATGCCTGATATGCAGGCCTCAGTCGAAACCTACGATCTTGCCCTGAAACTCATTGACGAAATCAGATCGGGTTACCAGGATGAAAAGAGCAAACTTTATCTGAATGAAAATGAAAGAATTACGTATGATGAGGCAATTGATGCAGCATATGAGATGTTTGAAACCACAGGGGATGACCGTTACAAACATTTAGTTTTTGACTATTCCGAAAAAAGCAAGGCATCGGTATTATTATCGGCCCTTCGCGATGTCGGCGCAAAAAATTTCGGAGGTATTCCCGGTTCCATGTTAAAACAGGAAAGTGATCTGGTAAGAGACATTGCATTTTACAGCGAACAAATTTACGAGGAAAGAAAAAGAGACAGGCCGGACAGTCTTAAGATCGATCTCTGGGAGAGAAAATTATTCAGTATCAAAGAGTCTTATGACGATCTGATTTCAGCGTTCGAAAACAATTATCCTGAGTATTATGCCCTGAAATACCAGAAGGGAATGGTTACCATCGGGGAAATACAAAACAGGATTCAGAGGAAAACATCTGTTCTGGAATATGCTCTGACCGGTTCAATGCTGTACACTTTTCTGATCAGTAAGAACGGTTTTGATATATCGGCCCAGCCTCTGGATTCTGTGTTTTATGGTACATACGATTCAATGCTTGAATCCATTGGATATGTTGATCCGACAAGGCATGATGAAAAAAAATTCAACCAGTTTGTTTTTTCCGCCTTAAGTATGTATAAATACCTGGTAGAGCCGCTGGCTGCAAATATTGAGAGTAAAAGGTTAATCATCATTCCTGATGGTGCACTTTCCATGATTCCTTTTGAAGCGCTGATAACGGATGCCGGACAGATCCCTGGAGGACACCCGGATTACAAAGACCTTCCCCTTCTTCTAAAAGAATATGCTGTATCCTATGCTCATTCATCAACCACACTCTTTTTGCACCAGACTGTTGCAGGAGAAAAGAGCTCCGGCGGATTACTTGCTTTTGCACCCTCTTATGACGGAGAAGATATCAATACACTCAGGGGATTGCCACGAAATAATTACCGGAAAAACCTGACTCCCATCCCTGGTGCCCGCGAAGAAGTTAAACAAATCACCAGGCTGTTCAGGGGTAAAGTGCTGGTGGATGAGGACGCCACTGAACTGGCATTTAAGGAATATGCAGGGGATTATAACATTTTACACCTGGCCATGCATACCGTCATTGACAACCAGAATCCGATGTATTCAAAGCTGGTTTTTACTGCCACCACAGACAGCACAGAGGATAATATGCTGAATACACACGAAATATACAACCTCAGTCTTAGGGCCCGTATGGTTGTGTTAAGTTCGTGCAGCAGCGGTGAGGGACTTTTGAAGCGGGGTGAAGGTGTGATAAGCCTGGCAAGGGGATTTTCATACGCGGGCTGCCCCAGTCTTGTCATGACCCTTTGGGAAGTTGAAGACAGGGTAAGTGTGGACCTGATCGTTGAATTTTACAAATACCTGAAAAAAGGATTTCAAAAAGATGTTGCACTTCAGAAAGCAAAACTTGATTTCCTGTCTGATCAGCCACAGCTGTTATCTCATCCGTTTTACTGGTCGCCTTACCAGTGCATCGGTGACACATCACCGCTTCGCAGTCCGCTGAAAAGATACTTTTACATCGTGCTATTTGCCGGTTTGGCCGTAATCTTATTCGCATTTTTTATGAAACACAGAAGACATGGAAAAGAGTAATGCTTATGAAAAGAGAAATAAGATTAAACCCTCTCAGATATTTTTGTCTTTCAGGTATAATTTGTACTTCGGGTCTTCTTTGATCATTTTGATCAGCTTTTCTTTACAAAGATGCTTTCTTTTCTTCAGGTAATTAACATCATTTATTTTAACCTTCCTTGCAATTTTTTTGTCGGGCATTTTTTTTAAATGATATTTCAGAATTTTCTGACAGGTTTCATCGAGCTTTTTAAAATTTTTTTGAAATATCTGTTTTTCAATGCTCTCATCAACAGATTGCATCATCTCTTCATCAAACCGATAATCTTCAGCCAGATCAGCTTCATTAAGTGTATCTTCCTCAGGCAATCGCAGCTGATTGTACCAGATATGTCTGCAAATTGCAAGAAGATATGTCCGGAACATGGTATCACTCGGTTTAAGCTTTTTTTCATTTAAATTCCTGATAATTACCATCACCGCATCCTGAAACACATCTTTGGCATCCTGCTCGCTGCCCTTGAATTTTATTACAAGCGCTCTTACAGATGGATAATAGGTACTGTAGATAAATTCAAACAGCTTTCTGCTGTCCTTTTTAAGGTCACTGATAAAATCCTGTATGGTATATTTATCCACCAGTCCTGAATAATAGGGTTTATTGTTTCAAATATATTGAAAATTGTATCATATACTAGCTAGCGGCAGATATTGTTACACCAGGAAATAGTTTTGATATTATAAAACAGGTATGGGTATTATACTTACAGACTGTTCAATCAGCTGATTGAAGGATCCCGGTTGAATGAATATGACTTCTATTTTTATGCAACAAGCACCAGGTTACTGCATTTTTTTACTAAATTGCTGCACAAATTTTAACGATCAATAACTTATGAAATCATATAATATAGCCATTTTTGGATGCGGAATAGTTGGCAGCGGGGTTGCCAGGATTCTGCTTGAGATGAATAAAGAGCTTTCTCAAAGAGCCCGGCACACCATTCAATTAAAAAGAATTGTTGAATTAAGACCAAAAACGGCTTCAGGAAAGAATAACATACCATTGGATCTGTTTTGCGGAGGAGGTAAAGATCTTACTGCAGAGGAGGCAGGTAAATACATCGATGAGATCATTCACTCGGATGATATCGACCTTATTGTTGAAACCATTGGCGGAAGCAATGATTTCATTTACGACACTGCTGTCAGGATATGCGATGCCGGGAAACATCTTGTCACAGCCAATAAGGCACTTCTGGCACTTCGGGGTAAAGGAATATTTGAAGCTGCCAGAAAGAACAAGGTAAGTATTGGTTTTGAAGCCGCAGTATGTGCTGCCATTCCAGTCATTAAAACAATCAAGGAGAGTTTTACAGGTGACAGCATCATTTCGGTATCCGGGATCTTGAATGGCACAAGTAATTACATCTTATCAATGATGCAGAATGAAAAACTTGAATTTAAGGAAGCCCTGAAACTGGCACAGGAAGGTGGGTACGCAGAGGCTGATCCAACCCTGGATATAAACGGTTACGATGCTTCCCATAAATTAATCCTGCTTGCAAAACTTGCTTTCGGAATTGACATCACACTTGAACAATTGTCTCCCATAGGGGTTGAAAACATTAAGAGAGAGGATATTGATTTTGCTGAAGAAATAAACTGTAAAATAAAGCTGGTCTGCTATGCCAAGAGAGAGAACGGTAAAATATATGCTGCTGTAAAGCCAATGATGGTCAAAAATGATAATTTTCTGAGCAGTGTTAACGGAGCCACCAATGCAGTCAGGCTGATCAATAAGTATTCCGGGAGACACATTCTGGTCGGCAGTGGTGCAGGTTCGCTTGAGACAGCCAGTTCGATTGTCGCCGATATTGTTTTCATTGCCAGATATGCTGAAAAAATGAAATACCATATCGAACAGACCAATTATGACTTTATTGACGCAAAGCATTTTGTCTTTCCTTACCTGATTGTCTTTAAAACAGTAGACATACCAGGGATTACCGGCCTGGTTACCACATCAATCGGAAATCAGCACATCAACATTGATACCGTGAGTCATAACAGGCATATCAAGGAGTATGCGGTTTTCTCCATTGCCACTACACCATGCACATTGAAACAGATCGATGATGCCATTGCAGAAATTAAAAAGAACAGACCTGATGTGTTGCTTGGCGAACCCAAGGTAATGCCCATATTGTATTAGATTTCTCTTTTTCCATACAGCAGGTCTGAATTTCATAAAAAGCTTCATTATAGCTAATCCCTGTTCATATGCATGATCTGAAATCAAAAAAAGCAATTTTATGGGACAACGATGGAGTGCTGGTTGATACTGAAAAATATTTTTATAAGGCAGCCAGGGTGATTTTGAAAAAAGTCGGAATTGATTTTACAAGACAGATGTTTAAAGAGGTTATCCTGGTGAAGTCTGTTGGTCCATGGCACCTTTTGAAAGAGCGTGGATTTGATGAGAAAACTATATTCAGGCTGAAGGCGGAAAGAGATGATCTTTACATGCACTACCTACAGACTGAAAACATACTGATTGACGAGGTGACTGAAATCCTTGAAGCATTTTGCGGAAACAAAATGATGGGTATTGTCACCAGCTCTAAGCCCGGACATTTCTATGCGATGCATAAAAGAACGAAAATTTTGAAATATATCGATTTTGTGATAACCCCGGAAGATTATAAAATGTATAAGCCGGATCCGGAACCATATCTTACAGGATGGAAAAGAACAAACCTGGGTAAAGAAATGTGCCTTGCGGTGGAAGACTCCCGCAGGGGATTATTATCAGCCAAGGGAGCAGGACTGGATTGTATTGTGATACCCAATGAAATGACCATAAACTCTGATTTTACCGAAGCTGATATGATACTCAATAACCTGAAGGAATTAAAGAATCTGTTATGATGATCTCAGATAGAATTATCATCCTGAGATCCGGAACCCATAACCCATAACCGGAAGATCTGATCAGTGACAGTGACAGCTATACCGGCAGGTACCTGAAAAAATACCGGCATGATACAGCACTGAACAATACCTGAATAAAAGAAAGATACCGGTAACAAAAAAACAGATTACTTCCTGTTGCTGATGATCCTGATTTCTACCCTCCGGTTCAGTTGCCTGCCTTCGTCTGTGTCGTTTGTGGCAACAGGATAAGATTCACCGAATGACAGAATTTTAAGGCGTGTTGCATCAATACCCTTCAATACCAGATAATTCTTAACTGATGCAGCCCTTCTCCGGGCCAGATCCCTGTTGCTTTCATTACTGCCGATATGATCCGTGTGCCCGTGAATTTCAATCCTGATATCTTCTTCTGCTTTGAGCAGATTGAGAATCCTGTTTAAATCACTGAATGAAGTCTCAAGCAGGTCGGCTTTGGCAAACCCGAAAAAGATATTATTCAGTTTAACCATGGCTTTGTCTTTAATTCCGGTTAGAAAAACATCCTGATTGATACTATCTTGAAATACTGGTTTATCCAGATCAATGTTTTCGCTCGATGACAGATACCCGTCTTTTTCTCCGACAAGGGCATATGAACGTTCGGGCCGGAGATAAAAGCAGAACGCACCATCTGTGCCTGTAACTGTATCAACTGTATTTCTCTGTGTTTTTAAATCATAACACTTGATGGCAGCTTCCAGCGCAATACTATCAGTGCTGTCCAGTGTTTTTCCATAAACAAATATTCTGTCAGGCGCTTTTCCTTCCCCGAATAAACTGACATCTATGTTGTCTTTACTGTTATTCAGCATTAATTTTATATTACCGCTTGTTCGTCCCCTGTATTTTGGCGCAAACTTCAGGTATAATTTTAAATAATCCTGAGGAGGAACAGCATCAGCCAAACGGCTGGCCAGTAAACTGAATTGTTCTGTATCCGGACCGGTATTCTCAATACCTGTGATCCGGATGGTATCCTCAGTCAGGTTCTTAAAGACAGAAACAAGGGTGTCTTTTTCCTTGAAAAGTTCTATTGATCCAAAATCAATGATTCTTGACGGAATTTCGTATTTGTGAGCTTTCCCGGTACCTTTCATGACAGTTTTAAAGGAATCGGTGGGTGTAATAACAGTCAGGGAAGCAACTCTCAATCCCTCTTCTTTTGGCATGAACCGCAATTCAATGGCTCTTGCAGAAAACGGACCGACGGAGTAGGGGGGCAGCTCCGATACAATGCCGAATTCCTGGTTTTTGTCTTCATCAATCTTTATATTCTCAATCCTGACAGGAAATTTGCAGGTATTCTCAAGGTAATCATCAACAATCATTTCAACCGGTTTCTCCAGATCATGTTCGCCGAATGAAACGGCATCTTTTATCAATGGTTTTGGTGAAAGGATGGTAAAGAAACCTGATGAATCTTCTGTTAATCTGATATGTGGTTTCCAGACCACTGCTTCATGATCATCTGTTAAAGACAAAATGTTTTCATCCTGTGGACTGAAAACAAACAAACGAAATTCGTTCTTCCTGAATGATGCATCAAATAGTGTTTTGTTGGTAAACCTGTCAATGATTTCGATTTTATCTGATGTATGCAACAAGATTTTATCTGCTGATGAGTTCAGCGAAGCATCGGCAAGATCAGGTGCAAACCTTTTAAAGTGTATTCTTTTTTCCTGTAAATTAAAGATATAAACAGAATCATGTGAGGCATATAGTAAATGCTTTTCGTCAGCAGTGAATTTGATAAATAACGGAGCATCAATAATTTTTAACAGGGTGGCATCAGCAATGCACCTGAGTTTGGTAACCCCATCCATGCGTGTAACAATATAATTGCCCCTTGGACTGAAACGGATATATTCTTCTCCTGTAATTCTCAGCAGGTTTTTGTTTTTATCAAGATCATATATCATTATACTGTTTGGGTTGTTGATAGAAATGATATTTTTTGCAGGATTGAAAATGGCTGAGGTGAAATTCGGAGAAAGTTCAAATTTCCTGATTTTCTTCGCTTTTATTGTATTCCATATATGCAGTTGATAATTCAGCAGCGTGATGGCATAAAGACGACTTGTACTGAATGCCGCTTCAGTATATTTTTTTTTTGACGGCAGGCTTAAATAGGTTTTTTGCAGTGGATCCCATATCCCTGTATTTTTACCGGTTTTCCAGTGAGCAGGTGTTACCGAATAAAACTCTTGTGTGGCAGTGGAATAGTATTCCTTTCCGTTGTATGAAATAACAGATGTAAATAACTTTTTTTGCGGGGAGCCCACATGGCCAATGTACATTCCTGCCCGGTTTGTAAATATACTGATCCCTGAACCGGACAATGAGACGATCCTGTCGTTATCCGGGCTGTACAAGACATATCCCGGGCTGCGGCGGTCCAGGGTTTTGATCAGTTGCCCGTTGCTTTCTTTCCAGACTTTAATGACCCCGGACGAATCGCAGGTATATATTTCATTTCCGTCGGGACTGTAATTCGCAGAGAACAATGGTCTGGCAGCATTACTGATTCTGGTCCTTATCAGCAGATCACTGTTTTTATTGAGCTCTGCCAAAGCAGAAGCTTTTACCCTGAATTTTGTACCGGTGTCTCCGGGCACTGTCCAGGAATATCGTGTGCCAGTGCTTTCGCTGATTGGCAACCACTTTTTTTCAGCAGATTCGTTTTTAACGGATAAAAGGATATTGGTGCTTTCCTCAACACCACCCCAGCTGATTATGGTATCCATGCCCGGAACAAATTCTTCACCACCTTCAGGGTATATCAACTGAATCCTGTTCTCAACTCCCCCGAAGGCACGTATCGGATAATCTCCGCATTCTTTGGTGGATATGGTAAACTGGTTCATTCTTATCCCCGAATCAGCCGGCATATAATATAACTGAATTTGAAAGGAACTGTCAGCCGGAATTTTAACCGGAAGATCCGTTTGTTTATAACCAAAGAATTCAGGATTCTCATTCCGGATTTTCAGTATGGTAATGGGAATTTTATGTACTTCAAACAAAGTTGTAAGCTCAGATCTTATTCCCGGGACAACATCTGAAAAATACAGCGAAGATGCACTGGACTCAAGCCTTCCGCGTTTTTCTTCAGGAATATTATAGCATAAACTGACAGAGGTACCTCTTAAGTTAAGATGAAGGTTGACAGATGACTGACAGGTATAACCGGATCTCCATCTGATATAACCAAATGTTGATGATTGTGCATGCTCGAATATCCGGCTGTATACCTTCTTTGTCATCTCCAGGGTATTGATTTCCTCAAACCATTCCCCCCCGGTCTCTTCGGCTATTTTTTTCAATACCCAGGGCATTCTTAGCTTTACAGTGATACAATAAACTGAAATATTTTCACTTTGCGCCTTGCTTATTATTTCCGCAACATGGGCATTTGCAAGGCCATCGGTTAAAAAGATGATGATCTTCTTTTTATAGAATCCATGCCTGGCAATATCAATCGCACCTGCATGCGGTGAAAGAAATGCATTGTTATAGTTGGTTTCTCCGTTTGCCTGAATCATCTGGATCGTCTGCCTCAAACGGCTCGTTTTCTGCGTAAAATCACAATTAAGGTATACGTTGTTATTGAAGGTAGCTATGGCCACTTCAGTAATGTCAAGAGGCAGGGTGTCTGTAAAAAATGCTGCTGCCTGTTTGAGGATCTGCAAACGTTCACCTGTCATTGACCTTGAGATATCAAGCATCATTACTATGGATGTATGCAGCAGATGACGTGATGGATTATAAAATTCAATGATTTCTCTCTGCAGGGAATCTTCCTTTACCCGTACCTCTTCTTCATGCAGGTCATAAATAAATTCACCATATTCATTATACAGGGAAAAATTGGCAGAAATATCAGGGAAATTGCCGGTATTGATGTTATATACTTTAAGCTGTTGTGAGTGCAGATTAATAAAGCTCAAAAGGCCCGCCACCAGCAGGATAAAACAATATCCCGTTTGTTTGCTGAAGGTACCTGCATGATCTGTTATACCGGATCGGGTCATTTGCATAATATTGAACCGGGCATTAAAATAACTTATTTACCTGTAATATATTGCCTGGTTATCTTTTGATGAATTTTTGCGTCAGGATTCTTTGATCTCCGGTTAAAATGATCAGGAAATATAAGCTGTTATCAAGTGATGAAACATCAATATGGTTTTTGTCAGTTACAAAGAAAAATTCTCTGCCAAGAAGATCTGTGATCATGATTTGTTTATGGTTCTTAATATCTATATACATATAATCATGAACCGGATTAGGATAAATCCTGATTTCGCCGGTTTTGGAGAATGACACTACATTCAATACTGTTGAATCCTGTTCAAATGCTCCCAGGTCAGGCGCCAGACCCGCAAAAGAAAAACCAATATCCTCACCTTTATCAATCAGCTGGCTGTGAGGATCAGGTTTCATAAAATCATTTTCCGGTAATCCTCCGTCCGGCTGACGCGGCTCAGTCAACAGTGCCTGATCCAGGCTTAAAAAATCATTATCTGTGATGGTCATGTCAAGGTCAAAACTGTTATGACTGATATCGCATTCTGCATAGTCTGTGTTCCGGATATTGCTGCCTCCCTTATAGGCAAGGTTATTTCTCATGATGTGATCATATCCCGGTACATCAGTGATGTTATCTGCCAGCCTGTTTAACATATTAAAGTTGGTCCCGTTCATATAAGCGCTATTGTTGTACCAGTTGCTGCCGCCAATATGATGGTTGGCATAGAAACCATTTGCCTTGTTCCTGACAGCAAGGCAGAACCGTATGGTGTGCCGTGGGATAGGAACAGGAAGGTTTTCAACTGCAGTACCCGCATGCCCGCCCGCCTTGAAACCATTCCCGTCGCCCAGACTGGAAAAACCGGTGGAATAACCATTGTAAAATGCCCGGCAATTTTCAAAGATCACCGGTTCGGCAGAACCGATTACATCAAACCCGTCGTCACTGTTAAACCATGCCCTGCATCCCCTGAAAATGTTACCGGTATCACCATCATCAGGATGGCAGCCAAAGCCGTCGGTATTCCCTCCTTTCCCGTCCTCTGAAGTATAATCATGATTCTGCCAGGCATCGCAGTTAAGGAAAAGGTTATTTCCGCCCTTCCAGTGACGTATTCCGGTACCCTGGTTATCATGCATATTGATCTGCTCAAAAATGTTATTGCTCCCATAGCTGTATATGCAGTATGATTCAGTATGCGTTTTGATGGTCACCTGCACCCCGGTCATTTCCAGTCCTTTGATATGTATCCAGTTTGCAGTAACATAGATACCCACAACTCTTCGGTCTGCGGGTTTGACATCTGAAAAATCAAAGACCGGTATTTCGCCCGGAAAGGCCCAGTAGTTGATCCTTTTACCCGGCAACCCGCTCTTGTCAAGATAAGATATACATGCAAACAGGTTTCTTTCAATATGGGAAATATTTGATTCGGTGATGTGGTAATATCCTCCCCGGATAAATACAGTATCACCTGCATTTACAAATTCCTGCGCTCTCTGAATTGTTGCAAAAGGATGGTCCGGTGTTCCTGAATCAGAATCAAGCCCATCCGGCGCAACATAATAAACTGCTGAGAAGACAACAGAAAACTTTAATATCATAGAAAGCGATAGTATAAGGTATCTTTTTAATAACATATCCAAAATCTTTTATAAATTGATTGATCATTCAAAGATAGTATTTCCGGATGTTAAACAAACATGAAACCAGTGAAGAGATAACAGTTAGAAGATGTTAAAGAAATGATTATTTAATAATGATTTTAATGATAATCGCAAAGTGATATTGATTGACCCGTTTTGATCAGAATATGAACAAGTAATGTCATTTTTGCGCCTTATTGGTCAGGATATGAGTATCGGGTGACACCATCATTTGAGTTTTGGTTTAACATAAAAAATTTCATAACTTACATATATCAGTTTTAATTTCTGTATAACGGAATATTGAGTCAACAGCCATGGATAACAATTATCAGAAATACAAGGATTTGTTCGACACGATGGAGCTTGGTGTGGTTTACCAGGATAACAAGGGTAAGATCATAGAAGCCAATCAGGCAGCAGAAAAGATTCTGGGTCTTTCTCTGAAACAAATGATTGGACTGGATTCTGATTCAGACAAATGGAAAGCAGTAAAAGAGGACGGTTCTCCGTTTCCGGGCAGTGAACACCCGGCCATGATTGCTCTTGGAACGGGAAAAAGGGTTAAGGATGTTGTAATGGGGGTTTTTAATCAGAGATTAAACCAGCTCAGATGGATAAACATCAATGCTGTTCCTGAGTTCAGGAAAGGAGAGAAGAAACCCTGTCAGGTTTATACAACATTTGATGATATTACAGATCGAACAGAGCAGGAGGAAACGCTTCTCCTGTTTAAAAGCACGGTTGACTCATCATCCAATGCAATAGGCATGGCAACCCCTGACGGGAAGCATTTTTACCAGAACAGGGCATTCGACAATCTGTTCGGGGATATCGGATCTGAATTAAATATAAATCTCTTTGTTGATAAAGGAACCGGGCGACAGGTATATGAAAGAATCAGGTCAGGCCATCATTGGAGGGGGGAGGTTGAAATGTACGGAAAGAACAAAGAGAAACGGATTGTTTATCTAAGGGCTTATGCCATTAAAGACAGAAATGGTGCAATAGTGGGACTTGTAGGAAGTCACACCGATATCACCGAAAGAAAAGCAGTTGAAACAGCTCTGAGGGAAAGCGAAGAGTCATTCAGAGACCTTGCCGAGGAATCTCCGAATATGATTTTCATCAACCAGAAAGGAAGAGTCGTATACGCAAATAAAATATGCGAAAAGTTTACCGGATACAATATTGATGAGTTTTTTGATGAGAAATTCAGTTTTCTGTCTTTGATTGATGAAGACTATATCGAACTTTTAAAGGAAAATTTCAGGAAGCATCTCTCCGGTATGGATATACCTTCATATGAATATAAATTAAAGTGTAAAAACGGCAGCAGGCTTGATGTCATCATAAACACAAAATTAATTACTTATCATAAAGATCAGGCTATTATCGGTATTGTTACTGATATCAGTGAGCTTAAAAGGGCTGAAGAACAAATAAGGCTGATCCAGTTCGGGATTGACAAATCGGTGGTAGGAATTTTTCAGGTTGATGATGCAGGTAACATCCGTTATGTGAATGACCACGCATGCCAGTCACTTGGATATACACCTGATGAATTGTCCCACATGAAAATATGGGATATTGATCCGAATCTGGACCAGAACAGGTGGCTCGTACATCGGAAAAACACCCGGGAACAGAGAGATTCAATTATTGAAACGATTCATAAAAGGAAAGACAGTACGACATTTCCTGTTGAAGTGGCCATCAATTTTATCGAATTCAGAAATAAAAAAGTATCTTTTTCATTTGCCAGGGATATCACAGATCGCAAACTGGCAGAAAAAGCACTTCGAGAAAGCGAAGAACGCCTGAAACTAGCTCTTGAAGGAACAAAAGCCGGCTTATGGGACTGGAATATCCAAAACGGGGAAACAACATATGATGAGCGCTGGGCAGAAATAGTCGGATATACCCTTGATGAACTGAAATCCGTCAGTATCAATACATGGATGGACTTATGCCATCCGGATGACCTGAAAAAATCGGATGAACTTTTAAAAAAGCATTTTAAGGGTGAGCTTGAATTCTATGAGATAGAAGCTCGTATGAGGCATAAGAATGGGCACTGGGTCTGGGTTCACGACAGAGGAAAGGTTTCCCAACGCGATGAACAGGGTAATCCGGTGAGGATGACAGGTACCCATGTTGATATCACAGAACGCAGGATCGCAGAAGAGACATTAAAAAGACAAAATGAAGAGTATCAGGCTTTGAATATAAAATATATGGCGCAGAATGAAGAATTGATTGAAAGTCTTGAAAGGATACAAAAGATCAATCAGGAGCTGATAAAAGCCAAAGAAAGAGCAGAAGAAAGCGACCGGCTGAAAACAGCGTTTCTCGCCAACATGAGTCATGAAATCAGAACCCCGATGAACGGAATCATCGGATTCACAGAGCTGCTTAAGGATTCAAAACCTTCAGATAAGCAACAGAAAGAATACATCGATGTGATTCAGCAAAGCGGATACCGGATGCTGAATATCATTGATGAACTGATCGATATCGCCAGAATAGAGGCCGGCCAGATTGAGATCAGACTGGATGATATCTGTATTAATTACCTGTTAGATAGTCTGTTTACATTTTTTAAACCTGAAACTGAAAAGAAAAAAATTACGCTCTTATGCCATAAGGATCTTTCGTATTCTGACAGTTATATTAAAACCGATTCAACAAAGCTCACTCAGATACTTACCAACTTGATAAATAATGCATTAAAGTTTACCCATACCGGTTCCATTAATTTTGGATACGCCGTTAATAATAAAACCATTGAATTCTATGTTAAAGATACAGGTATCGGAATCCCTCATCATTTAAAGGATAAGATATTTGAGAGATTTCACAGGGTTGATAACTCAAATACCACTGTGTATGAAGGAGTTGGCTTGGGCTTATCCATTACCAAAGCATATATTGAAAAACTTGGCGGACGGATCTGGCTTGAATCCGAGCAGGGAAAAGGATCTACATTCTTTTTTACACTGCCTTTCAGGAGTGTTAAAAGCATAGAAAAACAGGGAAGACAAAAGGAAACAAAACATGAAAAATCCGGATCTTTGCATGCAATTCTGGTAGTGGAGGATGACGAAACAAGTTATTTGTTTTTAGAGGAAATTTTAGGACTGAATAAATATAAGGTAATAAGGGCCGCCAACGGAGAAGATGCCTTACATCATATAAGGGAAAATTCTGAGATCAGACTTGTTTTAATGGATATTAAAATGCCTGTTATGGAGGATCTGGAAGCTGGCCATAAAATCAAAGAGCTGCGACCTGAACTTCCTGTAATCGCCAAATCGGTCTTTGCTTCGGCAGATGACAGGAGAAGATCGCTGGATATGGGTTTTGATGATTTTATCTCAAAACCTGTCAATAAAGAATTATTAATCGGGATGATCAGTAAATTCGTCTGATATGATTTAACGCAACCTTCTTTAATGCATATTCATCATATTAGTGATTTTAGTTTGACTCATTTGATAATTGCCTTAATATTTAAATGTTACGAAAATGAAATATTTTATATGGGCTGTTTTGTTTATGCTTATCCCGTGTTTGATAAGAGCACAGTCTGACTTTGATTCAAAACTTTATATGCAGTTTCTCGAAAGCAATCAAAACCTGACTGCAGAGCAGTTGCTTTCAGATAATCCGCCCAAAACAACCTATTATGCATCAAGGACATATCCTGCAGAACTTGATAATATACCATGGTTAGATTCAATAAGCAGTGTGTATGGACTGACTTCTGACGAAAAGGAGCTGCTGGCTGACAACCATTTCGTCGTATCGCAGAGGTTGAAACATCACAGCTGGATAAGTGCACTGATCAATGTTTATGCATCCGATTTACCCCTGTTTCTGTCTGCCGATTTTGTATTGTGTACCCTGCATAACTCATACGATGCAATCCTGCAAACCATAGAATTAAAGTTACTTGAACCGAATCTTATTGTACTGCTTGAATCAATCTATAAAAACTTCCCTGTTTTATACAATAAATATAAGAATGATATGCGCTTGAATGGTGCCTTGTCTGATGTTGATCTCTATATATCGGTTGCATATTCTTTATTGACAGACAGGGAATTCATTCCGCAATTTCATACCCGCGACAAATACGATGAGGTGATGCAGGCCGTTGATGACGAGCAGCTGAAAGCAATAGCACTGTTTACAGACAAGAGATTGAGAAAGATTGATTTCAGCCAGTTTAAGCCGCGCGGCCATTATACAAAGACCATATATACCCCGGAAGGGGAAAGAAACCTTGAAAACTATTTCAGGGCAATGATGTGGCTGGGAAGAATCGATTTTTTGCTTACGGCTCCGCCTGAAAATCCATGGGAATCGGACTGGACCGTGGATGAACTGAGAAGGATGCAGCTGGGAGCCGTCCTGTTAAATGAGTTATTGCACACCTGTGGAAAAAAGGATTTGCTGGATACCCATGAAAAAATTATCACCTTCCTTGTCGGTCCGGATGATAACCTGACACCTGACGAATTAAAAGGATTGACAAATCAATTACTGGGTAATCCTGCAGATTTGTTTGATGAAAAGATGTACGAACAATTCATGGATACCTTGGATGCATCTGATGATTACGGACAAAAAATCATGTCGAATTTCTTTTATGTTGATCCCAGAACCTCTGATCCGGGAAAACTCCCGGTATCATTTGAATTACTCGGGCAAAAGTTTTTGCTCGATTCATATATTACCAGTGAGGTTGTATATGACCGGATTATATACAATGGTAAAAAAATTCACCGTGGCTTGCCGGATCCCCTGGATGTAATGACCGTGCTTGGAAATGAGGATGCCATGGTACTTTTAAATGATGAACTGGAAAAGTATAAATATGCTTATAAAATCTCTTCTTTGAAATACCTGGTTGATGCATACGATGAGGATTTCTGGAGCCAGTCGCTTTACAATACGTGGCTCGCTTCCCTCAGGGAATTGAATCCCCCTGCTTCAGCTGACAATCTGCCCTATTTTATGCAGACAACAGCATGGCATCATGAGAAACTCAATACCCAGCTGACTTCCTGGGCAGAATTGAGGCATGATAATATATTGTACGGTAAACAATCCTATACCGGTGCCACAGGATGTTCCTACCCTTATACATATATCGAACCTTATCCGGCTTTCTACGAGAGAATTCAGCTGTTTGCCGAAAATGCAGCGGCATTCTTTCAGGAGATCTTTATTGGAACTTCGCTTGAGAGCAATAATGATATTGTCGATTATTACAGCAGATATGCGGAGATCATGGAACTTTTCAAATCTGTTACAAAGAAGGAATTATCAGGAATCCCTCTTAATGAAGCTGAAATTACTTTTCTGAAAACCATGATCAATGAATTTATGGCTTCAGGACCTTCAGTTTCAGGATGGCTGAACGATATGTTTTATGATAATCTCCTCGGATTGAGCTGGGATTTTGTTGTGGCTGATATTCATACACAACCTACTGATGAGTTTGGAGCTATTGTAGGTTATGTATATCATGTCGGAAACGGTTTTATCAACAACGGTGTCTTTCTGGCACCAAATCCGGTCAACCCGGATCAGCTGATCGCATATACAGGTCCGGTTGCATCTTTCCATTACGAGGTGACAGACAATTTTTACAGGTATACCGACCAGGAGTGGCAGGAGAAGTTTTTCTCAAATACAAATGTTCCGGAGAGACCGGACTGGGTATCTGCATATCTGGCAGGATCCGATGGTGAGAAACTACCTGAAGGCAGGGAATTAAAGGGAACCGTTTACGGTATATCAGACCTGCCGTCACATTCTGATGTGAAGGATATCGATTACCTGCTGGCCTTTCCTAATCCTGCAAGTGATATTGTTCACCTGAGGTTCATCCTGAACAGGGAAAGTCGTATACATATAGCGCTATACAGTACCAATGGCAGCCTGGTCAGGCAACTTACAAATAACCGGATGCTGCCTGCAGAACATGATATTCCTATCGATTTGAGTGATCTGCATGACGGATTATATGTTGTCAGATTCATGGCAGGAGATAAAGTATTTCATAGAAAGATCATGGTGCAATAAAATAATCCTGTTATTTCTTACTGTAGATGCCGGATTTTAGCCGGCATGTCTGATCCGGTATTTTTGAAAGAAAATCTAAATCAGGCTGAACTAAAAGAATCATAAAAAAGGCTTAATTGTCTGTATTGTTCTGTTTCGGGCAAGACAAAACAAGACCGGTTATTTTTTTTTTTTTCAAATACCGTATAACTTTTCTCTTTAAGACTTTAATTTATGCTAATTTGCAGTTAAAATTTAACCAATCCAATCAGGTTATTTTTTTAGAATACTATACACAGAATAAATCAAAGGGAAAATGACACCTGTTTTAAATCCGGAATTCATTATCATTGGAAATGTTTTTGATAATTATTTTGCCATTGATATAGCTGATTTCCTGAAACAGAAAACCGACATCGCAGACCTGGTATCGCTTAAAGTATTTGCCAATACCGAATTTTGTCCCAGATTTACGGTTCGCGGGCATGATAAGTATGCAATGACCGGGAAATCACTTGATGGAAAAACCGTAATCATCATATCTGTTCACAACGACTGGATTTCAAGAAATGAGCTGGCCACGCGTAATATGATATTGGCCCGGGCAGCTAAAGATAATGGGGCGCTACGAGTCATACTGGTGGAACCTGACTTGTTCTATTCTGCACAGGATCGGGGACCCAGAGAGGATCAGGGTAAATCAAAACACAGGCGAACGCAGGAAGATCTTTATAAATTTAACGGACAGCCTTTTACTGCAAGATTATATGCACAATTGCTGAAAACTTCAGGTGTTGATACGGTGGTAACCATACATAATCACAGCCTTTCCTGCCAGTATGAGTATGAAAAAGCGTTAGGCAAAGAGAACTTCATCAATCTGCATCCTGATGGTTTGTATCACTCATATTTGTGCGATTCCGGAATCATCGATCCGTTGAATTCAATACTCGTATCACCTGATGAGGGAGCTGCAGATTTTATCAGAAATACAGCAGAAATATCAGCACCCGCTTTTCCTTTTATTTTGTTTGAAAAGGAAAGGAAGAATGAAAGATTAGTTACACTGAAATTGTCTGAGGAATCACATCTTTTACCGGAACAAATCCGTGGAAAAGACATTGTTGTGCTCGATGACATGGTGCGGACCGGTATAACAATTGTTGAATGCTGTAAATTTTTGAAAAAATATTCGCCGCGAAAGATCATATTCATGGTTACCCATTTTTTTAGTTCCGATGAAATTAAAAGAAACCTGAGTGCTGCCTATATCAATGAAATAATAACCACAAATACTCTCCCGACAATATTAAACCGTGATAATCAGGGCCGCTTAAGAAAAAAGATAGCAGTACTGAAAATCAATAAATGGATTGCCGGTTTTCTGAACCAGCATCTGAAACTTGGGTTGAATATCCAGAAGCCCTTATATTTCGAGGACATCTCCGACAAAAATCCACGCTCTGCTGTTCATCCAACAAAGAATTAACAGCACGATGGTATGGTGCAACCTGTTTTTCCGGAACACTATCCAAAAGACATCATTCATGATCTTCCCGGCCACAGACCTCAAAGATGGCAATTTCTTCATATTCGTTGCCATATTGATCAGTGGCGCTGACAACAATCTGATGAACACCGGCAGAGAGATCATGGGGTAATCCGGCTGTCCAGATGTGTATGGATTCTGCCGGCCGCTCCCATTCATAGTCTGAACCAGGGTATTCAGACATGTGTTGCACCATAAATGGATCTTTCATCACTGTCCTTTTCATGATAACCGGTTCATGATTGTCAATCCTGCATGCAACTGTTGATTTGAGTAAAAACGGTAATTAATTAAAGTGTTGCACCCCGGACAACGAATGCAGACTATCAGAATTCCATCCCGTTGCCGTTAAAGTTTCCCCCAGTGGGATTATCATTCCTGTTTTCTTCCGTCTTCCTTTTCTGCTGGTTCAGCCTGTAGTTAAAAGTCAGGGTCACCCTTCTTGATGACCATTGAAAAGCTGTTTCAGAATACAGGTCAGGCTGATCAAGCAAAAATCTGAATTTCCTGCTGTTTAAAACATCCCTGACATTCAATGTGAGGGTACCGTTGCCCTTCAGGATATCCCTGCTCAATCCCATATTCAGCATATAAAATGCCTTGCGTGTTCCCTGTGTGGTTTCGTGAGGTGCACGGTAGAAAAATATAGCCTGGAAATCGGTGTTCTTCAGGAAAGTAATCCTGGAATTCAATCTCGTATTCCATGAGTATGTATCGCTGTTCAGGATTTTACCATTGTACTCACCATCAGTGATTGCCCTGTAGAAATTAAAATCACCATCC
>JAFGBD010000082.1 GCA_016933335.1 Bacteroidales bacterium | reverse complement strand
CAAGCATGAAGAATATGAAAAATTATATTCACAACAACTCAAGTTGTTTTAATACCTCGTAGCTCTGCTGCGAGGTAGTTTATTTCCATAAGGTTTTGCCACAGATGATCAGTCAAAGAAAGGGAAGCATCATTAATGTAACATCTCTTGCAGCATATGCACCCAGCTCAGTCAATACAATGTATACAAGTACCAAATCCTTTCTCACCAATTTTACCGAATCGCTGCATATGGACCTTAAACGTTATGGCATAAATGTTCAGTGCTTATGCCCTGGTTTTGCCCGCACAGACTTTCACAAAAAACTAAGTTTGAAAAAAGAACCGGTGGATCATCATTTCATGAACTGGATGGATCCTTCGGAGGTGGTAAAGCATTCTCTTAATTATCTTGAAACAGGAAAAATTCTTTGTATTCCGGGAGCGGCAAACAGACTGATTGCAGGTTTAATATCGATGCTGCCACGAAGATTTTATTATTACCTGATGGGCACTTTTGGCTCTAAAAAAAACACACAGGACAGGTTCATGCTGCCCGCGCCAACAGTCACTTAACTTCAGCAAAAAAACATTTTATTACTTCAGTTATGTAAATTCAATTGTCAAATCAGTAAGGGCAATTACCAGCTCACCAAATGAATCCAGGAGTTGACCATCAATTCCTCATTCAATGGAAATACTGATATCTGTTGCAAGCTGCCGTGCCAGGTCTTCAATGTAATTCCTGAAATAGGTTGAATCTCTGAATCCTTCATCTGATAGCTCCCAGCAACCAGTGGCATAGTAACTGACAGGAGTGTTTTCTTTGATTTTCAGTTTGCCGTAGAAGGTTTTTGAAAAAGGACCTTCTTCCGGAGCTTCACCATAACCAGCATAAGCATCTTTGGGCAGGATCAGTGCAAGCCCCAGGTACCAGACCTTATCATAAGTCTGCCGGTCATGTGTATACAACATGACGAATTCATTACCGGTATTCAGTTCTGTCAGGGTATGATCTGTATTGCTGTTTACAAGTCCGACAAGCAGCATTTCATCTCCCTGCAATCCGGAAATTTTAACAGTATTTTTATAGGCATACATTCCGGGCCATATACCTGTTTTTTCGTCAGCCTGATATACTCTATCGCCTGCATGCCAGTTTTGGTATTGAAAATGCATTACCGAATGTACAGGTCCTTCAGTCAGGATACTGAAGATCGATTTTTCGACATTATTCAGGGTATCTGCACCGGTAATCCCGAGCCGGGCAATGCTATCTCCGATCATCAATCCGAATCCGCCGATTCCGACAGAATTACCGACTGAGAGAATGTCTCTTCCCCAGTCTGCCATCACATGGTAGTTGTCCTCGACTGCTCCTTCTGAACTGATGCCAACGGTATCAGGTGACATCCAAGATACTTTTTTACCAAACAAATCATTGGCATTGCGGCCATCAAAATAATGGCGGAAACCAATCCTGTCATTTTCCCATGATGGTCCGTCAGTCTGATAGGGTTGATACCCCAAGGCCCTGTGAACCTGATCAGAAAATAAAGTATCGCTTGTCCTGGAAAGGACGGATGTATTTTCAGATGATCTTTTACCAAACCTGACACTGGTACGTATAACATAACCAGGCTGATTTTTAATCCATTTAAGACTTAAAACGGCAGTGCTTTCAGCAGGAATGTCGTTAACAAAAAACAATTGATCCCAACTTCCGTCTCCGTCAAGATCATCAGGCTGGCATGGTATCTTGTCACCATTCTCATTTGTGATCAACGGGAAATAACCATCTGGTGATGGTTTCAAAGATTCTCTTTTTATTGCAACGGCTTTATCCTGAAGATCAATTTTCGAGGTATTTGTTAAAACGATTCTTTGTTTAACATTTCTGCTGAAATTGCAGGAATATAAGAATAAAAGAATGATGATTGACTGAACAGCTGCAATGCGATATTTCATAATATTTCAATTTAAACATAAATAATTGATACAAAATAGATAAAAAAAAATGAGAAATCCCATCCTAATTGAACCTGTTATCAATACTCCTTTCAAGCTGTTGAAAATAGTCTCTGGTGCCGGTCGTTTTTTTAATCTGAACTAATAAATATCTGTCATTATTTTTTTAACTTGCCTTTATCAGATAAAAAAGAGTTTAAAATGGATTATCAGATGGAATATGTTCATACGAATATCATAGCACGAAACTGGCGAAAGCTGGCTCAGTTTTATATTGATGTTTTTGGTTGTGTTCCTGTATATCCTGAAAGAGATTTGGCAGGTGAGTGGATAGATCGCCTGACAAACTTGAATGGTGTAAGAATCAGAGGAATACACCTGCGTTTACCGGGAAAGGCATCGGGACCCACACTGGAAATTTTTGAATACAATCAGCAGGCAGGCAGCACAAAGCCGCCTGCTATAAACAATCCCGGTTTCGGACATATTGCTTTCAGGGTGAATGATGTACAGGAAGTGCTGGAAAGGTTACTTCAGCATGGAGGTTCTGAATACGGGGAGCTTGTTACCAGAAAAATTGAGAATCTGGGGACCATAACCGTGATTTATGCAAGAGATCCGGAGGGTAATATCATTGAACTTCAGAAATGGGATAACTCTTAATCCTGCATCATGACATTAATTTCGCCGATACCACCGAATATTTCAATGTACATGGTTTCTTTTGTATCGCTAAATTTTGAATTGGTATAGGTATGCCCATTTTTCTCAAATCCCGGGGCATAGATATTTGCCAGGATACCTGTGATTTCCATCCTGGTACCAACGGTTACAGGTAAAATGAATGATAACTCACCGACTCCGCCGGTAATTGATGCATGCAAATCATTATGCCATTCACCGGTCAGATCAATGGTGGCTTTTCCTGCAATGGCTTTCATTCTCAATTCAGGCAGTGAGGTATTGCTTAAATTGATGTCAACCTCGCCTGCTGTCATCTGAAAATCGAATCGCTTCAGGTTGCTGCCTGACAGGTCGAATTTGCCGATACCTGCACCCATCCTGATGTTAAGGTCATTCTTTATATCCTTGTTCAGGCTAATATCCCACTCATTGTTATCTGAAGAGTCATATTGCTTCTCTTCTCTTTCGTCGGTCGAAATGATTTCCAGATAGCCGGTTCCTTCTTCCTCGGCATATGAAATTGCAGGCTTCCACTCTTCCTTTTGATATTTGTACTCTCCGGCATAAAGCTTATTTAAGGTCTTTGTTGTGACAGTGAGAGTACCGTTCAAAAACGCAATGTCAGTCCTGACTTCTTTTAATTTCCTGGTTGAGATATTTTCACCTTTTTCAGATGGATTATTATTATCAAAAAAGATGTTCCATGTTGCTACAAGAGTGATTGATGCGAATATCATCATAACCACCGAAAGAACCAATATCTTTTTCACCGGCATATTTAACTGGTTTTGTTATAATATGACGTTCAGGTCAGATAAATGTTACAAATGAGACGTTGCAGATAAGTATGGGTATTTATACGAAGCCCCTGTTCCGGAACCTGGCCTTACAACTGGTTTGATATGTTAAAGACTGAAGATTAAAATTTTCTTTTCCCGCTTTTAGTTGATTTTTTCATGCTTGAGTCGTACCATTTCAGGGTGCCTCTGAAAAATCCTGTCACACTTTTACCAACTTCATCGGTGCAATCAATGGTGATTTCATAGATATCACCATTTCTTGAAACTGTAACCGTCCCGTCTTCAATATCCTGTTCGACATCACCATTCTCTTCATTAACGTCGTAGTTGATTGCAACCCATCCGTCATCAAATGTGCCTGCTTCCAGGCCATAATAATCATATTCATAGGTACCGTTATCCAGCTGAAGCGAATTAGTGGTGTACATTTCGAAATAAATTATATTGCCTGTACCTGTTGCACCGGTGATTTCACCCTGGCTTTCAATCAGATTGATTCCATTGGAAACCAATGAGAGATCAAGGTTGTAAACTCCTTCCCATTCCCCGTAATTCTCCAGAATACCTTTATCAATTGCATACGTTTTATCGTCATATTTGATATAGTTGTTTGGTGAACTTCCATTGTCGTCTTTTTTGCATCCCGCAAAAAAGATCAGGCTAAGTAAAAGAAAGGCCAGGATGTTTTTTTCAATTTTCATTTTTATTTTAAATTTTGGTTTTGCTTACTCTATGAAGCTTTTCAGCATCCGCTTTTATAAATTTAGTGTTTTTTGCTTTAAAAAAGCAAAAGTAATTTTAATATCGTTCAGGAATTTTGTTTGTTATGATTATTTTTTAACAATATAAACCTGAAGGCATGATTTTCAGTTATTCATTAGGTTCATCTGCATCTTTCCTGATGAAAATGAAATCGCCTCCTTCATCGCCGGTGTTCAGAATTTCCCCGAACTGGGGTATATTCGGACTGTTATTGATGACTGCCGTCTTAAGACTGTAAAACAATTCTTCTGAAGAGAGGAATGGTTTGTTGTTTTCTGTAAGCCTTTTTATTAAATATTCCAGGAAAACACTTCTGTCAGGTACTTCGGAAAGAGATCCGCTTGTCATGGCTTTTCTGCTTGTAAGCTCATACACTTTCTCAATGGCCACGGGGGCATTGGTAAATGCTTTTCTTGACTTGAAAATGGATCCGCTGAAACATGCATCTGCTATCAGCAATGTGTGTTTCGATTTGATGCTTCCGATATAATCTCTCATTGTACTGTTCCTGAACCAGTTTGCCGTATTTGACTCCTTGGCATCAGATGGCAACCAGAAACCGACATTGGTTTGTTCAGACCAGATACCGTGACCTGCGAAGTACAACAGCAAGTTATCCTTTTCAGTGATTATTTTAGTCAGCTTGTCAAGTTCAATCACAATATCTTCGAATTTCGGGTTGGTCAGGAGTTTTACATCTTTCGTATCAAATGTGTAATATTTTGTAAGCGTGTTGTAGAAAGTCATGGCATCATCGATGGCGTGAGACAGATCGGTGATTTTGGAATCTTCATAATTTTCGACAGCAATTAACAAGCCGTAGTACTTGCCTGTTTCGAGAAGTTTTGCCGATAAGGCATAGCTCAGGCATTCAACAGTCAGCTTATCTTCCGTTATTGCCCCGTCATTGTCAATAGCAATGATTTTTATCGTGTTTTGTCCCGGAACGAGTTTTACATTTGAAATAAACTTGCCGTCAGGATATAGCCTGGCATCTTCAGAATTAACCAGTACCAGGTTAATACCGCTTTCATCATTCGCATAACCAATCACATCAACCGTTGATTCTTTGATAACAATATTATTGTATGAATCCGGCTGAGGTGTCAGGATCTTTATTCCCGGAGGTGTTTTTTTAATTGTCACCAGTTTTTCCGGATTGATTCTGGCAGCGTATTCCAGCTTTTTCGGATTCTTTATGACAAGCAGGTCAGTTCTCGAGCTCCTGATCTCTTTCAGATTTTTTGCAGTTTCAAAGTCGAATTGAAAAGAATATTCCCTGATGTCAGATCCCTTTTCGATTAGGTATTTCAACTGATACGTCCTGTTAAATGCAATATAATTCCTGCCGGCAAAGGATATTGATTTAATTGTGCTTTGTGGCGAGACGATTGCTTTATCACTGTATAAGACAATGACAGATTCATCATCAGCAACAGGCTGAAATTTATCATTGATCCATTCAGCGGCCAGAGAAATGATCAGCGTATCTGTCTTTTGCTGGTATCCTGTGATGCCGGCTTTGCAGTATTTGCCGTCTGATGAGATGATCAATTGTTCGGTGTTTTGTGAATAAGATGACACGGTCATCAGGAAGCTGAAAGACAGAATCATAAGCTGATATGGGTGTTTTTTGTTTTTCATGTTGCAATGCTTTATAGTTTCATAAGCAATTCGAACCTGAATCCGAAACCCCTGGTTGTCAGTTTACCGGGTTCACCTGAGATGCTCATGAAATCATCACGGTGTTTCGGTTTATCGTATGCCAGATCAGTAAGACCTGCAGTAAAGTACGGACCGACATAGAAAGTGAATTTTTCACCGGCCGGGATCTGAATCCCTATTGAAACAAAGGCAGATAGACTAAACTGGTTTAGATTCCAGTCATTGGTAGTGTCAACCGGATCATTTACGACAAAATCATAATCCCTGGGAATATCAAATAAAACAACATGGTATTCCGGATAATATCCCTTGATGGTGGCATTACCTTCGGCGTCAAAAAAGGAAGAAACCATGAAAGAGAGATTGAACCCTGCCTGTGCGGCAATTCCCAGACCCTTGTCATTGCTTTTATAGGTCAGGCCAACGGGAACATCGATAAAAGAAAGGCCGTTCCATTCATTGATAGTAATACCGGAATAATATGCATAGTATGTGTCATCATCTTTGTCCACTCTTTCAATGGTATTGATATTTTCGTTGTTAAAATCAGTTAACCGGTATTCTGATTGATAGTTGCTGAGTCCGATGCCTGTTGAGAAACCAAAATGATCATTTATTTTATGGTTATAATTGATGCTGAAACAATAACCAAATTTACCGGCAGCATCCCAGTTGTTGTCTGAAAAGATATTTTTACTGTAAATAAAGGAATAAAGCGGAGTAGCACTGAATCCAAGGTAGCTATTGGTTTTTCTTATTTTCAAAGGCCTGTTTTGCTGTATGGAGCCCAGCCTGAAGTCTGATATTCCGGATTCTGAGATTCTGAAACGAAAGATAAAATAATAATATTCCGAGATATTCATAATCTTTTGTGACCGGTGTATACCAAGGGCTGTTATCAATACTGGTATATATGCTGAATGAATCTGTATATCACTGGTTTCGGTTACTGTTAATTTCTGGATATCCCAGTCAAGGTTTACAGATAGTCCGGAAGTATAATTTGACCTGATATAGTCAGTAAATACTCCTGCAGGAATCTGAACGGATTTGGATTGAACAGGATCGAGGAAATTGCTGGTTACGGCATTTTCATCGAACAGCTTTTCCAGTTCAGGGAGGTTATTCATATCATTTTCAGTGGCGCTTTCAAGATTTAAACACTTCTCGTATGAACTTAATATTTTAACCGCATTTGATTCAATTTCATATCTTTGCCTCGAAGAGATATTCATTTGTGAGTGGCCATTCAGCATGCTCATCAGCAGACCAAGGGATAATATGATTGTTCTCCGCGGCATCAGTTTACATTGTTGATAAAGATTCTTTGAATTTCGGTGTATCCGCCATATTTAAAAATCATGAAATAGATACCCGGTTCCAGCTGCTTCAAATCCAGCTCGTTCTGATCTGCTTCTGACTGTTTTGTTACCTGGATTTGTCTTTTAACCTGCCCCAGGGCATTAATTATCTGAATATCAATCAAACCGGTATAATCGTCAAAGATTTCAATGGTTACCAGTCCGTTATTCGGATTGGGATGCATCAATACCCTGTGATGCTCCGGATCCTGGTTAAAGGCTGAAGATTTGGAAGAAAAAACATAAGGTTCAGACCTGTTTTTACAACCGTTATCCAGGCTTGTTTCAACGACGATTAACTCATCGCGGTAATCAACGTCCCTGGCACAGAAAAACTGATTGGTCGCATCCTGAATGGGAATCCCGTTATGATACCACTGGTAGACCATGCCTGAGTCAATACAAATGAATATAAAACCACCCTTAAGCTTGATGACCGGCTTCCCGGGTGAGGCCAGGATATCCACCGTAATTTGTTTTTGTGAGTGGCATCCTGTTGTGTGATCCACTATGTTCAGGTTCAGTGTTTTATTTCCGGTTGTTGTCCCCCAGTTCACCTCAATCTGATTGATATCACTGGCGGTTGTTATATTGCCGTCATCCGTAGACCAGTCATAATGGAAATTCAGATTGCTTAAGGTGGAATAGGTCTGTGGATCTTCACCGGAACACAATTCTGTTGGTCCGCTGATACTGAATACAGGTAAAGGTTTTATTTCAACAGGAATTTGTTCTTCGGTAAGGCATCCGGTTGTCTTATCAGCAACCACCAGGTTCAGTGTTTTGGTCCCCGGTACGGTACCCCAATCGACGGTAATCTGGTTAATATCTGCGGCTGTTGTTATTATACCGTTGTCAGTGTGCCAGTTATATTGATAATCCGGATTAAGTGCACTGGAATAAGCTTTGGGATTTTCACCGGCACACACGATTTCCGGTCCGACGATATCGACTGATGGCATGGGTAAGATTTCGACAGAAATTTGTTGTTGCGCTTCGCAACCGGTTGTTTTATCAGTAACTACGAGGTTCAGCGATCTGGTCTGGGCTGTTGATACCCAGTTCACCACAATCTGGCTGATATCAGCAGTAGAAGTGATCTCACCGTTATCGGCGAACCAGCTATACTGATAATTCGGGTTATCCGGAGTTGAATAAGCAGTATTATCTTCTTCACCGGCACATATTTCTTCTGGTCCGGTAAGGTCTATTAACGGCATCGGATTGACGGTGATCAGAATAGAATCCTTTGCTATCATTTCACCGTCATCAACCTTTAAAAAATATCTTGTATCTGCGACCGGAGCAACACCAATGGTGTTTTCACCGGGATATTCGCCCGGCGGATCAGAGGTCCAGCTGTATGTGTAAATTCCTGATCCTCCATTAACCTCTGCGGTTATATTGAATTTCTGCGACGCACAAACCGTATCAGGTGCAAGCAGGTCTATCCCCATCGGCATATAGGTGTCCTTGATACATCTGACAGAATAGGCGTTTCCTTTTTCATCGCCGGTATGGTATATTGCCGGACCCGTATATTGAAGGTACCTGGAACGGGCAAAAGATTCACCGGATTCTGTTGCAGTCCAGAAAAAACCGTAATAATCTGTCGGGTAAAATCCACCTGCCGGCGGGGCATTCAGCTTTCCGCCCGGCAATCCTCTGAATCCGTAAATATCGGTTCCGTCACCATCTTCGTACCAGCCTGAAGTTGACTTCAGAACCGTCGCTTCCATCCCCTCATTTCCGGATTCTGCTATGAAAGATTCCAGCCGATCCCATTCCGGTTCAGTCGGCACATGCCATCCATCAGGGCAGATACCCCTTGTGATTCCAGGGTTATTGGTATCGGATAGATTATACTGCATCATCTCCTCCCATTGATATAAACCTCCGTAAGAATCACATCCTTTTTCCTGGTTATCCTGGCAGTATTTTTCGATATATCCGTTCTGGGAAGAAGCTACACTGTCATTTATCATTGTCCCTGCATTCATGTTTTGTGCCATCCACCACTGTTCACCTATCCTGACAATGTCATATACCTTGCCGTCCCTTTCATCTGTGATGGAACTCATTTCATACAGTGCCGGAGTATTCTTGATACATCTTACAGACGTGCCATAGGGCTTGTGACCAAGATCCCGGTATATCTGACTGTTGTCATGGAAAAACTGCCTGTACCAGGGAAATGAATCATTTACCTCATAAAGTGTTGAAGTCCATAAATCGGTCCAGTAGCCATCGCAACAGGTGGTGCCGTCCGGATTTCGGCCTCCGGCAGGCAATAAACTGAATCCGACCTCATTGGTAGCACCGGTATTTGGTTCCAGCCATAAATGGAATCCTGCCATTTTAAGTGCACCTCCTTCTGTTGTTCCCCTCAGGCCAAAGGACTCAACATCTGAATGAGACATTCCGAGACATGCCTCAAGAATCTTCCAGTCACCGTCAGAAGGAATATGCCATCCTTCGGGACAGATGCCCTGAGCAGATTCCTCTGTTGAATATTGCATCAATTCGTTCCATTGGTATAATCCGCCGTATATATTGCAGTATCTATAATCGTTATAAAGGCAATATTTCTCTATCGTACCATTATCAGACATTTCCGACTCAGAGGGAATTATTTCACCAATGTCCAGGTTTTCCGCCATCCACCAGTAATCACCGATCTTAACGATGGTGTAGATTTTCGTATCACGAGGATCTTTTAAAGTATATACAGGTCCGGTTTGTCCGCAGATATTGGAAACCAACAAAAAAATGAGCATTCCTGTTAAGGCTGGGAGCTTGGATTTATGGATCTGGTCTGACATGGTATAATAAACTGAAAATCGCCAGGATCATTCAAAGATATCATATGACTAACCAAATATAACTAAAAACTCGGTGACATGCTAAAAATAATCGAACATAATTTCCAGTATTTGATTGAATATAAATATTATGTGTTGTAAAGCAGGTTTTTTTGGGTTGATGAATCCGGTTGATTATAAAAGTCCGTTATGAGCTGTTCATTTGATCATCATTAAAGCTTTTTCAACAATATCAGTGTTTATTCAGGTTAATATCTTACTTATAAATAAAACAATCGTTTTCCTGTTAATTAGGATCATTTTTTTATCTTGCGCACCTGTAAAAAGCTGTTATTTTAAATATTCATTAAACAACCGTGTATGGCAAAACGCAGTGATATCAACAAGGTGCTTATAATCGGGTCAGGCCCTATCATCATTGGTCAGGCCTGTGAGTTTGATTATTCCGGTACACAGGCATGCAAAGCATTGCGGTCTATGGGTTATCAGATTATCCTGGTCAATTCAAACCCGGCTACCATCATGACTGATCCAGGCATGGCTGATGTGACCTATATCGAACCCTTGAATGTATATGCACTGACAGAGATCATCAAGAAAGAGAGACCCGATGCATTGCTTCCAAACCTGGGAGGACAGACAGGATTGAACCTTTCCTCTGTTCTGGCCAAAAAAGGCATTTTACAGGAATACGGCGTAAAAGTGATCGGAGTAAATATTGATGCCATTGAACGGGGTGAAGACCGGACAGCATTTAAAGAGACCATGAACCGTCTGGGTATTGAAATGCCAGAAAGCAAAGCTGTCAACTCGGTTGAGGAGGCGGAAAAAGTTGCAGAAGAGCTGGGATATCCGGTGGTTATCCGTCCTGCTTATACCATGGGAGGTACCGGAGGAGGACTTGTCTATAATGTGGAGGAATTGCGCGTTGTTGCCAGCAGAGGCCTTGCAGCCAGCATCGTAAACCAGGTACTTGTTGAGGAGTCAGTTTTCGGATGGGAAGAGCTTGAGCTTGAAGTGGTCCGCGATGCCAAAAACCAGATGATAACTGTCTGCTTCATTGAAAACGTAGATGCCATGGGCGTTCATACCGGCGATTCATACTGCACCGCTCCCATGCTGACCATTGATCCGAAACTACAGGAAAAGCTGCAAAGATATTCCTATGATATTGTTGAAGCCATTGAAGTCATCGGAGGAACTAATATACAGTTTGCACATGATCCTGATTCAGGCAGGATTGTTGTGATAGAGATCAATCCCAGGACATCACGTTCATCTGCGCTGGCATCCAAAGCAACAGGTTTTCCCATTGCCTATGTATCTTCGCTGCTGGCAGGCGGTCTGACCATGGATGAAATACCTTACTGGCGGGATGGAACCCTCGAAAAATATACTCCTTCAGGTGATTATGTGGTAGTTAAATTTGCCCGGTGGGCATTTGAGAAGTTCGACGGACTGGAAGACAAGCTGGGTACACAAATGAAGGCTGTCGGAGAAGTCATGAGTATCGGGAAAAATTATAAGGAAGCCTTGCAGAAGGCGATCCGGTCGCTCGAAACAGGACGATACGGTCTGGGCTTCGCAAAGGATTTTAACAAGAAATCACTGGAAGAACTGATGGACATGCTGAAGGATCCTTCCAGCGAAAGGCAGTTCATCATGTACGAAGCATTGCGGAAAGGTGCAGATATACAGGAATTATATGAAAGAACCTTTATCAAGACCTGGTTCATTTCACAGATGAAAGAGCTGGTGGAACTGGAAGAGAAGATACTCGCATATAAAGGCAGGATTTTGCCTGATGAATTACTGATAAGGGCAAAAAAAGACGGATTTGCTGACAGGTACCTGTCCAGGCTGTTACATATACCTGAAATAGAAATCAGAAAGAAACGTTTGTCTCTGGGAATGAAAGAAGCCTGGGAGGCAGTCCCTGTAAGCGGTGTTGAAAATGCAGCTTACTACTATTCAACATATAATGCCCCAGACAATGTTAAAGTCAGCACTAAAAGGAAAATCATGGTGCTGGGCGGGGGGCCAAACCGGATCGGACAGGGCATTGAATTTGACTATTGCTGTGTCCATGCTGCATTTGCCATTCGCAATGAAGGCTATGAGTCCATTATGGTGAATTGCAATCCCGAAACAGTATCAACAGATTACGATACTTCTGATAAACTGTACTTTGAGCCCCTTACTGTAGAAGATGTCTTAAGTATATATGAGAAAGAAAAGCCTGAAGGGGTGATCGTTCAATTTGGCGGCCAGACGCCCCTGAACATTGCTAACGAGCTTGAAGAAGCCGGGGTCAGGATACTGGGAACAAGTCCCGATATGATCGACCTTGCCGAAGACAGGGATCGTTTCAGGAAGGTGATGAAGAAACTGGGGATCCCTGAACCTGAGTCCGGTATGGCCAGCACGCTTGAAGAAGCCATTGAAATCGCAAAAAAAATCGGGTATCCGCTAATGGTGAGACCATCCTATGTACTGGGGGGCAGGGCCATGAAGATTGTACTGGATGAAGAAATGCTTGTTCAGTATGTGGCAGCCGCGGTAGATGTATCTCCCGAGCGGCCCATACTGATTGATAAGTTTCTTGAAGATGCCATTGAGGCCGAGGCCGATGCCATAGCAGACGGGACAGATGCTTTTGTACCCGCTGTCATGCAGCACATCGAATATGCCGGAATACACTCCGGGGATTCGGCTTGTGTTATTCCTCCTGTTATAATTCCTGAAAAACACATCAACACCATCAATGAATATACAAAAAAGATTGCCAAGGAACTGAAAGTTGTGGGTTTGATGAACATTCAGTATGCCATATACGAGGATGTTGTATATATCCTGGAAGCAAATCCGCGGGCTTCACGCACGGTTCCGCTGGTATCCAAAGTCTGTAACATACAGATGGCTAAGATTGCCACACAGATCATGCTCGGGAAGAAGCTGAAAGATTTCAGGCTGGAAAATAAGAAAATTACCCACCATGGTGTGAAGGAGGCTGTTTTTCCGTTTAATATGTTCCCTGATGTTGATCCTGTGCTGGGTCCTGAAATGCGCTCCACGGGCGAAGTACTGGGAATGGATAAGCATTACGGACTGGCATTTTTCAAATCGCAGGAAGCGACCCAGGTTCCTTTGCCAGTTGAAGGTACTGTATTAATAACCATTGCCGACCGCGATAAGGATAAAATCATTGATACCGCGATGAATTTCAGGGATATGAAATTCAGGATCCTAGCAACTGACGGAACAGCAAAATTTCTTCAGAAACATGGAATAGAGTGTCAGCCGATATTAAAGATTTATGAGGGGAGGCCCAATATTGTAGATGCCATTAAAAACGGCGAAATAGACCTGGTGATAAACACTCCTGCCGGCAGGCTCAGCGAATGGGACGATTCTTACATCCGTAAAAATGCCATCAAGTATAAAATACCGTATATCACAACCACATCGGCAGCACGCGCTGCAACAAGAGGTATTAAAGACAGGAGAAACGGAGCCTACCAGGTGAAATCCTTGCAGGAATATCACAGGGATATTGGTTAGATGTGAAAATAATTAGCTGTCCTGAGAAGATAACCTGGTTCAGTATTGAACTTTACCTGTTAAATATTTACTGCTGGTGGTTTTAAGCTTTATCCTTTAAAAATTTGACTTCCCTGGTTTCAAATCGTAGCTTTGCACCAACCAATTTTTTCGCTATCATGTTTGATGATAAAAACGGACCCATAGAACATTTCTCCTGGGGAAAGTTTATCGTGGCCGGCTCATTGCATGCCAAAACCCCTGAAGGAAAAACAGGCAAAGGGAAGGACATCAGGATCGTTGGTACTGAAGTGACCAAATGGAAGGAAAGGGATGGTCATGTTCTGGATGCTGATATGATTACCGGGGTATTTGACCGGGGGATCAAAGTATTGATCATTGGTACCGGTGTCCATGGCATGTTAGAATGCCCTGAAAAGGTGATTAAAAAAATCAGGAAAAAGGGCATTGATGAAGTGATTTTAAAAAAGACCCCTGATGCCTGTAAACTATACAATAAGCTTTTCTATAAGGGCAAAAAGGTAGCATTGCTGGCTCACGGCACATGCTGATAAATGATTTTTTCAGGGCGGACATCAGACCTCTTTCAAAAGATACCCCGTACCCCTGAAGGTTTCAAGAACAACCGAGGGATCATCTTTAAAGTACTTTCTCAGGCGGCTGATAAAGACATCCATGCTGCGCCCCAGGAAATAATCGTTTTCACCCCATAAGGTTTTCAGTAATATTTCACGCTTGATCAGCCGGTTCCTGTTTCTGATCATATATCCGAGCAACTCGGTTTCACGCTGGGTGAGTTTATACTCCTGGTTTGGTGTTACCAGCCGGAATTCACTCATCTGTAAGACCGATTGCCCGATTTTCAGCTCCAGTCCCTCCGGACTTTTGTTTCTTTTCAACGCAACATTGATCCTTAAAACCAGTTCTTCAGGCTCAAAAGGTTTGGTGATGTAATCATCGGCCCCGAGCTTCAGCCCTGATATGATATCTTCCTTGCGGTTTTTTGCAGTCAGGAAGATAAAAGGGAGCTTTGGCCAGCTGGTTTTCAGGGATTTAGCCAGTTCGAGTCCGTCGATGTCCGGCAGCATGATGTCAATGGTTGCCAGATCCACCGGCTCACTTTTAAGTATATCAAATGTTGTTTTACCATCGATGGCATGAACAACTTCAAATTCATGCATTTTCAGGTATTCGGATAATAACCTGCCCAAATCGGGATCATCTTCCACAAGTAATATCTTCATTTTTCTTTATTAAAAGGTAATTGAATAATAATGGATGTTCCTTTACCGGGATAACTTTCAGCCTCAACAGTTCCCTCATGCGATTCGACTATTCTTTTTACCAGGTAAAGGCCCAGTCCGAGTCCCTTCACCCTTCCGGCCATCTCATTTTTCCCCCTGTAAAACTTATTGAATACTTCACCGATATCCTCTTTATCAATTCCCTGTCCGTTATCAGATATGATTATTGTTAATTTTTCATTTGCTGATAAACGGATGTCGATTACAGGTACAGACAGTGAATATTTTACCGAATTACTTAACAGGTTAAAAATAATCCTTGAGAACTGCAAAGGATCCAGCGAGTACCTCTGCTCATTATCGATAGCATATCCTTCATTGATAATTATTTTTTTACCCTGGTTTTCCTGCCTGAAATCCTGGATGGCTTCATGAATGAATTCTTTGATCTTCACATCTTTTTTATTAAGAATCAGCTGGTTACGTTCCAGCTGGCTGGTTTCAATCACATGGTCGATCATCTGCGAGAGGTAACGGTTTTGTTTACCGATCATTCCGGTGATTTCATCCATTTTATCAGAATTTCTTTGTACTTCGGAATGCTTGAGTGAGGATACGGCAACTGATATGGTAGAAAGAGGCGTTTTGAATTCATGGGTGATGTGGTCGATAAAATCATCCTTCAGATCAGCAAGTTTTTTCTGTTTGTTAAAGGAAGAGATGGTATAGGCAAATGCAAGAAGAACAGCAATAATAGTAATGATGACAAGAATCAGCAGACCTCTCATTTCAGCGATAATGATCTCTCCTTTCCGTGTAAAGTCAACATAATAGTCAAACCTGATCAGATAATAATCTCCTTCAACGGTATATGATTTTACAAAAAAACCTTTTAAATACGGCTTAACCGGATGAGTTTTCGGGATGTTCCTTTTATATACGGGCATAATGCTGTCGAAGTCGAGGAACGCAATTTCGTCGATGATATAATAAGAAACAAATATGGTATCAAGCCGGGCAGCTTTCAGGTTATGAATGATATATAAATCATTCTTTTCATTATGTTGCAGAACCTGTGCAAAATCATCATATATTATCTGTTGTCTTGCGGGATTATCTATATCTGCGAGCCAATCCGGCTGACTCAGATATTCCAGCGCTAAATGATTGAAAACATAATTGATCGAATCGAAGGGAATAACTCTGCTGAACTGATCATATTCAGAGAGTGATTTATTGACAGCATAGGAATACTGCATGTCAAAATCCCTGCTTTTCAATTTGAAATACATACGGATGACATATACCTGGATGATGATGAGGATGGCCACCGCAATGCCTGAAACAACAATGATCAGCCTGGTTTTCATTCGTTTATATTTGTTTTATTTATTCGTTTTCCGATAAACCGGGACAGGCTCCCGACATAAGGTCGGGACAAGATATGAGACCGCTCATTTCATTCGCTTCTGAGTTTATTGGTCTCATGGACTTTTCATGAGCTGTTTTTGAAAGTTTAAAGTTATTTATTTTTTTAAAGCACCATCAACATTAACCTGCCATTAACATAATGTTAACCATATCATAATGAATGCATTCGTATATTTGTACAGTCACATTGCAATGGTATAAAATATTTATCATTGTCATTGTTGCATCTCATTAAAACCAATTTATCATGAAAAGAGTATTTATATCTATTTTAATGGCAGGCATATTTTGTATTACTGCTGTAAATGCACAGGAAGAGATTGTGATACCCCACACCGGAGAAAAAGTGTTTGTTAAAACTTTTAACAAAAGAGAGGAAATGTCTGAACTGGTGCTGAGCAAGAAATTCACGGGAGAGTCGCTGGAAACATCCAAAGTCTTTAATGTTGAAGCCAATGCTTCCTTTATGGAGATTATTTTGTCAGGGGCCACCAAAAGCGGCAGGATATTTATCAAGCTGGTCAAACCTGACGGAAAAGATTTAAAGATCATTGATATTGATTCGGCTTCTGATGTAAGGTGGTCGAAAAGTTTTAATCTTAAAGATGAACCAGGCAGTTATTCAGGAGAATGGAAATTAATCATCAACACAGAGAAAGCTGACGGTTCATACAGGTTACACATATCCACCTGGTAATTTTCCTGAGGATCGCCTTATAATGAATGAAAATAGTTTATAGGGTGTAGCAGGCATACTGTAAAGCCTGCTATGCCATATTATAAGATGATGAATGCATCATATATTTAAAAAACAGGCAGATGAAGATTATATTGAAGCAAACACCCTGAATTTACCAGATGGTTCTGTATGTATGTGATCAACTTCTTTGAAATACAGTTCAATTCCCAGGTTTTTCCTGAAAAAATGATGCAATGATTCTGTATCCATGGAGCGGGAATGTTCTCTCAGTACATACTTAAATAAAAATGTATCATCCTTCTTATGATGTACCACCTGATATACAATTACATTATCCACAAATCTTGAAATTCGCATGTCCATGTAAGCAATTCTGCGGCCATCCTTTAAGTAATAGTAGTCTACCGTTCTTCCCCTTATTTCTTCTATTATCATGGTTTTTCGGCCGCAAGGGCACTGGGCGTCCGAAAGTTTGATCCTATCGCCCAGATCGTAGCGTATCAGCGGCATATCATAAGAATAAAGATTGGTTATCAGAATATCCCCGAAACCATCTTCATCCTGGTTAACCGTTTCAATGATTATGGTATCTTCGTCTGCATGCATGTTGCCTGAAGGGCATGTAACTCCTATGTTAGCTTCTGTTGCCCAGTATTCATTCACGATGCTGCTATAAGGGAAATGCTGTATCAGATGATTTTTGATATGCGGTTCCATATTTTCGCCACCGGTATAAACAACTTCGGGTTGATGCAGATTTTTCTTCATTTGTTCGGCATAGCTAAGTATGATATCAAGAGCATAGGGATATGAAAACAGAATACGTGGCTTATGCCTGTTAATAATTCTAATGTATTCCCGGGCCTTTTGTTTTGTTATATTATTCGAAGGCAGGTATACCTTGTTTTTTAAGAAATAGTAAAATTTTTTAAAAGACGGTTGTGCCAGACCTCCTATGTAAACTTCCTTGTCTTCACGTTTGAGATCATACCAGGTGAGCATTTTCAGATGTGCTATACGTTTTGCCTGGATCATTTCTTTCGAAACCACAACCTTTTTCGGATTGCCTGTGGATCCGGAGGTATATTCTATACTGTATGGTTTTCTGATGTTTGTCCTGAACCGGTTGAAATTTTCCTGTACGAATTCTTTGGAAAATAATAGAAACCCGGATAAATCAGAACCAACATGGTTTTTGTATATTTCTGATCTGACAGCATATTCCCTCAGTTTTTCAAATTTTTCACATTGATATTGATCAATGGCACCCCTTTGCCAATTATCCATTTCAAGAACTGCTGACAGTCCGGACTGCATGCTGAAACCGGTAACCAAATCAAGGGCAGTATTAAATATCCTGCGCATGGAGGAAAAAAGAATTTAAATGTCTTTTAGGATCTAAATGAATAGGTTTTTCAGTATAATCGACATCAAAGATAATCACTGTCTTGTTTGAAGTAAGCAGGAACACATCGAATTTCTGTTATACAGATATAAATACCTGAAATTTTCCGGAATCCCCGAAAGCTATATCATCTACCCTTTCGATGGAAAGGTCTGCTCCGCATGTATATCTGAAGTTCTTCCTGATAGCCTTTTCATCAAGAGGTTTTGATTTATCCAGAGCGACATATTTCAATAAAAAAGAATCGTCGCTTTTGTGATGAACCACTTGGTAAATCAGTATATTGTCTGCAAAATTGTCGATTCTCATGTCCATATAAAAGACTATTTTACCGTCTTTCAGACAATAATAATCATTTGTCCTTCCTGCTATATCTTCAATGATCCTTGTTTTTCTGCCACAAGGGCATTGCTTGTCTGATAATTTTATCCTGTCCCCCAAATCGTAACGTATCAGAGGCTGATCATATGAGTAGAGGTTGGTCAGCAACAGGTCTCCAAATCCGTTTTCATCAATATTATCAAGTTCGATGATTGCAGTATCTTCATCAATATGCATATTTCCTTCAGGGCAGGTCACACCGATATTGCTTTCGGTGGACCAGTATTCATTTACTATCCGGCTTTCGGGAAAACATATTCTGATCAGGTCCTCCACCTCCGGATATAATTTGTTGGCCCCGGTATAAACCAGATCAGGCTGGTGCATCTTTATACCCTTATGTTCGGCATAATTCAGAATAATAAACAGGACGTATGGATATGAAAAGATGATTTTTGGCTTTTTTCTGTTGATAATATCCAGGTATGCTCTGGCCATTTTCGTTGTAATATTGTTGGATGGCAGGAAAGTCTTGTTTTTAAGGAAATAATAAATACTTGTAACAAGGTTCTTTTTCAATCCACCGATAAATAATTCACTGTCTTCACGTTTCAGATTGAACCATTTCAACATTTTAAGGTGAGATACCCTTTTTGCAAGTATCATTTCTTTTGAGACAACAACTTTTTTCGGATTGCCTGTGGACCCGGAAGTATATTCTATCATGTAGGATTTCCTGAAATTGGTACTGAATTTATCCCTGTTGAGCCGGAAGAACTTCCTGTCATATTTTGGAAAGTCTTCCAGATTCCACGAGCGACAGTTTTTATATATTTCTGATTTTTCAGCATACCGTTTGAGTATTTCGAATTTTTCCAACTGATAGCGACGGATGGCATCCCTATTCCAGTTATCCATCTCTAATACTCTTTGGAGTTCGTGGTTGAGATCAAATCCGGTAATGAAATCAAGTATGTTATTAAAAATCCTTCTCATAAGGCCAGCATTACTGTAAATATAGGACAATCTGTTTAATGTGAAAAAAAGTATTATTTTTATATGAAAGCATCAGCTAATTTATAATCGCTCTTAATAGTATACAGCTTTGAGACACTCAGCAAAACTGAACTTTTGGGACAGGTCAGTCCTGTCAACCAGGATTGCCGATCCGGAAACCAGAACCAGATACGAGGCCGGCTCTCCTGGCAGGGATGAGGTCGGTTTATACCAGAGCTGCCTGCTGTCCGGATTGCGGGCAGGGAATTTATCCGGAAAAAGAATCCTTGTGCTGGGAATGACTCCTGAGATTCGTACCATGGCGCTTGGAGGCGGGGCCAATCTGGTCAGCATCGATTGCAGCCAGGATGCCATTGATATGTACCGTGACTGGGTACCGGCTCAATTCGCTGCCAATGAAACAATCATCTGCGGATCATGGTGGGATGCAGGGAGGTGCGTTACTTCATTGGTTGATGTAGTCATGGGAGACGGGGTTTTTGGCAATATTCTGTCTGTTGAGAAACATATTGAAATTATCGGAATACTCAGGGATCTTATGGCAGATGGAGGAATAATGGTGTTTCGCAAGGCTATGTTACCTGATGATTTTGATATCGATGCCTATGATGCCGGACTGCTCATTGAAAAATACCGGACAGGTGCTTTGTCAGATGCCGAATTCGGATTTTCCATGCGCCTGTGGGGCAATTATAAAAATGCCTACAATCCTGAAACATTCATACTGGACAACAGCAAAACATTCAGGCTTTATGAAAAATGGATGAAGGAGGGCATTCTGACTGAAAAGGAATATGCATGCATCTGTCACTATTTTTTTAAGGGGAAAAATATGATACTGTCGCAGCGAAAGTGGGAAAACATCCTGGAGTCTGAAGGCTGTTCGTATGAGCTCCATCAGTTGAAAGGGAAAGACTGGTATGCATATTACCCCGTATATTTGTGCCGGTTTTGAGAAATCCTGTATATCTTAACCGGCAGGGAAAATATAATAGTTACAAGCGAGCCGGAATCCAGGTTAAAAATATGATTTTCTTATTTGTAAGGACGGTCATTAGAATCCTCTCCGGTTATTTTCTTCAGCAGGCCAATTATCCTTTTCTTTTCTTTTTATCATTTTTTCTGTTTCCAGTGATTTTTTCACCTTTTCTGTTCCAACCGGCCCCATTTTTTGCAAAGCCTCAAATGCAGATGGGTAGGCAGGCAGGTTGATATCCGCTTCATTGTTCAGGTCAAGCTACCTTACACGCTCATTTACCTGATCCGGATATATTCGTGGATCTCTATCATGATACCATAGTTTCTCAAAAACTACTTAAGATATGGGTGGACAATCTTGGTACGGTCAGTTCGCTGTTTTTCCTGGTTAATCCGGATGGTTATGTTTATTATAATATGGTTGACAGCCAGTTCTCTGGCAACCAGCCGGGTAACCACCGGGTATGCCCCTTGCGTGTCGATCAGATTTAATATAAGTTTAATTCAGGAACAAAAGTATTGAATTCATTGAAGCTGTAAATAAAGGATCATTTGTTTGGATGCTTCTTATTCAGTCAGGTTTTCCGGTTAAAATGATTATCTTGTGACGGATTTCAGCCCTTATTCAGATGAAAGAACTGACAATTGTTTTCTTTTGCACCTGGAAATTTGCTGCCACCTTTCCTGTAGCAATCTATATAATGAAAATGTCTTTTACGGAAACCATTTTATATACAAATATAGGGGGTATCATTGGGGCAGTGGTTTTTGTATTTTTTTCAGATCTGCTTATTAAGGCCTATGACAGATTCTGGCCTGAAAAATTTAAACTTAAAAAGAAAAAAAAGGCCGTTTTTACAAAAAGAAACCGCCTTTTGGTCAGGATTAAGACAAGGTTTGGCCTATACGGAATAGTCATCTTAAGTCCTCTGATTTTATCCATTCCGGTCGGGTCATTTCTGATGGTCAAATATTACGGAAAACACAGATCAAATATTATCTGGCTGATTACAGGACAGATTTTCTGGTCCCTGGTGTATACATGGTTTTACACACAAATACGAGTTGCAGTTACCTGATTCAGGCAACCGTAATTATTACATCAAATGTCTGATTAACCTGCGTACGTCCTCTTTTAATTTTTTATCTGCATTCTTTACGGTCACTGACTTGATATATCTTTCAGAAAGCTTTATGCAACGATAATAATCTTTTAGTTCGTTTATATTTTCTTCGGTGATGAAGTTTTTTTCCATGGTTATGGGTTCGTAATACTTAAATGAATTTTGATAGATGTAACCGTCACAAAAGGCAGCTAAATTAAAATCAGGATATCCAAAAGCATAGTAAGTATCATTGGCCGGTAATTGTCCGAACGGCGAATCAACAACATCAAAGCCCACTCTTTTATCCGTAAAGCTTTCCATCACCTCGTCAATCATACCGTTTACAGGTTTAACCATGGGTTTGTCCCATCCCTTGTTTGAAGTCCATGCTGCATGCAGATATATTGTAAATGTTTTATTACCAAGTGAATCATATAAAATATTTCCCATCCTTTTTGAATTGAATCCGTACAGGGTATCTTTATCGAAATCGTAATAAGGCTGATTATATTTAGTAAAGGCATGATGTATACCGGAATATATCAACGCCTTCTGACCTTTCGATGCGATTTCATTAAAAATCACATCTGCCATAAACCGGTCTCTGTTACATTTTGAAATGCACTGATTTATTTTACAACCAAGATTAACTATTCTGAAAACACTGGTGTCAGAACCTGAACCATGATTCACTTCCCAGGCTTACTGATACAAATCAACATATTCTTTATAAGCCCAGGCCGGGTAAAAATCAAAAACGAAAGACCGGGCTAATTTTCTGTCAAATTCCGGTGCTTTCAGCATCGAGTCGATAAGGGTCTGATCAGAGTAATCCCCAAATTCTATTCCCAGGCAACAGATTTTATTTTTATACAATACCGGTATTAAATTTGAGATTAATTCAACATCATGTTTAATTCTGTGCATCTCACCCAGGAAGACATAGTCATGCTCCTGAAATTTACTGATGACGTATTCTTCAGGAGTTTTCCAGTTGTTATTTAAATACACTAGTGTCCGATTAAATCCAGTTGATTTTCAACTGTTTATTATATAGTTCTTTGACATCTTGGTAACTCTGATTTGTAAGAAGCT
>JAFGBD010000081.1 GCA_016933335.1 Bacteroidales bacterium | reverse complement strand
TTGCATGCACTTTTGCCTCGTGGTGTAATTGGCAACACGTCTGACTCTGGATCAGAAGAGTCCAGGTTCGAGCCCTGGCGAGGCAGCTTTGATGCAATTACATCATATGGCGCGTTCCTCTAATGGTTAGGAGGTCGGTTTCTCAAGCCGAAAATAGCAGTTCGATTCTGCTACGCGCTACGACCTTTTTGTTGGAATTATTGCAGGCAGGCACTGGTCTGATCCTGCAATTTTTTTACCTGGCAAGAAAGTGCTTATGTTTTAAACCTGTCTTTGAATCGGATATCTTTTATTAACAGGCTGTCATTAGAATGAACAAAAGAAACATGATTTGATAAAATTGACAGGATTAAAACTAAATACTGCCAAAGTATGTCTGTCATTGTAAAAAAAAAAGAGACATACCGGAATTGTTTGTTGAAAGACAGACTTTTGGTTTAAGAATTTACATAAAATTAATGTAAAAAATAAATGATGAAAATCCTCATTCTATGTACCGGTAACAGCTGCAGGAGCCAGATGGCACAGGGATGGCTTCAGTCCTTTGACGGTCATTTGAAGGTATATTCTGCCGGTACCTCACCTGCCGGGCAGGTGAATCCTAAAGCAATTGAAGTAATGAAAGAAGCCGGGATTGATATCAGCAATCACACGCCTCATAATGTTGACCGTTATATTGATGATGAATGGGATTATGTCATCACGGTATGCGATAATGCCAGGGAAACCTGTCCGTTATTTACAGGAAAGGTAAAGTACCGCCTGCATATTGGCTTTGATGATCCTTCAAAAGCAGCTGGAACCGATGAATTTGTACACAACGAATTCATTCGTATCAGGGATGAAATTAAAGAGGAATTCTTCAAACTCTATATGAATCAGATCAGGACTCAATTAAAATCCGGGTTTTAACAGGCAGGAATGGGATTTTCTTTATATTTGAACTTTCCATTATGAGCTTGAAAAGCAATGAAGCAAACCAATTTTCATTTGTTTGATTTCCTGGATCTCAACCCCGGCATGGATGGAAGCGAAATTTTATGGAAGGCCTGCAAGCCTTTAGATATCAGGAAACTGGACAATGACATCATCATCACCATACCTTTTCAGAAACAGAAGTGTTCCAATGATATAAGTCCGGATACCACCATACCGGCAAAAAACCATCATCTCAGGATCCGGGGATATGGAGATAAGATCCTGCGGGTATCTATCGGTTTTAATGTTCCTGTAATGGAAGATTCACCGATGCTTGAAATCAGTCCCGGCCTCAAAATTTCTCAGCTTGACTTTAAAAAGCAAAGCAAGGAATGGATTGTTAAAGACAAAGAAGGAAACATTAAGGTTTTATTTAATCTTGCTGAAATCAAAACAGATTACTGGAGTTCCCTCTTACCCGAAGCAGAGCAATCACTTGATGTCACTTTTTTACCAGACGGGGAAAAGGAAATTAAGATAAGCGCTTACGATCATTTCTTCCCTGCCAGGCATGATGCCATGGCCCTGGCTTATGTTGAAAACAGGGGCGTAGCAGACAGGGCAACCATATCTTTCCATGCAGCTCATGATGAGGTTTTTGCAGGAACAGGAGAACGTTTCCGGAAGATTGATCTTTCGGGGAAAACAGTACAGCTTGAGAACCAGGACGGGCAGGGGGTAAACAGCAGAAGGACCTACAAGAATATTCCTTTTTATATCTCAAGTAAGCTATACGGACTGTTCCTTCATACCTCGGCACATTCAAAATTTTCATTTGCCGATCACTCTTCCAGGTCGGTTCAGGTAATGACAGAACAGCCTTTGCTGGATCTTTTTCTGATTGGTGGTAAAGATGTCGAAGAAATTCTAAACCGGTACCGTTTACTGACAGGATTTCCCTCTTTGCCCCCTCTCTGGAGTTTTGGAATATGGATGAGCCGCATGACCTATTTCTCGGCCGATGAGGTCAATGAGATCTGCAACCGGCTCAGAAAGGAAGATTTTCCGTGTGATGTCATCCATCTCGATACGGGATGGTTCAAAACAGACTGGCTTTGTGAATGGAAATTTAATGATGAGAGGTTTCCTGATCCGCAAAAGTTCATCTCCGGACTGAAATCCAGAGGGTTCAGGGTCAGTTTGTGGCAGTTGCCTTATATTGCAGCCAATGCGGAACAGCACGATGAAGCCGTTGATAAGAAGTATATCGGGATCATTCATAAAAAGAAGAAACAGGGAGGATCAGACTTCAGTACACTGGATTATGCGGGGACCATCGATTTCACCAATCCTGAAGCTATTGAATGGTATAAGGGATTATTAAAGAACCTGCTCGGGATGGGAGCGGCATGTATCAAAACCGATTTTGGTGAGAGCATTCACATGGATGCTGAATATCACGGGATGAAACCTGAATTGCTGCACAATCTTTATGCCCTGTTATACCAGAAAGCTGCGTTTGAAATTACCAGAGAAATCACGGGGGAAGGCATTATCTGGGCACGGGCAGGATGGGCAGGTTGCCAGAGGTATCCTTTGCACTGGGGGGGCGATGCCGCATGCTCATGGGATGGTATGGCCGGTTCACTTAAAGGCGGACTTCACCTGGGATTATCGGGCTTCGGATTCTGGAGCCATGATGTTCCCGGTTTTCATGGTGTGCCGGATTTTATGAACTCAGTTATTCCGGATGATCTGTATGTCAGATGGACCCAATTTGGTGTATTTACTTCACATATCCGTTATCACGGAACTTCCGGGAGGGAACCGTATCATTTCCCGAAGATTTCAGGTATTGTGAGACGATGGTGGAAACTCAGGTATGCACTGATACCTTATATTTATGACCAGAGCAAGAAAGCCTCAATCACCGGATTTCCTGTATTGCGTGCACTTGTGTTTCATCATCCTGACGACAAGGTATGCTGGCACATCCACGACCAGTATTTTTTCGGTGATGATTTTCTTGTTGCACCGGTGATGAATCCGGATAATAAAAGAGATATTTATCTGCCCGAAGGAAGATGGGTGAACTTTTTTAACGGTGTGTCAACGGAAGGCAGGAAATGGTTAAGGGACTTTGAAGCACCGCTTCCGGAGATGCCGGTCTGGGTCAGGCATGGTGCAAAAATACCATTCTACCCTGAAAATGTAAACTGTACCGATGAAATGGATCTGTCCGGGACTGTGATAATTGAGTTTAATGATTCTTATAAAGGCATTGATAAATCTGTAATTGGGAGATTGCTAAAATGAAGGCCATAAGCAATCATTCTTTTAGTTGTTGGGTGGTCAATTGCCATCATTGATTATCAAAATGCATTGATTAACAGAAATAGTGTATGAATCCTGCCTGGAAAAAAAACTGGGATGAATCAAAAAAAAGATACCTCGACTGGTGGAACGGTAAGGGACTGGTAATTAGCATGTGGGAGCACCTTGAAAAAGACGGGGCACCCTGCGAACCGGTCGCTGCACCTTTACCCCCGAAAGATAAGAACCAGTATTGGTTTGATCCCGAATGGAGGGCAGCTCATCTTCATTATCAGTTATCGAGAAGCTCATTCATGGCCGACATATTGCCGGTTGCAAACACACATCTTGGTCCCGGTTCCCTGTCTGCCATACTGGGTGCTGAACTTGAAGGAGGTGAAGATACAATATGGATAAGGCATAAAGAAGATTTCGGTGATGAGATTGTTTTTGATGAAAAGAACAAATGGTGGCAGCTTCATCTTGACTTGCTGAAAGCCTGCAAAAAGAATTCAAAGGGAAAATATTTTGTCGGATGTCCTGATCTCATTGAAGGACTTGACACACTTGCAGGCCTCAAAGGCACCCAGTCCGTGTTAACAGATATGCTGCTGAGACCTGAGGTCATCAAAAGCCAGCTTCAAAAAATAAATGATATCTATTTCCGGGTCTTTAACTCCATTTATGAAATCATTAGCGAAAATGATGAGATGGCCTTCTGTTATTTTTCGATCTGGGGTCCTGGAAAAGTTAGCAAGCTGCAGTGTGATCTTTCAGCAATGATCTCTGTAGATGATTTCAGGCAGTTTGCCCTGCCTTACCTGCGCGAACAATGCCGGAAGATTGAATATACCCTATATCACCTGGACGGGGTGAATGCGGTCAGGCATCTTAATGCTGTTCTTGAAATAGAGGAACTGAACGCGGTTCAGTGGACACCGGGTGAAGGAGAACCTCAGGGAGGTGACAAGCGGTGGTATGACCTGTACAAAAAGATACTTGCCAGCGGTAAATCAGTTATGCCCTGCTGGGTTGAAGTGGATGAACTGAGATCCCTGCTGGATAATATCGGGGCCTCGGGTTTGAATATACTCATGCATTTCAAATCTGAAAAAGACATTGAAGAGGCATTGAAGATAGCTGATGAATATCGCTAGTTTTTAAAAAGGTGACAAACCTGTGAAACATTCATTAAATAAATCTTCTTTCATTAATAAAAGAGAAGAACCAAACACGAGTTATCGGGAAACGAGGGGAGTAACTTAGCGAATGAAATGAGCGATCTCATTGCCTGTCCCGATTTATCGGGAAACGAAGTGAATAAATAAAACAAACATATTCTGATAAAACATAAATATTTATCCTGTTAAAACAGCTGCAATCGTATAACTTAAGACCTTATTATGGAAGACATTTACACCTTTCTTAAACCTGTTGATTTTGCTGTTGTCGGAATATACCTCCTTGTTTTAATCGCCATTGGTTACTGGGTAAGTTTTATCAAAAAAAGAAACACCGGTGAAAATCTTTTTCTGGCCGGTCATTCGCTTGGATGGGGCAGCATAGGATTTACCATGTGGGGGACAAATGTCGGGCCTTCGATGCTGATTGCTTCTGCCAGTATCGGATATACCACAGGTGTTGTTGCAGGTAATTTTGGCTGGTATGCCTTTGTGTTCATATTTCTGCTGGCTGTGGTTTTTGCTCCGCGTTATCTGGGTGCCAGGGTGCTAACGCTCCCGGAATTCATGGGGAAACGCTTTGGACAGTCCACCCGAAACATACTGGCATGGTATACCCTGATGACCATATTGATATCATGGTTATCATTAACATTATTTGCCGGAAGTATTCTGGTCAGCCAGATGTTAAACCTGCCTTCGTGGTTATCGGTCATCGTACTTGTGGTTATTGCAGCATTCTTCACTGTTGCCGGAGGATTGAAGGCAGTGGCATACACCAATGTCTTCCAGATGCTGCTGCTGATTGTTGTATCTTTCATCTTAACTGTGGCAGGTATAATGAAAATAGGCGGACTGGAAACCATCAGTGAATATTCTTCAGCCGGCAATGGAACATATTTGTATCAGTTTTTCACAGACTTCGGAAACCTGCTCAGATCCTCCTGGCATCAGTTTGCCACAGGTGTGAAGGTTTTGTATGAAGAAACCCCCTCCAGTTACTGGAATCTTTTTCTGCCCCTGGATGACAGGAATTACCCCTGGCTGGCGATCATACTTGGATATCCTGTTATGGGGGTCTGGTTCTGGTGCACTGACCAATCCATGGTGCAATCGGTACTCGGGGCAAGGAACCTGCAACAGGGCCAGCTTGGTGCGAATTTTACCGGGTGGCTGAAGATTTTTGATGTGGCACTGTTCATCATACCCGGCATTGCATGTTTTGTGCTTTTTCCTGACCTGAAAGATCCGGATGAGGCTTATATGACAATGGTTACAAGGTTATTTCCCGTGGGCATGACCGGACTGATAATGGCAGTGCTCATTGCTGCCTTGATAAGTACCATTGATTCAGCTTTGAATTCATTAAGTACCGTGTTTACAATGGATATCTTTGTGAAAAAGTACAAACCCGCTGCAACACAAAAAGAGATCATTTACATCGGCAGGCTGGTCACTGTCATTGGTGCAATCCTTGCTGTTTTGCTTACGCTGGCCATCGAAAGCATCAAAGGATTGAAATTATTTGACATTTTCCAGGCTATCCTCGGATTTCTTGCACCTCCCATGTCGGTTGTGTTTTTGTTCGGAGTCCTCTGGAAAAAAACCACTACAAGGGCTGCCAATGTTGCCCTGACTGCCGGCACGGCATTCAGCCTGGGTACCGGAGTGTTTTACCTGTGGATCTTTCCATCTGAAAAATATACCTTCTGGCCTCATTTTCTGCTGGTATCCTTTTTATTGTTTCTTGTTATAGCCTTTATGACATATATGTTTACCAGGCTGGATAACAATGCTTCTTTAAATGAACAAAGCAGCCTTGATTATGGCAAATTATCCCTGCCGGGCAAAAAGATACTGATACCCTGGATATTGTTGATTCTAACCATGATGGGATTATACATAATCTTTAACGGGCATTAGAAAACAGGCTCTGTTTTGCTTGTTTTCATTTTGTCTTTCTGAATTCGCTTTTTCTGTTTTTACTTATTTTGGTTACTGTATTTTTGTTTTGCCAGGTACCGGACTTTGCTTTTCAGGGTACCGGATTTTGCTTTTTCGCATTTGCCTGCCTTCCGATTAAAATTTTCGCTATTTCGGATTTTTCATCCGAAAACGTATTATACCCGGATTTAAAATTCAAAACAATTCTTATTTATGATTGCTTATTTTCATTTCTCATTTTCGGAAAGTAACACTGAAAAATCGTATTTTAGTATATAATACGACAAATCATGCCAAAAATCGATATTGGTAATATTCCTGTAAATAAAGTCCGTACAGGAACAGATGCAAAATTTATAACCAGGGCATTTCTGGATAACCTGTACTATGCACAGGGTGTAACGCTGATTAATGCAAGCAGGAACGATCTGTACCTGGCTTTATCACTCACCGTTCGTGACCGGATGCTGTCCTCATGGAGTAAGGGATTGCATGATGTGATTGAATCCGAGATCAGCAAAGATTATAAAATAGTCTCTTATCTTTCTGCTGAGTTCCTACCCGGTCCGCACCTCGAAAACAACCTGATCTGCCTGGGGATGCTGGAAGAGACAAAAAAGGCCATGGAATCACTGGCCATCGACCTGGATGAACTGCTTGAACAGGAGGAAGAACCGGGACTGGGAAATGGCGGACTTGGCCGCCTGGCGTCCTGTTTTCTTGATTCACTTGCGACACAATGTATTCCTGCTTTCGGATACGGTATCCGTTATGAGTTTGGCATATTTGACCAGGAGTTACATAAGGGGAGCCAGGTTGAAATAACCGATAAATGGCTTTATTATGGTAATCCGTGGGAGATGGCAAAACCTGAATTAAGCCAGGAGGTCTATCTGGGCGGATTTACAAAAGGATATACAGATAAAAAAGGCAAATATCGGGTAAACTGGATACCGGGAAGGGTTGTTAAGGGGATTCCTTATGATACTCCGATTATCGGGTATATGAACAGGAACTATACAACCATGCGACTCTGGAAGGCCGAAGCAATAGAATCGTTCGATTTCCAGGAATTCAATGTCGGAGATTATTATGCAGCTGTTGATGAAAAAGTGGCCTCCGAAACGATTACAAAGGTCTTATACCCGAATGACGAGACAGATGCCGGGAAACAGTTGCGTCTTATCCAGCAATATTTTTTTGTCTCATGCTCGCTGAAAGACATGATTCGGATTCATTATTTCAGGAATGAGGAAATCAAAACCTTTGACAGGCATTTCACCATTCAGATGAACGATACTCATCCTTCAATTGCCGTTGCTGAGCTCATGCGCATACTGGTTGATGATTATCATATGAATTGGGACAAAGCCTGGCGTATTACCAGAAATACACTCGCTTATACAAACCACACGCTGTTACCTGAAGCTATGGAAAAATGGCAGCTTGATTTGTTCCGCAATTTGCTGCCAAGGCACCTGGAAATCATTTATGAAATTAATCACAGGTTCCTGGAACAGGTACGGGTGAAATTTCCTGATGACAATGGTATGACCTATCGTGTATCGATCATTGATGAAGCAGGATGCAAATATGTACGCATGGCAAACCTCGCCTGTATAGGGAGCCACAGTATCAACGGGGTTGCGGTTTTACACAGTGAACTGTTAAAGAAGCATCTGCTGAATGATTTCTACCGGCTCTGGCCTGAAAAATTTTTCAATGTCACAAACGGTGTCACACCTCGCAGATGGGTGGCGGTATGTAACCAGGCCCTTTCATCATTGCTGACAGAATATATTGGTGAGGACTGGATAAACCAGTATCACACAAAAATTCAGGAAATTGAGAGATTTGTTAAGGATAAATCATTCAGGAAGCGCTGGCAGGAAGTAAAGCTGAAGAACAAGACCCGCCTGGCAAAATGGGTAAGGAAGCATACAGGTATTGAAATAAGCACCGATGCATTGTTCGATGTACAGGTAAAGCGTATCCATGAATATAAACGTCAGCATCTTAATCTTTTGCATGTTCTGACACTCTATAATAAGCTGAAGGATAATCCTGGACTTGATGTGCCGCCACGGATTGTTTTCTTTGGAGGGAAAGCAGCTCCCGGGTATGATATGGCAAAATTAGATATCAGGCTCATCAATGCCATTGGCAGCATCATTAATAATGATGATGAGATAAACCATAAACTTAAGGTGGTTTTTATTCCGAATTTTAATGTACAGAATGGCCACCTGGTATACCCGGCAGCAGACTTATCAGAGCAAATATCCCTTGCCGGGAAAGAGGCTTCGGGTACCGGAAATATGAAGTTCGGCATGAACGGCGCCCTCACCATAGGCACACTCGATGGCGCAAACGTGGAAATCCGCGAAGAAGTGGGTGCTGAGAACTTTTTTCTGTTTGGACTCACAACCGAAGAAGTATTTACCCGGAAATCAACGGGATATGATCCCAGGAAATATTACGATAAGAACAACATGCTGCAACGGATTTTCGGCCAGGTTTCATCAGGATATTATTCAGGCGGTGATACGCTGGTATTCCGGCCCTGGGTTGATTCGCTGTTATACAGGGATGAATACATGGCTCTTGCGGATTATCAGTCATATGTTGACTGCCAGGAACTGGTCGGCAATACATACCTTGACAGGGAGAAGTGGACTACGATGTCCATACTTAATGTAGCCCGTATGGGCAAATTTTCATCTGACCGGTCGATACTTGAATATTTAAAAAATATCTGGTCCCCGGCTAATGGAAAATAAGATGGTCTGCCAGGAAATAAATTCATTCCATCTGACAATTGTCTTTTTATTATTATGTGTTGTTTTTTAGCTTTGAGAATAAGATCCGGCCTATAATCATCATTAATAATAAAACCTAATTAAAATGAAAATCATATTTATTCTGTTGATTCCCGGTATTATTATCCTGAACTCATGTAAAAAGCAGGATAAAACAGACATCTCGAATCCTTTCTTTTCAGAGTGGGATACTCCTTTTGGCGTTCCACCCTTTTGTAAGATCAAAAACAAACATTACCTTCCTGCATTTGAGGAGGCCATCAGGCAAGACAGTGCCGAGGTTGCAGATATTTTAGCCAATCCTGGAGAACCGACATTTGACAACACAATTCTGCCGCTGGACAAGGGAGGAGACCTGCTGTCAAAAGTCGCAAGGGTTTTCTTTAATTTGTCGGATGCCCACACCAATGACTCGATACAGATGCTGGCAAGGAAGGTTGCACCAATGCTTTCTGCTCACCGTGATGACATATTGATGAATGATGCCTTGTTTAACAGGGTTAAGAAAGTATATGAACAACGCAATACATCGGGACTGGATAAATCGCAGATACGCGTGGTGGAAAAGTATTATGAGTCCTTTGTAAGGAACGGGGCAAATCTGAATGATGCTGATAAAGAAAAGTTACGCAAGCTGAATGAAGAACTCACCGGTCTCTCTGTAAGATTCGGACAAAACCTGCTGGCCGAGACCAATAAAAGTTACAGGTTAGTTATAGACAATAAAGAAGATCTGTCAGGATTACCTGAAAACATTATTGCCGGTGCTGCAGATGCAGCCCTGGCAGACAGCCTGGAAGGCAAATGGCTGTTCACCCTGCATAAGCCCAGCTGGATCCCTTTCCTGCAATATTCACAAAGGAGGGATCTTCGGGAAAAGATCTACAGGGGATATTATATGAGGGGTAACAACAACAACGAATATGACAACAAGGAGATCGTAAAAAGAATTGCGACACTGAGAGCCGGGAGAGCCGGATTATTAGGATTTGACAATCATGCTTCCTATATCATTGATATTAACATGGCAAAAACACCGGAAAAGGTATATGATTTTCTCTATCAGCTGTGGGAACCGGCGCTGAAAAGATCGAAGCAGGAAGTAAAAGACATGCAGGCGATCATTAATGCCGGCGGGGACAAATTTAAACTGGACACATGGGACTGGTGGTATTATGCCGAAAAGGTGCGTAAGCAGAAATACAACCTGGATGAAGCGGAACTGAAACCTTATTTCAAGCTGGAGAATGTTCGGGATGGCATGTTCTGGGTTGCCAGCAGGCTTTATGGGATAAGCTTTACCAAACTTGATAATATGCCTGTTTATCATCCCGAAGTTGAGGTATATGAGGTCAAAGAAGCGGACAGCTCACACCTGGGGCTGTTATATCTTGATTATTACCCGCGTGAAAGCAAAAGCGGGGGAGCCTGGTGCACATCATTCCGTGATGCCAAATACAGGGATAACAGGAAAATTCCACCCATAATATCCATTGTCTGTAACGCCACCAAACCGGCAGGTGATGTTCCTTCGCTCCTGACATGGGATGATGTGACCACACTCTTTCATGAATTCGGGCATGCCCTGCATGGCCTCTTTACTGATGGCAAATACGACCGCACTGCAGGGAACGTCCAGCGTGATTTCGTGGAACTGCCCTCACAGATCATGGAACACTGGGCTGCTGAACCTGAAGTACTGAAATATTACGGTAAGCACTATGAAACAGGTGAAACGATACCTGATGAACTGATTGAAAAAATCCAGAAAAGCGGTCACTTTAACCAGGGTTTTGAAACAGTGGAATACCTGGCTGCTGCCATCCTTGATCTTGACTATTATATGCTTAATCCCGGCGACAGTGTTTCTGACGTTCTGGCATTTGAAAAGCAGTCGATGGACCGGATAGGCCTGATCAGCGAAATCATTCCGCGGTACCGGTCCACCTATTTTGCCCATGCATTTGAAGGCGGTTATGACGCCGGGTATTATGTATATATCTGGGCTGCAGTGCTTGATGCCGATGCTTTTGACGCCTTTAAAAGATCGGGGGATATCTTCAATAAAGAGCTGGCAGCAAAATTCAGAAAGCACTGCCTGGCTGAAGGAGGCGAAGATGAAGGCATGGTACAGTACCGTCTCTTCAGGGGGCAGGATCCGTCGGTTGAACCTTTGCTGATCAAAAGAGGACTTAAATAATCAATGATTGCTTATTATAATATTTTCCGGTTATTGTTTGAATGATATCAGGTCAATTTATATAAAGCATTATTGAATCAGGACTTTAAGGGTATTACTACCTACTTTTATGATATAAATGCCGGTATCTTCAAGTTTGATATTAACTTCTGACGAAACTGCATTTTCCCTGGATAACAGGGTTCCCAGTATTGTGTATACCTGAACTGACTGTCCGTATTCAGTGCCTGTGATGTTAATAATGCCATTGTTAACAAAGACCCGGAAAGATTTTTCTTCGTCGGAGTTAATAAACGAAACAGGTGTATCAAAAACAGATTTTATAAAATACATTTTTCCCTCAGCTTCTTTCAGATATTCAGGTGAATTGATGTATGAAAGCAGGCAGAAATTCTGGGTACCATAAAAGTCGGGACCGGATCGTTTCCTCCATACGTTAAGAGAAAACAGGCTGTCATATTCCATACCCACATTTATGAAGCTGTAATATACAGTATCTGCGGGATGATTTGCCGGGTCAATGGGAATAATTGCCCATTCCTGTGTCGGTACATTTTCGTCGGCAACCTGGACAGCAAAAGCCGGCCATACATCTGTGGCACCCGGCCATCCGGAATTTACAAATGACTGGCCAATATCACCGTGTGTACCATCTCCTTTATATACGCTTGTGGCAGGCCTTTCGGTTGTCCTGTCCAATGCCAGCTCTGTTGCCCTATTAATCAAACGGTAGGTTGTATCAGTAATCTGAATGATCTGCCACAGCTCAGTATCCAGTTCATATGGCTGCAACTGTGCTATTTGCGTATTGGGCGTTGCATCAAATGATACACCAAGTACATTGCCACCTATGGTATTCCCCCCGGTACCCATAAAAATCCGGTAATACTTACCCGGGTCAAAATCCTGTATCTGGGCGCTGCCTGTCAGGCCGGACAGTGCGAACAGAATAAGTCCGATGATTAAAGTGTAAAGTTTTTTCATAGTCTGATGATTTTAGGTTGATTAATATTTGTTTTTGTAGTTTTCGTTCTTTATGCAAGTTACAGAATTTCAGAGCAAACATCAATCGTATGCACTAAAATGTTCGTATGAGGCTGTTATGATTATTACGTAAACATCTGATATACTATTCATAGTTCACAATTGTGTCGTTGGTTCTTACGCACCTTTAGATTAGCAGAATAAAATTTAAAGATAATTTTGTGGTATTGATAAACCCAAATAACAGGGGTGAACTAACACACGCACGCTGGCTAAAGGCCAATGTTTTGAGACAGTCCCCTGCTATTTTTGATGAATAAGCATCAAATAGAATTCAAAGCTACCAGGCTTATTAAAGGTGTCAATGTTATTCATACTCGGGTTTATCGAAAATTTGATAAACAAAATTAATAAAAAGATGGAATACAAAGTATTTGTTGGTATTGACATTTCTAAGGCTACAATTGATGT
>JAFGBD010000020.1 GCA_016933335.1 Bacteroidales bacterium | reverse complement strand
TTATTCACTTCGTTCATGAGATCGCTCATTTTATTCGCTAAGTTTATTGGTCTGATGTAACTTACCATTAAAAATATTTTACCTTCGGTGAGCTCATCCTGACGAGTCGGGATTTCGGTTCATCTCCTTTTGTGAAAAAATGAAAATTTTTTAATGGACGTTTCATCTGAAATATTCTTGATTCGGAAAGTCAGATATGTCTTACTTCCATTTATTGATAAGGTCCCAGAGCACAATCCCAACGCTAACCGCAATATTAAATGAATGTTTTGTCCCGTATTGAGGTATTTCAAGACTCATACTGCAATGGTCAATCACCTCCTGCTCCACTCCTTTTATCTCATGCCCGAAAACAAGGGCATATCCGACATCAGCTTCAGGTTTAAAATCCTGAAGCATGATACTTTTGGTTGTTTGTTCGACGGCAATAATCTTGAATCCTTTCTTCTTCAGAATTTTTACAGCATCCAGGGTATTTTCAAAATATTGCCAGAAAACCGATTCGGTTGCTCCAAGCGCTGTTTTGTGAATTTCTTTATTGGGGGGAGTCGCAGTGATGCCACATAAATAGATGCCTTCTATCAGGAATGCATCGGCTGTACGGAATACGGAGCCTATATTATTCAGACTTCTCACATTGTCAAGTATAATGAAAATGTGATGTTTTGTCACCGACTTGAATTCATCTACCCTTAGCCTGTTCAACTCCTCATTCTTAAGTTTTCTCATTATATGATGCAGTTTGCCGTTACTTTTGAATATTTAAAAGTACAATAAGTTAGAAAAAAATAGATATTTTCGTACCCTTAAAATCTCAAAAAACTTTATCATTCATGAATATCCATGAGTATCAGGGAAAATCGATATTGAGAAAGTCGGGTGTTGCCATTCCATATGGACTTGTTGCTGAGTCTGCAGAGGAAGCCTGTAAAGCTGCATTTGAAATTAAAGAAAAAACAGGAACCAATACGTGGGCCGTAAAAGCGCAGATTCATGCAGGAGGAAGAGGCAAAGGAGGCGGGGTAAAAATTGCCGGTACACCTGAAGAAGTTAAAAAATATGCCGGAGAAATACTGGGTATGCAGCTTATCACGCATCAGACAGGACCTGAAGGTAAAAAGGTACATAAAGTATTGATTGAGCAGGGTATTTATTATGAAGGCGCCAGCTCCATTAAAGAATTTTATATGAGTGTGCTCTTAAACAGGGCGACAAGTCGCAATATCATTATGTATTCCACTGAAGGTGGAATGGATATTGAAACTGTGGCTGAAAAAACGCCACAACTGATATTCAGGGAAGAGATCGATCCGAAAGTAGGTATTCAGAGCTATCAGACCAGAAAAATAGCCTTTAACCTGGGTTTATCAGGAAATGCCTTCAAAGAGATGGTAAGATTTGTTAAAGCCCTCTGCATGGCATATGAAACCTCAGATGCTACGTTATTTGAGATCAACCCTGTGATAAAAACATCTGACGACCTGATCATGGCTGCAGATGCCAAAGTCAGACTTGATGACAATGCTTTGTTCCGGCATCCTGAATACCTGGAATTGAGGGACTTAACCGAAGAAAATCCTGCAGAAACTGAGGCTTCAAAACACAATCTGAATTTCATTAAACTGGATGGAAATGTTGGTTGCATGGTTAATGGTGCAGGTCTGGCCATGGCCACCATGGATATCATCAAGCTGTCCGGTGGCGATCCCGCAAATTTTCTCGATGTCGGAGGCACTGCCAATGCTCAGACTGTTGAAGCAGGTTTCAGAATTATCCTTCAGGATCCAAATGTAAAGGCTATACTGATTAATATTTTCGGAGGTATAGTCAGATGTGACCGGGTTGCACAGGGAGTGGTGGATGCTTACAGGTCCGTTGGAAACACTGGTATTCCTGTAATCGTACGTCTCCAGGGTACCAATGCAGAGGAGGCCAGACAACTGATAGATCATTCAGGATTAAAAGTGCATGGTGCCATATCGTTACAGGAAGCAGCTGATCTTGTTAAAGAGGTTGTATAAATTTTCATTTTTCAATCATTATGTAACATCACCGGAAGACAAGTAAGTTTTATTATCTTTATGGCAAAACTTTAAAAATTAATCCCAAAAAAAATTTTCAATGAAATTCGAACATTTTGGTATCAATGTACCGCATCCCCAGGCCATGGCAGCCTGGTATGTCAGGCACTTCAACATGAAGGTTGTCAGATCCATGCAAGACACGCCTTACACCCATTTTCTGGCTGATGATTCAGGCAGGGTTATTATGGAAATTTATGCGAACGAAACAGTTGACATACCCGATTATAACCTGATGCACCCTTTGAAGTTTCATATCGCTTTTGAAGTCATCGATCCCCAGGAATTATCAGAAAACCTTAAAAAGGACGGGGCCATTTTTTTCGAGGAAGTTAAAACAGATGACGGCTCGCATTTAATGATGTTGCGTGATCCATGGGGAATACCAATTCAGCTGTGTAAAAGAGGCAAACCAATGGTTTAAGCCATTTTAATGCTAATACAGGCACAGTACCGGGACCATACCGCAAAATCAGTAAATAACATAATAGATTCAGTTCGAACTGAAAACAGATATTTTATTCAGAATATCTATGAATTCAACGGGTGATGAAACGATTTTTACATTTGAAGGAAGTTTGTCTGTCAGGTTTGATGTCTGGCTGCCGGATACATAAATGGTCTCATTTGTAAGTCTTTCAGAGAGGTTCTTAAGATATTGAGCGATATCCTGTCCGTTTATGGACGAAACAAAAGCAGTGACAATATAATCCGCCGGCCTGAGCTTTGCAACTTCAATCAGATCGTTCATTGGCACTGACTGGCCCAGGTATATCAGGCGATGTCCTCTTTTTTTAATAAGGTAAGCAAAAAACAGGAGTCCCATTTCATGCCATTCACCCTCAGGCAGATACAGTATGAAGTTTTTATAATTGCGGTGATCAATGTTCATTTCTGAATCAATGGCCACAATCATTTTTTGTCTGATAAGATTTGAGACAAAGTGTTCCTGTGCCGGATTGATAATATTGGTCTGCCACAGGATTCCAATTTTCTGAAAAAAAGGATAAATCACTTTAATGATTGTATCTTCAAAACCCAGCTGAATTAAGGCCCGTGACAGGATTTTTTCAAACTTTTCCTCGTCCAGTTCGATCATGGAAAGGGTAAGTCTCTTAATCTGGCTTTCAGTATCAGCAGGATTTTGCTGGAGGTGATGGATTTTATCTGAAAGTTCGTCATTTGAGAGATTTGCAATCTTCGATATTTTAAATCCGTTTTGGTTAAGCAATGAAATATTCAGCAGGCGTTTCAGATCAAGGTCACAATAAGTACGGATATTCGTGGATGTACGCTGCGGTTCAATGATTCCGTATCGTTTTTCCCATATCCGTATGGTATGTGCCTTAATGCCCGAAAGCTTTTCAAGATCTTTAATCGTATATGTTGCCATTGATTTTTTAGACAGTTAACGAATGCTTATTTAACAACATATATCGGGAAATGTTTAAACAGCGAAACATAAAAAAAAATTCAGGATAATTCAAGTTCCTGACCGGTTTTTTTTAAAGATCTATGAGAAGATTTCAACCGGTGACTTTTTTAACCAGCATGATGCCATCCCTGACCGGAAGAATGATATTTTCAACCCTTTGATCGGTATGTATCATTTCATTAAGATTCCGGATGCCATTGGTTTCATCGTCTTTTTTGGATGATTGTTTAAGAACCTTCCCATCCCACAGGGCATTATCGACCAGAATGATACCTCCTGTTTTCAGTTTACTGAATGTCAGTTCATAATACTGGCAATACTGACTTTTATCTCCATCGATATAAATCAGATCAAAAAATACATTAAGCCGGGGTATGACCTGGAGCGCGTCTCCGAAGTGTATCATGATCTTATCCTGAAGTCCGGCTTTACGTATGAATTTTTCAGCGAAAGGTATAACTTCATCGTTGCATTCGATGGTATGTAATTTGCCATTTGTTTTCAGGCCCCTTGCCATGCAAATGGCTGAATAGCCTGTAAAAGTACCAATTTCAAGAATATATTCCGGTTGGATCATTTTGCTTATGAACTCCAGCAAACGCCCCTGGTAATGGCCCGAGAGCATATTGGGAAATGCCATTTTTAAATTTGTTTCACGATCCAGTTCAGTCAGCAAAGGATCCCGTTCTGTGGTGTGATCAATAATATATTTCCAGATATCCTCGTCAATTTTCAGCATATCAAACATATATCAGATAAGATATTTTCTCAGGATTAAAAATTTCATGTGCCACTTCAACCAATAAATCCGAAGTTATTAATTCAATTCTTTCAGTTACTGTTTTCAGGGTATCAACCTTATTAAATACAAGCATACTCTTACCTGCGGAAAACATCAGGTTTTCATTGATTTCTAAAGAAATGGCCATATGCCCTGTCAGTTGCTTTTTTGCTTTTAACAGCTGCATGCGGCTTAGTGTTTGATTCTTGAGCCGGCTGAGTTCTTTGCTGACTATTCCGGTACATTTTTTCAGATCTTTTTTATCGGTTCCGAAATAGATATTGATAATTCCCGTATCAATATAAGCATTGTAAGTAGAATCAACATTATAGGCATAGCCGTTTTTTTCTCTCAGCGACATATTCAGCCTCGAATTAAGTCCGGGACCTCCCAGGAGATTATTCAGCAGGTAAAGTGCATATCTTTTTTCATCTTTAATGTTAAAAGCCAGGTTTCCCATCACGCAATGAACCTGGAAAGTATTTTTTTCAACTGTTTTATAAAAAATTTTATAGTTATCGGTAAATGATTCCGCCCGTTTATGCAATCTGGCAGGCTGATTTCCAAAATACCTTTCAGCAAGTTTTACAAGCTTCTCAAATGGTATGCTTCCAACAGAAGAGATTACCATTTCGTTTGTATGGTAATTATTGCCGATAAACTGCAGAATGGCTTCACGTGTAAACGATTTCAGTGATTTCTCTTCGCCAAGGATACTGTGCCCGATTGAATTTCCGTCGAAGGCAAGCTCTTCAAACTCGTCAAAGATCAGATCATAAGGTGAATCCTTGCATGAATTGATTTCATCGATGATGACATCTTTTTCTTTTTCTATCTCTCTGTCCGGATAAACAGAATTAAAAATGACATCGCTCATCAGCTCAAGTGCCCTTCGGTAATAATCTTTAAAGAATGTTGAATAAATGCATGTTTCCTCTTTGGTGGTATAGGCATTGATCTCACTGCCCACATCTTCCATCCTGCTCAGGATGTGGTATGCCCTTCTTTTTGATGTTCCTTTAAACAGCAGGTGTTCAATAAGATGGGCCATACCATGTTCATTATCTTTTTCATCTCTTGAGCCTGTTTCTATAATAACCCCGCAGTGAGCAACAGGTGAATCCACCCTTTTATGAACCAGTCTGATCCCGTTTTGAAAAGTATATACTTCAAATTCCATTTTGATGCAAAAAGAGCATAAAAGTAATAAAAGAATATAACAGTTAATGCCAGTTAGATCATATCAGTTTTTACCAGGCAGGCTATAACATATCAGGTCATTAGGCTATATAACCGGACAGTACTTATAATGAATGTTTGGTACCCTGCTGTTGCCATCACAGACCGTTTAACAGATTTTACACCATTTTAATAAGGCTTAATCTGATTTCGGATGAATACAAATCCGGCATATTGATCTCATAGCCTTTATCTGCTTAAAAACAGGGAGTCTGTCGCAATTCATCGTGAAACGAAGTGAGCAAAAATAAATTTTACATGTATGAAAAAAATATATACTTTTGCGTGCCCGGAGAGATGGCAGAGTGGTCTAATGCGGCGGTCTTGAAAACCGTTGTACCTTTAGGTACCGGGGGTTCGAATCCCTCTCTCTCCGCCAATAAAAACAATTGCCCCAAAGGGGCATTTTTATTTTCGGACAGTTGCCAAGCTCGCTTGAGCAACTGGAAGAAAAGAAAAATGATAAGGGCGAAGCCCTGTAAACCAGGCCTGCCTGTTTTGTCGGTCGACAGGCAGGTCTGGCAAGCTCAACTATATTGCCCAAATTATCTTTTTGTCTTATCACATATAAACAAATCCATACAGATTTCCCGGATTCACTATGCAAATGAAAACTTAGTGACTGGGGCCTACTTTGGCCGTGAATTCAGCACCAACCTGTACTTCAAAACCCGGATTCAGTGTAACGCTATTCTGTCCGATGTATTCAATATGATCTCCGCTTTTTATAATATCTGATTTTACCATATTATAGCCAAAGAATTTATGTGTTATCGGATCAGTGTTAAAATAGGCCACCTTACTGCTGATCAGTGATGATTCAGCATCTATAAATGCATATCCGCCCATGCCCCATTCATATCCCCATGAGTTTCTCAGTATCCAATAGGTTTTATCTACATCATATGTTCCCCATCCGACCAAGGAAACTGCATGATCGGTATGTGAAATATTACAACAATCAGACCAGGAAGTATTATAGAAATCTGAATAATATATTCCTTCTTCATAATGATCAAATTCATATTCTTCAGAAAACATACCTGCATATACAACACCGTAATCTATAATAGCTGTTTTAATCGCGTTAATATCATTACACGGTACAGTTTGCCATCCACTAAATGCAACTCGGGGAAAATCCCAATGATTACAATAGGTTACAGGAGTATCGGGGTAATTTTTATACTCAATGATTCCTTCATTTGTCAGAGCTTCCAATTCATCATATTGATTCTGATCAGCTCCTGCACATCCCCAAAAAGAATACTTGCCCAGACTACTCAAACATCTATAAATAAATGCTCGGGAAAACATTATCCTATCACTATTGTATAAGTTATAAAACTTATTGTATGCTCCTTCTGCACAGGCAACCGCTGCACATGCGTAACAGCAACCACAATTAATAAGATGTTGATTAAAGATAGGATTAACATAATTATAATCGTCAACATTCCGCCAGTCAAATGATGCAGGCAGGCTTGCGGTTGATTTTAATCCTGAATTTCCTGTTTTTTTAACTGGAGTAGTCATATCCGGCATTTCATTGTTTCTGAGAGGAGGATCTTTTTTACCGGTCGGTTTTACCTTCTCGATCAGTGGTTCTCCATTTTTTTCCATCAATTCAATCATTGGTATTTCCCTGAAATCAATATATTTGCCACTATCTTCAGATGTATTCTTAAGGCCTGCCCGGTCGTTGATGCAATAAGCGCAGCGATATTCAAAATCGTTTTTCTTAATAACCCTGGATTCGAGTTTAAATCCCATACGGGCACAATAAGAAAATTCACTTTTAACTTCTCCCCTGAAAAATGCCCATGCATCTACCTTGCTTTTATCAGGCAGAATGCAGTAACCGTTTTCGTTACCTTCGGCATCTTTCTCGTTAATGTACTCATATCCCATTTTTATACAATAAGCTGCCGAAGGATTCGGTCTGCCAAGTCCTTGTGCTAATATTGTCACAAACGATGGGATAAATAATATTATAACAGAGATAATTCTTTTCATAATTAAATCTTTATAAGGAAATTTTTTTATTTGTAAGTATTGTTTTACCATAATAAAACTTTATTTATCAGGCATTTTACTTTGTCAGGATCATTGTTTTTGTGTCAATGGCCCTGCCATCCGTGATAAGGGTGTACAAATACATACCGGCTTTTAAATCGCCTCCGTTTAATATTACATTGCCATTCCCTTTAAGATGCAACGGAATACTTTTCAGTTGTGCACCATTCATATCATATATATATATTACCGCATCCTTTGCTTCATCAGCGAGGTAATATTCAATTCTTGTATCTTCAGTGAAAGGATTCGGAGAGTTCTGGCCCAATGAAGAAGTGTTATGCATCTCAATTGCCGAAAGATCTCCGGTGATGTTATTAGCCAATAAATCAATCTTCTTTTCAAGTTCTTCTATCTTCATTTTTTGTGATTTATTCTCATTCTCCAAAACATCAATATAGTCATAAACTTCCTGCAGACCAGACGTTAGAATTGGGATAAACTCTGTATAATTGATAGTGTAGATATCATATTCTGAGTTATGTCTTACAAGGTTGGGAAAAACCTCCTGAACATCCTGGGCTAAAAAACCAATACGATTCTTATTGGATCCTATAATTTCTTCTGTTGTTTTTGTATTTTTCATGTTTAGAATACCTGCATCTGAGATGAAATCAAAAGTAACTGGTTTTAATAGTTTTATCTTTTCTGAAAGATTTTTACATGGTTCAATTTTTTCTTTTAAGCGCTCATCAGAAAATACTTCTACTCTATTAACATATAATTTGTATGTCCATATTTGTTTAAATTGATAATAATATGAACCTATATAACACCCCATATTATATCCAGGCCTGATTCTTCCTTCTCCCCCGTTGTTGTCAAAAATTATTTCACCATCGTCTCCAGGATCATATGTTAATGAACCATAAAGCCTCAGAGATCCCAATTGTGCACTCGGTGCATTTAATGAATAAGCTGAACTTGGAGATGTCCCGATTCCAACCTTGCTAAAATAGGATGATCCGCTTACATTCAATGAATATGTGGAACTCGGAGTTGCCTTTATTCCGACATTTCCATAAGAATTAACCTTGATTTGTGCATTTAAGCCGATACACAAAACAACTGTCATGAAGAATAAAATTGTCTTTTTCATAGTGGTAGGATTAAATTGTTATTAAAAAAGATTTAAAAATATACCACATAAATATAAATAGAAATTTGATATTTATTCTCATTAGTGAGCATATAAAATCAAAATTATTATTCATAACCTTTTTTATTTCCGGCTTGTTTAGCTTTATCTGTAATTAATATTTTGAAACGGAATATTGTATATTTACATAGAAAATCATATTAATCCTTGAATCAGAGTAAATACATTTTCATACTTCGGCTTCCAATAATTTCCTATTTTTGCAGATGCATGGAGAGCTGCCGGAGTGGTCGAACGGGGCAGACTCGAAATCTGTTGTCCTGCTTATGTGGGACCGGGGGTTCGAATCCCTCGCTCTCCGCAAGAATTTGCAGTCTAAGCATAATACCGTGCTTCCTGTTTGCACCGGAGCGCCGGCCAGGGTTCGAACGGCGTAGCCCTCATGACGACCGAAGGGAGGAGTAATCCCTCGCTCTCCGCCAATAAAAACAATTGCCCCAAAGGGGGCATTTTTATTTTCGAGCAAATGCCAAGCTTGCTTGAGTATTTGTGAGAAAATAAGGATGATAAGGGCGAAGCCCTGTAATTGTTTTTATTGAAGCTATCCCGCATAGGGATCATGAACGAAGTGAATAATCCCCCCCTGTCCAGATATGTTTGTAATAAAAAAAATCGAAAGGATTAGTCTCTGTCTGAAACCCGGAATGGGATAAAATTAAATTTTGTCCGGCTGGTGTATTCTTCAAATATCTTTCCCATTTCAAAATGATCTTCGTCTTCCGGATCATAATACCAGTTAATGGTAATATTTCTGATGTTTTCGTTGGTTTCGATGCTTCGTATGATTTCAAGTAACATTACCTTTGATGCGCTGTTGATATATTCGAGATTGATACTGAAAGTGACATTTTCCGTGTCCAGTTCCTCCAACCAGCAGATAGCAGGGGAATAAAGCCTGTAAACGCTTTCAGGAATTGATCTGCCTTTAAGGATAAGTTCACCATCCGGCTTGAATATGATTGCCGGGGTCTTAAAAGTTTCATTAATTACAAGTGCTTCCATTAATATATAATCCATTTTAAGTTTTCACAAATCTGATAAATTATACCATGTTCTGTTCAGAAAGTTACTATTTATTGATAAAAAGTAAGAATCGGAGGATGAAAGTATCAGGATAATACTGATATTGCAAAGTGAGCATAAAGAATAAAAAATACTTAATTCTCCGCAAATTTTTAGCAGGCTGTTGACATAGGGTTGTCATTTTTGTATCCTATATTTGCCTGCATAAATAGTTAAAAACATCTTAAATCAATTAGTTATGAAAACCAGACCTTTTTTATTGAGATGCCTGATAATAGTTATATTATCCGGATTTTTTTACCGGACTGCGACAGGCCAGGAAACCAAGGAGTGCAAATCCAAAGCTAAAATTGAGGTAAAAGACATGGAAGCCATGAAAGCACTGGTCATTAAAGCAGACATAGCAACATCCGAGGTAGGCCCGAAAATGGGAGAGATTTATGAATTTCTTTTCAATTACATGATGCAGAATCAAATATCTCCTGTCGGTCCTCCTTTTGCAGTTTATCTTTCATTCGAGCCGGAAGGAAACACGGTATTTGAGGCCGGCCTTCCTGTTGCAGAAGAAACAGCCGGTAGCGGTGAAGTGGAATACAGAGAATATCCTGCCACAAAAGTTGTGAGTTTGCTGTATACCGGATCTTATGAAAAAATGATGCCGGCATATGAAGAAATCATGCAGTACATCAGTGATAATAATATAAAGGATAAAGGTATTTCATGGGAAACTTACCTGACCGATCCTAATGAGGAACCGGACCCGGAAAAAAACCAGACGATTATCAGCTTTCCCATAGAGTAAAGCACGATCAGAATGCCGGGGAGTTGGATCAATCCTGATGACCCGGCTTTTTTCAATTCCGGCTTATAAATCCGAAGACAGGATGCACTCAGCCTCTTTTTTGCATGATGTAAAATACATACCCGTATGTTCCCGGGTATTTCCTGAACAGGTCAATTTCATATTGAAAGGAACCGATAACTCCAAGCGCTGATCTATCATCTGCCTTAATATCCCTGAAAAGCACAAGAACTTCCTCCAGTTTATTGTAGAATTCATACCAGTCATCTTTAGGAATCATAAAATCTGTTATCAGGGCATAACCGGCATTGGAAATAATATTCCTTGAACCTTCCTTATCCGTAGCGTGCACTGATTCCTGCATAAAATAGTCATAAACCTCCCCGGGAGGTTCTTCGACCAGCCAGTTGAACTCCGAGACCACAACATACCCTTGCGGTTTGATAAATTTTTTCCATTGTTTCAGGGCTTTCTCCAAACCCAAAATATAAACCGCTCCTTCTGACCAGATAATATCGAATGATTCCTCCTTAAAATGCAGGTTAAACATATCTTCAAGGCGAATTTCAATTTTATCAGATAATCCGTGCTTGGCAGCATTGTATTCCAGCCTGTCAAGAAAGGGCTGATAATTGTCGATGGCAACTATTTTTCCGTTTATCTCACCTGCCAGATCGATTGTCTGGTTTCCGGTTCCACAGCCCACATCGAGAACTCTCACTGCAGCCGGAAGTTCAGGTATTGCCCTTAAAGCTTTGATTGTGGAATCGTGATCGCCGGGACCCTGTCTGGGTAACTCCGTAAAAATTTCATAGAATAGCTCTTCCATTTTTCATTCATTCAAGCAAATAATTGTATCTGAGTCTGTACAAAGTTTAACCTAAAAAACAATTTAACAAAACAAGAACGGGTTAAATTTTGTTGTTATAAGGTTAAATAACTTAAATAAAAAACCAATGAAAAGCAATTTAGGAAAAACAGACAGAATTATCAGGATTATTATCGGAGTATTGATTGCTGCCGCCGGAGTGATATTCAAAAGCTGGTGGGGACTGCTGGCAATCATTCCATTGTTCACAGGCATCACAGGGTGGTGTGGATTATATGTGCCATTTGGCATTTCAACTGCAAAGAAGAAATCCTGAATATTATTGTTTATTTCATCTCACGGAATATTTTTTTTACGGTTCTTTTTAAACAGGCCTTTAAGCAGATCTCCTGACAGATAGCCAAGCATAACTCCGTACAAACTGGCCGAGTACCAGTGGGATGTGATCGGGCATGTGCCTGATTTGCATCCGGTATGATACCAGTAGAGGTAGCCACCAACCGCTCCTGCCAGGACAAACAGTATATACCAGATATATTTTTTAAATATCTTTTGATGAATTCTGTGAATAGATATCTTCATATTTTGAATTTTTCACAAAGTTATATATATATCTATATATTTCTATATTTTATTACAAAAAGATAATCTCAGGTTGATAATTTATAAATGCAGGAAAATACGAACACATTTTAATTATTAAGGATACCAGGCATCAAAGTCACAGCAATGTTATCCAGTAAAAAAGGGTGTCTCAGTCATTTGAAACACCCTTTCTGCTATTCACTCAATTAGAAAAAGCTTTCTCCGGTATTGTCTCAGCTTAATTGTTGCTATTCGTGAAATTTCAGCCGGACAAACAGCACCTTATTTCGATATGCCACGGGGACAGTATGGTCCTGAACCATCTCTGTTGCCAAAGAATTCCTGTCTCCCCATTCTCATCCCGGGTCCTTTTCTCCGGTTATGCCGCGAATCAAAGAATACCCGCTGTTCGTCAGTCAGCAGTGCCCTTACCTTCTGAAGGTGTGCTGCCATGATCTTTGACATTTCAGTCTTCATTTTTCCGATCTCATCTATTTTTGCATTGATCTTGTTCATATCAGCATTATCAGCTGTCTGCAATTTCCGGAGTTCGGCCCGTTTAATACTTAAATCGCTCCTGTAACCGTTCATTTCCTTCATATGGGCTGTCCTTAAATTCATTATTTGCTGCTCCTGTTCATCTGTCAGATCCGGTATCGCCTGGCAGTACCGCCCTATCCCGGCTCTCTCCTGATTATTACCTCCAGGTCCGTATCCCCTCTGGGCCATCAGACTGACTGTCAGAATCAATCCCGACAGAACCATCATCATCGTTCTGATACTTGTTTTTTTGCATCTCATAATTATTAATATTAAAAATTAAACATAAATCCTGATTTAAAATTCTCTAAAGCATCATTCAAAATACTGAATGAATATCTCATAACCGGCTGCTCATTTTTCATTAGTAATTTAATTTATTGAATCCTTCCACGGTTTAATCCTGTTGTTTTTCATCATCCTTTGATGCATGCCACGGCCTCTGCCCGGTAAGGGTTCCATATCATGTCTCCCTAAAGAATGCATAAAAAAGCGATGCAGTTTTTGCCGTTGCTCATCATTACATATTGTTCTTAGTCCAAGGTAATATTTACCTGACTCCAGTCTTAAAGCTTTATGCAGTTGTCCGATATCCTCGGATAGCTCTCGTATCTTGCTGGTATCAGTATCCTTTTTATTAAGCTCTTCCAGAAACTCAACTTTCTTTTCTCTCAATTCTTCTGTGATACCCCGTGCTTTTGTCTGAAATCCATGCCTCTTAATCATAAACTGTTCAAACTGTGCCTTATCCAGTTCAAGATAATCCCTGAGGAATCTCCCTTCATCCGGCATTCTGCCTTCCCATGCAATGGGAGGTTGGAAGGGAGACGGTATCTCCTTTGTTTCCCTTACCCGATGATAAATAATTGAACTGATTGCTGATATATTCAGTACCAGCAGGAAGATCACCAGCCAGATCAACAACCTGTTTTGAGAAAAAAAAGTTTTCATTTGTTCATTTTATTAATTTCTGCATTGGATTAAAATGAGCTGATCAGAATAATATACCAGTTGTGATAATAAAAGTATGTTCGTATCAGTGTTTTTTTTCGTTATCATTTACTGTCATCAGAGAAAAATACCGAAACCATATTCTCATGCTGCAATTCGTCCAGATAATAGACTTCATGCTGATAGTCGGCAGATAAGGCATTCCGGTTTGTATAGTTCTTTCCCAGTATGATGCCTGAATAAATACCTGCAACTATGAGAACGACAAATGCCAGTGTCTGAAATGCAAGCTGAAGCTTGTTATTCGAAACAACCTGTTTCCGGTTCTCAAATCTTGCCATGATTCTTGTAAACATATAAGGATCCTGCTGTATTTGTTTTTCTTCATCAATTACAGCATCCAGATCATTCACCAGTTTGTTATGTTCTAAACCAGACTGCATTTTTTCGGTTTTATATTATTTTGACAATCCTGTTTTGAAAAACTTGCGCTTTATCTCAGAATTTTTTATATATACCTGATAATCTCTTTTGCAAACCAAGTTTTGCCCGATGGATCAGTGATTCAGCAGCTGATAATGAAATGCCCATTACTTCGGAAATATCATGGTTTGATAAATCCTCGTATTTGCTAAGTATAAAGGCGATACGCTGATTCTTCGGAAGAAGATCAATTGCCTTCCTGATGAATTTTGCCCGTTCTTTTTTCTCCATATCAATGTCAGAGATGTCCGATTCATCCGGGATATCGTCTCCGGTTTGCTTTTTAGCACCCCAGATTGAATTAAAACCAGCCAGCAGTCTTCTTTTCCTGTTTCTTTGTATTTGATTCAGTGATTTATTAACTGCAATCCGGTAAAGCCATGTTGACAGCGAGGCATCTCCCCTGAATTTTTCAACAGACCGGAAGACCTCGACAAATACGTCCTGAACAATGTCTTTTGCATCTTCCTCGTCATGCAGGAATCCAATGCACAGTCTTAGCAGAGATAGCTGGTATTGATCGACAAATTCCCTGTATACCTTCTCATCACCCCGTTTTAATCCTTTGATATATTCGCCTTCTGTCATCGAAATAAAAAGATGTACTATTTAGACACAAGAAAAATAAAAAACTTGTGACGCAAAATAAATTTCTTAAAAATTTTAATAAACATGCAATAGGGTTTTTTCTGTTTTAAGCATCTTATTATTGAAAGATCGACTATTATTTTTCCATTCATTAACAATAAATAAAATATAAGTCATGAAAACAAGAGTTATAAAAACATGGACAAAAATGATGATTACAGCTGTATTTGTTATGGGCTTACAGCAAATCGTTTTTGCCGGCACACCGGAAAGTGTCCTGAATAAACAGGACACATTGATGTATAAGGCCTATCAGGGTAGAGTCATGGATGCGGATAACAAAAAGCCTGTTGTATTTGCAAATGTTTATCTGGATGGTACCAGTATTGGTACTGTAACGAATTCTGAAGGTGAATTTATCCTCAAAATCCCGAAAAATATTAAGAATAATGTTCTTGGTATTGCTTACCTGGGATATAAAAACGAGTTGATTCCCCTGAAAAATCTTGAATCTGCAGACAATGTTATTTACCTTGAACCATCACCTATTCCGATCGAAGAAATAATAATCAGAACAAGTGACCCGGTTCAACTGCTTATGGCTGCTATCGGCAATATTAAGAATAACTATCCAAACTCTCCTGAACAACAGGTCGGATTTTACCGGGAAACAATCAAGCAAAACAGAAATTATATCGAAGTGGCAGAAGCAGTGCTTGATGTTTATAAAGCATCATATATAAACGATTTCGACTTTGACCGTGTTAAAATATATAAAGGACGGAAGAATCAGGATGTAAAGAAAATGGATACCATCCTTTTTAAATTTCAGGGTGGACCAAAAACAGCTTTTCTTCTTGATATGGTCAAAACCCCCGGCAATCTTCTGTATGAAGACTTGCTTGAATATTACAATTTTAAGCTGACCGGCATTACAAAAATCAATAATAAAGAATCCTATATTATTGAATTCGATCAAAAAGACAATGTTGATTTTCCATTATACCAGGGAAGGATATATCTTGATATCAAATCACTTGCCATAGCCGGTGTTGATTTCAGGTTCAGCGACAAGGGAATTGACCTGGCAAGTTCCGAACTGGTCAGAAGGAAACCTGTTTCAATGAAACTGGATGTTGAATCTGGTAACTATCTGGTTAACTACCGTGAAATAAACGGAAAATGGTATCTGAACCATGTAAGGTCTGAACTTGTTTTCAAGTGCAAATGGGATAAAAAACTATTCAGCTCAAAATACACAACGATGTTTGAAATGGCAGTAACTGACAGAGATAGCGAAAACGTAAATAAATTCAAATTCAGAGAATCCGCAAAAATGTCAGATGTATTTGCTGATCAGGTCAATTATTTTGCCGACGAAGATTTCTGGGGTGAATACAATTACATCAAACCCGATGAATCGATTGAGAATGCCATCTCACGCCTGAACAGAAAATTAAAAATAAGAGACTGATAAGAAGTATATGATACAAGTGTCGGTCGTGGCCAGCTATAAATGAAAGCTGTGAGAATTGCGAAGAGTTGGTATAGCGGCCGGACTGACACTTCCCATAAAGACCATTGAAAGAATGACCTGTTCATATATAATCAGGGTTTAGGTTTATAATAAACTGGCAGGGAACAGTTTCCCTGTCAGTTTCAAATTACACTTTTAACCCGGATTTTATTGACCGGATTTTAGTAGATTTACAGATGTTATTTTCATCTGACAGGTATGCATGATATCGAAAAGGACATTTTTGAAAAAATCAGGAAGGACGATATGAAGTCTTTTGAATGGCTTTTCAGAAAATACTATACCATGCTTTGCAATTACGCATACAAATTCCTTAAGGATATAGATACAGCAGAAGAGATCATACAGGACCTGTTTTTTAACATCTGGGAAAAAAGACATGATATTACCATTGAATCATCAGTTAAATCATATCTGTACAAATCTGTTTATAACAGGAGCATGCTTATGCTGAGGCATAAAAATATTGAAATAAGGTACGAGAAATACCTGAAAGATAATGAAAGTTTAACTGAATCTGATGTATCAGGAGATATTGACGCTGAAGAACTGGCCATGGTAATTGACAAAACACTGGAAGAATTACCTGAAAGAAGAAGAAAGATATTCAGTCTCAGCCGGTTTGAAGGACTGAAGTACCACGAAATAGCCAAAAAGCTTTCTTTATCGGTCAAAACCATCGAATCAAATATGGGTAAAGCTTTGAAGCTATTCAGGAAAAACATTAAGGCATATCTTGAAGCAACCTGATAAAAATAAAATAATGATGCGTAACTCGTTATGGAATCTGATTTCAAAATATTTTGCAGGTGAATGTGATGAAGCCGAGCTTGTGAACTTGCATAACTGGATTTCAAAAAAAGAAAGTAACCGTTTACTTTTTAATGAATTACAAAGAGACAGAGAATTAATTAGCAAATATAAAGAGATGAAAACTGTAGATGTTGATAAAGCCTGGCATAATCTTTCGAAAAGAATTGCCGGCAAAGAGAGTGACAGCCTGATAACCATGATCCCTGCAAAAAATAACAAGCCCAGGATAAATGCACCTGTTTTAATTGGCCTTGCCGCGTCGGTTCTGATTATTGCCGGATTACTGCTTACTTACAGGTCGCTTTTTACAAAACGCGTTTATGAAACAATCGTTACTTCTGATAATCATGTATCATTAACCTTACCGGACGGATCAAACATTTTCCTGAACAGGGATAGTAAAGTCATCTATCCAAAGAAATTTAATTCAGGACAAAGAACATTAAATCTGACCGGTGAGGCATTTTTTAATGTTGTTCCTGATGCCGACAAACCTTTTACTGTTAAAGCAGGTAAAGCAAGGATAAAAGTCATAGGAACATCCTTCACTGTCAATGGGCGGGCAGGAAATAACATGATAGAAGTCTATGTTGAAAACGGCAAGGTAAGTCTTTATAAGGAAAAATTGGAACATACAGGTGTGATGATCGAATCGGGATATATCGGACAACTCGCTGGTAATCAACCAACAAAATACCTGAATAAAAACGATAACATCCTTGCCTGGAAAACAAAGAAAATCATCTTTTCTGAAACCAGGCTTGCAGAGGTAATTGAGGTACTCGAAAAGGTCTATGGAAAAGAAATTATCATTGAAAATAAAGAAGCACTCAGCTGGCCTTATACCGGTACTTTTAATAACCAGGATCTTGAATCGGTAACCAGGGTACTTGTTGAAAATTATCAGTTCGGGATTGAACAAGACAGGGATAAAATTGTATTAACTGGTGGAAACAGTGGTATCTGATGAACAAATACCGGAAATATGTTTTTTTAATAATATTATTGATTTTACTGATTAATATCCGTCAGTACCTTTTTGGACAAATTCCGGTGCTTGATGAAAGAGTCGCACTTAACTGTAACGGTTGTAATATACCCGAAGCACTTAATATCATTGAATCCTCGCTTCCATTCTATTTTTCATATAATCCTGATCTCTTTACCGGTACAAAGCCTCTGAATATAAACATCGAGAACATCAGGTTGCATGAATTGCTGGATACAATTCTGAACGATAAAACAATAAGATACAGTGTTATTGAGAAGCAGATAGTATTGTACCGGCCGGTAAAGGATGAATCAATACATACACATACAAATGGAGACCGGTCTTACAACATGTTTATTGTATCAGGTAAAATTATTGATAATAATACCACGAGACCAGTTCCATTCGCAAATATCTGTATCGTAGGTAAAAGCCTGGGCAGTGTATCAAATATGAATGGCGAATTCATAATCAAAGTTCCTTCCTCAATGCAAAATGACAGCCTGGGGATTTCCTGCATCGGATACAGAACATTCATAGAACCGCTGGAAAAAGTCCGTGATCAGAAAATCTTCGAACTAAAAACTGAATACATCCCTATCCAGGAGGTTATTATACGAAAGACAGACCCGATCTACCTGATAAAAACTGCCTTAAAGAAAATACCGGATAACTACAATGAGAATCCGTCCGTTCTGACATCTTTTTACCGTGAGACCATAGAACATGGCAGCAAATTCCTGAGCATAACAGAATCTGTGCTTCAGACATATAAATCAGGTTATACACAAAACAATGACAAAGATCTGATCAAAGTTTTGAAAGGCAGGCAAAGTCAGAATCTGGATTCCAGAGACAGCCTGCTTATCAAGCTCAAGGCAGGATTGAACACAACCATTTTACTGGATGTTGTTAAAAATCCTGCTGACTTCCTGCAGGAAGAATACTTCGGATATTATGATTATCAGCTTTCAGACATTATATCTGACAATAACCGTGAAACATATGTCATCAGTTTCAGACAGAAGGAAAATGTCGATGAGCCTTTATATCTGGGGAAAATATATATAGATGTCAAAAATCTGGCAATTAAAAATCTGGAATTCAGCCTGGATAAAAATGGCATACAAAAGACGGGAAACAGGTTTGTTGTAAAGAAACCCAGATGGCTTATCGTTAAACCAGTCGAGGCCAAATACAGGGTCAGCTACAGGGAATTCGGACAAAAGTATTATCTGAACCTGATCAGATGTGAAACCGCTTTCAGAATAAGACAAAGGAAGCAACTCTTTGGTTCCCTTTATGATTCGAATATTGAAATGGTCGTTACTGATATTGATACTTCAGATGTGAAAAGATTCAGATACAGGGATGTAGCAAAACCTGAAACAATATTTACAGATCTGATCAACGAAAAACCGGAGATATTCTGGGAAAACTATAATTACATCAAACCTGAAGAGCCGCTGGAAAAGGCAATGGATAAAATCAGCCTTATACTGAAAAGCAATTGAATACCAAATCAGTACGGACTGTTGTGTAAAAAAATGAAGTATTCTTTTTTTATATGTATCCCGATCTGCCTCCTGATGACAGATGTTTCAGGACAGTCTTTTGATTGGCGGACAGGTTTTTATGGTTTCTTTGACAACAGGGAATATTTCAATCTATATACCGATGATCAGACCATGTTCGGTTCAAGAATATATGCAGAGGCAGGATTTTCACTGAATGATCATAATTCCTTTATGGGTGGATTCAATTATCTGTATGAGTTCGGAAGTAAAGGCGATTTAATTGCTCCGGATATTGTTATTTACTACCATGGTGAAAAAGGTCCGCTGAACTTTTATTTAGGTGCATTCCCCCGAAAAGGACTGATCAATCAGCCACCGATGCTTTTAACAGACACACTATTCTACTATCGCCCGAATTCAGAAGGTATGTTTCTTGAATTCAGAAAATCTTTCGGATATCATAATATATGGATTGACTGGACAGGCAGGAAGACAAACACCAGACGGGAGACATTCCTTATGGGCGGAACAGGCCGTTTCGGAAAAGGTGCTGTTTTTTATGAGCACCATTTTGTCATGTATCACTATGCTGCACCGGCCATAACAGTTCCGGATGATCATCTGCGTGATAATGCAGGACTGACAGCAGTGTGTGGTCTAAACCTGTCACGAAAAGTTCCCGTTGACAGCGCATTTATCTCCTCAGGAATAGGATTCAGCCTGGACAGGATCAGAAATGTATATGATTTCAGAACACGCATCGGATGGTATACTGAACTGGGCGCTGAACACAAAGGCTTTGGAATTCACGGAACCTGTTACCTGGGTGACAGTCATACCATTATCTATGGTGACAGGTTTTATTCCTCAGATTCATACCAGCGGATCGATTTATATTATACAAAATCCCCTTCATCACTTATCTCAGGAAAACTGCAGTTCTCTTTTCATTTTGTTCCGGGTGTTGTTGATTATTCACAAATGCTTGTTATCGTTATTAATCTTAATGGAAGCAAACAATTACTTAAAGGTTTGTGATTCTTACCGGATTAATCTAATGTGTTGATATTCTATTATATCAGAGATTCTGTTCCATGCTAACATATACTCCAAAATCACCAATGCTGTTGCATGCCAGATCTATCCTTAACATCTTGTCATAATATGTAACAAAATCGATACCGATGCCACCCGAGAACAATGGCTTTTTAACCAGATTATTGCCATATATCTGATAGTCGGTATAATAATCATGCACATATCCTGCATCCAGAAACAGATTCAGGTAGGATGAGACATGAATTTTATTGAATTGTCTTACAGACAGAAAGTTCAATTTGATAATCTTAAATGGAAGCAACTCATACTTAACTGAAGATTTAAACAGGATATAGTTATATCCGTCAATAACATAGTTTTCATAACCCCTCAGAAAATCATCATAACCAAGACCCACAGCCAGAAAATAAGGTACCCTGGTTCTGTTTGCAAACTGGAATTTAAATCCGGCACTTCCATATACCCCCGGGAAAAACTTATAAAACTTATAGTATCCGGTTCGAAGCTCAATCTTATCAAAACCGGAATGAAGCATTCCGGAATATGAAAACTGGCATTTGAAAATGCTTCCGGTAAGGGGGTAATATTTCAGATTGGTATGATCACTTTCAAAATAATAGATGAATGTCAGAAAATCCGAATGGGTTTTTCCTGGTCCAAGAAATCCCGGATTAAGATGCAGGATGGTGTCCGATACCCTGTAATCTGCATAACTCGCGATAAACCGGTGAATATTATAAAGCCTCTGGCGATAGGTGTATTTGACGATAAAATTATACTTACGGTAAATAACATGGTCATCTCTGAATATCTGTGGCACGTTCTCACGGGTAATATATTCCAGTTTATTCTGATTTTCATAAAATGCGGCAAGGTTCATGGCATGTTTTTGGTGCCTGTCCAGATAAACATTATCATATGCCAGTGCAAAATGCGTGGTAAATCCTGTAATAGCCCTGACTGAGATTTTTTCCTTCCGGCCCCTGAAGTTATACCGCGATAGTCCCAGTCCGTAATTAATCCTGCTGAAATCTCCCGATTGCAACCAGGCACTGAGGTTTCTGTCAGCATGGTTAAAATGGATCTCAGGCCATGTATACCATCTTTCCTCAACTCTGATAATCATATGAAGGCTGCTATCTCTTTGTGCAATGGTATCAAAATAAACATAATTAAATAGTGAGGTTTTCAGCAGATTCTCGCTGCTGTGTGTGATATGAGTCTGAATATCCCTTCTGTTAATGCTATCGTAAAGGTCAAAGGTAAGTTCTCTCAATACGATTTTGTCTTTTGTGACTTTATTGCCTGAAATTTCTATCCTGCTGACAATGTAATATTCGTTATTGCCAATCGTATCACGATAAAAAAACCCCTGCTGGCTTCCTGAAAGTAATCCCGGGAAAATAAGGAGGAGGATGATTATGATCTGAAAAGGAATCTTCATCAATTGTGTGCAAGCATTAAGATAGTCTCAGACAGAAACCTGAATTACTGTTAATCCGGTTCAGAAATCCAGTTGATTGAAATGATGTTGTTTTTTAATAAAAAATCTTACAAGGATACTTCCCGGAAATATCTCACCCGGATGCCTGATCTTTTCCTTTCTTTTGAATTTCTTTCTTTTTGCCAGCAATTTTCCCAGGCTGCCATAAAAAGCAAAATGGGCTTTTAAAACAGACCAGAAAAATGGTATTTTCAATTGCGCTATGTAAACCAGTGAGGACAAACAATCAAGAAGAAGCCTGGTTACCAGGATAATCAAAAATTGATTTGAAGGCAGATTCTTGAACAGAAGAAAAAGACTATTGCGGTAGTTGAAAAATATCTTGCGCGGAGTATTGTTTGGTAGTGTGCCACCTCCAACATGATATATGGTAACTTCAGGTGAAAAGACTATTTTGTATCCTAACCTTTTCAGGCGCCAGCACAAATCTATCTCCTCCATATGAGCAAAAAAATCGGCATCAAGTCCGCCTGCCTCAAAATAGGCAGATGCCCTTAAAAACATGCAGGCACCTGAAGCCCAGAATATCTCCCGCATGTCGTTATACTGGCCATGATCCTTTTCAATAACATTTAATATCCTGCCTCTGCAAAAGGGGTAACCGAATTTATCAATAAATCCTCCGGCTGCTCCGGCATATTCAAATAATTCCGTGTTTTCATAAGACCTGATTTTTGGCATACAGGCAGCAATGGATTTATCATTATCCATTATCTTAATAACAGGAGTCAGCCAGTGGGGCGTGACCTCGACATCTGAGTTGAGAAGAACAAAATACTCCGAATCTATCTGCTGAAGTGCTTTGGCATATCCAAGTGCAAATCCGTAATTACGATCATGGGTTATTATCTTAACACCGGGTTGATATTGATGAAGCCATTCAAGGGAATCATCCGATGAACCGTTATCAGCAATGTAAACACAATATCCGTCATTGTTTGAATGACTCAGTATGGAAGGAAGAAATTTTGTTAAATATCTTTTACCGTTCCAGTTGAGAATGACAATCGCAGTTTTAATCATTTTTTTTCTTAAGACGTTGTTCTATTTCTTCCCTGTTATGTTTCCATCTTTTATGTGACCACAACCAGTAATCAGGTTTTCCGATAATGATTTTTTCAAGCAGACGGGTATGCGTTTCTGTTATTTCGAATTCTTCGGTTTGATCCGGATTCTCACACACAAGGCTAAATGCCACATGATAATACCCTCTGCGAATTTTCCGAATATCAGCAAATACGACAGCATGGTTAAGTTTCTTTGCTATTGCTTCACTTCCCATTAATACCGGGGTTTCCTGATTCAGAAAGGTTGTCCAGTAATGTATGCTTCTCTTTGCAGGTCTTTGATCTGCCAGAAATAAGGTAATGGTCAGAATATGATTTTTTGCAGCAGCCAGCATTTCCCTGTAAGCAGTCTTCATTTGTATGAGCCGTACCCCGAATTTATTCCTGATCCTGTTAAAAAGTTCATCAAAATACCTGTTGGTAAGGGGATGATATATGGCCAATACCTGTTTATCAAAATAAAGAGGCAAACTACAAAGCCAGTCCCAATTGCCATAATGTCCCATAACCAGGATAATACTCTTATTTTTTTTCAGTAATTGTCTGAGCAGTTCAGGATTCCTGTAAAGATATCTTTTCCTGATCTCTTTGTCAGACATATTCAAAACGTAAAAGCTTTCAATAAAATTATCACACAGATGCCTGTAAAATTTTCGTGCTATGGTTTTTATTTCATCCTCTGATTTCTCAGGAAAAGAATTCCTGAGATTCATCATCACAACCTTTCTGCGATATCGTGCAATATAATAAATTATCAGGAAAAAGAAATCGGAGAGGAGATATAATACCTGTAAAGGCAGCAATGTGATTAACCAGACAGGTATGTTGCAGATATGAAATAAGAGCTGCCTCATAAAAGGATGATTGAAAAGATGCTGAAATATGACTGTTATTTATTCATGAAACTCCCAACCACTTCAAGAAATTCATTAAACACATGATTGTTGGCTGCTACAAGTTCTTTTCCAAACAGATAGTTTGTACCTCCTGCAAAATCTGCTGATCGACCACCTGCCTGTTTTATCAGAAATGTACCTGCAGCCAGGTCCCAGGCATTCAGGTTATATTCATAAAATGCATCATACCTGCCACAGGCAACATATGCCAGGTCTGTCGCAGCTGATCCGAGCCTTCGGACTCCATGGGTATGATTAAAAAAATATTCCAGCGACTGCATAAATGGTTTTAACCTGTCAAAGTTATGATATGGAAATCCTGTTGCTATTAAAGAATCACTGACTTTTTTTGTTTGCGATACCTGTATCTTCTTCCCGTTCATGAAAGCCGGCCCGTTTTTCCATGAATAGAAACATTCACCCAGGTATATTTCATTAACCACTCCGATAACAAGCTCATTATTTTCCATAAGGGCAATACTAACTGCAACAGGAGGCACATCGTGAATGAAGTTTGTTGTTCCGTCAAGCGGATCAATAATCCAGTTAAATATTTTGCCTTTCTTATTGATTGTGCCCTCTTCTGTTATAAAACCTGCTTCAGGTAACAGTTTTTGCAGCGCTTCAACAATCTGTCTTTCCGAACCCTTGTCTACTTCAGTAACAAAGTTGTGTTTGCCTTTGGATTTGATGTCATCAAAAACATGTTTCCCATGCTCGGCATAAATATATTTTCCGGCATTACGGGCAATTTCGATGGTCTCTTTGCATAACTCTTCGTAATTCATCACTATGCAGTAATAGGTTTATGATGGGTAAAGATATAAAAATGAATCGGGAAATAAATTTTCCTGTTTCTGATTTGGCGGTATATGAACTCAGGATTTAAGCTTTCCATTATAGAACTTATACAGCTCAGCCTGCGAACGAAGAGGAGGCTGTGAATCCGACTTTACATAAGGATTATCCTGAGCGGTATTAATGATTCTTGACTTGACATTATCTTTCAGCTGGAGATTTATCATTTCACGGATCTCATCCTGAATATCTTTATCATAAATCGGACATGTTATTTCAATCCTTCTGTCCAGGTTTCTTGGCATCCAGTCGGCAGATGAGATAAAAAACAATTCGTTTCCGCCATTGCAAAAAATGATAATCCTTGAATGTTCAAGATATTTGTCAACAATGCTGATGGCTTCTATGTTTTCACTCATGCCCGGAACACCGGGTATTAAAGAACAGATACCTCTTACAATAAGCTTCTGTTTTACCCCTGCATTGTTTGCCTGGTATAATTTGTAAATAATTTCTTTGTCAACGAGGCTGTTAATTTTTAAGATGATATAAGCCTCCTTGCCCGATCTTGCATTTGCTATTTCATGATCGATGAGGCGGTACATTTTTTTCCTGGTTTGCAGGGGAGATGCGATAAGATGTCTGAAAGAGTAATTTTTATAAGTACTGTCAAAAAACTCAAACATTTTTTTTACTTCATTTGCCAGACTATTATGAGCTGTGAAAAGAAAAAGATCGGAATATACCCTCGCATTGCCCTCATGAAAGTTGCCTGTTCCAATGCAGGCATAATTGACTGATCTTTGGTTTTCTTTTCTTGATATGCATAAAAGCTTTGCATGAACCTTCAATCCGGAAATACCGAAATAAACGTTCGCACCAACCTCTTCAAGTTTGCGCGACCAGTATATATTTGCCTCTTCATCAAAACGTGCCTGCAATTCTATGATCACATTCACTTTCTTACCATTTCGTGCTGCATTGATCAATGCATTCATAACCTTGGAATTTCTGGCCACCCTGTATATTGTGAGAGATATTTCAGTCACCAGGGGATCAATGGATGCTTCCTGCAGCAGTTTGATGAGTATCTGAAAATCGTGATACGGTACATGAAGCAAAATATCTTTCTTTTTTATTACATCAATAATGCTCTTATGATATTTAATAAGCTTGTGTCCCAAAGGTGATTCCCTCTGATATTCAAAATCAGGACCTGCAACATTGGGAAATTGCATAAAATCTTTGAAGTTGTGATACCTTCCACCCGGAATGATATTATCATCCTCGTCAATACCTAATTTGACCAGGATATGTTCCAGCAGATCCCTTGCAATTGAATTATCAAAAACAAATCTTACCGGTTGCCCGGTTTTCCTCTCGTTCACTCCTTTGGAAATCAATTCCAGGAAACTCTTGGAAAGATCATTATCCATATCAAGCTCTGCATCACGTGTGAGTTTAATGATCCAGGATTCAAATACATCATACCGGAATATGGCAAATACATCGTCCAGTGAATACCGGATTACATCCTCAAGCAAAATGACGAATTTACGGTTATGATCTGCCGGTAGCTCAATAAAACGAGGCAAATTGTCAGTAGGGACTTCAATAATTGCATATCCCGGATTATCCGGATCTGCGTTTCTTATCAGTTTAACAGCCAGGTAAATACTTTTGTCCTTCAGGTAAGGAAAATCTTCAACATTGCTTAACATGATAGGTGACAGAACGGGAAATACCTGTTCCTGGAAATATTGCTTCACATAGACGCCCTGCTCATGATTCAGCGCCAGCTCGTTGATAATAAAAATATTATTCTTTTCAAGTTCACCCAGGATCTGGTGATAGGTGTATTCAAATTTATTCTGAAGGTTGATTACCCGCTGCTGAATCTTATTCATTATTTTCCTGGGCTTTTCACCTTCAACCTTCCTGGAACCTTCCTGAACATCGATCATGCGCTTGATTGTAGCCACCCTGACCTTAAAAAACTCATCAAGATTATTGGAAAAAATACCCAGGAACCTGATCCTTTCAATCAGGGGAACCGTAATATCCTGTGCTTCCTGAAGAACACGTTCATTGAAGGACAGCCAGCTTATTTCCCGGTTAATTATTTTCTGTTTTTTTGACATGTATGTATGAAGCTCTTATTATCCGGAAGATCTTTAGAATAAAACTAAATATTCATCTCCTTTTTGGGAAAATCAAAATCTATATTGGTCACCTTGTCTTTGCTGATATCCTGCCATTTATCAGTATCAAAAAAGATGCTGACGACTCCGCACGTAGGCACTTCATTTATCAGTTCCCCGGCGAGAAAATTTGCCAGACCGGTGAATTCGGGATTATGGCCAAAGATCATTACAGAATAATATTTATCATCCAGATGTTTTATGATATGATATAAACCTTCCGCATCAGAACCATATATGTCCGGATTAATAAGTAATTCAGTATAAGAAAGCTCAATGACCCGGGCAAAGATCATAGCTGTATGCAGTGCCCTGTTTGCAGGACTTGTCATTATTAATTCCGGAAGTGTATTCCTTATTTTCATTCTTCTGGCCATTTCGTAAGCATCATTGATGCCCCTGTGCTTCAGTGGCCTGTCAAAATCCGAAACACCTTCATAATCCCATGATGATTTTGCATGACGTGCAATATGCAATATCTTTGATATGCTCATAATTGATCCACAAACTTTAACTGCAAAGTAAGAAAAAATTAGAGAAGATTACTAGCAAGTTCTGCCAAATAACTTCTTTCACCCTTTACCAGATTGACATGGGCAAAGATGTTCTGTCCCTTCATTTTATCTGTAAGATAGCTTAAACCGTTTGATTTATCATCCAGGTATGGTGAGTCTATCTGTTCGATATCACCTGTGAAGACCATTTTTGTCCCTTCACCTGCACGGGTGATGATGGTCTTGACTTCATGGGGAGTCAGGTTTTGTGCTTCATCGACGATAAAGAATATTTTTGAAAGGCTTCTGCCCCTGATGTAAGCCAGCGGAGTAATGATCAGCTTTTCTGCTTTTAGTAGTTCATCAATTTTCTGGTATTCTTTGCTGGTCTGGGGGAATTTATTTTTAATCACATCCAGATTGTCGAACAGGGGCTGCATATAGGGTCCGATCTTTTCTTTTACATCCCCCGGCAGAAATCCCAGATCTCTGTTGGCCAGGGGAATAATAGGCCTTGCCAGAAAAATCTGAGTATAATCCTGTCTTTGATGCAATGCAGCTGCCAGGGCAAGCAAGGTCTTTCCGGTGCCTGCCTTCCCGGTAAGTGAAGCAAGCTGTACTTCAGGCCTCATAAGAGCATCCAGGGCAAAGGTTTGTTCTGCATTGCGCGGTTCAATTCCATAGGTCTTCTGTTTGATAACCCTGTTAAACACACTGTTTACCGGATCGTAGTGAACCAAAGCACTTGATGAATTTCCTTTCAGGATAAAATACTGGTTTGCCAGCGGAATACCGTCAAGTTTGAATTCTTCAGCAAGGATACCCTCTGAATTTTCATAAAACCTGCTTATAAGAGAATCATCAACTGCTTCAATGGTGGTTATGTTTTTGTATAATTCGGCAATATTGGCCACCTTATCGCTTTCATAATCCTGGGCCATAATACCAATTGACTTGGCCTTCATCCTGAGATTGATATCCTTGGAGATGAATATTACTTCACCGGCAGGACGCGAATGGTGTATATATTCAACAATGGCAAGTATACGGTGATCAGGCGTGTTTTCAGGGAATGATTCTGTTATTTTCTTTGACAATGGTTTGCCTGTCTCAATGCTAAGTTTGCCTTTTCCTTTCCCGAGGGATACTCCCCCGTTAAACAGTTTGTCACCTGAAAGCTTGTCCAGTTCACGGGTAAATTCGCGGGCGTGAAAGTTGATGATGTCATTTCCCCTTTTAAACTTATCAAGTTCCTCAAGTACAGGTATGGGAATGATTACGTCGTTTTCCTGAAATTGATAGATGCACAGATAATCATGTAACAGCACATTCGTATCCAGGACAAAAGACTTTTTCTTCTTTGTCATATGCGCAGATGATGGTTAAATTAACACATGCCGAAAATAATAACTTTTATTATTCTAATTTTGCGTCGGATCTGTCAAATGCAGGATATTATAAACAACTTGAACAAAGTTTTTAACTTTTGGGTAAATCAGATGCAAAAATTAATCAATATATGAATTACCAGGAAATCATTGAATATCTGATCAGTCAGTTACCCATGTACCAGCGGACCGGGAAAGCAGCCTATAAGGAAGGCCTGGAGAATACCCTTAAACTTGATGCTTATTTTAATAGTCCGCATAAAAAATACCCCACCATACATGTGGGCGGGACAAACGGAAAAGGCTCGGTGTGTCATATGCTTGCTTCGGTTCTGCAAACAGCAGGATATGAAGTCGGACTTCATACATCACCACATTTGATCGATTTCCGCGAACGCATAAGGGTGAACGGTGAAATGATGGATAAACAGGCTGTTGTTGAATTTATAAGCTACCACAAAGATTTCTTCAGAAAAGTACAGCCATCTTTTTTTGAAATGTCCGTTTTCATGGCCTTTGACTATTTTGCAAAGGAAAAAGTAAATGCAGGAGTTATTGAGGTAGGTCTTGGAGGAAGACTTGATTCAACAAACATCATCCGGCCGGTATTATCTGTCATTACCAATATTGGGATGGATCACACTGAATTTCTCGGGGATACGCTGGAAAAAATTGCAGCAGAAAAAGCAGGTATCATCAAAGATAAGACACCGGTTGTAATTGGCGAAGCAATCGATATAACAAGGCCGGTATTTGAAAAAACGGCCAAAATACATCACGCAAAAATCATCTTTGCACAGGAAGAATACCAGGCTGAATATGGTATGCTAAGCATGAATGGCCACCAGGTGGTTCAAATCTCCGACAAGAAAAAAAATACAGGTTTCAGCGTACAAACTGATTTGCTGGGATTTTACCAGCGTAAAAACCTGGTAACTTTGTTTGCAGCCCTGGATGAATTAATCGCAGCAGGTTTTCAGATTTCTTCTGATCATATCACTAACGGACTCAAAAATGTAAAAAAGATAACCGGATTCAGAGGAAGATGGGATATATGCAGTTACAATCCGCTATTGGTATGCGATACGGCCCATAACTCCGAAGGAGTTGCAGAAGTTGTCAGACAGATTGCAGAAACTCCTTACAGAAAGCTTCATATGATAATCGGATTTGTTGCGGATAAAGACCTGAATACTATATTAAGCCTGATGCCAAGAGACGCATTTTACTATTTCACCAGGCCTTCGGTACCAAGAGGACTTGATCAAAAGCAACTGGCAACAGCAGCGGAGAAGCACGGATTAAAAGGAAAAGTTTTTTCATCTGTGACCGGTGCACTGGCGGAAGCCGGAAGAAAAGCTCATAAAGACGACATGGTTTTCGTTGGAGGCAGCACATTTCTTGTAGCCGATTTCCTTGAATCGGAAATTCTTTAACAATTGTTTTTGAATCACAAAAAAGTCGATTATATTTGCAGCCGCCTGGAAAAAGGAGAAAAACCGGGCGCTTAGCTCAGCGGGCTCAGTGAGACTGAAATTATGCAAGCATAGCGAATCAAAATTTCAAAGTCGAACTAGTCCCGATTTATCGGGATTCAGAGCATCCCGACTTCCAGTCGGGAGGGTCACTGGGTCAGTAAGTTCTTAAATATTATTGGGCGCTTAGCTCAGCTGGTTCAGAGCACCTGCCTTACAAGCAGGGGGTCGTTGGTTCGAATCCAACAGTGCCCACGTTACAAAATGCACAGAAAAAGCAATCGGTAAATCCTGATTTCACTCTTTCACCAACTATTGGAAGCTTCCGACCAAGCCGGACCATAGCCACATATAACTTCAAATCCATTTTTATATTGAACAGGGGATTGAATGTTATAAGGTCAAAGAAAGAATCTTAGCGTCCCCATTTGTGTTCAATCTCTGAAATGTCAAGAGATTCCCTTATATTGGATTTTTGCCCTTTGGGACTAACCACAATAGCGTGGTTCCACCATTTGTAAGTGGCAGTATAAATATCCCCGCTCCTGTAGTACCTGTCCTTTCCTTTCAGGTCTCCGTCGCTATATGTTTTATCCCAGGAGTATGGATCAAATATTTCATAATAATTTTTCCCATCAACTACTTTGTAACCTTTTGCAATTATAAAATGTCCCCAGTCCTTGCCATCTGTATAATAGAACCTGTCCACCCTCCATTCTGCCTTTTCTGCTGCGCATATATAATACATGTCGAGGCATAATATACAAATATTGCCTGCATCCAGATGGGAGGTGATTATATCCCATGTGGATGCTGAATAATTGCCAAGGGAAACAAAGATGTGAGGTATATTATTGTCATCCAGATAATGGTGAATATCATCTGTGTACCACCAGCCCCCTTCAGGTCTGTAAGCAGCCCTTGCATCCTCCGGTGTTTTGATGAATGATTCATCAGACCATTTGGCTGCCATTGTTGCAGATGTGGGCCCGCAGTTATCAGCAGAGTACTCCCCCGTATGGGCCTGGTCGATATACCATGTATAATCCCTGTTGTTTGAAAGGGTCTGTATCAGGAATCCTCCAAGTCCCCATGAGCTGGTAATGCTATTATTGGAGGGAATAACAAGCCACTCATTTTCAGTTAACCTGTCTTCTGAACGTACAACATAGATAAATGGTTGCTCATAGCTGTTGCTTGTTTCTCCGCTTATCTGCACTTCATTATTTACTGTTACAAGTGCTCCTTCAGAAACCGTATATTCAGCAACCAGGTTATCAGCTGAAGCAACAGTCTCAGGAAAACTTATGGAAATCGATCTGTCAGGTGAATTCAGTTCTATTTCTGCTACCACCTGCCCTGTAAAGTTGTATGAAATGAATTCAGCTTCGCTGTTAAGTTCATCTTTCTTGCAGGAATCTATCAGTATTACCAAAGAAAGTAGTAAAATTGTATACCAGGTCTTCATTTTTTTTATTCCCTCAAGTGTTCATTACAAAGATAAGAATATCAGGTCAAACTGCCATAACAGGCCTACTAAGATATATCATGTAGTATTAATGTAGCAATAATAGACATCCATGAACCAGAAGGCAAACAATAAAGATTGATAAATTGTAATCAAAATTTTTAGGTTTAATGTATTGTTGTATTAACAAATCAAGAATATGAGAATAGTTGCGATACCCCTTTTTATCATGTTGACCTCTGCAGCGCATGCACAGGAAAGAAGTAAATATATGATCCCTTTGAAAGTTATTGATGCATGGCTTGATGCCCAGCGGGACTATTCGAATATTCCCGGAATATCTGCTGGTTTCGTAGTTGACCAGGAGCTGGTATGGTGTGAGGGTTACGGTTATGCTGACCTGGAATTGAAAATCCCAGCAACGGAAAATACTCTTTACAGCATATGCTCAATCTCCAAACTTTTTACTTCAATTGCAGTAATGCAACTACGTGATCTGGGAAAAATCGGGCTTGATGACGATATTTTGAAACACCTTCCCTGGCTTGACCTTGAGCAGGTATTTCCCAATAGCGATGCGATTACAATAAGGTCACTTTTGACTCATTCTTCTGGTGTCCCCAGGGATGCTGATTATTTCTACTGGTCCGATAAAAGTTTTCCCTTCCCGACAGTGAAGCAGGTTAAGGAAGGCTTCTCGGAACAAAGAACCATCTTTCCCGCATCAAGTGATTACGAATATTCAAACCTTGGCATGACAATACTGGGGATACTTGTTTCGGAGATTTCAGGGATATCCTATGAGGAATATGTGATAAAGAATATTCTTGAACCATTGGAATTAAATGATACAAGGCCTGAAATGCCTGAGCAGTTTTACAAGGACAGGCTGGCAACAGGTTACAGCGTGATCTCAAGAGAGGGTGGCAGGGATGAATTTGACTTTTTCCAGGCAGACGGAATAACCCCTGCAGCAGGATTCTCCTCAAGCGTTAATGACCTCGCAAAGTTTGCTTCATGGCAGTTCAGGATCAGGGAAGAAATAGAAGATCCCGTGCTCAACGGCAATACCCTTAAAGAGATGCAGAGGGTTCACTGGCTCAGTCTTCCTGGTTGGGATCTTGCAAGGGGGTTGGGTTTTGGGATATATAAAACGAAAGGTACAACATTGGTGGGTCATTCAGGTAAATGCCCGGGTTATCTTACACAATTCAAAATGGACAACTTGAATAAGTGGGCCTTCATAGTGATGATAAATTGTTTGGGAGATGATAGTTACCGCTTTGTGGAAGGAATGTACAATATCCTAAGCAGTTATGATAAGTCAGAATCAATGGAACTGCCTTCTGATATCAGACTGGAAGACTATGAAGGGAAATACTACGACTTTTGGGATGGTGAGAGCCTTGTCATTCCCTGGAAAGGTAAGCTTGCCGTTTTTTCTCTGAAAGCCAAAAACCAGGACGGGCTCCCGCTGATACTAAAACATACTGAAAAGGATACATTCAGGATATTGCCAAATGACAGTGGCAGGGGAAATAATGTGTGGTTTGAACGTGACGATACCGGGAAGGTGATAAGGTACCATATTCATAGTTTCTATATGGAAAAAATGGATTGAACTCATTCTACTTTGACACATTAGAAAATTCCTTTAAATAAGCGCCGTTTATATCTCTTTGTCGTCGATAATGCCGGGTAATAATCAATTG
>JAFGBD010000019.1 GCA_016933335.1 Bacteroidales bacterium | reverse complement strand
GGATCCTTTGAAAGTCCGCATGGTTCTCCTGTGAACATCTCACCTGCTTTCTTGTCGCCTTTCAGCTGCCATTGGAACCAGGCTGTTGCAACTTTTGAGAATTCACCTCCGTGTGGCTGTCTGTAGGTTCCTCCGTGACCGACGTCCATGTTCGCTGCAAAAACCGGGACATGGTTAATACGTTCAAAATCGTCCATCCCGTTGCCATAGGCGATATCCTTTTCTCCGCCAAGTATATACAGCACAGGTGTATGCAACTTCAAAAGATGATCCTTGGTAAGACCAGGCATACCTGCCATTCCGCTTCCGGGATTCCCCAGAATGCCGCTATTGCATATAACAGCAGTAGTAACCCGCGGATCAGGAGCAGTCTCAAGTGCTTGCAAACCTCCGCAGGACATCCCGCTTACTGCTATTTTTGTTATATCGATCTTATTGTAATATGGACTTGTTTTATCGCTGTTCTGAGCAAGGGCCCAGTTGATTGCGTCGGTCAGCTGAGAAGATGTCGATCTGCCGCTGCCCTTCTCGCCTTCCTTCGGCATCGGGCCGATTGCGATCACAAGAAAGCCATATGATGCAACTTCAGACAAAAAGTTCACATGTTCCCAGGGTGAATTGGTACAGGCTCCGTTTCCCCAGGCAATTATCGGGAGCTTGTTCCTCCTGCCAAAAACACTCAGATCTTCCGGTCTGAAAACAGTATGAGTCTGAAGTGTGTTTTCTGTAAGCATCAAAGCTTTGTAAGGGCCTGTACCACCGTCTTCCACCGTTCGTGAAGCTATTACAGTTGATGAAGCACTTACCTGAGCAGATACAGGATTCAAAAAACATAATCCTGTAAATACCAGAAAAACAATGAGAGTATACAAATTTTTCATTCGTTTATAATTTTGATTTATAAGTTCGGAAAGCCTCACTCCTAAGGCGGGACAAGTCGTCCCGCTTAGCGGGAGAACCCACATGTTTAGAAAAGTATTTTCATTCTTGTTTGACCCGCCTAAGGGGGATATAGGGTTCATAAAAATATATTTTAGTTTAAGTAAGTAAAATAACTATTAATTATCTGATTTTACCTTATTAATAGTAGTTTTTTTTTAATCGATCATTGTTGGGATTTTTTAAGTCCCATTTTACAATTTTATCTACAGTTAGATCCTTAAAAATGTTCACAATATATATGTTATGAGGAGGGACTTTTTTCCGGAGATGAAATCAGATCTTTGTAATCCTTACCGCCGACAGTTTGAATGGAGCTATCCGGCTGTAGGGGTCCAGTTCATCTCTTGTAAGACGGTTGACCTGCGATTCTGTAAAGTGCCAGGGCATAAATACCTCTCCTTCGCGTACGTCATCGGAGATTCGTACTATCGTTTCCAGTTCACCACGACGTGACTCTATCCTCACTCGGGCTCCGTGGGTAAGACCGTAACTCTTAGCATCGCCGGGATGAATAAGCACAAAAGATTCATCAATGAAATCCCTCAGTACTTTTGTTCTCCTTGACATGGTTGCCGTGTGGTAATGGTAAAGTAGTCTGCCGCTGTTAAGTATCAGAGGATAATCTGCGTCAGCCTTCTCATTTTGAGGAATATATTCAACCGGGAACAGTTTGCCGCGACCGGTTGGTGTATTGAATCTGTCGAGATACAGGGTTTGTGTGCCGGGATGATCCTTATCCGGACAGGGCCACTGTATACTCCCCTGCTCAAGTCTGGCGTAAGATATCCCTGCCAAAATCGGGGTCACTCTTGCCAGTTCATCAAATATTTCACTTTCGTTCCGGTATTCAGGCATGGGTTTGCCCATCCTGCCGGCAAGCTCATGAATTATCTTCCAGTCCACCCTTGCTTCGCCCGGGCACTCAACAGCTTTTCTCCCCCTCAACACCCTCCTGTCGCTGTTCACATAAGTACCTTCCTTTTCAGCCCATGTAGAAGCAGGCAGAATCACATCTGCAAACCTGGTTGTTTCTGTCTGGAAAATATCCTGAACTACTACGAATTCCATCCTCTTTAAAGCCTCCTCCGTATGATTCAGGTTGGGGTCGCTTATCATCGGATTCTCCCCCATAATGAATATCCCTTTTATCCTGCCTTCATAAGCAGCCTGCATGATCTCAACTGTTGTCAGTCCGGGTTCGGGAGAGAGAGATTCATATGGTACTCCCCACACCTCTGCAACCCTGCGACGGTTATCATCATCCTTAACAGGAATGTAACCGGGGAAGTTTAAAGGTGAACAACCGACATCGGTAGCTCCCTGAACGTTGTTCTGACCCCTGGGTGGATTAATTCCGCACTTTTCGCGTCCCACCTGACCTGTAATAAGCATCATGTTAATGAGGCAAAACACATTGTGCGTTCCTGTAACCTGCTGGCTCATACCCATTCCTGTAGCAATCATCGATGTGGGCGAAGTCGCAAATAGTCTGGCAGCCATCTCCAGCTTTGAAGCCTGCACTCCGGTAATCTCTGATGCATAAGCGGATGAATAAGTGGCCGTTAGCTTTTCAAGCCGGTTAAAAGCCTCCATCCCTCCCTCTACCCGTTCCTCAATGAATTTCCTGTTTATCCAGCCATTTTTTATTATTATGTTAACAAGCCCGTTAAGGAGGGCTACGTCAGTACCAAGCTTAGGCTGGAGCCAGACTGTGGCATAAGGAACAAGCGGAGTCCATTTTGGATCGACGACAATTATTTTCTGCCCCTTTGCAGCACCACGTTTTACATATGTGGCGGTGATGGGATGGGTTTCGATTATGTTGTTCCCTATAACAAACAGGCAGTCTGTAGTCTCAAAATCCTCAATAGGATTACTGCCCGCACCATCCCCTATAGCTTTAAGCATTGCTGTTACGGTCGACGCATGGCACAGACGTGTACAGTAATCGATATTATTGGTACCAAAGGCAGTTCGAACGAATTTCTGAAAAAGGTAATTGTCTTCGTTGGTACATTTTGCTGAGGCATATCCTGCAAGAGCATTCGGACCGTACTTGTTCTTTATCTCCGTAAATTTTTTTGCTATCAGGTCAAAAGCCTCATCCCATGTTACCTCCTCAAATAATCCGTTATGTTTAATCAGGGGCTTTGTTAGTCTGTCGGGACTATGTACAAATTCATACCCGAATCGGCCCTTTATGCATAAACGTCCATCATTGGGTGATACACCCTCAACACCGTTACTTCTTACTATCCGGCCATCCTGTACCAGAAGTTCTATCTGGCACCCTACACCACAATAGGGACAGGTGGTAATTATCTTCTTTTCGATCCTTTCAAGATTGATAATATCACGGTTGGGTTTTTCAACAATCGCTCCGGTAGGGCATAGCTGAATACACTCACCGCATCCGTCACACTCACTCCCTCCCCATATTCCGGTTCCGGCAATAATAAAAGAATTTATTCCTCTTTCGGTGAAAGAGAGCACATTTTTACCCTGTACCTCATCACAAGCCTTTATGCAGCGAAAACACTTAATGCACTTTGAAGGATCATAGGTAAGTACCGGTGATGAGTCATCCTTTTTGAAATTAATTTTCTCCCAATTAGGTTTGAGATACCTGTTTTCCGGTTTATCAAGTCCATATCTGAAAATCAGTTCCCTCATCTCGTCAGAATAGGTTCCGTCATAGCTGTCGTTATGTTCATACAACAGATAGTTCAGGAGGAACCTTCTCGTCTCTTCAAGCTCCGGGTCAAAGGCTGTAACCACCATTCCTTCAGCTACCTTTACAGTACACGAGGCAATCAGGCCATTCATACCTTCTACTTTTACCAGACAGAGCCTGCATGCCCCGGTAGGTGTCAGCTTGTGATGATAGCACAAGCCGGGAATGGCTATTCCGTTTCTGCGGGCTACATCCAGGAGATTCGAACCATCAGGTGCCTGTATCGTTCTGTTATCAATAGTGAAGGTTACCATCTCTTTCTTTTGTAAAAGTAAAATTACTCTGTCGCTATCATCTCAGTGAAATGAATCTGAAGAGTCCCAAGCGGGAGTATTGGCGACTGTCCGAGGGGGCACAGTGAGCTTTTTGCCATCTGCCGGGCATGGTTCACTATCTCTTCAAGAATAGATATTCGCGCTTCATTACCGGCTGCAGGGATTTCCAGTGACCGTTCATGGATATATGTTGTGCCCACGCGGCATGGTACACATTTACCGCAGCTCTCATGTCTGAAAAACATTAATATGCTCTGCATTAAGGGTATAAGCTTCCTCTCGTTGCCAATAACAATAACTGCTCCTGATCCAAGTGTGGCACCCTGCTCTTTCAACCGCTCATAACATAATGAGAGACCTGAAAAGGAATATGGGACGAATGTCCCGGCTGCACCACCCAGAAGAACTGCTTTCCAGGGTTTTCCGTTGCTCGTTCCTCCTGCAAGATCATTAATAAGATCATTAAGTATTACTCCTGCATCTGTTTCATAACAGCCTGGTTTTTTTACATCTCCACATACCGAGAATAATTTGGTGCCCGGAGTCTTCTCAGTTCCTGAAGATCTGAACCAGGAGCTTCCGTGTCCGATGATTCCCGGAAGGTTAGCCAGTGTCTCAACATTATTGACCAGTGTCGGTTTATCCCAGAATCCCTTCTCGGTGGGGAACGGGGGTTTTATTCTGGGATAGCCTCTTTTCCCCTCGAGAGACTCCAGAAGGGTAAGCTCTTCGCCGCACAGGTATGAGCCTGCCCCGGGTTTAATCTCCAGGTCGAATGAGAATCCGCTGCCAAGAATGTCATTACCAAGGTATCCCCTTGCATATGCCTGATGGATGGCATGCTGAAGTCTTCTGACAGAATCGTAGTATTCGCCTCTGATGTATATATATCCCAATTTAGCACTTATGCTATAGCCCGCTATGATCATCCCTTCAATGAGCAGGTGAGGATTGGTCTCCATTATAATCCTGTCCTTAAAGGTTCCGGGCTCGCCTTCGTCGGCATTGCATACCACATAGCTTATTTTTCCTGTGTCCCTGTCAGCGGCTGCCTGCTTTTTGATCCCGGTTGGAAAGCCGGCTCCGCCTCTGCCCCTCAGACCGGAAGCCATTACCTCCTCAACCACCTTCTCTGGTGTTGAGGCAAAAGCGGATGACAATGATTTGTAACCACCCGCATCAATATACTCTTCTATGCTCTGAGGGTTGATAACACCGGAGTTTCTGAGGATAATGCGTTTTTCACTTATCATTCCGGCTTATTTTGAAGGATTCTCAATTCATCTATAATAGCTTCCAGCGATTTACGTGTGAGGTTGCCGTATACCTTACGGTTTACCATCATTGCCGGTGCAACATCGCAAATGCCCAGACATTCGACCTGCTCAACAGTAAACAGCCCGTCAGGTGTCGTTTCCCCGGCGCCAATACCGAGTATACTGCCAAGTACGTCAATCAGACCTGACGATCCCATCATATTGCATACAGGCGAATTACAAATTCTTATAATGAACCTGCCTCTCGGTTGCAGACTGAACATTGAGTAATAACCTGCGACGCCATAGACCCACGAGAGATTGACCCTGAGGTGGCTGGCTGCCGCCCTTAGCGACTCCTCCGTCAGATAGTTCTGCGGATGATTATCCTGCAGGGCATGAAGCATCGCCAGCAGATTAGTTTTGTCAGGGCTGAACCCGGCAATGATCTCCTGTTGATCCATCACATATTGTTTTATCAGCAAAAGATACATATTTTTTCTCAAGCCTGTGGTTTTCAGATATGATAAATGTGTGGCTCCATTAAAAACTCCGGTTCAAAAAGGCTAACTTTGCTCTTGCCTGGTCAATCCTTAAGAGTCAGGTAGCTAAAAATACCGATGGAACCTGTAAGATTCGAAAATGTAACGGCTATTGTACTCGCAGGGGGTATAAGTAACAGGATGGGGGGCCTGGATAAAAGCATGCTGCCTGTCAGGAGTGTTCCCCTGATTCAGCATATAGTGAGCCAGCTTGAACCACATTTCAGTGAAATAATAATAGGTGCCCGCGATGGAAACAAGTATAGTTTCCTTGGTCACAGGGTGATAACCGATGCTATTAAAGATTTGGGGCCGCTGATGGGCATTTATTCATGTCTTATAAGTTCGGGTAACGACCTCAATTTTATTACAGCCTGCGATATTCCTGATATCAGGATCGATTTCATAAGGAACATGCTAAGGTTTTCGTCAGAAGCCGACATTATCGTGCCGGTGAAAGGGATTGATGATTATGAACCTCTGCACGCAATATACCGGAAGTCAATTGTTCCTGTGGCCGGCAAGCTGCTGAAGGAAAGGAGGCTTAAGATATCAGATCTGTTCGGAATGGTGAAAACAAAGTTTATCCCCTTTGATGGCCGGGGATGGTACTATAATCTCAATAACAGGGATGATTACTACAATTACACTGGCAACTCCGGG
>JAFGBD010000018.1 GCA_016933335.1 Bacteroidales bacterium | reverse complement strand
TTTAGAAATAAAAAAACAATGCCCATTCCATAGGCCATACAGAATGAAAATTAAAGAAAAATAAATTTAGTCGGATAATAGTGAAAACAAATAAAAAAACGGGTTATCCGGTCAACAAGAGAGGAATTCGCTGCCCCCCTTAACAAGCCTCATAACCATACTGAGTGCTGACCTTTGTTTTTTTCCGGATCCCTGATTCACAACTGTGTATAACTTAAGAATCATTATTTTGATAATCACATCAAATATTTTTATCTTAGGTGTAACTAAAGTCATCTATTCATGAAGGCCGTCTTAATGATTCTTGTTGCAGCAATATATACTTCCGTTATTTTTGGACAATCAGAGGTTGATATGTTCTTAACAGAAGCTGAAACCAATATCAGAAATAACAGATATGACATCGCCCTGAACAAGGTTCAGGAAGCATTAAACATTGAACCCGATAATGAAAGAGCGTTGCTTCTGGAAACAAACATCTACTATCTTGAAAATGAATATAAGAAAGCTTATGAAGCGCTGGAAAAAGCCATTAAAAGATTTCCTGAGAAAGATGAATTTTATTATCAGCGTGGTTTGATTAACATTGGCAGGCAGAAATACCAGAAAGCAATTGATGACTTCAGTGATCTGATCGAAGGGAACAGCAAGATCGGGCTTTTTAAGGTTTATCTTAACAGGGGAGTTGCATATATGAACATCCAGGAATATGAAAAGGCCCTGTATGACCTGACCAGATCCATTGAACTCAACAGTAATAATGCAAGTGCCTACCATAGTCGTGGTATGCTGAATTATCAACTGAAGGACTATAGTGCAGCTGTCGAAGATTTTAAGCAGGCCCTTGAATATAACGACAATAATCCTGAAACAAATTTTAATCTTGGCATGTCCTTTTTCAGGCTGGAAGAAAAAGACAATGCCTGCCCTTATTTTCATAAAGCCTGTAAAGAAGGGAATCTGAATGCATGCAAAATGGTTTTAATGGAATGTGCAAAAGAAATTCCTGAATAAATGCCCTGTTTCATCGCCAGATCATTCTGCCTCTTTTGTCATTAATTATTTGCACAGTTTTTATAATTTTGATTCCTTTCCTGAACTGAATTGAATGGATATTTCGGTAATCATAGTTAACTACAACGTTAAATACTTCCTTGAACAATGCCTGTATTCTGTTTACAATTCGTCAAAGAGTCTCAAAGTTGAAGTTTTTGTAGTTGACAACAACTCTGTTGACGGTTCCTGTCAGATGGTCCGGGAAAAATTTCCTCAGGTCAGGCTGATTGAAAACAAATCAAATTTTGGCTTTGCCAAAGCTAACAATCAGGCTATCAGGCAAGCCAGCGGGAAATACATTCTTATTCTCAATCCTGATACAGTCGTCGAAGAAAAGACTTTTGAAAAGTGTACCCGTTTTATGGAAGATCATTCAGATGCAGGAAGCATGGGTGTTAAGATGATTGATGGCAAAGGCAAGTTCCTTCCTGAATCCAAGCGGTCATTACCAACTCCTGCAGTGGCTTTTTACAAGGTATTTGGCCTTGCAGCCTTATTCCCCAGGTCAAAAATATTCGGAAGATACCACCTGGGTTATCTTGATAAAGAAAAAGTTCATTCTGTTGAAGTCCTTCCGGGAGCCTTTATGCTGATCCGGAAATCTGTGCTTGACAAAGTCGGCCTGTTTGATGAAGACTATTTCATGTACGGAGAAGATATCGATTTGTCATTTCGCATTACCATGGCAGGATATAAAAACTATTATTACCCCGAAACAACCATCATTCATTATAAAGGAGAAAGCACCAAAAAAGGCAGCATTAATTATGTAATGGTATTTTACAGGGCAATGATCATCTTTGCAAGAAAGCACCTGACAAAAAACAATGCAAATTATATCAGCTTCCTGATCAATATTGCTATTTACGTAAGAGCTGCCGCTTCAATATTAAGACGCTTCATAATCAATACCATCAACCCCGTACTTAATGTTTTATTGATTTATGCCGGTTATTATTTCATCCTTCCCTTCTGGGAAAAGTATGTTTTTCAAAACAGCGGGACCTACCCTGATGAATATTTACTATTAATAGTACCATCATATATTCTCATCTGGATTATTTCAATTTACCTCTCGGGCGGATATGAAAAACATATTAAGCCGGGAAACATCCTTCAGGGTGTGTTATCCGGCACACTTGTCATTTTGGTAATATATGCTTTACTGCCTGAGCATTTCAGGTTTTCAAGGGCACTTATCATTATTGGTACAGTCTGGACCTTATTTTCATCATTTCTGATCCGGTGGTTTCTGAATATTATCAATAAAGAAAACTTTAAAATTGAAATTATCAGGGAAAAGAAGAGAATCATCATTGTCGGGGATAAGAGCGAAAGCAAAAGGGTCTTTTCAATTCTTGAACAATCGAATATCAAACCTGAACTGGTTGGAAAAGTGTATCCGGATATCAAAGAACCGAATGGAGGTTTTATTGGTAATATCTCACAGATTGAAGAGATTGTCGCCATAAACAATGCAGATGAAATTATTTTCTGCTCAAAAAATATCAGCTCCCAGGAGATCATTAAAACAATGCTCCATTTTACAAATACAGACGTAGACTTTAAAATTGCACCTCCTGAAAGTCTCTCAATTATAGGAAGCAATTCCATCAATACGGCTGGTGAACTTTATGTACTGAATCTGAACAGCATTTCAAGAAGCATAAACCAGAGAAGAAAAAGATTCCTGGATGCCTGCATATCTCTGATATTGATTCTGTTAAGTCCGGTTCTGGTATTTTTCATTAAGAATCCTGTAACAATGATCAAGAACCTGGTTCTTGTCTTTTCAGGAAAATATACACTTATCGGATATCATGGTAAAACAGGTAAAGAAGATGATAGCCTGCCTTTTCTGAAAAAAGGTATTTTAAATCCTGTGGATACCTTCAGACATGATGCTCCGGAAAAAGAAATCATTGAAAAGGTAAATCTGCTTTACGCAAAGGATTACAGGGTGATTAATGATTTTAATATCCTTTTTAAAGGCTTTAAAAACCTGGGAAGAAAAGTTGATTGTTAAAGCCGGATTTAAGTTCTAACTTCCTTCAATATTGCCTTTTATAACATTTTCATAACTATTTGATTTTTATTATTAAATTTGTTTCACACCAAAGTTTGTTATATGAAAGGAAACAGCATTACCAGAATGAATATTTTCCTGAATATTCTTGCATTTTTATCATTCACCCCTGTCATTGCACAGACCCAAAGTGAACTGAAAGATATTTTTCTTGAAGCTGAGTCATTTTTCCTTTTTGAGGAATACAAGGATGCCTTACCACTATATCAGAAAATTCTTATGGCTGATCCTGATAACCATCACATTACCTACAAAATTGGCATTTGCTATCTGAAAGATCCCTATCAAAAGGAAAAATCAATCCGATTCCTTGAGAAAGCCACTGAAAATACCACAGCAAATTACAATGAAAATTCTTTCAGGGAAAAGCAGGCACCACCTGAAGCCTTTTATTATCTGGGAGATGCATACAGGGTTAATAACCGGCTGGATGATGCAATCAGAACATACAGAAGGTTTAAAGAAATCCTGGATCCTGAAATTTATGACTCAGAGCTGGTGGATAAACAAATACAATCATGCCGGATAGCTCTTCGCCTGGAAGCCAACCCAAATTATATCATTAAAGAAAATCTTGGTGAAGAAATAAATTCCAGATTTGCTGAGATTAATCCGCTTGTATCAGGAGATGAAAGCACGCTGGTTTTTACCAAGAAACTTCAATTCTACGATGCTGTTTTTTATTCCAGAAAAGAAAATGGCAGATGGTCTTATCCTGTTAATCTCACCCCTTCATTTGAGCTTGACGGAAATTCTTATTGCACAGGTCTCTCTTGGGACGGGACAGAGCTTTTTGTTTACCGGAGTGACGGATTTGACGGAAATTTATATTATAGTTCAAGAACAGATGATAAATGGGCTAAACTCGATAAACTGAACGATAACATCAACACCAAGTACTGGGAATCACATGCTTCTTTATCACCTGATGGTAAGACGCTCTATTTCACCAGCAATCGTAAGGGTGGATATGGAGGACTGGATATTTACCAGTCAAAGCGCTCCGGAAAAACCGACTGGGGAATCCCGGTAAATCTTGGTCCGGTCGTTAATTCAAAATATAACGAGGATACTCCTTTTATCACAGGAGATGGCAAAACCCTTTATTTTAGTTCACTGGGCCATTATAACATGGGAGGATACGATATTTTTTACACCACCCTGCTTTCAGACAATCAGTGGGCGAAACCGTTAAATGCCGGATATCCGGTTAACTCAACTGACGATGATCTTTTCTTCGTTCCTGTCAAAAACGGCGAGTATGCCTATTACTCTATCTTTGATTCAAAACAGGGGTATGGTCTTGATGATATTTACCGCTTTGAGATTTTTTCTGATCTTCATCCGAGAAAATTCATCTTAAAGGGACTGGCAACCAAAGATGCTGATCTGGATATCAGTTATGAAAACATCATGGCAAAGCTGATCGATAAAAAGACCAATAAAACCTTCAGTGAAACAAAAGTCAATCCCGACGGAACATATAATCTTGATGCCCAATCAGGAAGCTTCGAGCTGGTCATTGACGGAAAAGGTATTGATGAAAGCCGTGTGGCACTTGAAATACCAGTCGCCCATCCTTCTGATGTTTTTGAATTTAAATCCGAACTGACAGCATCAGAAGTTACAGCCGCTGCAGATTATCAAAAGACAGAACCTGCAAAACAGATCCCAAACCTGGAAATTGAAAAAGAATACTATCATGTAATCAATGATGAACAAATTGCGATCAGGCTTAACCTTGAAAAAAATACCCTTCTGGAACTGGAAATATTCAATAATGATTCGCTCCTGAAAAAAGAGCAGTTTAATATTAACAGAAAAAGATTTATTTATTTCTATAAACCACTGGCAGGTTTAAACCTTTTGCAATTCACTCTTCATGATAAAGACGGTAACATGGTGACCAAATCCGTATCTGTGGAATATATTACCGAACAACAGCCACTTACAGCAGAACAGATTCCGGAGGAAACGGCGAAAACAAAGGAGGAATTAAAAAATCTTTCCAATATCAGCAGTGGTAATCTTAAAGAATATCTTGAAAAACTTGATTTTGAAAAAAACAATATCAATTCTGCATCCGGATTATATGAATATCTTGTGCGCGAAATGCCGGGCAATACCTATTCACTGGCCGAGATTGATGAACTCTTTATCAGCTATCTCTCCCAGAAACCCCTTGATGCATTCGTAAACGAACTTGGTTATGCTTCAACTGATAAAATAAAAGAGTTCCTCAGTTATACCAATCTGGATTCGGCTAATATAGTATTCCCCGAAAACCTTGTTGATTTTCTCGGAACAGATATTGAAAAAAAGCCATTTACAATCGATGATCTGGATTATTCCCTTACGAATATTGCTTCAAAAAATACAGGAAGCATCAAAGATTTTCTGGATATACTGAATGCAAATTCAAACCAGAATATGAGTTTTGCTTTGCGAAGACTGGAATCAAACATCGGCAGTTTTTCGGAACCTTTCCAGATCACGAAATATTTGCGTTCGAATGTTGGAGAAGATAAATATAATGGCGGTGACATCCAGGATATGATGAAAGAATCGTCTGTTAATTATGATATCAACTTCCTTCACCAAAGCATGTTATTTGCAGCAAAAGGCAATCTCAGACAAACCCTTGCGGATCTTAATCTCAGTGAAAAAAACATCAGAACTTCCAGGGAACTCCTGCAACATTTATGGATAAATGCCCCGGATTACGGATACAATGTTAGTGAGGTCATAGATCTTATTGACCATATTAAGACCAATTCTGACAGAAACCTCGAAATATTCAGGCAACAACTGGCAAAGCATGCTTCAGGAAACCTGAAAGCTGTTATCCAGTCGCTTAACCTGAAACAAAAAAATATTTCAACATTTGCTGATTTATTAAACTATCTCATAAACAATTCAAAGTTCCAGGATTACAACAGGGAAACAGTATATAAGCTGCTTTTGGATATCATATATATTAACAATATGGATGAATTCGTAAAATTGCTTAAAAAGCATGGCTGCCCTGAAATCATCCAGGCAATTGAAAGTATTGACCTCCATCGATTCTCAACGCCTTATGAACTCATCCAGTACCTGGTTGGTTACACTGATAAATATGCTTATACCGAACAGGATATTTTAAATCTTCTCTTAAAACTTGTTCTGGAAAAAGGCTTTGATCTGGATAAAGACAAGGCTGAGGTTCCAACCCCGGACAAACTGAAACAAAGAAAGCTTTTAATTCCTCTTCTGATAGCAAACGGCATCTTAATTTTGATAATCATCCTGTTTTTCTTAAGAAGAAAAAAAAAGAAATCAACCGGTACATAAATAAATAATATGTCAAACCCTTTCATTAAACCTGAATATATTTGTTTTTTACTGATTTTAAATCTTTATACAGCTGTTTCATTCTCCCAGTTTTTCTTAACTCCGGATGAACTGTATGAGGAAGGCACCGAATTTATCATCGCAGAAGAATTCGAAGAGGCACTGCCGTATTTTTTACAATTGCTGGAAAAGGGATATCATAATGCCAGTATCCATTATCAGACAGGACAATGTTATCTTTTTATTCCCGGGCAGAAAGAAAAATCAATTCAGTATCTTGAAACAGCCGTAAAAAAAGCATCACATAATTTTACAGGCCGGTCTCCGGATGAAGACAGGGCTCCCCTGGATGCATTGTACCTTCTTGGCATGGCATACAGAATCAACAATCAACTGGGAAAAAGTGAAAAAATATTTGCTTCTTTAACAGATTCTCTGAAAAACGATACTTCTGAAATGTTCAAAGTGAAGGAGCAATTGAAAATTTGCAGGAATGCAAATGAACTTATCAGGAACGAGATCAGTCTTCAGTCGGTGAAACTGGAGGACCGCATCAATACGATTTTCTCCAATTACAATCCTGTGGTTAATAATGATGAGTCATTGATTTTTTATATGGATGCCCTGAAATTCTATGATGCAGTTATGCAATCGGAAAAATCCGGGGAAAGATGGAAGAAACCGGATAACATAACCCCTAAGATCAAATCAGACGGGGATTATATAATAACAGACATTACTGAAGACGGAAATATTCTGCTTTTAAGACTGAATGATGCGTACACAAAAGGAGACATCTATATGTGTGAAAAAAAGAACGGCAAATGGGACGTCATCAGAAAACTGAATGCAAACATTAACACCCGTTTTAATGAAACCCATGCAAGTTTTGCCAATAAAGGCAAGACCTTATATTTTACAAGTAACAGGACAGGAGGTTACGGAGGACTTGATATTTACAGGTCTGACCTGGATTCAGGCGGAGACTGGGGATCTGCATCAAACCTGGGACCGGTTATCAATACCTCACTGGATGAAGAATCACCTTTTATGTGCGAAAATAATCAATCATTATTTTTCAGTTCCCAGGGCCATTATAACATGGGAGGATTCGACATTTTTGTTTCAACAGTAACGGACGGAGAATTACAAAATCCCCTGAATATAGGATTTCCGCTTAACACAACTGATAATGATCTTTTCTATTTCCCCTTGAAAGACGGCAAACAAGGATACCATGCAAAATTTACCGATAACCTTGATGGAAATCTGGATATTTACAGGTATGAAATTTTTTCCGTTCCAAATCCTGCGCGTTTTACCATAAAAGGTCAGATATCACTTCCTCCGCGGAGCACCATACCTTTTGAGGAAATCAATATTACTCTGACAGACAGGAGTTCAGGTGACACCATAAGCAGCGGCAAAGCAAAAAAGGACGGAAGATATCATTACACTCTTCCTTCAGGGGAATACGAACTGTATTTTTCAACTGACCAGGCATTTCTTGACAGAAAAAGTATATCCCTGCCCCAGTATCTTAACATTGAGGAGCTGATAGTCAACCCGGTTCTGGAATATAAACCAGCCGCATCAATTGATACCTTTGTAACGAAAGAAACAACCCTGCCTGAGAAGCCAGGATATGCACAGGTCAGCGATACTTTTATCATTCAGCATGTTTTATTCGGTTTTGACAGATATATTGTTTCAAAAGCCCAGTTATGCTACCTTGATGAACTTGCTCAACTGCTTCAAAAATATCCTGATATAACTGTCAGTATTGACGGACATACTGATGCAATCGGAAGAGAAAGTTATAATAAGGTACTGTCTGTTAAAAGGGCCAGCGAGGTTGCCGGTTATTTAATATCCTTAAATATCAGTAAAAGCAGGATCAGTATAAAAGGACACGGAGAAGAAATGCCGGTTGCGATTAACCGGAATAAAGACGGCTCTGATAATCCGGAAGGAAGAAGATATAACAGGAGGGCCGAAATATCTTTAGATCAGATTCCTGATGATCTTTTTATTATGAGACAGGTTGATATTCCTGATCAACTAAGGGTGAAATGAGTCATTAGCCTGAAGTCACTAATGAATAATCATGAAACAGACAGACTTTGTTTTTAACATATGGATTGTCTTGCGGAAAAGTAACGGCTGATTACTAAAACCGGACAATTATATAGCCGGATTCTGCTAAATTTTACTAATTTTATTAAGTAGTCTTAAACGGTTAATATTTAAGAAAATAATTTTAATAAACTAACCTCAATTATTATAACTTTGTTATAAACATCAAACCAATACCCATGAGACAAGTTTTAATCCTGTCTTTACTTTGCGCAACATCATTTATCAGCTGGGCTCAAAAAAAAGATGATAACCTGAAAGAATACTTTCTGGATGCTGAATTTTTCTTTGCCCAGGAACAATACATCGATGCCCTTTACGATTACATGGAACTTTACAATCAGGGCTATCAGGACAATGCCAATATTAATTACAGAATCGGTATCTGTTACCTTAATATTCCGGGTCAGAAAGAAAAATCAATTCCCTATTTGCTCAAAAGCATCAAAAACATTAAGAACAACAATCGTGAAAGCGAATTCAGGGAAGAAAAAGCCCCGATGGATGCATATCTTTATCTGGGTAATGCTTACAGGGTCAATAACATGCTTGATAAAGCAATAGAAATCTACGGCAAATATAAAGAATTGCTCCCGTCATCTGATAAAGCCGGCCTTATTTATGTAAATAATGAAATTGAAGCCTGCAATGCAGCCAAGAGTTTTATGAATAATCCTGTTGAAATCAGAAAAACCAACCTGGGAGAACCCATAAACGGAAATTCATCCAATTTCAAAGCTGTTATTTCAGGTGATGGGAAGACCATGCTTTATATGAATGAACTGCCTTTTTATAACGCAGTATATTATTCTGTTCTCAAAGATGGCATCTGGACTGAACCTGTGAACATCACACCTCAGATTCAATCAGACGGAGACCAGTATGTTACATCGGTATCATATGACGGGACAATTCTTTACCTGACCAAAGAAGACAATTTCAACAGTGATATCTATTACAGTTATCTCAAAGACAGTTTATGGCAGAAATCAGAGCCTGTCTCAAAGAAAATCAATACCAAATACTGGGAATCACATGCCAGTATCTCCAGTGATGGCAAAACACTATACCTGGCCAGCAATCGTAAAGACGGATTTGGAGGAACTGACATTTTCAGAAGCTTTCTCGATGAAAGCGGCGAATGGAGTGAACCTGAAAATCTGGGACCTGTTATTAATACTCCACTGAATGAAGACACCCCGTTCATTACTGAAAACATGAAACAATTGTATTTCAGTTCACAGGGCCATCAGAACATGGGAGGATATGACATTTTCAGATCAAGGCTTGATGAAAAAGGTCAATGGAGTAATCCTGAGAATCTGGGTTACCCTGTTAACAGCACCGATGATGATTTGTTTTATTACCCGTTTAATAACGGAAAGTCAGCTTATATGTCAATTTATGATCCCACCGGCTTAGGCAAGGAAGACATCTTTGAAATCCAGATTGTCACTCCGGAATTATTGGAGGAAGAGGTTGCGGAAATGGTTAAGAAGGATGTTGAAGAAGAGGAAATGGTACGGCAGCCAGTAGCAGAGGAGGGGGAAATAACGGAAAAGATCGTTGAACCGGGAAAAGAGGAAATTATTAAATCCGAAGAACCTGCCGGAATGCCTGAAGAAATCGGTGAGGAACCGGCTGAAGCAGAGGAAGCCGTGGAAAAACCGGCTGAAGCAGAGGAGGCCGTGGAAAAACCGGCTGAAGCAGAGCACATCGGAGAAATCAAAGAAGTTATATTAATTCCTGTTTATTTCGGATTTGACCGTCATGACCTTACACCGGAAAGCAAAGCAAAACTCGACAAGATCGCGCTGCTGGCCAAAGAATTTCCGGACCTGTACTTTGAATTATTCGGATTTACTGATGCCATTGGTCCTGCCTCATATAATAAACTGTTATCTGAAAGACGTGCCAATGCAGTAAAGAATTATCTTCTTAAATCAGGAGTCGGTCAGGGAAGAATGGTTGCAGTGGGTTATGGAGAAACGCGTTTTGCAGCGGTCAACATCAATCCTGATGGTACCGACTGTCCCGAAGGCAGAAAATACAACCGGAGGGTTGAATTTGAAATTAAAGGAGGAGATCCTGAAAAAATAACCATAAAGCGTATTGAAATACCCGGACATTTACGGATCAAATAATATTATGATATTCTGTTTAACATCGAAACCCAGTCTTTTTGCGGCTGGGTTTTTTAATCCGGACGCGAATTTCATTTTTGGAATAGTTTTTTTAAATTTGAGTTCATTCAAACCTTTTCATCATGAAATATTTAACCTCTTTTATCCTGGCAATTCTTCCGACGATAATGCCTGTATTACCCCAGGAAGATAAAGAAGCCGATTACAGGGAGTTTTTCAATGAAGGTGAATACTTTTTCAACAGGGGCGAATACCAGGAAGCTTTATATTATTATTTAAAACTGATGAATTACCAGCCGGACAATGCCAGTTATAATTTTAAAATAGGCGAATGTTACCTGAATATCCAGGGAAAAGAAACCATGGCTGTTCCATATTTTGAAAAAGCAGTGAAAAACATCACCGATAAGAAAGAATATAAAAAAAGATCGTTTGATGAAACCCGGGCGCCGCTGCATGCTTATTTCTATCTCGGAAACGCCTACCGTATCAATAATCAGCTTGATAAAGCACTGGAAGCATATAACACTTTCGTTCTCTCACCCTTCTATGCCGGTAACTACAATGCCACCATTGTTGAAAACGAGATTAAATCATGTGAGAGAGCCAAAATCATCGAGGATAATCCGGTTATTTTTACCGAAATCCCTCTTCCTGATAATATCAATACCTCAGCTTCCGAGCTATATCCTGTTGTTTCGGGAGATGAACGGAAACTGGTATTTATCAGAAGGCTGAAATTCTATGATGCTTTATATTACAGCACATTTGAGGTTGATGGCTGGTCAGATCCAATAAACATCACACCTTACATTGGCTCTGACGGTGAGTTCTACCCCACTTCACTTTCTGCGGATGGTAACGAATTATACCTTGTAAGACGCTCGGAACAGGGTTCCGATATCTACCTGAGTTTTTATAAAAACGACCAGTGGTCAAAAGCTATAAAACTGGGCAGGAACATAAATTCCTCCGGCAATGAAAATGCAGCAGCCATATCAGATGACGGAAGGCTCCTGTTTGTATCCAGCGACCGCAGTTGCAGCAAGGGAGGCTTTGATCTGTATGTATCAAAAAAAGATGAAAGGGGTAACTGGGGCAAATTAAAGAACCTGGGCAAAATCATCAATACCCCCTTTGATGAAGGTTCACCGGTATCAATTAAAAATGGCAGCGTGCTTTTCTTCAGTTCAAAGGGACACTTTAACATGGGAGGCTTTGATATTTTTTATTCAATGCTTGAAAATAAAAAGTGGACTACACCGGTAAATCTGGGATCTCCCATCAACAATACCGGTGACAATTTGTTCTATTACCCCATAGGTAACGGAAAAACAGGATATATTTCAAAATTTGGTGCAGACGGAGGAAGTGAAGACATCTGCAGGCTTGAAATCAGATCGAATTTACCGGACTTCTAAAAATCACATATACTGTCCGGATCCTGAAGAACAATTTAAAGCATCAGTGAAATCAAATGCACAAACAAGATCATAATACAATTCTGCTGAGAGCACCTGAACCCGGTGATGTGGATATTCTGTACAAATGGGAAAACAATGAGGAAATCTGGAAAGTCAGTAACATTATCACCCCTTTTTCAAAACACATTCTTGCCAAATATATTGAAAATGCCCATCTCGATCTTTACGAATCCAAACAGCTCCGGCTAATGATAGATGTTGTCAATGAAGATATAAAGCAACCAAAGACCATAGGCACGGTGGATCTTTTTGAATTTGATCCTTTCCATAACAGAGCCGGTGTGGGCATACTGATCGGAGAAACTGATGAACGAAAAAAAGGATATGCTTCAATGGTACTGGACAAGATCATCTTTTATGCTTTTGAAATCCTGCAGCTTCATCAGCTGTTCTGCAATATATCCGAAGAAAATACAGAAAGCCTGAAGCTTTTTAAAAAAAAGGGATTTCAGGTCACCGGCACAAAAAAGGAATGGCTGAAAACAAAAAACGGCTATAAGGATGAATATATCCTCCAGATCATCAATCATAATGATTAATTAGAATCATTCTGTATAGATTTGTATACCTCTGGATTTCAGTTTATTACGGGATTAAGCCCTTGAATGTTGAAAAATAGTTTAAAAAAAAGGGATATTTGGAGCTACATTTAATTGATATTTAAACACATATTTGTACAGATATTTTAAATTATTTATTATCTTAATAATAAAAAAAGCACCTTGATCCGACTGCACAGTAATCCAGTAAGTATTGTCCATATCATTCTCATGGCTGTTCTGCTTGTGGCAATACCGGCAGAAAAACTACAGGGACAGTCAGACGATGCTATTCAACAGATTTTCACCAGTTCTGACAAAAGCAAACTTGATAAGGCCAGTGAGTATAAAAACCAGGGTGACGCACTTATTGAGGAGGCCAATCAGCTTTACATGGAAACCTTTGCTGTACAGGCTGATGTTCAGCTGGATGAAAAGAAGATAAAAAAGGAAGTTGAAAAGCTTGAATCCAATGCCCAGAAAAAACAATTTGAAGCACTTGAGCTTTACAACAAGTGCAACCAGCAGAAGTATGAAATCTATAAAAAATACATCGAAGAATTCTGGTCAGGATACAGTGGTAACGAAGCTGAATATGTTAATGCCAGACTTATTGAGGAGCAGTCTAACGATTATTTCTACCAGTCCGTAGTTACCAGGAATGAAGCCGGTAAAGCCAGGGACAGCAAGGATAAGATTCAAAAACTGAATGATGCCAATGATCTGCAGATCAGAGCACTTGAAAAACAGATCACTGCACTGGGATATTATTACTCAATTGAAACCGCACCTCCGCAGCTGACAACCACGCAACCACAGGAGCCGGAATACCGGAAAGCTCAGACTACCGAATATCCGGAATCTGTAACGCCTTCTGTAACTGAACCTGTATCTGCCACACCCGGAACGGTTCAGCCGGTTTCAGGCAATGTGCAGGTCAACAGGGAAGTTCTGGAGATATATAACAGATATCTGAATGATACCTTGTCTAAAGGAGATTCTTTCCTGACACCTGAATTGCTGGCAAGAATTGGTTCTTTTAATGCTGACCAGATACTTAACATCTGGTACAATTATGCCTATGGCTCCCCGTATTCCCCTGAATACGCCGAACAATTGCTTGCCGAACAAGCACCACAGGTTACAGACTCGATGCCTGAAGACCTGTCAGCTCAACAATACCAGGAATACCAGGATATGTCGGTGCAGGAAAAGGCTGAAGAAGCAAGACATGCGGCTCAGACGGAACTGAAACTTGCTGAGATACATAAAGGTGAAGAAGACAAGGTTAAGCTGCTTCCGGCAGACGAAAACCTGATATTCAGGGTTCAGCTGGCAGCAAACAAATCGCAGCTTACCCAAAGGGCGCTCCAAAGTATCTATTATGGTAACAAACAGATTGAAATGATTCTGGAAGACGACTGGTTTAAATATTCGATTGGCGATTTCCCTGATTACAAAAGTGCGGACAAATTCAGGAGCCAGTGCGGTGTTGAGAATGCATTTATCGTTGCTTACAGGAAAGGCACACGGTTTATGACACCGTCTGAAGCAGATGAGATAGCTGCTCCGGCAGCCACCGAATATGCTGTGTCCCCTGATATGGAAGGCCTCTTGTTCAGGGTTCAGATTGCTGCCAGCCGTATCAGATTGAACAAAGAACAACTGGCCTCCATTTACGGCGGGCCATATCCTGTTGAAATGGTCGAAGAGGAAGGATGGTATAAATATCAGATATTGGGTGTCAGGCTGTTTTCCGATGCACTCAGGATTATCAGAGATGTTAAGGTTAAAGGTTCATTTATTGTAGCTTATGACAACAACAACAAGATAAATCTGCTGGAAGCGGTAAAGCAGTCAAGAAAGCTTGAAAAGGAAGTCCAGACATACGGAAGAAGAGGAAGGATCAGGGATGTTGAATTCCATGTTCAGGTTGCTGCATCCAAAGTTCCCCTCCGTGTTGATGAGTTAATGCAAATCTATCCAGGCAGTTATAAAACAATACTCATTTTCGAAGAAGGATGGTATAAATACCGTATCAAAGCGGGATCTTCCTATGAAGAGGCCAAAAGAATAAAGCAGGATTGTGGTGTTGAAAAAGCTTTTATCACAGCATACGATCGTGCAGTTAAAACACCCCTGAACAAGGTCATTGATAAATACAGACAATTTAACTAAATAATAAAAATACAGGCTATGAAATTGAGAATTAAATCAACCGTCCAATTGAGTTTTGCAGTAATAATCGCTGCAAGCATATTATTTTCTTCCTGCATCTCCCAGAACAAAGTCAAATTGCTGCAGGAAAGAAGAGCCAAGGTTCCTGCCGAACAGTTTGAAAATCCGAAAAACATAACCTACAGGATTCAGAACGGAGATCAGCTCTATGTGAAAATATACAGCGTTGATCCGAAAACCAGCAAGTTTTTCCAGACCGATTTTCCAAACCTGATGAATCCGACCTATCTTTATTTGAACAGCTATGCGGTTGATGAGTTCGGATTTATTAATTTTTCGTTTGTTGACAAGCTTTATGTCAAAGGATTAACCCTTGTGGAAGTGAAGGATCTCATACAAAAAACATTGAATGAGTACTTCAAGGAAGCCACCGTGGTCGTGAAACTGTCTAACTTTGAAGTAACTGTGCTGGGAGAGGTTAACAGTCCCGGAAGTTTTAAAATATACAGGGACTACGTAAACCTTTTTCAGGCAATTGGCCAGGCAGGTGGTATAAAGGAATTCGGAAATGTTAAAAATGTTAAGCTTGTAAGACAAACACAAACCGGTTCAAATATGTATAACCTTGATCTGACAGATAATAAAATTCTGGAATCGCCATACTTTTACCTGATGCCAAACGATGTTATATACATCGAACCCATGAACAGCAAATCTGCTGCCTACACCACGTTCCCTTACAGTGTGATCCTTGTGGCATTGTCGACAATACTGGTGGGTACGAATATTTATCTCACTCATTTTTATTAATGGTTTAATTTTCTAATTTTACTTTTAGTATCAGGTCGATGAAAGGAATTGAACCAGAAGGTACGAGATGGAAGAAAAATATCCGTATATTGAGGAGGAAGAATCAATTGATATCAGGGCTTTTATTCTTAAGAACCTCAGGTATTGGTATCTTTATGTTCTTTTCCTGGTAATTGCCATTTTCATAGCCACTTTAATTAATAAGTTTTCAACACCAATATACAAAGTATCTACCTGGATCCTGATAAGGGATGAAGAAAATCCCCTTGTTCCCCGGAGTTTTGCAGGAACATCATTATATGGAAATCCCTATAAGCTGGAAAACGAGATCGGGATCCTCAAATCAAAGGATCTGACTAAACGTGCGTTACAGAACCTGGATTTTGAAGTCTCATATTACCGCGAAGAAAAATTCCTGTCCAGTGAAATTTACAGGAACTCTCCCTTTTATGTTGAAATTGACACCCTGCATGAACAACCACTCGGCGTGAACTTTGCAGTGAAATTCCTGAATGATTCTCTTCTGGAGATCACAGCCAGCGGCGAATATGTGTTATTGCATCATTTTAAAAACCAGTTGGACACAAGAATCCTGGATTATTTCGAATTTACAGATACCGTTCCGTTTGGAGAACTCACCGGCAATAATTTCTGCAGGTTCACGATCATTCCGAATTTCAGTTTACTGCAGGAAGGCATCAATCACAAAAGATATGCTTTCCGTATGAGCAGTCAGAAACAACTAATTGCCAGATATCGCGGTTTTGATATTGAATCCTCAAAAAATTCATCCATACTGGTATTAACTCTCAAAACTGCAAATATTGAAAAAGCAGTGGTTTTCCTTAATAATCTCACAAGAATATACCTTCAGAAAGGAATTGAGCGGGAAGACCGGATTGCCGGAAAAACCATCGAATTCATAGACAGCCAGCTGAAAGGTATTTCAGATTCCCTTCGGTATTCAGAAGATAAACTGGAGCAGTTCAAATCCGCTCACCAGCTTATGGACCTGGATTATCAGGCACAGCAGGTATGGGAAAAACTTGAAGACCTGCAATCAAGAAGAGCTGAACTGCTTATCAAATTAAAATATTACAATTATCTTAAAGAATATCTCTCGCAGAATAATGATGTCAGTGATTTAATCGCACCCTCGTCAATGGATATCAATGATCCGCTGCTGAACAGTCTTATTATTGAATTAACACAGTATTATTCAGAACGGACCGAGTATTCATTTAACGCCATAAAAGACAATCCCGGTATTATTGCTCTGGAATCAAGGATCAAAGATACAAAGGCCAAGCTCCTCGAAAACATTGAAAATATCATAAAAATCACCGATATATCACTGACTGAGCTTGAATCGCGTATCAGCGAATTTGAAGGACGTGTCAGTAAACTTCCTGAAAGCCAGCGAAGGCTTCTCGGTTATGAGAGGAAATTCAAACTGAATGATGCACTTTACACATTTCTGTTAACAAAAAGAAGCGAAATGCAGATCTCAAAAGCTTCAAACCTTCCTTCAAATGAGGTTCTTGACATCGCTTCAGTTGAAGACAGCATACCGGTTAAACCAAACAAAAAAATGAATTACATCATCGCTCTCCTGCTCGGATTGTTTGTGCCTGCCGGAATGCTGTATGTCAGAGACCTCTTTAAAGATAAAATCATCGATAAAAACGATATCCAGCGTATAACAAAAATCCCTGTGATCGGACAAATCATTCATAATAAGCATAAAATCAACAATGTCGTTCATGAATTTCCAAAATCACTTGTTACCGAATCCTTCCGGTCTTTAAGAACCAATTTCCAGTTTGTCGGAGATGCAGGCAGGTCAAACGTTGTTCTTATTACATCAGTTGTCACGGGTGAAGGAAAAAGTTATGTGGCAATAAATCTTGCAGGAGTATTTTCACAAAATCAGAAAAAGGTGATACTCCTTGATTTCGATCTCAGGAAATCAAAACTGAAACAGTACCTGAATATACAATTTGAAGACGGAATAAGCACCTTCTTAAGCGGCAATGCCAGGCTTGAGGATATAATTCTTCCTTCCGGCATTGAAAACCTGGATGTCATTCTGTCAGGACCGGTGCCGCCAAATCCGACAGAGTTGATTGCATCAACAAAGACAACCGATCTTTTCAAAAAGCTTAAAAGTAATTATGACTATATCATCATTGACTCACCGCCTGTCGGGCTGGTTTCTGACGCTTTGCTGATTGTCAGGAATACCGATGTCAATATATTTGTCCTCAGACACAACTTTACACCTAAATCTTTGTTTTCCAACATAATCGATGATATTGAAAACCGTAACCTGAAAAACCTGAACCTTGTTGTGAATGATGTAAAAATATCAAAGAACGGATATGGCTATGGTTACGGTTACGGATATGGCTACGGTTATGGTTATGGACATGGTGATACCAGGAAGACCCTGAAGGATAAGCTTACAGATATCTTTAACAGGAATTAATATCACCAACCCGAATATTTCTGCTGCAGTTCGTAATCATAGTCTTTCAGGTCAAATCCTCATAACCAGGTATTTCATTCAGAAAATTATAGTCTTTATTCTGAAAATTTATTTTGCAGCAGTAATGTTTCAATCCGTTTGTCACCAATAAAAAGTTTACCTTTAACACCAGATTATACCGGACTATCTGATCAAATACCTTCTGACCGACAGATATATCCGGTGCCTTAAACTCGAGAATCATCAACGGATTTCCTGATTTTGAATGTACAACGGCATCACATCTTTTAGACAGCCTGTTAAGTGAAATCACATGCTCGACGCTGATCAGGGCCTGCGGATAATTTCTCCCGGCAATGAGATACCTGATGAAGTTCTGCCGGACCCATTCTTCCGGTGTATTTGCAACATACTTCTTCCTTATCTCGTCAAAAATATATTGTTTATCCCTGATGATCTTGAAATTAAAATTATATGAAGGCAGATTCAAAAGTCTCATTTAAGAACCGGTAAGACAACAAAGATAATCTCAGTTATTCTTTTCAAACAATTTTCGATGCATAAATCACAAGTCCAACAAAATTGTTTAATGCCCATAATTTATGAAATTAATAAATAATACAGGTTAAAATTTATTTTCTTTGTATAACAAACCTCAGGAATGAATGACTTTGAAAAAATAATGATTGACCTGCAGAAAAGGATCTTCAGTCCAGTCTATTTTCTGACGGGCGAAGAGCCCTACTTTATTGATAAAATTTCCGATCACATCGAAAAAAATGTGCTGGACGAAACAGAAAAACCGTTCAACCTGACGGTGTTATACGGACTGGATACAGACATTGATAATGTGATTAATATAGCCAAAAGATACCCTATGATGTCTGAATACCAGGTAGTTATCGTAAAAGAAGCACAAAATATCCAGGATATCGATAACCTGGTTTATTATGCTGAAGCTCCCCTTAAATCCACTGTCCTTGTTATCAATTATAAATACAGGAAACTTGATAAAAGAAAAAAACTCTTTGCTGCCCTTAACAAAAATGCTGTTATTTTTGAGTCCAATAAACTATATGACAGCCAGATACCAGACTGGATAACAGGATTTCTGAAACAAGCAGGAATGGAAATTCAGCCTAAAGCAGCTGTTTTGCTTTCAGAGCACCTCGGCAATGATCTTGGTAAAATCGTCAGCGAGCTTGAGAAACTAAAGATCTCAGTCGCCGGCAATGAGAAAGTAATCAATACCCTGCATATTGAGAAAAACATCGGGATCAGCAAGGATTACAATAATTTTGAACTGCAAAATGCCCTGATCAGCAGAGATGTGCTGAAGGCAAACAGGATTATCAGTTATTTCGGTAAGAATCCAAGGAACTATCCCATGGTGCTTACCCTTGTAACACTTTATTTCTTCTTCAGCCGGGTTCTGATTTACCACAAACTTGCAGATAAATCCAGAGGCAGTGTAGCGGCTGCCTTAAAAATCAAACCCTATTTTGTTCAGGATTATCAGCGTGCCGCAAAAAGCTATTCTTTCTTAAAGATCAAACAAATCATATCACTGTTAAGGGAATACGATCTGAAATCAAAAGGGGTCGGCAACGTATCTAATACTGACGGTGAATTGCTGAAAGAACTGATATATAAAATCCTTCATATTTGAATATGATATTGCTTTTTTAAAATTGTAAAATCCTGTTTGCATGACCATTATCATTATTGGAATAACTGTTTTGTTTTCAATCATTGCTTTCAGCCACCAGCAGCTGTTTGCCAGATTCCAGTTCAATGCTTACCGGATATACCATCATAAAGAATGGGACAGGCTTTTAACCCACGAATTTCTCCATGCCAACTATACGCACCTGATCGTGAACATGCTGGTGTTGTTTATGTTTGGAACTGCAGCTGAACAATGGTTACAGGTTCTGGAATCAAGTGATGTGATCAGATATCACAGACTGGTTTTTATCCTGTTTTATCTTGTGGCCATTATTCTTGCCTCCCTGGCAAGTTTGTTCAGGCATAAAGAAGATACACATCAGATTAATCAATCATTTTACACATGAACTGTTGCGCATGTAATCCAGTTTTGGAATAGCATACCGTCTATGGCAGAAAAATACATATGTCTGAATGGCTCCTATGTTAAGGTTGATAAGCCTCTGCTGGAAATACAGAACAGAAGCTTTCTTTATGGTGACGGTATTTTCGAGACCATTCATGCCAACGGCACCGAACCCCAGTTTATCGAAAGACATCTGAACAGGATGCTTGGCAGCATGAGAATACTTAAGATGGTTATACCTGATTTTTTTACCACTGAATATTTCACCAGCCACATAAAGGGTGTGCTTACAAGGAACAAGCAATTCCAGGGGGCCAGGATCCGTATTACCGTATTCCGTAATGGTGGCGGACGATATGCTCCGGAAGTTAACGAGGCTTCTTTTGTCATCGAAAGCTCACCGCTTGACAGCGCTACTTACCAACTGAATCAGAAAGGCTACCGGGTTGATGTATTTGAGGATATGACCAAACCAATTCATCCCCTGTCAGGGATAAAAACGACAAGCGCCCTTTTGCTTGTGCTTGCAGGTGTTTTCAGGACTGAAAAAATGCTGGATGATTGCCTCCTGCTGAATCAAAACAACAGAATTTGTGAATCGCTCAGCTCAAATCTCTTTTTAGTCAAAGGAAACAAGTATTACACACCTTCTCTGAAAGAAGGCTGCCTGCCGGGAATCATGAGACAGGTTATCATTGGAATGATCAGAAAGGAAAGCCTGTATCTTAATGACGATTGCTCACTAACCGTGGAAGATTTGTTCAACTCGGATGAAATCTTTCTGACCAATTCAATTTCCGGAATCAGATGGGTTGTTGCTTTCAGACAAAAGCGGTACTTCAATAAATCATCAAAATTCCTGATTAAAATGCTGAATGAGAAGGCCTTCGGCATCTAGTTCATCTGCGGATTTTCAGGGAAATTTGACCACATCTCAAATTTCTTTCCCATTTTTTTAAGTGTATTTTTCCAGAAATGCTTATTCATGGGAGACATTATTTCCATCGGATCCATCTCGGCAACGATCCAGGCATTTTCTGCAAGCTCATCATTCAGCTGATTGGCATGCCATCCGGAATAACCCAGAAAAAACCTGATGTTTTCCCTGGTCAGGTTTTTGGATCGTATCAGTTTCTTCACTACCTCAAAATCTCCTCCCCAGTATATGTTTTCAATCACTTTTACACTATTTGGCACAATGTCACCAAGCGTGTGAATATAATGCAGCGTATTTGTATTAACCGGTCCTCCAAGTGAGATAAGTGCATCTGTTTTTGGAAAATCAGCAATAACCTCATTTACATGTAGATTTACCGGTTTATTCAATACAAAACCAACAGTGCCTTCATCTGAATGTTCAGTCAGAAAGACAATAGATCTTTTAAAATAATTATCCTGCAAAAAGGGTTCAGAAATTAATATTTTTCCCTTGGATGGCGGGATCGTGTTTTCCGGATCAAAAAAATTATAATCGAGATCCATGGCTTTATGCTGATCAGTCAAAACAAATTTATAATAAATCTGTATAAAATGCTTTAAGAAGTCAATTATTATGATTATTCATCATGTAAATACTTGTCATAACCAAAATATATCACTCATCCCGTAAGTTTTCCCGGACCTGGTCTTTGTTCTGATCATTTCCCGACCGGTTCATTAAGTGCAACTGCAATAATTACAGCCGGAAAGTATGAAAAAATCATTGTATTGGAGAGAATTAACCAGAATATGCTTATGGCAAAACATTTGCTGATTATTCAAAAATGACAAAAAAAAATCTGTATATTGTGCCTTCATGAGTGCTGATAAAATGGAATACAATAAAACCCCCGGTATTATTCATGCCCTTATACCCATCCTTTTCCTGATTGTCTTTCTTTCTATAAATGTCATTATCTTTAAAAGCGAGACCCTTGAAGGTTCTAACCAGATTATTTTGCTGCTTGCCGCAAGCATCGCAGGACTGATTGCTTTAAGGTTCAGAGTCTCATGGACAAAAATCCGCAATTCAATCACAAACAGCATCAACACTGCCATGCCATCCATTCTCATACTTCTGATCATAGGCTCACTTGCAGGTACATGGCTTATCAGCGGTATTGTTCCGGTCATGATCTATTACGGGTTAAAGATCATACATCCCTCGGTTTTTTTACTGACTGCACTGGTGGTATCCTGTCTGGTCAGTCTTGTAACAGGCAGCTCATGGTCTACCATAGCCACGATAGGAGTTGCGCTTCTTGGAATTGGCAGGACAATGGGAATACATGATGGGCTTGTTGCCGGAGCCATTATATCAGGATCGTATTTCGGTGACAAGATGTCTCCTCTTTCCGATACCACCAACCTGGCACCGGCAGTTGCAGGTACAGATCTGTTCACACATATCCGGTACATGGTAATCACAACAACCCCGAGTATTGTCCTGGCAGCAATCATATTTTCGGTTATTGGATTCAGCTCGGAATATGCAACAATTGAAGACAATGTGAATGCAGTCATTTCATCAATGCAAAAAAGCTTTCACCTGAGTCCTTTTCTTATGCTTGTTCCGGTTATACTGATCATAGTCATTATAAAGAAAGTACCTGCCCTGCCGGCATTGCTGATCGGGACACTGCTTGGTGCAATGGCTGCATTGATTTTTCAGCCTCATATACTGGATCAGCTGGGCAGGGAAGGATTGAGCAAATTCCAGTCATCCTACCAGGTTATTTTACAGGCTATGTTTGGTGATATCTCTATTGCGACCGACAACGAATCGATGAACAAACTTTTCTCCACCGGCGGAATGGCAGGAATGCTCAATACCGTCTGGCTTATCATCTCAGCCATGGTCTTTGGCGGAGCAATGGAATCAGCCGGGCTTCTGACACGCATCTCCCATTCCGTTGTGAGCTTTGCTCATTCGACCGGCTCGCTTATTGCTTCAACCATTGCCACATGCATCTTTTTTAACCTTACCGCTTCCGATCAGTATATCTCTATCGTTGTCCCGGGCAGGATGTATGCCAAAACATTCAGTGAAAGGGGATTGAAACCGGAGGTTCTCAGCAGAACGCTTGAGGATGCCGGTACGCTGACATCGGTGCTGGTGCCATGGAATACCTGTGGCGCCGCACAGGCAAAGGTTTTGGGAGTGGCTACGGTAACCTACCTGCCCTACTGCTTTTTTAACCTGATTAATCCTGTAGTGTCTGTTGCCATTGCCTACCTTAATTATAAAATCAGGAGAACGAATGACAAAAAATAGACTGCATCATTTTATTACTTCTTCGCCCGGGTACACCGGCTCTTCCTCACCCGGCATCTTTGTCTTTTCCGTAAGTCCGTCAGACACTCCTCCTTATGATGCTGAACAGGCTCTTTGTCAGAAAATCTCCGGGTGGTGCTCTCCCGGTTTATCAGTATCGCAGTATTTGTATTCCTTTGTTTCCAAGTCCTCTCATACGAAAGGTTCCTGCTGGGTCAGGCAGTGAAAACTGCCAAACCCCCAGACAATGTCTGTTGAATCTATGCCTGTAACTTTCCTTTCGGTAAAAAGCTTTTCAAATATATCGAGGGCTGTTTTATCGTTGCGGCATCTGAAAGTAGGGACTATAACGGCATGGTTGCATATATAAAAATTGGCATATGAAGCCGGAAGTCTTTTCCCTTCATAATGAACCGCAGACGGCATCGGAACTTCCACGATCTGAAGCGGTTTTCCATTCTGCAGCCGGAAAGTTTTCAACAGCTTCAGGTTTCTCGCAAGAGGCCCGTGATTCACATCACCCTTATCCGGTTCAATCATGGTGATAACCGTATCCTCATTCACAAATCTCACCACATTGTCAATATGGCCGTCCGTATCATCTCCCGCAATACCTTCCGAAAGCCATAACACCTGTTCTACACCGAAATAACCCGCCAGGTACTTTTCGATCTTCTGACGATCCAGACGGGGATTCCGGTTACGATGCAGAAGGCATGTTTCAGAGGTGACGAGGGTACCTTCTCCGTTCAGTTCGACACTGCCCCCTTCCAGAATGATACCCGTATTGAAAATCTTCAATCCGAGTTTCTCTGCAATGAATCCTGTTATGGCATTGTCGTGTTTATAAGGATATTTGCCACCCCATGCATTAAACTCCCAGTTGACGATCGCTTTTTTGTGATCGCTGCTGTCTGGATTGATAAGGAATGAAGGGCCGTGATCCCTGCACCATACGTCATCGCTCGGATGGATAAAAAGCTCGGTTTGGTTTTGATCAATGCCATGTTCATATAAAAGACGGATGACTTTCTGTTCTGTCTGTTCATCCTGGACAATCAACCTGATTTTTTCACCCATTGAAATGGTTTTCAGTAAAGTCATATATGAGGGAAGGATGTCGTTCATTTTACCTGGAAATGAACCTTCGTGAAACGGGAATGTCAGCCATGTGGCTTCATGTCTTTCCCATTCGGCAGGAAAAAAGTAACCCAATGATTTAGGAATGACCATGGACATCAGTCGTGGAAACGTTTTAATACCGTTTCGTAGGTATCAATTCTCCTGTCGCGTAAAAAAGGCCAGGTAGTCCGGTAATACCCGGTAAGTGACAGATCCAGCTCAAAAACCGGGTAATCCTCTTTATCAGCAGGAGATTCGTAAACCGGAGTACCAAACGGATTACAGGCGAATGAACTGCCCCAGAAATTTGTCCGGGCTTCAATACCGGTCCTGTTTACTGCCACAACATGTATCCCGTTGGCTATGGCATGTGATTGCTGAATGATCTTCCATGCCCGTAGTTGTTCTTCATTCAGTTTTGCATTCTTTTCGTTCATATCCCACCCAATGGCTGCAGGATAGAATATTATTTCAGCTCCCATCAGGCTTGTTATCCTTGCTGCTTCAGGAAACCATTGATCCCAGCATATCAATATACCGATACTGGCATATTTTGTTTTGAATACCTTGTAGCCTGTATCTCCCGGGGAAAAATAAAATTTTTCATGAAATCCGGGATCATCCGGAATATGGCTTTTCCTGTATATTCCCAACAAAGAACCATCCGTATCAATAATTGCTGCCGTATTGTGATAAAGTCCTGTTGCGCGTTTTTCAAAAAGGGAGAGTATGATTACGATGTCGTGCTCTCTGGCTATGCGTCCAAAATGCTCCGTTGTGTTGCCCGGTAATGGTTCTGCCAGTAAAAAATTATCATGGTCTTCGCTGTTACAGAAATAAAGGGTGCTGAAAAGTTCCTGAAGACAGATGATCCGGGCCCCCTTCCTGACCAGTGTTAATAAATGATCCTCCACCCTGAGTATGTTGACAGCCTTATCCTCAACACACGGCATCTGAACATATCCCACTTTAACCTTATTGCTCATTGTATCATTGAATCGGAAAGACAAATATAAGGATATTTAATGCCAATCAGTGGTTCGTATAAATTGAAGTTTGATGTACATTGAAAGAAATGGCTCTACCCCCGGATTGCATATTGGGTTTTGACATCATCATTTGCTCATCCGGACTTTAAATCGGATGATTTGTTATTAAGGATCGGCAAATCCTGCACAACTGAAAATTCGCGGCGATGAAGGGATGAGATGTTACACATGTTCAGGGATATCAGGTACCTGTTTTCGTTGATACCTTTTAAATATCAGTTCATAGCAAATCTTAAGCCAGACAGCAATGCACGGAACAGCTTTCAGTTTATAACGCTGAAAAAAGTTTATGCGTAATGTTTTAGGGAAAATGTCAGTGGGAGACAGAGAAGTAAAAATAAAAGCCAGGATTAGTAAAACATGATCCGGGGCTTTTCTTTCCTGTGAAAAATACCAGATTACCACACCGCTTATGGCAATGATAAATGTTGCCGACTCTGCTTTATGGTTAAAGATAATCATCCATATCAACACCGATGACAAAGTAAGCAGTCTGAATGAATAATTGCTGTACTGTTTCACTCTGATCAATGGCATTAAAAATACAACAATACCGATAATCACAGTCAATCCTTTGGGAACATCCATATTAAACCATGAATAAAGCCATCCGATAACTGAGATACCTTCGGATATGGAATGATCATTTACAAGCAGGCTGAACCAGCCCGAATAAAGAAATTTTAGCTGTGAGAAACCGACCACCGGTAAAGGAAGAAATATGAAAACAGCAGACCAGAATAAAGAGTATAAAACAAGTCTGACTTTCCCTGGATAGAATATAAACAATGCCAATGCTACAATACCAAAGATTTTAATAAAAACAGTAGAAACAATGCAAAGGGCTGCAAACAACGGCTTTTCATGCTCAAGAAGGACAAATGCCAGTATGATCAGTCCTGCAATCAATGCATTGCTTTGGGTATTTTGCATCGAAGTCATCAGCTCGATAATGACAAGCAGCAACATATAAGCCTTTGTCCTGCCGGTGAAACCGGGCAAAGAAAACATGGCAAAATAAAGCATCAGCGCATTGATAAGATTCCATAACACAATACCGGCAAAATCGGGTAAAAAAGCAAGGGCCCCGAATATAAGGGCAAAGGAGGGACTGTATTTAAAAAGGTCGTGATATTCCCCGGGGTAATGAATGTAAAGATCTTTATCCTGTATAAGGTGATGAAATGAGTTTTTGAATATTACATAGTTATTATAATGGGTATATTCCCGGCCCCCTTCGGTGAAAGTCTTTTTACCCAGCAGGACTACCTGGGTGCTTGCTGCAACAGTAAAAACAATGTAAAGTATCAGAACTGTTCTCGGGTGAAAAAGCAAGTGACCAGTCTTGGTTTTCAGGAAAGGTATCATTATATCAACTATATCGTCTTAAAATGCGAGTAGTATTCATAGAATTTGTAAACCTTCAACAGCTCGTCAATTCCTTCTTCAACCGAGATCTTTGGCTTAAATCCAAGCTTTTCGATCTTGTCATAGTTAACGATGAAATGCCGCAAATCCTTGTCCTGAACCTGTGAATCGATGATATTATAATCCACCCTTTCCTTTATCATGCTGGCAATCTCAAGTTTTGAATAGTTGAGATGGTTTCCCCCGGCATTGTATATGCCTCCTTTCATTTTTTCAAGATTATCCAGTGTAAAGATGTAAGCCCTGGCTGCATCCGTAATGTGCATAAAAGTTCTTTTGGCAAAACTGTCGAAAAGCACAAGTACGCCCTCCTTAGCCGCCTTGTAAGCAAAATCATTAACCATCAGGTCAATACGCATTTTGGGACTGAAGCCGAAAATGGTTGCAAACCTCAGGGCCACTGAATTTTCCTTCTCAAGGATTATCTGTTCAGCCATGTACTTTGTGTTGGCATAAACGCTAAAGGGATTGATTGGTGTCTTCTCATTGCAGGGCTTGCCTGAGCGGCCATAAAACGAGGTTGTTGAAGCATAAATGATGAACTGGTTTTTACCCAGGTTTCTTAAGATATTTCTTGTTGCCTGTACATTGATCAAATGCGCCGAATGAGGATTTGCCGCACAGGCAGGATAACCGCTGATCGCGGCAAGATGAAAAATCACATCGTACCTGGAAAGATGATCGATCTTATTTCTTATATCAGCCTTAATGATGCTCAGATTCCTGTTATTAACAAGGTGCAGTACGGGCTCATAACCATACATAAAATTATCGAGAATGGTAACTTTATAACCCTTCTCCAAAAGTTTTGATGTCAGGACAATTCCTTTATATCCGGCTCCACCTGTAACTAAGATCTTCATATTTATATCAGTTTTGAAATAATTATTTATAATTTAAGTTTCTAACATAGAGTCTGAATGGCAATCCGAAAAGATCCACTTCTCTGAGAAACTCAAAGCCAAGTTTTTCATATAATTGCGAACCTTTGCTGTATTGCATATCGGTATAAACTTTATAAACCTGTACATGTTTTTCTGTGAAATATTTTTCCAGGGCATCTACCAGGGAAGTGCCGATTCCTTTGCCCCTCATATCATCCCTGACAGCAATTGAAAGAAGCTCAGGCTTTATCGTGATGTCTCTGAATGCCCGCTGCCGTTTGATATGTCTGAACAGACTTCTTATTAATGCCGGGGACCAGATATGTGTGAATATTCCAAATCCTGCCCAAAAGTAATATTTTATATTGTAAAGTAAATCATCATCCTCAATACCGGCAATAAATCCTGATAATCTGCCATCCGTGATCTTTACAAAAACAAATCCCTTTTTCAGGATGTTTTTATAATAGCATTTCAGGAAATGTTTGCCTGTCTGTCCGGATAGAACGCTGCGAAATGCATTTAGATGAAGGGTCACTATTTCATCAAGAAATTTAATGTCTGTGATTCTGACGATACTATGTCCTTTACTTTTTTGCATAAAAGTCCTTGATCGAAGAACATATATACCTAATATCATCCTTCCTTAATCCGCAATGAATAGGCAATGACATCCCCTTCTGATAAGCCTCCCGGGCAACCGGAAAATCATCCTCCTTATAATTCAGATGGCTGAAACACGGTTGCCGGTGCAAGGGGTAAAACATCCGTCGTGTCTGAATACCCTGTTTTTCCAGATAATCTATAAGTTCTTCGAGTCCGGGTACTTTCACATTTACCCTGAAAGGCACGAAAGTGGAAAAATCATTTATTTTGATGAATTCGATTTCAGGTAACTCTTTCAGGTATTCTTCATAAAGCCGGTGATTCCTGGCTTTGATCTTTTCAATGGTCTTAAATTTTTTAGTCTGGGCAACCCCAACCGCACATTGAAGATCGGTCATCCGGAAATTCATTCCCAGCTCGGGATGAATAAATGTTCCGCTGCTTGGACGACCCTGGTTTCTGAGCATCTTCAGCTTATTGAAAATGTCCTCATTGTCGGTTAAGACAACAGCACCCTCTCCTGTAGTAATGGTTTTATCGGCAAAGAAAGAAATCATTCCCACATCTCCAATGGTGCCGGTATGCCTGCCTTTATAAAACACGCCAAAACCCTGTGCGGCATCCTCCACCACTTTCAGATGGTGCTTACCGGCAATCTCCATGACGGGATCCATATCACACGACTGTCCATAAATATGGACCGGCATAATGGCCCTGGTGTTTTCAGTAATGGCATTTTCAATTTTTGTTGTATCTATCTGCAGATCATCCGGACTGATATCAACAAAAACAGGTTTTGCACCTGTAAAGGCAATGGAAGCAGCGGATGCATTAAAAGTGAAATCAGGCACGATCACCTCGTCACCCTCTTTCACATCAATGGCCAGCAGCGAAAGGAACAGGGCCAGTGTACCGTTGTTGGCCAGTACTGCATATTTTGCACCTGTGAATGTTTTAAGCATATCAAGAAATTCGCCTGAGAAAGGGCCTTCAGTGACCCATCCTGTTTTAATGGCCTTTTTAAGGTTTTTTATCTCCGAATGATCAAAATAAGGTTGTATCTGGAATATTTTATATGACATACTATTTGATTTTTTTTAAGACAAAAATCATGGACGAACCAAAAGGAAACCTGATCCCAAGCCTGGATATCATCCAGGATTCAAGGTACATAATTTGTTTCAGCAGATAATTAACAGGTTTGGGCAGGGGCTTTAACACTGTTGAATTTTTGATACGACCGGGGAACAATTTGGAAAATATGGTTGCAAGGACAAACAGCGGGAACAGAAAAAAATTAAAATGGCTCCACTGTCCTGTTTCAAAACCACTGTTCGATGATAGCATCACAAAGGCCTTTTTGCTGTATCTTCGCTGATGATGGTATAATTCATCATTCCTGCTCCACAACCATTGATATGCAGGAACGATAACAAGGGCAATGCCTCCTTTCACGAGCACCCTTGATATTTCTTTCATGGCTTTCTGATCGTCATCAACATGTTCGACAATATCAAGAGCTGTCGCGACATCAAATGAATTCTCCTGAAAAGGGATCTCCCTGATATCACCATACTGAATACGATCGCCATATCCTCTTTCCCTGCAAAATTCAAGCGCATTTTCGTCGATATCAATGCCTTTGAATTTAAGATGATGGTTGTTCAGGTAATCAAGAAAAGCGCCCTCACTGGAACCGATATCAAGGATCATATGAGACCCGAGTTCCTGATCATGTTTCTCAAGCAGTGACAAGGTCATCCTGTTTCGTCCGGCACCAAACCAGAATCCGTTTATCTGCAGCTGATGTATCTTTTCAAATACGGATTTATCCATTATGATATAATGAATTTTCTAAATGCAATAAAACTCATCCTGAAAAGCAGCCAGGCATGCTTCATGAAGCTGAAGAAAGACTGTCCGTAAGCTTTTGACTCGCCATATTGCCTCGGCTGATAGTGAACCGGTAGCTCTGCTACCTTCAGGTTATTCCTGATGGAACCAAATATCAGTTCAAAATCGCCAAACGGATCAAAATCACCGAAGTAGTCGATCTGTTCTCTTATTTTAATATAGTTTTTCTTGGAAATCCCCTTAAATCCACATAATGTATCTGTAAACCTCTGCTTCAGGAGGATGGTAAATAAGATCCCGAAAAAACGGTTGCCAAGAAAATTAAATAACGGCATGGCACTTCTTTCCATTTTGTATATGAACCTGCTGCCGTTTACATATTCGCCTGTGTTGTTGATATACGCTTCCCAGAAATGGATAGCTTCCTCGGGCGGGGTGGTCAGGTCTGCTTCCAGCCAGATAACAAAATCCCCCCTGGCTTCATCATATCCGTATCTGAATGCATCACCCTGTCCTATTCCTTTTTGCTTTAAAAGTCTGATGTCTTTATCAGGATATTTTTTTATCATCTCCCTGATTCTTTCAACCGTATTGTCCTTTGAATGTCCTTCCACGAAAATAATTTCGGTGTTCTTGCCCATTTTGGGCATCCTGGTTACAAGGCCTTCAATATTTCCCTCTTCATCGCGGCATGTGATCACAACAGAACATGAGCGCTCACCCGCATTCTCCTTTGCTTTCAAAAGCCTCGCGATAACGACGCTGTTAAGTGAAAACCTTCTTATGACAGGAAGGTTCCCAATAAACTTATTAAGAATATAGGTGATGACAGGTATGAATTTGGGAAAAAACATCAGGTACTTTCTCTTGATAACCTGGTATCCCGAGATGTACAGAAAGTTTTCGATGTCGTCTACAGAAAGCCAGTTTCTTATCTTCTCAGGCATTTTCAGGCCTGTCTTTTCTCCCATCCTGATCAACGGATACCATAAGGGATTATAAAAATCAACAAAAACACGGCTGTCTGTCGTTACCCAGTTCTGCATTCTCTCAAAGAGTACCTGTATGTTCCCGATGGTACCTACGATACCGGAAACAATGATATAATCAAATTTCTCTTTCGTATCGAACCTTTCGGCATCTTCACAAATAAAACGGATATGAGGATATTTTTCTGTTGCCAGCCTGATCATATCGCCGCTGATATCCACACCCACACCATGAGAAGGCTCCAGCTTTCCTATCAGATCACCGGTTGCACACCCCAGCTCCAGTATGCTTGCTCCCTTTGGAATAACCATCCTGAAAAACTTCAATATTGAACGGTGGTAATACCTGTTACGGTTCAGGTACTTCTTTCTTTTCCCGGCAAGCCTGTCATAATGAGATTTTAACTGATCTGAAACAAATGCAGACATTTTTAAACAAATGTGTTATTATGTGAATTTTTTTGAAGGCCTCAAATATAATTAAATTATTTCTATCGGCTTTTGCAGTTATACAATAATATGTAACGGTATCATTCAAAATGATTATTTTAGCAGAAAATATAGCCTAAACCCTAATTTTTATGATGATGGCATCCAAAAAGTCGAATAAGTGGAAAAAACCTCAATCCAGGAAAAATACCAACCGGATACCTGAACCTGCCATTCCGGGAAATACAAAATCAGCTTCGCGGGAATCATCCGGTGAAAAAGGATTCAGACTGACCATTGAGAATTATTTCAGAAAAAAATCAACGCTTTTTTTTATCATATCTTTACTTCTGACAGCCATCCTTGGACTATATCTTTTTGATATCAAAATTAATGAAGGTGGTGATGATTCAAGTTACATCGAGATGGCACACCGGTTTATCAAAGGGAAAGCATTCCCTACTTTCCACGGAGAGTTTTATTCCATATTCCTGGGGATACCGGTGGCAATCTTCGGCATCAATCTGTTTGTTCTCAAGCTGACTTCCTATCTGTTTATTCTCGGGCATCTCATATTTTTCTATCTCACCTTCAAAGACCGGATCAGTTCCACGTTGCTGGTATTCACCATGCTGATCATCTCGGTGAGTTCAAATATACTCTTTTTCAGCAGCCAGACATACAGCGAAGCCATGTTTATGTTTCTGCAATCGCTGTGTTTCTTTCTTGTATTTAAACTTCTGGACAGACTGAAGGAAAACAAACTGAACAACCTTCATCTTTGGCCGTTGTGGATCTCCTCAACATTTCTGATATTCTTACTCGTAATAACCAGAAATATCGGCCTGGCCATGCTGCTAAGCCTGGCAGCCTATCTGATACTTGACCGGAAATATTATGCCATTATCTATGTAGTTATTCTCTACCTGTTTTTTACTTATTCATTCGAGTTTTACAAGAGAGTATCCTGGGATATTGATAAATCTGCGCTGGCACAGCAAACGGATTATATCCTTCTTAAGAATCCGTATAATGCCGCCCTGGGAAAAGAAGATTTTGCAGGTATGGTAACACGCTTTTTTGCAAATATGAAGATGTACCTGTCACGTCATTTCTTTGCGTCAATTGCGCTGAGAAGTGCAGATAAAACAGATGCTTCTTTTTTCCCGGCTCTCATTCTCATTATCCTTTTTTTTTCCGGCCTTTATTTTGCATTCAGAAAAAACAAGTCGATGCTGCTTACCGGTATCTATCTGGGGATAGCCGTATTTACCACATTTATAACACTTAACCAGTCATGGGGGCAGCTCAGGATGATTGTGGTTTTTGTTCCGCTGATCATTCTTTTTCTTGCATCCGGCATCGACGAACTTTCTAAAACCAAAAGACTGGGTATTCTTTATCCGCTTCTTCTGTTTCTGTTTATTTTTATCTTTTTCAAGTCTTTGGGCCAATCCATTCAGAAAGCCAGGGATAATGATGAGATTCTGAAGAAAAACATCAGTGGCAACCTGTATTATGGATTTACTCCTGACTGGGTCAATTTTCTAAAGATGAGTGAATGGGTGGGTAAAAACCTGCCTGATGATGCCGGTGTTGCTTCACGGAAACCCTCCATGTCATTTATCTATTCCAAGGGCAAAGAGTTTTATGGAATATACAGAATACCCCTTGAAAACGGTGATTCGATCATCAACCGGTTTAAAAGGGAGAACAGAAAGATCTGCATATATAATTTGAGTGACCTGGGCAGGCAAAAAGTGCCGGTTATGACACAGATGCAAATCAGGAGATCAACTGATGCTGTGATCGGTCAGTCCTCGGATCTTTACGGGGTCCATCAACTGTATGATTCAGCAGAGAATCCTTTGGTCAGTGCATGCAGGCATTATGGTATTCATTATTACCTTGAACCTGATACCTTTCTGCAGGTACTTCGTAATGGCACCGAACAGAGTTACGGCATATATCCCGATTCTCTTTTGAACAACCTGAAAAAAAACAATGTCAGTTATGTTATAATGGCCAGCCTGAGGATGAACCCGAAGATGAAGACCGACCGGACAGTAAATACAATCAGAAGATATCTTTATTATATCGAGCTAAAGTATTTTAACCTGTTCACAGTCGTCAGGCAAATTGGTAATGAAGATGAAGAGCCTGCCAAACTGATAAAAATCAACTATGAAAATGCAGGCTTATAATGATTTCTAGATGCCGGACCACATTCAATCAGCAGTAATTATCGGTACAGGTAATGTTGCCTGGCACCTTGGAATGGCTCTGCAATCCAAAAAAATCAGGATATTGCAGGTTTTGGGAAGAAGAGCAGATCCGGCAGAGGAACTGGCAGGAATCTTAAAAGCAGGTTATACAGTGGATCCGGGAACGATACTTCTCAATGCCGATATCTATATCATCGCTGTCACAGATGACGCAATCGGGGAAGTGGTGAGAAAAATTCCTCCGGGCAGCCAACTGGTTATTCATACTGCCGGTAGTGTTCCAATGTCGGTATTTAAAGAACAGTTTGAAAATTACGGAGTATTGTACCCGTTACAAACCTTCACCAAAGGCCGTGATATTCATTTTGAGGATGTGCCACTCTGCATCGAAGCAAATAAACAGGAAAATCTCGACAGACTCATATGGCTGGCGGAACTTCTTTCCGGCAAAGTCTTTTCTGTTAATTCAGAGCAACGGGCAACATTGCATTTGTCTGCAGTTTTTGCCTGTAATTTTACAAATCATATGTATTCAATTGCAGAACAGATACTGAACAAGCATAATCTGGATTATTCAATCCTTCATTCATTGATTATTGAAACAGCAACAAAAGCAACCTGCATGAAACCCCGGGAAGCCCAGACGGGTCCTGCACTAAGGAATAACAGGATACTGATGGACAAGCATATAAAGATGCTTGAGCATAATCCGCCCATCAAAGAGATATATCAAATTTTATCTGAAAATATCCGGAAGTATTTAACAGATGAATTATAAATTTGTAATCTGCCGGCAATTATTGGAAGAATGGAATTAAAGAACTTTAAGCAGGACCTGATGAACGTAAAAGCATTTGCATTTGATGTAGATGGCGTTTTTACAAACGGGACGGTATTCTTATATCCCAAGGGTGAGTTTTTACGGGTGATGAATATCAAGGATGGCTATGCTGTACAATATTGTATCAAACAGGGATACCCCGTTGCCGTGATAACAGGGGGAAATTCGGATATCATCAGAAAAAGGTTTGAATATCTTGGGGTCAGGGACATTTATTTGAAATCATCCAATAAATATCAGGATTATGATCATTTTCGCATAAAATACAATCTTGAGCACAGCAATATCCTGTATATGGGAGATGATCTGCCGGATTATGAGATCATGAAAAAAGCAGGGGTACCAACCTGTCCGTCCGATGCAGTCGAGGAGATTAAAGAAATTTCCAAGTATATTTCAGATAAAAGCGGTGGTGAGGGATGTGTAAGGGATGTAATTGAACAAGTCTTGCGTTTGCACAATAAATGGATGATAGAAGGTGCATTTTTATGGTAATGAAGGCAAAACATATAGGGGCATTCTTCCGTCTGATCAGAACGCCAAACATCCTGATGGTTATTGCAACACAATGCCTGATGAGATACTGCATCATTGCTCCCATGTTGAAATCCAACGGTTTTGATCTGCAGATGAGTAATTTCGATTTTTTCCTGCTTGTGGTTGCCACTGTATGTCTTACGGCAGGAGGTTATGTCATTAATGATTATTTCGACCGGAAAGCCGATCTTATCAACCGTCCTGATACGGTTATCGTAGGTTTGTTGATTAAAAGAAGATGGGTAATGGTATTTCACATTGTATTCAACAGTATTGGCATTCTTGCAGGGTTATACCTGGCATATAAAATTCAGGCCATTTACCTGGGAATTCTTTTTATTCTGGGAAGCGGTATATTATGGTTCTATTCAACCACTTATAAAAAACAGCTTATCTTTGGTAATCTTATTGTCTCATTTTCAACAGGGATGGTCCCTGTTCTTGTTCTGTTATTTGAGCTGCCGCTATTAAGCAGCAAATACGGCAGTATCATCGACGCCATGGGGCTTAATGCCAATCAGTTGGCCGGCTGGATTGCCGGTTTTGCAATTTTTGGCTTTCTGATATCCCTTATCAGGGAAATCGTAAAGGATACCCAGGATTTCGAAGGTGATCAGGCATACGGAATGCAAACGCTTCCGATTGTTGTCGGAACCAGATGGACAAAGGTTATTCTCTACGGATTGATACTCATTTTTGCATTTGGTCTTATCTACGTCTACTATTTTCATCTTCGTTACAGTATTACGCTCGTTTACCTGATCATATTTCAACTCTTGCCCCTTATTGTTATTGCCTTCTTACTCTATAAGGCAGATTCCAGAAAAAAATACCGGAATATCAGTTCAATTCTGAAAATAATGATGCTGACAGGTATATTATTTGCTTTTATTGCCAGGCATTTCATCGTCAATCATTATTTGATCATTTAATATTTATGATAGAATCATCATTTAATTCAGTTCAGGTGGATGTCCTTCATAAAATCAATCAGCACAGAATTATTTTAGGCTCCCGGTCTCCCAGACGAAAGAACCTTCTTGACGGATTGGGCATCAGATTTGAGGTTATCACCCATGATGAACAGGATGAATACTATCCTCCGAATCTTGCCATGCAGGAAATTCCGGTTTTTCTGGCCAGGCAGAAAAGTAAACAGTACCTTAAATATATGGACAGCAATACCATTCTGATAACTGCCGATACGATTGTGTATATTGATAATAAAGTACTGGGCAAACCGGCAGACTATGCAGATGCAACAAAGATACTGTCAAGGCTGTCCGGAAGGACTCACCAGGTCCTTACCGGCGTTTGCATTAAATCAACGGATAAAGAATCGGCTTTTTGTTCATGTTCTGATGTCAGTTTCCGGAATCTCAGCCCATATGAAATCTCTTATTACGTCAGTAATTACAAACCGTATGATAAAGCAGGCGCTTACGGTATTCAGGAATGGATCGGCTATGTCGGGATAGAGAAAATTGAAGGTTCTTATTACAATGTTATGGGATTGCCCACAGAGAGACTGTTTATTGAATTAATAAGGTTCACAGAAGATTAAAATAGTATCAGAAACACTTTAAAATCAAATTTGCATACACTGTCAGACTGCCTGTATTTTGTAACTATAATATCAGAGATTTTTCGGTCGAAATTCTTTTATTGCCATGAGAAAAAGTTTGCTTTTATCCGCATTGTTCTTGCACATCATTATTCGTACAGGATTATCTGTAGAGGGTATGTGGATACCCTTGTTAATCGAGAAGTTCAACATCAAAGACATGCAGGAAAAAGGCTGCAGGCTGGCTGCTGAGGATATATACAGCATCAATAAGGCCTGCCTGGCAGATGCGGTGATCTTGTTCGGAAGAGGTTGTACCGGTGAAGTTATTTCTCCTGACGGACTCGTGCTGACAAATCATCATTGTGGTTACAGCCGCATTCAGGCCCACAGTACTTTGGAAAAGGATTACCTGAATGAAGGTTTCTGGGCCTTTACAAGATCCGAAGAATTACCAAATCCGGGATTAACTGCTTCATTTCTTATACGAATTGAGGATGTTACCCAAATGGTTCTTCAGGGTACAGATAGTATTGCTGGTCGCATAGAAAAAGAAAAGCATATTGACCGCAGTATTGATCAATTAATAAAAATTACGACAGATAGAACCGGTTACAATGCCGAGATCAAGCCTTTTTATTTTGGAAAAGAGTATTATATGTTTGTCTATCAGACATTCAGAGACATCAGGCTGGTAGGAGCACCGCCTGCCTCTATCGGAAAATTCGGAGGAGACACCGATAACTGGATCTGGCCAAGACATACAGGAGACTTTTCACTTTTCAGGATATATGCTGATTCAACTAACTCTCCGGCTGATTATTCACCCTCAAATATCCCTTACAAACCAGGAAATCATCTTAAAATATCCATCAAGGGGATCCGGGAAAATGACTTTACCATGATACTTGGTTACCCGGCAAGAACGAATGAGTATCTCACGTCACATGAATTGAAGATCATCAGTAACAGTACCCTGCCCCGGAAAATTGAACTTCGTAATGCTATTTTGGACATCATGAAAAACGCCATGGACAGGAATCCGGAAATTAAGCTGAAATATGCCAGCAAATATGCAGGTATGGCAAATGCCTGGAAAAAATGGATTGGCGTGTTACAAGGATTTGAAAGATACAATACCATCAGAAAAAAAGAAACCTTTGAAGAGCAATTCCGGTTATGGCTCAATCGAAATCCGGATAATCAGGAAAAATACGCCTATCTGTTACCTGAATTTTCGAAAACCTACAGCGAGCTTGAACCATATTATTTCGTGAATGATTATGCAAGTGAGGCCATCTTTCACGTTGAACTGATTGAATATGTTTCCGGATTTACCAGTCTGCTGAGTCTGATGTCAGAGAATCAGGAAGAAGAGCCTGAATCTACCATTAACAAGCTGAAAAGCAGAACAGAAAATTTTTTTAAAAATTATGAGGTTGAAATTGACAAAGAAATATTTATAAAAGTACTGGAGCTGTATTCTGCAAATGTCGGCCAGCAATTCCTTCCTGATTTCTATCACACGATCCATCAGAAATTTAGAGGCAATTACCGCAAATTTGCAGACAGGATTTATAAAAAGAGCTTTTTCACAGACAAGGAACAAATCATGGAATTGCTGGATCATTACTCAAATGCCAGTGTCAGAAAAATCATCTCTGATCCGCTATTCAGGATTTATTCATCCTTTGGAGAAGTTTACAGAAACAAAATCTTTCCACAATACGATAAACTGACAGAACAGTTAGATGATCTTTATCCTGAATACCTGGCTGCCCTCATGCTGATGCAGCCTGATAAACTGTTTTATCCTGATGCCAACTTCACCATGCGTATGACATATGGGAAAGCAGAGGGCTATTCACCGGCAGATGCGGTAGAATACCGTTATAATACCACGCTTAAGGGAATTATTGAAAAGGAAGATCCGGAGGTTTATGATTATGTTGTACCTGAGAAACTGAAAAACCTTTATGAAGAAAAAGATTTTGGCCGCTACGGTGCAAACGGAAAAATGCCCGTGTGTTTTATAGCATCCAATCATACTTCTGGAGGAAATTCAGGCAGTCCGGTTTTGGATGCTGACGGTTATCTTGTTGGTCTTAACTTTGATCGTAACTGGGAAGGTACAATGAATGATTTCATGTATGATCCCGATATTTGCAGAAATATTTCACTTGATATCAGGTATGTCTTGTTTATCATTGAAAAATACGCCGGAGCTGATCACATCATCGGCGAACTGACAATCATCGACTGATTTTATATCAATAGTTACTACAATTAAAAAAACGGTAATGAATACAGGAACGAGACGAATAAAACAAATATAGAAGAATGAAACGTCTATTCATAAGATTAAACGGCCGGGCAAATGCATGGCCGGTATTTTTAGGAAACAGCCATCCGTTTTATTCCCCGGATGACCCTGATGGTCTGGGTAATGCTTCATATTCAATTATCGGAACGAAAAGTGCTGATTTGAATCTTCAGCAAATTGAATGTGAGTTACTGGTTGATGCCGGTAATAATACCGCATCTTACATTATCAGACATGAAAACCGGATACCGGAAGCCCTTATTCTTACGCATCCCCATCTGGATCATACCGTTGGTATAGACTGGATAGCAGAAAGTTTTTCGCACAGGCATGAATTCAGGAAAAAATATCCCCTTTATGCAACACTTCCCTGCTGGGAATTTGTCAGACAGTCATTTCCGCAACTGAAAAAGATCATTGAATTTCATGAGCTTATTCCGGGAATACAATGTAAAATAGACGAAGTCAATGACATATACGTAACAGCATTTCCTGTTTTTCATGGTGACAGTGGATTTGGTGCTTCGCTGCTCCTTCTTGAGTACCGGAATCAGGACAAAAATGCAGTCAGGGCAGTTTTTACGGGCGATATGCTTTGTCCGTTACTCAGGGACAGGGATTTCAGGGAAATTGCTCAAGCCAGGGTGATGTATATTGACTGTAATAACAGGTTTTCATACCCTGAATCAAATCATGGAAGCGTTACCACAATTGATCCGAAAACCGGGGCTAAAAGCAAATACTTAGGCAGCTGGCTCGAAGAGCTGAGTTTCTCAAAACTGGCAGCACCGCATCTTCAACAGCCTTTTAACAGTGAAATCCACAATTATTTCAGCGGATTTTTGAAAGACAATAAAGATATCAAGAAAATACCCTTCTCTGTTTCGGAATTTCTGAAGAAAGCCGAAATTCCGCATACCAGGCTGATACATTACAGTGGTTATGAAGATGAAAAGTGTTACAATGAAAAAGTGCTTGACGACAAAGAGCTTGAATCATGGGCCAGTCAGATAATCACCAGGGAAGGATTGAACAGCAGAATATCTGTGCCCCGGACAGGAGATATATTCAGGCTTGTATAAAAAAACACCCGTTTCATTTCAGATCATCCAAATATTTTGCTCATTATATGATGGTTTTGAAATAAAAAATCTACATTTGTGTTACTTTTTATAAAATCGTAACACAATGTCGGTCATAAGATTTGGAGTCTCACTTGAACAGGAAACCCTGGAAAAACTGGATAATTACACATCAGACAATAAATTACCCAACCGATCCCAGGCAATCCGCCACTTAATAGAAAACAACATCGTTGAGAAAAAATGGAAGTGTAATAATATTGTAGCCGGTGCCATTGTTATTGTTTTTGACCATCATAAATATGATATCAATAACAAATCGAATGAAATACAGCACACTTATCATCATTGTATCCTTTCAACACAGCATATCCACCTGAACCATGATCTTTGCCTTGAAACAATTGCTGTTAAAGGCAAAGCCCAGGAATTGACTGAACTCGCCGATAAAATCATTGCACTGAAGGGCATCCAGCACGGAAAGCTTGTAATGAGCAAAGCCAATTGATTTTAATAATTATTTTAGATTTAAATTCTTTATAAAATGAAACCCTGTTCAGTTAAGTTTAAAATCACTTCCTTATCAATATTTTCCATCCTGCTATCAGTTTTAACAGATAGCAGCTTATCGGCGCAGCAGTCACTGTCAGACACCATTGAAATTGAAGAAGTGGTTGTAACCGGTACCAAGATAGAAGTGGCACGTAAAAACGTACCGCTTACCGTATCTGTCATTACACATGAAGAGATTGAACAATCCGGTGAATCCGCTCTCTTGCCTGTTATCAGCCAGCAGGTACCGGGAGTTTTCATCACAGAAAGAGGCATCACAGGTTTCGGTGTTGCAGACGGTGCTGCCGGTCAGATTAATATCAGGGGACTTGGAGGAAATCCGACCACACAGGTGCTGATATTGATAGACGGCCATCCGCAGTTTATGGGAACAATGGGGCATCACCTGCCGGATGCTTATGTCTCATCAGACGCTGAAAAAGTGGAAATCATACGCGGACCGGCATCCATTTTATACGGTTCAAATGCTTTTGGCGGGGTTATCAACATCATCACCCGAAAACAACACTCTGATGGATATACAGTCAATGCCAAAGCTGTATACGGATCATTTGATACACGAAAACTATCACTCAGTGGTGGTATGCGAAGGAAAAATCTTGATTTGTTTGCTTCAGTCAACCATGATCAGACTGACGGGCACCGGGATTCATCCGATTTTGCCATTACCAATGCTTACTTTAAGACCGGATATAAGCTGAACAAACACCTGTCGGCCATGGCCGATTTCAGCCTTGCACATTTTGAAACTTCAGATCCGGGGCTTGAAGCCAGTATTGCAGGAGAACGCATCGATATCCTTCGGGGAAAAACTGCTCTTTCGGTTGAGAATAACTTCAATTCACTTGAAGGAGCTTTAAAAATATTCTGCAACTTTGGTGAACACGATATTACCGATGGCTGGCATTCAAATGACGTACTGTACGGAATGATGTTCTACCAGGGATTAAAGCTGATGACAAACAGCACCTTGACTGCCGGGTATGACTATATGAACTTTGGAGGAACAGGCAGTCCGATCGTATCAGTCATCAGGGATGAAGACGGCAGGATCATTCCTGGTCCATCCGGCCCGCAGTTCGTCACATCAGAATATGATAATAAATGGATAAACATGCAGAACCATGCCTTTTATATCAGCTATCAGCATCTGATCCGGGGAATATTTTCAATCAATACCGGTCTCCGCTATGAAATTAACAAAACATATACAAACGAACTGATACCCCAGGCGGGTTTTGCATGGCATGCTTCCTCAAATACAACCATCAAGGGTTCAGTATCCAAAGGTTATCGTCCTCCTTCAATCAGGGAACTGTATTTTTTCCCTCCGGCAAACGACAACCTTCAACCCGAAAAACTGATGAATTATGAAGCCAGCTGGATACAGAGCTGGTATGAGAACAGGATAAAAACAGAACTGACAACTTACCTTGTAAAAGGTGAAAACCGGATTATAATGGTACCTGCTATTGCACCTCCTCCGCCGATATACCGTAATACAGGAGAATTCAGCAATATGGGAATCGAATTTTCAGGTACCGTCAACCTGACCAGAAACCTGAAGTTTCACGCCAATTATGCATTCATACATATGGAAACACCGCTGCCGGGAACCCCTCAACATAACCTCTTTGCATCCGCAAATTATCGTTTCAGGAAAATCAATCTCAACATCAGTGTCCAGAATATCTCTGATCTGTATGCCGATATCCGGGGTGAGACCGCGGTCCTGGAAAAAAACTATACAGTTGTTGGTGCAATGATGAAATACCGGCTTACCAGGTATTTCAACCTTTTCTTTAACGCTGATAATCTGCTGAATCAGACTTATTATATAAACAATGGCTATCCGATGCCGGGAATTAATTTTTCAGGAGGATTCAATCTGAACTTCAGGAGTGATTTCAAAGCTCCCCTGAAATTCAGACAGTAGAAAAATAATATGATAATCTCATGTTCAATAACCATCAGAGGCAGGGTAAGTTTAGGTCTGCCGGGTTATTCTCTTCGCTTCCCGATAGACCGGGGCAGATTCTTCGGGATTCATTTGCCCGATAACCTGAATAAAACTTAACCACATGAAGCATCTGAAAACAGTCTGCTTATGCTTATTGTCACTGATGGTACGGAAGGCTTGTTTCCCTTCCGAGCCACTTCCTGTTCAGAGAATTATCATTGATACCGACTGTGCCATTGATGATTTTCATTCAGTCAATTTCCTTTTATCACAACCGGCAATTAAAGTTGCAGCTATCATTGTATCTGAAGGAACCCTGAAGCCTGAAGACGGAGTTGTTAAGATCAATTCCCTGCTTAAAGAATGGAATATTGATTCCATTCCTGTAATCTGCAATTCCAGTCGTATCAGTTATGTACCTTCCTGGAGAAAGCTAAACCAGCCTTTGAAATGGGGCCGTTCAGACAATGATGCGAAATGTGATGATTATGATCAGGTTCTGAAGGTCCTCTTTGAAGGTACAGAAAAGAGAGATTATTCACTGATCTGCCTGGGATCTCTGTCCACAGCATATGACCTGCTTGATAACTTTCCACAATATGTAAGCCAGATCAAACGGATTGTATGGTATGCAGGCTCAATCCGGCCCATTCAGGGTTTCAATTATGACTGCGACAGCATAAAAGCTAATAAAGTACTGTCATCCAATAAAATAAGGATTGATATCATTTCAAACCTTCGTAAAGAAACAGAAGAATTTAATAAAAAATTCATGGAGGTACTAAATAACAGTGACAGCCGGCTGTCAGATATCATCGGCAGGTTTCATCAGCAGCCTGGTATGAATAAGAATAGCCGTTGTAAAAACGATTTCATGAAAGATGAACTCGTGGCTGTTTACATCCTGAATCCTGAACTGTTCGATATGAATATCAATCTTTCTGATATACGTATCAGGTTTGTTGAGTCTTATCATCTGCCTGCCATCATGGAAGTGATTACCGATTTGGTGAAAGGCACTTACCGGTTCAAAAAAAACGTTGCTTTTAATGAATTTCCAGCTGACCGGCAGATGTACAATTATGATGTAAGGCAGATCATGGATTCAGCCATTGCCCGTTACGGGCATGATGAATGGAAAGCCTGTGTCATCACAGATGAGTTTCACGGACACCTGGGAATTTTTTCCATTGTGGGGGCTAAAATGGGAATTAAAGCCCGTGAAATATTTAATGTGCAACCCGATCATCTCACTGTTGTATCCTGTGCCGGAACAATTCCTCCATACAGTTGCCTGAATGACGGTATCCAGGTCAGCACCGGTGCAACACTGGGTCAGGGTACCATATCACTGGCAAATGATACGCTGAACCGTCCTGAAGCAATCTTCACCTATAGGGAGAAATCGGTAAAGATCAGACTTAAAGAAGAATATCTGAATATCATCAATAAAGATATCCAGGAAGGCATCATAAAATTCGGACTGGCAGATGACGGTTACTGGAAACTTGTCCGTCGTTCTGCCCTTAAATATTGGCTGGAATGGGACAGAAATAACATTTTTGATATCACTTATTACTAAATATACCAACATGAATAACGAAATTCTTATACTATCCGTCACTGCAGCATCTACCGGTTTTATCCATACACTTGCAGGGCCTGATCATTATTTGCCCTTTATCGTCCTTGCCAAAGCAAGGCAATGGTCTGTGATACGAACGGCATGGATTACATTCCTGTGCGGACTGGGTCATGTCGGTACCTCTGTATTAATCGGATTGACCGGAGTAGCTCTGGGAATAGGAATGGAACATATCGAAGGCATCAGAGGGAATATTGCGGCATGGATTCTTGTTATCTTCGGTTTTCTATATATGTTGTGGGGTATCCGTCGCGCCATTCAAAATAAAGCTCATAAACATATCCACATCCACAAAGATGGTATTGTACACGACCATGAACATCTTCATGTTAAAGACCATGAACATGAGCACAAAATAGACAAAGCATTTAATTATACTCCCTGGATACTGTTCCTTATTTTTTTTCTGGGCCCCTGCGAATTGCTTATTCCTCAATTACTGGTGCCTGCAGCAGGAAAAAATGTATCAGGTTTGATTATTGTGGCAGCAGTTTTTTCTGTTTTTACCATCCTGACTATGCTGGTCATCGTATTGCTGACAACATATATTTTGAAACCGGTCTCTTTCGGAAAGCTGGAAAAATATTCTCATGCAATAGCAGGTGCCATTATTTTTCTGAGCGGATTTGCCATTATTTTTCTTGGATTGTGATTTTAATAGGCCAAAAGGCTTATTCAATCATTAACCTGCCGGGAATCCAAAAGAATAACCCGGACGCTGCCGGGTTATTCAAACACCTAAAACTAATTAAACCCTATCAAATGAAAACTTACACCGCTTCTTATAAAAAGTACAATAATAATCTGATTCAATCAGAGTACATCCATATATACGAAAAAATGCCGTTCAAGGTTAAATAATTGAGATGATTTTTGTTATCTGATAAGGGTGAGATTGATCATCTGGAATTTCATTGCAGTCAATTGACAGTTGATCGTAACTGTCTGGCAGATATCAAAAAAAATCCCGGCCAAGACCGGGATTAAACACCTAAAACTAATTAAACCCTATCAAACAAAGAACTTACACCTGTAATATTTAACCCTAATATAACCCTTATCAGAATTAACAGTTCAAATTTAATGATTTATCAGGTTCAGTCACATGATAATAAAGTGATATTCATTATCCGGAACCGATGATTTTTATCACTTAAAAAAGAGGCCATCCCGCTTTAGTGACAGCCTCTTTCATTAACCCTGTTAATAAACCCAAAATCAATAAAACTATGAAAAATTAATTTGCTTTTTTTAAATTTACGTAAATTGGAAATTAATTGTTACATAATCAATTGAAAATTAGATTCAGATCAACTAAATAACTGATAATCAAACAGACTTTTCTTTACAATTGATTCAAACTGTTCAACAGTCACAAAAAGGATATGAGAGAGTCCGTACTTAAAACCCTTGCAAAATATTGTGCTCTTGTATCTTCTATGTTCAGACAGGAAAATCCGTCTGAAGCAGGCAATAAATTCATTCAATATCTTCAGAAACAGACCAGATTACCTGTATCACCGGATCTGGAGAGCTTTTATATATTTAATTATGAATCATATACAGAACAATACAACCTCTTTAAAGAACCTGATTTTTCAGTGACCATTGTTAACTCGATGTTTGATAAAATAACCCTTGAAACAATTCAGTCAGTATCTTTTAATGACAGAATAGTATTGATGCTTCTGCTTATCGATTATTTTTATACCGCTGTATCTGAAAAAAGGGAAGATCTGGACTATCTGGAGATTGCATGTATCAGGCTGGGGATGTCCACATCCGAATTCAATGATCTTTGCCGGTTCGTACTGGAAGAAGATTTACAGGACGCCGAATCCAATTTCCTTATTTGTAAACCCTCCTCAGCTGATAAGACTGAAGAACTTGAAGGAAGCTGGATTGAGAGCAACCTGCCTGCTGATTACAAAATAAAAAATGAGATCGAAATTGCAGCATTAAAAAATCCCATAAACATACTGTTTCTTGAAAAAAACAAGATATTTATCCTGAAATGCCTGGGAAATGAAGGATTAATGGTTGAAGGAAGCATCAGTACCGTATGCAAATTTATAATTCTTGAACCCGGCTCTGTCATCAAAATAAATGATCAGTCTGTTATCCGTTATTCGGATATCAAACACAGGTATCTGGAATACCGGTTACTAACCGGAATTATACTGAATGCCGAAGATATCTCCTATAAGCAGAGAAAAAAGAGCAAGGGAATAAAGCCGTTCAGTGTAAGCGAAACTTCAGGAGTGCTTGTGGGAATTCTTGGAAAAGAAGGTGTTGGTAAATCGACTTTACTGGAATTGCTGGCAGGACAAAAAATTCCTGATACAGGAAAAATTCAGATCAATAATTATAACCTTAAAACCAACAGGTACCTGTTAAAAAGCATTATTGGTTATATTCCTGAGGATGACCTGCTTCTCGATGAGCTGTCAGTATATGATAACCTGATGCTGTCTGCCCGGTTGTTTTACAGTAAGACACCCTTAAAGGAACTGGATAAAAAAATCAGTCTGCTGCTTGAAAAGCTCGATCTGCTTGAATATAAAAATGTTATTGTAGGATCAATATATCTTAAAAACCTCCAGCCAGGCCAGCGCAGACTGTTAAATATAGCCCTTGAACTATTGCGGACACCCAAAATTCTCCTTGTTGATAATCCATATTACGGACTGAACAATGTCGAATCCTCAAGAATTTTAAAATTACTTCACGATTATACATTTGAAGGTAACCTGGTTATTACTACCATCAGCCAAACCAATCCGCAGGCTTTCAAGATGTTCGATAAACTCTGGATTATTGATGAATCAGGATACCCGATTTTCACAGATGATGCATATAAGGCTGCTGATTATTTTCATTCCATTCTCGATATAACAGGACTGGAAGTAAATCCAGGTGAGATCTCTCCTGAAAGCATTCTGGAATTAGTGGATTTCAGACTTACAGATTACTCCGGAAAATGGAGACAGAGAAAAATCACTCCGTCTGAATGGTATGAACACTATACAGCAATTCATGAAAATAAAAGAAAACCCCTCCGGGTTGAAAAGACGCCGTTGCCAACCGGAATCATCAAACTTCCCAACCTGGAAACCCAATTTAAGATATTTAATATCAGAAACTTTAAAATTAAGTTTTCAAACAGGTGGAAAATTATTTATACCCTCCTTGCCGGACCCCTGATCGCATTATTAATGGGCATCCTGCTCAGATATTCACCGGGAAAAGGTTATGTTTTTATGAACAATCCCAACATTCCTCTTTACATGTTCCTCTGTACTGTCGTGGCAATATTTCTCGGGCTCATAATCAGCGCAGATGAAATTCTGAAAGAAAGAAACCTGCTGAATAAGGAGGAATATCTGGAATTCAGCAAATTCAGTTACATCAATGCAAAAACTCTTTATCTTATACTGATCGCAGCCATTCAAACCTTCTTGTTAACAATTACGGGTAACTTCATCCTGGGAATACGCGGGATGTTGTTTCAATTCTGGCTGATTCTATTCAGCACCTGTTGTTTTGGCATCATTTTAGGACTGAACCTTTCTATGATCCATAAAAGCCTGCGTTCAATATATGCAAAATCCATCCCCATCATTATGGCATTTCAATTAATTCTGGGTTCGGGAATCATTAAGTACGAAAATCTGAACATGACCAGAAGTCCCTTTGTACCGTTACCAGGTGAACTAATGACAGTAAGATGGGCCTATGAAGCAATGGTTGTGGAGCAATTCAGACACAACAAATTTGAAAAATTATTTTATCCGTACGAACAAAAACAGAGCATATTTACCTATTACCTGTATGATTTGTTGCCTCAACTGCAATCATACCTTGAAAAAAGCATGATAAAAAACCTTGCCAGTGATTCAGTTGCATATTACCTGAACCTGATCAGCAATGGTATCACTAAGATCAGCAGCGAACCTGATTTTTTTGAATATGAATACCTGGACAAACTCAATATTAAAGACTATAACAATGAAGTCGCACTGGAAACGAAAGATTATCTTACCTACCTGGAGATCAACACGTATAATGCATATGAAAATGCAGTGATTGAAAAGAATGATTTCTTGAGATTCCTGGCTGATTCTTTAGGTCATAAAGCATTCAGCGAGCTGAAAAACAAAAATCATAATACCAGGTTAGCCAGCCTGGTTATGAACCAGGGTGAGCCATCGTCTTTAAAAATTTATAAAGACAGGATATATCAATTATCCGATCCGATATTTCAGAAGCCAACATCTGAATTTGGCAGAGAAATCCTGTTTGTACCCGAGAAAAAATTCAGGGGTGAAGTATTGAATACCTTATGGTTCAATATCACATTTATCTGGTTATATGCATTTGTGCTGTATCTCATTCTTCTGATATACCCTCCGGTTAATAACAGAGGAATCTTACTATGATATCTGTAACACATTCGCGGACTGTTCCTTGCCGCATATTTTCTAAATTGATATTTTTTTTTCTATTTTTAGGCCTTAAAGAATTATTATTAATTTCATATCTCACCAATGAAACTTACCTTTTATGATTTACTGATCATTCTTCTTTATATCATTTCAATTGTATTTATCGGATTCTATCTGAAGAAACGAGCCCAGAAGAACAAATCTTCATATCTGCTGGGTGAAAATAAGCTGCCCTGGTATATGCTGGGACTATCCAATGCCTCCGGCATGTTTGATATTTCCGGTACCATGTGGCTTGTCACCATCACCTTTGTATACGGACTTAAAAGTATCTGGATACCCTGGCTCTGGCCTGTCTTTAACCAGATATTTCTGATGGTTTATTTGTCGGTCTGGTTAAGAAGATCCAATGTGACAACAGGTGCCGAGTGGATTTTAACCAGGTTTGGAAATGGGAAAGATGGCAGATTATCACACAATATTGTGGTGATTTACGCAATCATCGGATGCCTAGGTTTCCTGGCTTATGGTTTTGTGGGCCTGGGAAAATTCGTTGAGATATTCATTCCCTGGGAATTTGTCTGTGGCATTCTGAACATTGATCCTGCATTTATTCCGGCAGCCTATATACCCCATATTTACGGTACCTTTTTTACATTAATTGCCACTTTGTATGCGATTCTTGGCGGAATGGTCAGCATTGTCTGGGCAGATGTTATTCAATACTCCATTATGACCATCTCTGCAATCGTTATTGCAATTATTGCCATGGTCACATTAAGCAGTCAGAACCTTATTGTACCCGATGGATGGATGAGTCCCTTCTTTGGAATCAGGCTCAACATGGACTGGGGAAATATCATCCGCGAAGTGAATGATGTCATATCGAAAGACGGATATTCTCTTTTTTCAATATTTTTTATGATGATGTTGTTTAAGGGTATACTGGTAAGTGCTGCAGGTCCTGCCCCCAATTATGATATGCAGAAAATACTGGCCACAAGGTCACCCAGGGAAGCTGCCAAAATGAGCGGTTCGGTATCAGTCATTCTCATGCCCTTCAGATACTTGCTGATCGCCGGATTTGTGATTCTTGCAATATTATACTATGATAAACTTGATTTACTTGTCGGAGGCAAAATTGATTTTGAACAGATTTTACCATCAGCCATGAGTGAGTTCGTACCTGCAGGCTTTCTTGGTTTATTGCTTGCCGGACTTACAGCTGCTTTTATGTCTACATTTGCCGGTACATTGAATGCGGCACAGGCATACCTTGTAAATGATCTGTACCTGAAATATGTCAGACCCGAGACCAAAGGCAAAAAACTCAGCATGGTAAATTACCTTACAGGCATAACCATTGTGTTAATCAGCATATTCATTGGAATCTCCATTAAAAATATCGACAGCATCCTGAAATGGATTGTTAATGCACTCTGGGCCAGCTACATTGCTTCAAACGTATTGAAATGGTACTGGTGGAGGTTTAATGGAAAGGGCTATTTCTGGGGCATGGTTGCAGGTCTTGTTCCTGCCATAATCTTTGCCAGATTTGTTCCTGACAAATACATGTTGTACCTGTTTCCTGTGATCCTGTTAATATCTCTTACAGGTAGTCTTCTGGGCACATTTTTGTCACCTGCCACAGATGAAAAGACACTGATAGATTTTTATAAATCGGTTCGGCCATGGGGATTTTGGAAACCAATTCATGAAAGGATTGCCGGTTTATATCCTGGTTTTAAGAAGAACACCAGTTTCAGGCGTGACATGTTCAACATACTGACAGGCATCATCTGGCAAACTGCGCTGGTGGCATTGCCTATTTATATTGTTCTTTTGAAGCACACCTACTGGATAATAACAGCAATTATTGTCTTGATATGCAGCTTAATACTGAAAAAAACCTGGTGGGACAGACTTTCAAACTAGAAATTTCTTTATACAATTGAAATATCAGGTAAACGAGGAAGTTTTCCTGCCGGGTTTAAAAGATATTTAATTAAAAGGGTACCAGTTCAAAGGGTATGTCAACATATTCTTTAAACTCTTCTCCCAGATCCATCATATCTTCATCATCCTGCTCGTAATACCATATTACAACCACATCATTACCGGTTTCATAAATCTGTTCAAGTCTGATTAAAATATCCTGTATCAGTTTTGATGTTGCCGTGTTAAAGTAAATATATTTAAACACAAACTCAGTCTTTTCATTTGGTAACCGGCTGTATTCGTCAAGCCAGTCGATTACCGGCTGATAAAAGGATACTACATCTTCAGGTAATGAACGACCGGAAATTTCAAATATATCGCTTTCAGGATCAAAGATAACACGGGGTGTATCATTTGTGGCTTTAATATCCAGGATATCCATAAATTATTGTATTGAGATATACGAATTTGTGCATTAAATTTACCAAATCATATTATTAAACCAAAAATAATTTATAAATTCTTATCAGCAGCTGAAAAAGATGACATATCTTCCATCTTCAAAAAGGTATTCAGAAATGATTTATAACCGTTGCGGCAGAAGCGGCCTGAAATTGCCTGCCATCTCGCTTGGACTGTGGCATAATTTTGGTGCCTCAGACAATTTTGAAACCTGCAGATCAATGATCAGAACTGCATTTGACGCCGGCATTACACATTTCGACCTTGCCAACAATTACGGACCCCCTCCGGGATCAGCAGAAGAGAACTTTGGCATCATACTGAAAAACGATCTTGGTGCCCATCGGGATGAGCTGATCATTTCAACAAAAGCGGGATATTTTATGTGGGATGGACCATATGGTGACTGGGGATCCAGAAAATACCTGCTTGCAAGTCTGGATCAAAGTCTTAGCAGGATGAAACTGGATTATGTCGATATTTTTTATTCCCACCGGCCGGATCCGGATACTCCGCTTGAAGAAACAATGGGAGCACTTGATACCGCAGTAAAACAAGGCAAAGCGTTATATGCCGGAATTTCCAATTATCCGGCTGAAAAAACCAAAACTGCAGCTGATATATTAAGAAGACTCGGTACACCCTGCCTTATACATCAGCCACGATATTCGATGTTTGACAGATGGGTGGAGCAGGATCTTCTTGAGGTTCTGGAGAAAGAAGGGATCGGCTGTATTGTCTTTTCACCGCTTGCACAGGGAATTCTGACTGACCGGTACCTTTCCGGTATCCCTGAGGATTCCCGTGCATCAAACCCCCGGGGCTTTCTTCAAAAGTCACAAATTACACCGGAAAAACTGGATAAGGTCAGGGAACTTAATAAGACAGCATCGGCAAGAAACCAATCCCTTGCCCAGATGGCAATTGCCTGGCTCCTGAAAGATAAAAGAATTACATCGGTACTGGTTGGTACAAGCAAAGTTGATCAGCTTCAAAATAATCTGGGTGCATTGCAGAACCTGTGTTTTGATAAGACCGAACTTCAGCATATTGAACAGATCTTAAGCGGTTAACACATGAAAAAAAAGTACAACTGGGGAATTATTGGATTGGGCGGAATCGCGGAAAAGTTTGCCGAAGGTCTTCAGGTTTTGCCTGAAGCACGATTATTTGCCGTGGCTTCCAGGACACAACAAAAAGCTAATGATTTTGCAAAACACCATCATGTGCCGCATGCATACGGCAGCTATGCCGAGATGCTTGAGAATAAAGATATTGATATCATCTATATCGCCACACCCCATACGTTTCACTGCAAAAATACACTGATGTGCCTCGAAGCCGGCTTCCATGTCCTCTGTGAGAAACCATTTGCAGTAAATTCTTCTGAGGTAAAAAAAATGATTGCAAAATCAAGGGAGAAGAAAAAATTACTGATTGAAGCCATGTGGACCGCTTTTCTGCCTTCGGTTAAAAGAATTAAAGAGGTAATCAACGAAGGCCTTATAGGAAAAGTCGAATTTATCAGGGCAGATTTAGGGTTCAGGGCAGACAACGATCCGAAAAAAAGATGGTTTAATCCTGACCTGGGAGGAGGTTCTTTACTGGATGTGGGTATTTATCCTGCCTATCTGGCCGTGGAAATACTGGGGCGTCCTGATGCGATCAAAGCCCTGGCATCAACAGGCCACACAGGAGTCGATGAAAACTGCGGCTTTGTATCTCAATATAAAGAGGGTGAAATCGCCAGTCTTTACTCTTCAATTATTGCCAAAACTGCCATTGATGCCATGATAACAGGTAAAAAAGGAAGTATTCACATTCACAGTAACTTTTTTATGCCTTCCGGCGTATCATTGGTTTTTGATAACAATATCAGGGACATCACACCGGAATATTTTGGAAATGGATATAATTACGAAGCTGCAGAAGCTATGGAGTGTCTTGAAAAAGGGCTCACTGAGAGCCATTCCATGAACCATGAAAAAAGCATCCTCCTGATGGAAACCCTGGACAGGATCAGAAATGAGTGTGGGATCAGTTATCCAGAACATGACAGTAAAGTATAAGTACATTTCAGTATTGGCGGGTTGCCTGATATTTAACATGATGAGTATAATCGGTCAGATTCATGATAATCAACTCTGGAGCGGGGCCACTCTCAAGATAAGCATCAGCAGGAAACTGCGCTTTGATATCGAAGAACAGGTACGGTACAATAAAAACATTTCGAAACTGAATGTCGCGCTAACGGAAGGAAGCATAGTATACGATTTAACCAAAAAGACCAGTTTTAAGAGCACTTTCAGGTACTTTTTCGATCCAAATTCCCATAATTATTACAGGATTTCCGGTGATTTCTCTTATGACCTGCCAATCAAAAACTTCCCCCTGGATTTTAAATACCGGTTACGGTTTCAAAGGTTTACTGAAGAGCATACACATGAATCAGAAAGTTATTTCAGGAATAAGCTCAGCGCCGATTATAACCTTTCGAAACTTGTGGATCCGTTTGTTGAATATGAAAGTTATTTCAAGTTAAGCCATATTAACAGGTTCTCAGCCAGCAGGTATATTGTGGGTTTGGACTGGAGGTTATCAGACAATATCGATCTTGAAACATTTTTCATGTACGAAGATGAATTCGGTGAAAAGAAACCAAAAGTCAACAAAGTATTTGGAATAGGACTATCATATAATCTCAAATTATAGATTATCTGAAATAAGGTAAAACGAATTATCTTTCAACCACCCCCACCGAAACAAACCATGGCATATCTGATTACCAGGTAACCCAAATCCCGATTCAGCCGTTAAAGTACAAAGCAGATTTTTCGGGTCGGTAAAAGAGGCAGAAGACTGGCTCTTCAGTTAATCCTCTTATACGTTTGTTTTTCGTCTTTATAAGTTGTGTCATGGCTTTACAAAGAACGATCCTTATGCCATGATTGGATCCTAATTATCTCTTTTAAAGTAGTTTAGTAAAATACCACCGGAATGAATCTTTTGTGGAATTGAGTTAGAAATGATATGGATGGCTTCACCAATTGAGCTTCAAATCTTTACAGCGAAAGAAAAGGGCATTGAAGCAATATTTCATGTAAAATTTTTTTTATTCTGACAAATAATGAGTATTTTTCTGCGCTTTTTTGCTACGTTTTTTTAAGACTGTTGATCTTTCGATTTTTAAATTAGAGTATAACAAATCATTGGAGAGAATTAAGTATGGCCTGGTTTCGCAGCTCTAAATCAAGAAACAATACAAAGAAGGAGTTATGGGTTAAATGCAAAAAATGCAACTCACATGTCTTTGTTGATGAATGGAATAAAAACCTGAAAGTCTGCCCTAAGTGTAATTATCATGAAAAGATAACAGCCTGTGAAAGAATCCAGCAACTGTTTGATAGAAATACCTTTAAAGAACTCTTTTCAAACATTGTTCCTGTCGATTCTTTAAATTTTCAGGATATAAAAGGAAGTTACAGGGATAACATTAAAGCAACAAAAGAAAAAACCGGTATTTCTGAAGCTGTGGTAACTGGTACGGGGAAATTAAATAACAAACAGGTTGTGATTGCTGTAATGGATTTCAGGTTTATGGGCGGCAGTTTAGGCAGTGCTACCGGAGAAAGAATACTGAAAGCTGCAAACTATGCTTTTGAAAACAATCTGCCTTATATTATTTTTTCAGCATCAGGTGGAGCCAGAATGCAGGAAGGGACGCTTTCGTTAATGCAGATGGCCAAAACCTGTGCAGGCATATCCAGGCTTATTAAAAATAATATTCCATACATCTCCGTTTTAACAGACCCTACATCCGGCGGAGTATCTGCAAGTTTTGCCATGATGGGAGATATAAATATATCTGAGCCGGGCGCATTGATTGCTTTTGCCGGAAGAAGAGTCATAGAACAAACGATTCGCGAAAAGCTTCCTGACAACTTTCAGACTGCGGAATATCTATGCGATCATGGATTTATTGATTCAATTGTAAACAGGAAAGACATGAAAGACTACTTAAGTAATGTTCTAAGTTACTATAATCAATAATTATCACTAATTATCTCAAAATCAAATACCATGAACATTGATGCTTTTAAGGATGTAAGTAAATCGTCGATTGTATTTGTCATATTAAATAAAGATTAAATTTCCTGAAAATCGATATTACTGTTTAAAAGCTACCCTAAGTACTAATTAAACATATGAAAGTATGGATAAAGAAAAATCAATCATCGAAATAAAAGGGAAGATAAAAGAGCTTAAAGATTTAAACACAGGCAACACTGAAGTCCTGGATACTGAGATTGTTGAATATGAAAAGAAGCTGAGAGATCTGATGCAATCCCTCTATTACAATTTATCTCCATGGGAAATTGTAAAATTAAGCAGACACCCGCAAAGACCCATAATGCAGGATTATCTCACAATGATTTTCAAAAATTTTATTGAATTGCATGGAGACAGGTATTATGGAGATGATAAAGCCTTGATCGGGGGATTTGCAGAGATCGGTGATTACAAAATAATGTTGATTGGTCATAATAAAGGTAAGAATACCGATGAGAATCTTGAAAGGAATTTTGGAATGGTAAAGCCCGAAGGTTACAGAAAAGCCCTGAGATTAATGAAACTGGCAGAAAAGTTCAATGTGCCTGTTATAACCTTCATAGACACACCCGGAGCTTTCCCGGGAGTAGAAGCAGAGGAAAGAGGTCAGGCTGAAGCTATTGCAAAGAATATAACAGAGATGATATCGATTGAAGTGCCAATTATTTCGGTGGTAATTGGAGAAGGGGGAAGCGGCGGAGCACTTGGAATAGGTGTCGGAGACAGAATTTTGATGTTATCAAATTCCATCTATTCGGTTATTTCACCTGAAGGATGTGCATCTATTCTTTGGAGGGATTCCAAGTATGCTCCAAATGCTGCTGAAGCCCTGAACCTCACTGCTGATTCGCTTTATAAACTTAATGTAATTGATGAAATAATCAGGGAACCCGGTGAAGGAGCCCATGCACACTATCAACTTGCTGCAAATGCATTGAAGAAATCGATCATCAAAAACATTAGAACCTTAAAACAACTAACTTCTGAAGAGCTGATCCAAAGCAGGTTTGAAAAATATTCCGGCATAGGAAAATTTTCGGTAACTGATTAATCAGAGTCTGAAAAATTTGATATAAACCTGGCACATGCAGATCAATCCTGTATCTTGATTTTACCTTAATACCATATGAAACAAGCAAAAAAAGATCGTCATTTATAGATAAACAAGAATGATTGTTCTTTATCTGCAGTTTTATCTGACCATTAAAACCGAAAAACAACCAGATGAAAAAAAATAACAAAGTCAGAATTACAGATACCACATTGAGAGACGGTCACCAATCTTTATGGGCGACCCGGATGAGGACGGATGACATGATGGGGATAATTGATGCCATTGATTCTGTAGGATATTATTCTCTTGAAGTATGGGGTGGTGCCACCTTTGACGTCTGTTTAAGATTCTTACGGGAAGATCCATGGGAAAGGCTTAAAATGCTTAAAGCAAAGGCAAAAAAGACTCCGCTACAGATGTTAATAAGAGGACAAAATATTGTCGGTTACAGGAACTATCCCGACGATCTTGTTGACAGGTTTGTTGAAACGGCTCATGCCAATGGTATTGATATTTTCAGAATATTCGATGCCCTGAATGATACAAGGAATCTGATGGCTGCAATCAAGGCTGTTAAAAAATGCGGAGCCCATGCACAGGGTACTCTTTCATATACCATCAGTCCGGTTCATACGGTAAAAAAATATGTGGGTTATGCCAGGGAACAGGCCGCCCTCGGTGTTGATTCAATTTGTATAAAAGATATGGCCGGTCTGTTGTCTCCCGTCAAAGCAAAGGAACTGGTATCAGCTCTGAAAAAAGAGGTGGATATTCCTATTCAGATCCACTGTCATGCTACAAGCGGTATGGCTATTCCGGCATACCTTGAAGGTGTGAAAGCAGGGGCTGAAGCCTTTGATTGTGCCATTGCTGCCATGGCAGGTTATTCCTCTCAACCCCCGGTTGAAACCATGGAGGCGGTTTTCAGAGAAACCAGTTTTAAACTTGACATTGACCTGGATGCTCTGAGAAAAATAAATAAATACTTTGCAGATCTCACGCTCAAAAGAACAAAAGGGAAAGGATTTGAACCTGTTGTTGACACCGAAATTCTGATTCACCAGATTCCCGGGGGTATGATCTCAAATTTCCGGTCGCAACTGATTCAACAGGACGCACTGGAAAAACTTCCTGATGTGCTTGAAGAAGTAACCAGGGTCAGAAAAGACCTGGGATATCCGCCCCTGGTAACACCAACAAGTCAGATTGTTGGTGCCCAGGCAGTTATGAATGTAATGGTAGGAAAAAGATATAAAGTTATTCCTCTGGAGGTAAAAAACTACATCAAAGGATTATATGGACGTCCACCGGGACCAATTGACCCTAAGTTTATGAAAAAAATCCTCGGGGATGAAAAACCGATCGAGCATCGTCCGGCCGATGACCTTGAAGACATGCTTCCGCATGCAACTGACAACATTTCAGAACCGGACCTGATAACCAACGAAGAAGATATCCTGTCCTACTGTATATTTCCTGAAGTATCCATGGAATATTTTAAATGGCGGGCACTTTCTGCGGATAAGCGACCAAAAACGCCTGCTGATATTGAATTGGAGGCAATTCCCCCTGTATCCGAAACAAAGAAAAAGCTCCTTGTTGAAGCTGCCCAGTCGCAGTTGATAGACCCCATACTTCATCCCGATGATTTCAAAGGATTGAAGACACTCCTGGAAAAAGCCTCCAACATGCAATTGAATGAGCTGATCATTAAAAAGGGTGATTTCAATCTCGCCCTTAAATCAGGAGGTAATGGTTCATCAGGCAAAGAATCTCAAAGCACTGTCTCTGAACAGAAAGATCCTGCAGAAACATTAAATAACGATACTGATAAAGCCACTGATAATTTAACGGATAAAAAGGATCAGGAAAAAGCTGAAACACTGACTGAAAAATTGGTAAAAAAAGAAGTTGGAGATACCATTGCGGAATCTGAAGATACCATCAATGCGGTTATGGCAGGTACATTTTATCATGCAACCGGAATAGACAAACCCCCGCTTGTTGAAGAAGGATCAGTTGTGAATAAAGGAGATACCATTTTTGTTCTTGAAGCCATGAAGCTTTTTAATGAGATTAAGGCACCATTTAAATGCAAAGTTGTTAAAAAGCTTGTTAAGAACGGTGATGCCATAACGAAAGATCAGCCCGTACTTGCAGTTAAAAAACTATAGGTTTCAAATCGCTCATTCAACCGGTTTTCTGTACCAGACTTATCTCATCAGAAGCTTTATGGTTTTTATCTTAAGTTTACTGTAAGGCGGATACCTTAGCGGGACATCCAGCAGATTCGATTTCACAAGAACAGATCGCATATTTGAAAATGTTTCAAATGATTTTTTCCCGTGATACCTGCCTATACCACTGTTACCAATACCTCCGTAAGGCAGATATGGTGAAGCAATCTGGATCACTGTATCATTGACAGCAGCTGAACCACTTTGAGTTTTACACAGAAATTCCCTGGCCATTCTTTTATCACTGGTAAAGATATAGGCAGCAAGCGGCTTGGGATTCCGTTCAATTATCCCGTAAACCTCATCAAAGTCATCATATCCGATCACCGGTAATACAGGCCCGAATATCTCTTCCTGCATGATCAGATCATCAGGAGTAACATCCCTTATGATGGTCGGAGCCAAAAAGCATGTATGCGTATCAATTGCTCCGCCGGTAACGATGTGGCCGGTCTTTAAAAATGATGTAACTCTCTTCAGGTTATCAGGGTTAATAATTCTCGCATAATCGTTGCTCTTCTCCGGTTTTTCTCCGTAAAATGACTTGATTTCATTTGAGATCAGTTCCATGAACCTGTCTTTCACCTTATTGTCCACCAGCAAATAATCGGTACAGATACAGGTCTGACCGGCATTCATAAATTTTCCCCAGGCTATTCTTCTGGCGGCATAATCGAGCCTGGCATCAGCAGTAACCACACACGGATTTTTACCGCCGAGTTCAAGCGAAAGGGGTATTAAGTTTTCAGAAGCCTTCTGCATCACATATTTACCTATCTTGCTGCTGCCGGTAAAAAAGATATAATCAAATTTATAGTCCAGAAGGTACCTGCTCACAGAATGGTCTCCGTTTATCATAAGAACCAGCTCTTTCGGAAGACAGGCAATGATTTTTTCCATCACAGAGGTAATATGAGGGACCTGTTGCGAAGCCTTCATAACAACACAATTGCCCGCAGCCAGGGCCCCGATCATAGGCAGGAATGCCAGCTGAAAGGGGTAGTTCCAGGGTGACAGCACAAGCACCTGACCATATGGCTGCGGCAGGATATAACTGTATGAAAGAAAGTGAACAAGAGGAGTCCATACCATTTTTGACCGTGACCATCTTTTAAGCTTACGGATGACAAGGTTCAGTTCCTTGAGAATGAACCTTGATTCTGTTGCCAATACTTCAAATTCAGGCTTATGAAAATCCTTCCATAATGCATCCCTGATTTCAGGTTCATGCTGAATGATCATTGAGCGAAGTTTCCTGAGTGTTTCAATCCTGAAACCGGTATCGAAAGTTTTTCCGGCAGTAAAAAATTTGCGCTGGTTTTCAAGTGCGGTTTGAATTTCTTCTTTTTCCATTCTTCTTCAGTTAATTTTTATAATATCGATATAACCCTATCCGGCTGCTGACCAATTTAATTCATACCTGCAGGAAGAAACCAAAGGGATTGACATCATTCATTTCATTTCAATAACCAAAATGCTTCATGAAAACCATGATGCAATCTGATTTGCTGACTTAACTAAGGAAACGAATATCTCTTCGGTATTGTAACAAGGCTGTTTTAGTCGCTGTCTAAGGTTTTTACGAAATCTTCATGATTCTTTCTGGCTATTTCAAGTTTTTTCCGGGCATCTTTTAATTTTGTGGTTGCTGCTTTTTTCATATCCAGGCCTTTTTTAATGTCTGATTCAGCTTTTGTTGCCTCTCTTGTAAGCATTTTGATTTTTACGGACTGTGATTTTGAATCTTCTTTATACCTGGTTTCCATGGCCTTTAAATCATCTTCTGCTTTTTCTGCAATTTCTGCATCTTTCGACTTAGCCAGTTTATTTAAAGCCCTGATATTTGTCCTGTATTCCTTTTCAAGTTTCTTCTGTTCTTCACTGATCCGGGTAAATTCCTCTTCCGCTTTATCAATGCGTAAATCACCATCATAAACAAGTGAATCGGCCCTTGCTAACTTCAATTCGGCAGCCGCCACATTTGACTCGGCCAGGAAAATTTTATTTTTCAGATTTTGGAGCTTTACCTCATTTTTATCTGTCTGGGCGTGGATCTGGAAAGACAGCATAAACAGGACAAAAATCAATCCCGATGCATGACGCATATGACGCTTACCTATGTGTTTCATCTTCTTTATTATTTTTTATTTATACTCAAAAGTTACAAAAAACTTTACAGATATATGCCAATGGTATCATAATTTGACAGCAAAGCTTTGAGGGCAGTAAAAAAGTTATCTGCAAAACATATTAACTAATTGATTTTTATTACCTTTATATTGTTATATTTATAACTGACAAATGAACTTTGATCTTAAATGGATTAATAGCAATGTCATAGTCACATTCAAAAGTGAAGTTGATTTTAATGTTATCGATAAAGCAAATACCATCATCATTGGAGATTCAAGGTTCGATAATATGAAATTTCAGATTTTTGATTTCAGCAAGGTTAAAAAATTCAATGTCAACGAGAAAGATGTAATAATGATCGGGACTTTGGACAAAAGTGCAAGCATGTGGAACAAAAACATCAAAGGAGCCCTGGTTATAACAAATAAAACAGCACTGAAATTAGCAGATATTTACACAACAGTGATGCAGGATTCTGGTTGGACAATTAGAATCTTTCATGAAATTACCGATGCCATGAAATGGTGCTCCTGCTGATCCTGGTATCTCGAATCAGCTGTTCAAGATTGTTAATGTAAATGGAAACGCAATATCCAAATGAGACAGGCACATTATGTCCTGTTGCATCTTCAACAGCTTTATAAAATCCCAAAAAAAAATTTTCCAGCCATTAATGGAATTCACTTTTAATTCTGAGATATCTTTTCTAACTTACATAATAAATAGCCTGATAGTAAAAGATTTTGTGATGAGCAATCGGATCTCAGGCACATTTTTATTGATTTTCAGATGATTCAGTAAAATCTGTTAAACGATCAGAATAGCCGGGAATTTTGTTAACAATGTTTATTATAACATTTTAATTATTAACCTAAAACTTATAAGATTATGGCTTTGTTAAAAGTTATTGAAATTATGGCATCATCAGAAAAAAGCTGGGAAGATGCTGCACGTGCTGCTGTTAAAACTGCAGCAAAAACAGTTAAAGGTATCCGGTCAGCCTATGTGCAGGATATGAGCGCAGTGGTTAAGGATAATAACATAACCGAATTCAGGGTCAATGTCAAGATTTCATTTGAAGTTATGAACTGACCTTAAGGGCTGAGTTGCATTATCCGGAAAAGATTTACAGCATTCAGCCCTTTTTGCAAGGGGTAAAATTACTTTCTGAAAGTCCGGGGAGAGGCAGTTACTTCTCTCCGGGTGGTCAGATAATCAAATACTTAACTATTTCCGGGCTTTTCTTCCTCTCCGGTTTTCTTTTTGATGTTCTCTGCAATGTCTTCCAGCTTATCTGCAGTTTTGTCTGCCAGTTTTCTGCCGAGATCCTTCAACCTGGATAATGTATCTTTTGCTTTATCTTCTGTCTTGTCTGCAAAAGTCTCCAGTTTCTCCTTTGCCCCGCTTTGTTTAATGTCTTCTATTTTATCTTCAATAAAGTCTTCTGCTTTATCCAGTGCTTCGGAAATAGATTCAAAAGCTTTGCTTTTTTTAGCCTCCTCCATTTTTTCATCCAGAAAATCCTCGGCTTTATCTAACAGTTCTTTTGCTTTATCCTTTATTCCTTTATTTTCGGAATTTTCAGGTTCTTTTTTTGTATTTTCTTTCATGGTGCCAGATATTAAAAATACTGTTGAGTGGCAGAAATCATTATGTAAAAAAATGTTTATAGAAATTTTGAATTATCCTGTCGGAGATATTTCTGTAATTACTAATGTATATATTATTTCTGAATATATTGTTATATCAGAGATAACTATTTAAATGTACTGATCTAAGTTACTAAGTCAACAGCTTTAAGGTCTGATCACTTCTTATCTGTGTAATATTTACCTTATTTTGAGTAAATTGGGTAGATAATTGGCTGAAAAAGGGAAGGTTAACAGAACGGAAAGTACAAACAGGTTTTAAAATTGATAATATGAAGGAATAATTAACAAAAGTGACGCCAGTAATCCCTGTTTGTGTATATTACACCAATATAAGGGTGATAACGGCAACTTTTGGTAAAAAGATGCGCCTTTAAATATAACAGCAAGATTAAAAATTATATCCTTAAAACAACAACCTTAAACAAAGAATCATGAATATTATAAACTGGCAGAAAGGGATTTATATTATTCAGATTAAGGATACTGAAAGAATACTTTATACAAAGCTTATTAAGGAATAAAAAAATTGTAAAAACTCAGAACATGAAAACAATACTTCTGTTTACATTACTGAGTATAGCAGGTATTTCTAATACACAAAAAAGGTGAAGTATTTGCATATAGCGGCGGAGGGGTTGTAATACCGGGATAAATCCTTAAGTAAAAGAACAGCGTGTCTCTCTTTGCTTAAAATTCATCATATCGGCCTGTATTCTTGTTATTCTGCCGGAATGTTGGCCAGGGAGAACGGGCAAGGCCGGGACTACCGGATTGCAGTGCAAAAAGAGATCCTCCGTCATTTTTCAGACCGCCGATATAAATGGTACCGTCATCAATGAGTGTTGGTGAAGACCAGTTAATTCCACATTCCAGATCCTGCTTCCAGTTCAGGGTTCCGTCAGGATTAAGTGCATAGATAAAGCCTGTTTCTGCTGCAAAATAAATCAGGCTGTCAGCTCCAACAGCCGGCGTCGAATAAACATCATCCGGTGTGAAGTGTATCGATTCAACAGTATATCTCCATTTTATCTTACCGTCAGGACTGACGGCAAGAACTTCAGCAGGCTGGCGATGGCTGTATGCTTTGGTCGCAACATATACGGTTCCGTCCATTCCTATTACCGGAGATGCCCGGACCGGTCGCAGGCTGCCTGCCAAAATCCGCCACTTTAATATGCCGTTCGGATATACAGCGTAAACATAACCTCCTTCACCATTTTCCGTCCCGAAATATATGACGTCGTTTTCATCCAGTGTTGGAGAAGTAAAGGAATGTTCGTCGTACTTTTCGAGATAAAACTCCCATTTTAAGGTTCCATCCGGCCTGACAGCGTATAATACCTCCCCTCCCAATATTGCATAAATAGTGCTGTCACTACCAACAACCGGCGAAGCGCCGCAGGGAGTTCCTCCCCTGCCGGGATCAAATTTCCATTTGCGTGATCCATCAGGATTAACAGCATACAAATCAAGGCCCACAAATACATACAGTGTATTGTCATAACCTATGGCGACGGTTCTCTGACCCACTTCCGCAAAATCATCGTTATCCCACCCGTTGTATCTCCATTTAAGTATTCCACCCCGGTCCAAAGCATAAAGCACATTTTTACGATCCATGATATAGATCGTGCCATCTTCCCCGATTACAGGTGATGTTGCATTGTTATCGAGATCGTACCTCCATTTTAAGGTCCCGTCGGGTTTGACGGCATACAGACTGCCCGAGGTTGTCCACAGATAAATGCCGGTCCCAACATATATTATCCCTTCATCATCAATAGCGGGAGTAGAATAATATACTGGTTTATCTGTAATTAATTGCCACTTTATAATGTTGAATTCTGGTGTCAGCAAAAAATCTGCAGTCACTGTCTGACCTGCCACAACAGATACATCTGCACTATCATTGCAAAAGCCTTCCTTGGAAGCAATGACAAAGTACTGTCCTCCAGGCAGATCAGCTAACATATAAGAACCTGTATTATCGGTATACACGCAATAACCACCCGGATCAGCGGTTATATTGGCTGATCCGACAGCAGAACCATCGGCTGCATTGATTACATTACCGCTTACTGTGCCGGTTGTTTCAGGAGGGAGTGGCTCGTCCGGTTTTTCTTTCTCACAACTCCAGATCATTAACAAGAAAGAAAGTGCACCAGCAAAAAATATTTCTTTTCGAGTAAAAGTCACCATACCCGTCCTTTTTACTTATTTAAAAGTAACTTCTTTGTCATAATAATTTGTTCACCCGGACTTTGGGAAGCCATCATCACTATTAACCTGCAAAAATATATTCCCTCTGAATAATTCCCGGCATTCCATTGAAAAACATGTATTCCTGCAGATCTTGGCCCGTTTACCAGGGTTTCAGTTTCTCTACCAAGAAGATCATATATTTTCAACGTGACGAATCCGGATTCGGGTATTTCAAACCGGATCGTGGTCGATGAATTAAACGGATTGGGGTAATTCCGGAACAGGATTTCACGATCCGGCATGCCAGGATCAGAATGGTAAATGTCCGCTACAGAGGTTGCACCTCCATTGGCAGTTTTAAGGATGGTTCCCTTTTCTCCGACTGCCCAACCGGTACCTGAACCGGTAAAACAAACAGAATGTATACCATTCAGTGTCCTGACAGGCTCAACATTCCAGGTCTCTCCGCCATCAATTGTCCTGACGATGGTTCCGCGCTCACCTGCTGCCCATCCTGTGTTTTCATCCACAAAACAGACCGTATAGAAAGACCTGTTCAGGTCTCCGGTCTGGTCAATCCAGTTATCACCGCCATCTGTTGTCCTGAGAATGATAAAATCACCCACAATCCACCCCGTATTTTCATCAATGAAATAAACAGCATTCAGATCGAAGAATTGTCTGGCCAACAGGATCCAGTTAATACCGCCATCCGTGGTCCTGAGTATTGTACCATTCTCTCCAGCGGCCCATCCCTTGTTCTCATTCACAAAACAGACACTGAGCAGAAGCTCTTCAGTCGGACTGGTTTGAAGAA
>JAFGBD010000080.1 GCA_016933335.1 Bacteroidales bacterium | reverse complement strand
GAATCATCGATCCCGTTAATGTTTTATTGTTTTTTTGCTCGCTTACCCCGCAGCAAAGCTACGGGGAATGCGCTCGCCGGGATTCAACCTGTCATCTCAGCCATTTAATAATCCCTTATCGTATTGTATTTTTCAGTAGCAACACGAACGACTTCTTCCTGCTGGTCAATGGCTATCTTGATTCGCTGCTGTTCTTTAAGATTTTCGGGAATTTCATCAACCTGTGCTTTTTCTATTTCCGAACGCAGATCAACCAGCTTCTTTTCATCCGACTCAATATCATTATTTGTTTTTTTGATGTTTTTTTCCAGATCTTTGATATATTTTTCCTTTTCTTCTTTGGCAGGCCCCTCATCCAGTGAATTCAGCTGGTTGTTCTGAATGAGCAATTCCTCATTGAGCGATGAAAGATTGGTTCGTAAAATCAGAAGCTCATCATTGATCGAATTGATGGAGTTGTTATTTGACTTTATCATTTTATCCAGCTTGTTCTTTTCACCCTCAACAGAGCTCAATTCATTCTCCAGGTTTTTCAGATCTTTTTCCTTATCCCGCAATTCATTTTTTGCAAGGTCCAGGTAAAGATCTTTCGCAAACGTTAAAAGATACTGTCTTACCAAAGCAGATTGTTCATGTTTATCAGGTGTGATATATTCATCTTTCTTTAATTCATATGCGGCTGCAACTATGGTAACCGTATCAGCATCCTTAACATAACCATAGATGTTTACAGGATTTGGAGTAATCTCTTTTATGATCGCTCCGAAGATGGACAGTTCGCCTCCGTCTTTCTGAACTTTTGACCTGGTTCCCTGTTCCAGTGATTTTATCCAGGAATCGTTGATGGTTTCAAAAGCAACTTCAGGGATTGCCGTGATAAAGCCAGGAATAGTCCCGTGTTTAAGGTCAATACTGTCTTCCTTAATGACTATTGCCTTTTGTGACATTGCAATGGAACCGGCCAGGAAAAAGAAAATCAAAGATATTGTCAAGGTTTTCATAATAAATTATTTAAAAGGTTTAGACTTTAAGATCATTTTTGCTGTAATATTACAATTAATTCATTTGCTGGTTTTAAGATCGCTGATTCAAATATTTAATAATTATTTAAGTTGCTGGTCCCTTAACCTGTACCGGTTTATTTGTCGGGAGCCGGTTCAGACATATCGGGATGACTTATCATGGACGTTTCATTTATTAAATTATTTACTTCGTTAACCGGTAAATCATAACAAGCTTCCCGGTCTTCATTTGCGAAAGGTTATAAGATTCCTGCGCCAGGTTATTCAGTTCGTTTTACATTTATAAATTGTTATAATAATCTGTCAAATGAATAAGGCTTTGCCCGAAATGATTGAGCAAAAGTATTCACGTTTATAAGATAGTGATTTTTATTGATTTTTCAATGATTTAAATATATTACTTCCTTAACCAGGTATTTAACCTGCCCTGTTCATAAAAACACATATTATTCTGTGCTAAAGCAGGTTAGCCCGATTTAATTCATGAATTATACAGGTTAAAATCCTGAAAAAGAATAATCATTGATGCATAGAGGTCTGACATATGCCGTTTAAAAATAAACAGGAAGCTTTTATGTTTTTAAATTAAGGTTTACGTAAACAGACTCCGGGCTTTGGTTCTGATTCCCCGAATCCGGTCACCCGGGCATTATTGTATTAACAGATCTGCAGTTCTTTCCTTAAAAAAGCTCCCGTATAGCTTTCCTTAATCATTGCCACCTCTTCCGGAGTGCCGGTGCAGATGATCTCACCACCTCCGGCACCACCTTCCTTTCCCATATCGATAATATGATCCGCCACTTTGATGACCTCCATATTATGTTCAATAACAATAACGGTATTGCCCCTGTCAACCAGCTTGTCCAATACCTCAAGCAATACCCTGACATCTTCAAAATGAAGTCCTGTTGTAGGCTCATCAAGAATATAAAGTGTTTTTCCGGTATCACGCTTTGAAAGTTCTGCAGCCAGTTTTACCCTTTGCGATTCACCGCCAGAAAGCGTTGTGGATGGCTGTCCGAGAGTGATATAACCTAAACCCACCTCCTTCAGGGTAATCAGTTTCTTAAGGATGGATGGTATGTTTTCAAAGAACTCAACTGCCTGGTTGATGTTCATATCCAGAACATCGCTGATTGATTTTCCTTTATACCTGATTTCCAGTGTTTCACGGTTATAACGTTTACCGTTGCATTCGTTACACTCTACATATACATCGGGTAAAAAATTCATTTCAATGGTCCGCAAACCTGCACCCTGGCATGTTTCACATCTTCCTCCCTTAACATTAAAAGAGAATCTGCCGGGTTTATAGCCCCTCACCCTGCTCTCCCGTGTCCTGGAAAACAGATTCCTGATATCGGAGAAAACCCCGGTATAGGTCACAGGATTTGAACGCGGTGTTCTGCCGATGGGTGATTGGTCTACCTCAATGATTTTATCAATGTTCTGAATTCCCTCAATGCCTTTATACGGTAAAGGCTCAAGGTTCGACCGGTAAAAGTGCCGGCTTAATATCGGGTAGAGAGTATCATATAAAAGGGAAGATTTACCGCTTCCTGATACACCTGTAATACAGATAAACCTGCCCAGGGGTATTTCAATATCAATGTTCTTCAGATTATTACCCGAGGCGCCTCTTAAAATGAGTGATTTACCTTTGCCTGCCCTTCTTTTTAAAGGGACAGGAATGCTTTTTTCATGATTCAGGTATTGTGCAGTCAGACTGCCGCTATTTATTATTTCATCAGGATGTCCCTGGGCACAGACCTTCCCGCCATGTCTGCCTGCATATGGTCCCAGGTCAACAATATAATCGGCAGAACTGATCATCTCTTTATCATGTTCCACAACAATAACCGAATTACCGGAATCACGCAGTTCTTTCAGTGCGTTAATCAATCTGAGGTTGTCACGCTGATGCAGGCCGATGCTCGGTTCATCGAGAATATACAATACATTGACAAGCTGTGAACCAATCTGTGTGGCAAGCCGGATGCGCTGACTTTCACCACCCGAAAGACTTTTTGCACTGCGGTTTAATGAAAGGTAATCCAGTCCCACTTCCAACATAAACTTCAGACGTGTGCGCAGTTCTTTCAGAATTTCGGATGCAATTTTTTTCTGTTTGTCTGTAAGGTGTTTATCAATATCATTGAGCCATTTATATAAATCTCCAAGATCCATATCTGCCAGCTCGGCAATATTCTTATCGTGTATCCTGAAATACAGTGCTTCTTTTTTAAGCCGGTGTCCCTCACATGCAGGACATTTTATCCTTCTGACAAACTGGAAAGCCCATTTATTTCCATTATCCGGAACATTCCCATTCTGAATATTGACAATATAGTTCACGATTCCTTCAAAACTCAGGAAATAGCTGGATGATAAACCCAGAGGTGTATTCTCCAGTTTAAAAGTCTCTTCCGAACCATAAAGAATAACGTTCATGCCTTCTTCAGGAATATCTTTGACCGGTGTGTTCAGGGTAAAACCATATTTCTTGGCAATTGCCTCAATCTGCCAGAAAATCAAAGAATTTTTGTAGGGTCCAAGTGGTTCAATTCCCCCGCGTTTGACGCTTAAATCTGTGTCCGGAATGATTTTACCGATGTCTATTTCATTTATTTCTCCCAGTCCTCCGCATCTGGGACAGGCTCCATGGGGTGAGTTAAAAGAAAATGTATGCGGTGCAGGTTCGTTATAAGAAATACCTGATGCAGGGCACATCAGCTGACGGCTGAAAAACCTGGTTTCATTCCTTTCCACATCCAGTAACATGATTACTCCCTTACCCTGATCCATGGCCGCAGATACAGAGTTCCTCAACCTCTGTCTGTCCTTTTCAGATACGACCAGTTTATCAACCACTATCTCAATATTGTGTGTTTTGTATCTGTCAACTTTATGACCGTATTTCAGTTCACTGACATTACCATCGATCCTTGCATGCAGATACCCCTTTCTCCTGATCTGTTCAAATAATTCTTTGTAATGTCCTTTTCTGCCTTTAACAACCGGAGCCAGAATCATTGCTTTCTTATCCCTGAATCTTTCGATAATAAGGTTTAGTATCTGATCATCGGTATATTTCACCATCTTTTCGCCGGTAACATATGAATAAGCGACTCCCGCACGGGCAAACAACAACCTCAGGAAATCATATATGTCTGTAATGGTGCCAACGGTCGACCTGGGATTTTTACCTGTGGTCTTCTGTTCAATGGAGATAACCGGACTAAGACCTGTTATCTTATCAACATCAGGCCGTTCCATGTTACCAAGAAACTGCCTGGCATAAGCCGAAAGTGTTTCCATATACCTTCGCTGCCCTTCAGCATAAATGGTATCGAAAGCAAGTGAAGATTTGCCGCTGCCACTGAGTCCTGTGATCACTGTCAGCTTATTCCGTGGTATGACAACATCAATATTGCGCAGATTGTGCACCCTGGCACCCAGCACATGAATTTCATCTTCCCGGTCAGTCAGATTATAACCCTTATCCTCTTCCAAACCAAATATTATTATTTATTTATACCCGGCAGTTCCTGGCTTTGTGATTAATGCATAACTTCTATAACCCTCTCTTGGTATCTTTAAGACATACTCCTTCTGGTGTCTGTTTGAGAGATGTGTTTCTCTCAGCCACGGATTAAAATATTTAAGTATTTTATAATTAATACCGAAATGGTCGGCAAAGTCGTTAAAATCAGAGACGGCAGTGTCAATTTTCACCTCATATACAGGTATAACCGGATAATAGTCATCTTCATCCAGGTGAAATCCGTATTTTTCAGGATTCAATATGACCATTTTTATGGTCAGGGCCCTGAAAATATATCTTGAAGTCTCCTCGTTCAGAAGCAGATCGTAATAATTATTACCGTTTTGTCTGCCTATCTGCCTGTCTATACCCTTTCTTCCGGCATTATAGGAAGCTGCTGTCAGCGTCCAGTTATTATATTTCTGATATGATTCGAGAAAATATTTACAGGCTGCCTCAGTCGATTTTTCGACATGGTATCTTTCATCAATCTCATCATTGACCTCCAGTCCGTACTCCCTTGCAGTTCCTTCAACCAGCTGCCAGAAGCCCACCGCCTGTTTGGGCGAAACCGAGTTCTCAAGCCCGCTCTCAATTACAGAAAGATACTTAAAGTCATCCGGAATACCGTAATTTTTGAGTATGGGTTCAATCAAAGGGAAAAAACGTACAGATCTTTTAATGAATAAGAATGTTTGCGAGTGAAAATATGTATTTATCAATAATTCCCTGTCAAGACTCTCCCTTGTGTCAAAATTGTCAAGGGGCACTTTTTCGCCTGCAAAATAAAGCTCCTGTGGAATTTTAACAGCAGCCACAGTGTACAGCTGATTGTTTTCCCCGTTTTCCCTGCCTGAATCGGTAAAGCCCTGAATACCTAAAACAAGAATAAAAATAACGATAGTTGCAACCATGTATATATAGGGAGGAATTGAATATCTTCCGGAGCCTGGATTTTTTTTGACAAGATTTTCCACGTCACATGATTTTTGATGAATGATGTGGCAAAATTAGTTAAAAAAAGTACGATTACTGAAAGAGTTTATCCCGGGCATGTTAAATATTTATCCATTCCACTGCCTTTTGTATGGCTTTATCGATTCCTTTGAGATTTTTTCCCCCGGCAGTTGCATAAAACGGTTGTCCACCCCCTCCTCCTTCAATTTCTTTTGCAGCATCCCGCACGATCTTACTGGCATCTAAATCTTTATCTTTTACCAGGTTATCTGAAATCATGACTGTCAGATTAGGTTTACCCTGGATGTTTGCTCCAATTACCATATATAAATCATTAACCTGGCTTTTAAGCTGAAATGCCAGATCCCGTATCATATCGCCGGAATCAATTTCAATTCTTTCAGCTATCAGGTTGATATTATTCTTTTTATGGATTTTATTAAGCAAATCTTTTTTAAGCTGTGATACCTTCTCCCGGTTTAACAATTCAACCTGCTTCTGCAACATCGAATTCTCCTTTACCAGATTCCGGACGACTTTTTCGAGGTTTTTAGGACTGCTCTTAAGAAGATCACTGATTCTTCTGATAAGATGCTCCTGGTCTGACAGGTATTCATCGAACCTGGAACCGGTAATCGCTTCGATTCTTCTGACACCTGCAGCGATCGCACTTTCTGAAATGATTTTAAAGTAGCCTATCTTTCCGGTTGAGCTGACATGTGTACCCCCGCACAGTTCAACCGAGTCTCCAAACCTTACAACCCTTACGGTATCTCCGTATTTCTCACCAAAAAGCGCCATTGCTCCAAGATCCTGTGCTTCTTTAAAAGACATCTCCTGAATGTCTGATGGTATGTCTTCCCTGATTTTCTGATTTACTGCCTTTTCGATTTCTGCCAGTTCTTCTTCTGCCACCTTTTGAAAGTGGGAAAAATCAAAGCGCAGATAATCAGGGGAAACCAGTGATCCTTTTTGCTCCACATGTTTGCCAAGCACTTTTCTGAGTGCATGGTGCAGAAGATGAGTGGCAGTATGGTTATTCGCAGTATCTGACCTCAGGTTTCGTATGACAACAGCCGTTATCGCAGCTTCGGGATTTGCCGGTAATTCTTCGGTAATATGTATAATAAGGTTATTCTCTTTAATGGTGTCAATGACAGGTATTTTATCCTTTCCGTCAGTAATATATCCTTTATCGCCAACCTGTCCGCCGCTTTCAGCATAAAACGGAGTTACATTAAAGACCATCTGATAGATCTCTTTGCCCTTGCTTTTTACTTTTCGGTACCGTGTGATTCTAATCTCAGCTTCAAGATAATCGTAGCCAATGAATTCCTTTGCAATAGATTCTTCTTCATTACTAACAACAATCCAGTCGCCGGCATCGATGTTGGCTGCATTCTTTGAGCGGGTTTTCTGCTGATGCATTTCAGAATTAAATTCATTCCGGTTCACCTCCATATCATGCTCTTTTAAAATCAATTCTGTTAAATCCAGCGGGAAACCGTACGTATCATATAGTTCAAAAGCTGCTTTCCCGGGTATGATGTTATTACCTTTTGACAGAGTATCCCTGATAATCTGGTCAAGTAGCTTTATCCCTGTCTCAAGCGTTCTCAGAAATGACTGCTCTTCTTCTTTGATCACTTTTTTAATGAGTTGCTCCTGGGCTTTCAGTTCCGGGAATGCATCACCCATCACATCAACAAGCACCGGTACCAACCGGTAAATAACCGGTTCATCGTGTTTCAGAAATGAATAATTGTAACGTACGGCTCGTCTGAGAATCCGTCGTATGACATATCCTGCCTTCACATTGGATGGCAATTGCCCGTCTGTAATGGCAAAGGCAACAGCACGCAAATGATCCGCAACAACGCGCATTGCAACATCTGATTCTGCGGTTTCACCATATTGAATGCCGGATAGTGCTGAGATTTTATGAATAACCGGCTGGAATATATCAGTATCGTAATTTGAGGTCTTTCCCTGTGCAATCATACAAAGCCTTTCGAATCCCATCCCTGTATCAACATGCTTCTTCGGAAGAGGAACCAACCTGCCGTCAGCCATCCGGTTAAACTGTATGAATACAAGATTCCAGATTTCAATCACCTGGGGATGACCTTTATTGATCAGGGATCTGCCGCTTGTAATCCTTCGCTCATCTTCACTTCTGTTATCGTAATGAATCTCGGAACAGGGGCCGCAGGGACCCGTTTCTCCCATTTCCCAGAAATTATCTTTCTTTGAGAATTCAAGAATCCTGTCTTCAGGCAGATAATTCTTCCAGAATTCAAATGCTTCTTTATCCCTCTCAATATTTTCATTTTTATTGCCTTCAAAGACTGTTGCATATAAGCGCTCCGGATCAATTTTCAATTCGCCTGCCAGGAATTCCCATGCCCATTCGATGGCCTCTTTTTTAAAATAATCACCAAATGACCAGTTCCCAAGCATTTCAAACATGGTATGATGATATGTATCATGTCCTACTTCCTCCAGATCGTTATGCTTTCCGGATACCCTCAGACATTTCTGCGTATTGGCAATACGCGCAAATTTTGCAGGTGAGTTTTCAAGAAAGATATCCTTAAACTGGTTCATCCCTGCATTTGTGAACATCAGCGTCGGATCATTTTTAATAACCATAGGGGCTGATCGTACAATCTCATGTCCTTTCAGTGCAAAAAAATCCATAAAATTTTGACGGACAGCTGAAGAATTCATATTTGTGCGAATAAAAATTTGACGAAAATACAAATCACTAATTAACATTTCTTCCCTGAAATGTTTTGCAAAATTAGTTTTTTTCTTATAGATTTGTTAGTTTCTCAGTTATGTATCAGTAAATAAGCTAATTTTGACAGACTATCAAACGGAAAACCTACACATATAATTTTGATAAACTAACCTTTCAGGAAGTGAAAATAACTCCAGGGCAAAAGCTTAAAAAAACCCTGGTTTTTGTATTTACGCCGGTGCTGTTGTTATCCGCAATCCTATTCCTGATGGATCTGTTTGCTGATTTACCAAAAGAATCCATACTATCCAGACAAAGTGAATTAAAATACCAGCAGCTGGTTTTATTGGACTACAAACTGGATAGTCTGAGCTCGATACTTGCTCAAGAAATATTTTTAAATGACAATTCTTTCAGGGCCATACTACAGATGGATTCTCTGGCAAATTCGATCAGGGAAGCCGGAACAGGAGGATCTGAACTGAACATTCAGTTCCAGAACCTGAACAATCCTGTTTTGTTGCTCAAACTGGCAAAAAAACTGAATAAAATAGATCTCCAGCTTCAGATTCAGGAAGAATCTCATCATGAAATATCAGTTGCAGCAGATACCTGGAAGAAAAAAATAAACTCAGTTCCATTGATCTTTCCCATTTCAAAGAATGATCTGATTTTTATAAGCTCTGAATTCGGAGGCCGCTTAGATCCATTCTGCAAAGAGTTTACAAACCATACAGGATGTGATTATGTGGCAGCTACAGGTACAAAAGTATATGCAACGGGTAACGGAATTGTAACCTTCCTGAATTATTCTCGTAAAGGTTATGGAAATGAGGTTATTATTGACCATTCATTTGGATTCAGCACTCGATATGCTCATCTGCACAAAATATTGGTAGAATCGGGAGATAGTGTAAATCGAGGGCAAGTTATAGGATTGGTGGGTAATACAGGACGTTCAACAGGACCTCATCTTCATTATGAAGTAAGGTTCGAAGGTCAGCCACTTAACCCGTTCTTCTATTATTCCGATGAAATTTCTGGTGATGAATACGAAATGATGGTCAGAAAAAATAACTCAACAAAATAAGATTTTTTACAAATCCTAACAGAAATGGCTAACGTAAAGTACAGATTTAATCCGGAACCCCTTAACTACTACAAAGTAGAATCAACTTTCGGGCAGAAGTTTAAAAGATTCCTTACTTATTTTGCTGCGAGTATATTTGCTGCAATTATTTATTATATTGTTTTTGCTTCTTTCTTTGATCTCCCTAAAGAAAAAGGGCTTAAAAGACAAATCAGTGAACTGGATGCCAACTATCACGTTTTTTCCCAGCAGCTGTCGCGTGTCGAAACAGTTATCGAGGATATGCAGGACAGGGATGACAATATTTACAGAACTATCTTTGAAGCCGAACCCATTAACAAATCTGTCAGAGATGCCGGATTTGGAGGTTCGGACAGATACAAGGAATATGATAATATGTCAAACGGGGAAATTGTCGGACAAACAGCCAGAAGACTTGATCAGATCATGGCAAAGGTTGTGATCCAGTCCAGGTCGTATGACGAACTGATAGAATATGCTAAAAACTATTCTTCTGAAATTGCTTCAATACCTGCCATTCAACCCATCTCAAACAAGGATCTTACACGTACCGCATCTGGCTGGGGCTGGCGCATTCACCCCATCTATAAAATCAGAAAATTTCATTATGGTATAGATTTTACATCCCCGACAGGAAGTGAGATTTACGCCACAGGTGATGGTATTGTCGAAGAAATGACAAGCTCGCGCAGGGGTTACGGTAATAAAATTGTTCTGAATCACGGCTTCGGTTATAAAACACTTTATGCCCATATGAGCGGATTCAATGTGAAACAGGGACAAAAAGTAAAAAGAGGTGACGTGATTGGCTTTGTTGGAAATACAGGGCTCTCAACAGCACCGCATTTACACTATGAAGTAATTCATAATAATAAAGCTGTCAATCCTATCAATTATTTCTTTAACGACCTGACAGCCGAAGAATATGACCGTATGATTGAAATCTCCATGAAATCAGGTCAGACCTTCGATTAATGGTGTTCTAAAAATATGCTATGCGGCAGCCGGCAGCATTGTGGAAAGTTTTATATTTATATTTCACCATGCTTTTTTCTGCCGCCTTTTTTTTGGCAGCTTATCCACAGCCTGTTCCGGATCACCTGGCAGACAGCCTGAATTACAGGATTCTGATACCCACTTTCCTGGGTAATCAACAACGCAACTATTATGGCAATATGGCACCAGACAGCCTTGGAATAATCTGGAGGTTATACCTTGGTAAGGGTGAAACAGTGATTTCCAGAAAACTGGGTTCAAGGATCTGGGAAGGAGCAGGATGGACAGGCCAGCCCCTGCTTATAGAGGAAGATACAAATCTTTTTATCATTCAGGGCGCATTCGATCACCATCTAAAAAAGATTGATGCCAGAAACGGACGTGTCATCTGGCAATACAAATTTGATGACGTTGTGAAAGGAACAGGTACGATATGGAATAACCAGCACACAGAAGAACTGAAAAACAAGGTTGTTATCCTGCAGGGAAGCAGGCTTGGCGTTGGTAATTATCTTGACACCAAACACATACCAAGTTACAGGGCCATTTCATACTTCACAGGAGAAGAATTGTGGCGCCTGGATGTTAAATGGACAGACAGTTATAGTCGTGATGCCGATGGTTCAGCATTGATCATTAATGATACTGCATACCTGGGTCTGGAAAACTCCCTGTTCACCGTCTTCAGTCCCGATTACAGCAGGGCCGGATTGAAAGACGGGATGCTCCAGCCGGCAATATACCGCGAACTTCCCCTTTATGAAACAAAAGATGTCATCGCACATCAAAACAATGTGGTGACAGAATCCTCTCCAAGCCTGCTTGACGGGATAATCTATACAGCATCCGGATCAGGACACGTAATGGGATATGATCTGCATCAGAAGAAAATTGTATGGGATTTTTACGTTGGATCAGACATTGATGGTTCTGCTGTTGTTACAAGTGACAGTTGTTTGCTTATTCCGGTTGAAAAACAATACATCAGCGGACCCGGAGGAGTTTTTAAGTTAGATCCCCGGAAACAACCCGGCCAGGCTGTCGTATGGTATTTTCCGGTTGAAAACCGTAAGTATGCAGGCTGGGAAGGAGGAATAATCGGTTCTGCCGGAATCAATGATTTCTATAACGACGGCACCCTTCCTTTCCTGGCTGCCTTCAGTGGCATTGACGGAAAACTTTACGTGGTAAATCATAAAGAGCTTGTTCCTGATAAAACGGTCATCGGTCCTGACAGCATAACAACTTATCCGGCGCCTGTCCTGCTCTATGAAAAGACCATCGGACCATCCATCTCCACCCCGATTATTGTGAAAGATAAAATCATAGCCGCAAGTTATCATGCCATTTACCTGTTACAGTATAACCGCGAATCAGAGTTTGAACAGCTTGACAGATTTGTCAATACTTTTGAAGCAACACCGGTCGTGCATGATAAAAAGGTGTATATTGCTTCACGTGATGGTTATTTTTATTGTTTAGGTAATGTTCCTTAAATTTATGTTTTATTTATATTTATTTCTTAATTTAGATTCTCATTTAACCAATATTTCATTGTTAGCGCCATGCCCTATAAAGAAAAAAAAGTTGAAAAGTTATACTATTCAATCGGAGAAGTTGCCAGAATCTTTGGTGTAAATACCTCCCTTATCCGCTTCTGGGAAAAAGAGTTCGATATCATTAAACCAAAAAAGAATAAAAAGGGAAACCGTTTCTTTACCAAACAGGATATTGATCATTTTCATCTGATATATCATCTTGTAAAGGAACGGGGTATGACATTGAACGGCGCAAAGAAAAAACTCAAGGATAATAAAGAAGATACCTTCAATAATTTTGAGGTGATCAAATCATTGAATGAAATCAAAGATCTTCTTACAGAGATCAAAGATACACTCTAATAGATATACCTGGTACTTTTATTCTCTAATCATCATAATACACTGAAATGAAACTGTCTGAGATTATTTCATTGCTTGAGTCATTTGCACCACTGTCATATCAGGAATCTTATGATAACTCAGGTCTTCTTATCGGCAATGAACAACAGGATATTACTTCAGCGCTTGTTACAATTGATGTGACAGAAGAGGTAATTGATGAAGCACTGAAGAAAGGCTCCAACCTGATAATCACCCACCATCCCCTGATGCTGTCCGGAATCAAGAAGATAACAGGTAAAAGCCTGCCGGAAAGATTGATTATCAGCTCTATCAGGAACAATATCTGTATCTATGCCGCACATACGAATCTTGACAATGTCAGCTCCGGTGTCAATGCAAGGATATGCGAAAAACTCGGACTGATTAACTGCAAAATACTCAAACCTGCCAAAGGGACATTGAGAAAGCTGGTTACATTCATCCCCCCTGAACATACCGACAAGGTCAGAACAGCTGTTTTTAAAGCAGGAGCGGGAGTCATAGGAGAATATGATCAGTGCAGTTACAACCTTGACGGATACGGCACCTTCAGGGGATCAGAAAATACAAATCCGTTTACCGGTGAAAAAGGAAAATTAAATGTTGAAAAAGAAATCCGTTTTGAGACTGTTTTTCCTGAGAACCTGCAGACAGCCGTTACCAATGCACTGCTTAAAGCGCATCCTTATGAGGAAGTGGCTTATGATATCTATCCATTACTGAACGTCAGTGAAAGAACCGGTTCAGGAATGACAGGAGAAGTTCCTGAACCTTTAAAAACAGATCAATTCCTTGAAAAACTGAAAAATGTTTTCAATTCAAAAACAGTGCGTTACTCAAAAATCGTCAGGGATAAAATAAATAAAGTGGCTGTTTGCGGCGGGAGCGGCAGTTTTCTGATACATGAGGCAATTGGCTCCGGTGCTGACATATTCATTACAGGTGAAATAAAGTATCACGAGTTTTTTGAAGCCTGCGGCAAAATCATTCTTGCGGATATCGGACACTATGAAAGCGAGCAGTTTACAAAAGAAATTTTTTATGAATTACTTATTAAAAATTTCCCTAAATTTGCGGTTCATTTGTCGGAGGTGAATACAAATCCAATAAATTATTTATAAGTTATGGCGGAAGATAAAAATAAAGCACATGAGGTTGCAGAGCTGTCTGTTGAAGATAAGCTCAGGGCACTATACAGATTGCAGAAGGTTAATTCGGAAATCGATAAAATCAGGACACTCAGAGGAGAACTACCGCTTGAGGTGCAGGATCTGGAAGACGAGATTGCGGGCCTTGAAACACGGGTAGATAAACTGCAGGAAGAATTAAAAGCACTTGATCAGGCTGTTTCCGGAAAGAAAAACGAAATTATCAATGCCCAGGCATTAATAACAAAATATGAAGAGCAGCAAAAAAATGTCAGGAACAACCGGGAATTTGACTCCCTTTCAAAAGAAATTGAGTATCAAAAACTTGAGATTGAACTGTGCGAAAAAAGAATCCGTGAATTCCAGGCTGAGAAACAGGATAAACAGCAAATCATAGATGAATCAAAAAAAACACTCGAAGAAAGAACCAATGACCTGAATGAAAAAAAATCTGAACTGGACGAGATCACAACTGAAACACAAAAGGAAGAAGATGAAATGGTAAGCGAAAGGCAGCACATAGAGGAAATGATAGAAGAAAGACTTCTTACTGCCTATAAAAAAATCAGGAAAAATGCACGCAATGGTTTGGCGGTTGTGACAGTTGAGCGTGATGCATGCGGAGGATGCTTTAACCAGATACCACCCCAGCGACAACTCGATATCCGTTCACGCAAAAAAATCATTGTCTGCGAATATTGCGGAAGAATACTTGTTGATGAAGAAATTCTTGAAAAATAATGTTCTGAGTGCATCTATAAACGTTTATAAAAAGAACTGCCGGAGAGCTTCTGGCAGTTCTTTTTTTACTTTCACCCTTTATCTGAGATTTATTTGTCTCATGCCGCTTATCATTCCTGCATGCATCAGTGCGCAGCAACCACAGGATTACAATCATCTTGCATTTCAGAATATATTAAGTCTCCGGTTTGATGAAGCTTCTCTGAACATTGGAAAATCAAAGGAAATAAATCCTGAAAATCCCTGTTCGGTTTTTCTTGAAAACTTACAGGACTTCTTACGTTGTGTCATAGATGGTGATGATGCATCATATCAGGAATACAAAGCAACAAACGCCAAAAGAACCGGAATGCTTAATAGTCATGCAGGAAATGTTGCATTATATTATAAGGCAGAAATGAACTTTCATTCATTTTTACTGGCCATGTACCACCAGGAGAACTTATATGCCCTGAGAAAACTGATATTGGCATGGAACCAGCTGAATCATTTTTTAAAACAGGCTGACAATCCGGCAGAAGGCCGCAAGTTGAGGGGTATGATGTTGGTTGTTTTTTCCGCAATACCGGATGAAATTGAATGGATGAGTTCACTGGCAGGTATCAGAAGTAATTTCGATGAAGGAATAACAATGCTTGAAAAAAATTTACAAACTCATAAACCAGGCAGTCCTGAATTTATCGAATCGGTTATCATTATCACATACCTAAAAAACATTATTAAACAGGACTACCAGGCAAGTTTTAACCGCCTTGGGAAACTTCCTGCTGAATATCTTGAAAATCCGCTTTACCGACTGATTTATATTATATCTGCTTCAAAATCAAGACATAATGATGAAGTTATAAGAATTGCGCAAACATATCATCAGGATCCACACGAACATCATGTCTGTTATTTTGATTATTTATATGGTTCGGCATTGCTTAACCGTATGGACAGGAATGCAGAGATCGCATTGCAGAAATATGTTGAATGCACGTTATCTGATATCTATCTCAAATCTGCATACAGGAAACTTGCCTGGAACTATCTGATCCATAGTGACACATCATCCTTTGAAAGGTTCCGGAAGCTGGTACTGGAGACCGGGAGCCAGGTTGCGGATGTCGACAGGCAGGCATATCATGAATGTGCCTTACCGGGCATTCCCAATACCGATCTGTTAAAAGCCAGGCTTCTGTTTGACGGCGGATATTACCGCCAGGCAAAATCATTATTGCTGAAAAAAGCGACCAGGGAAGGTCTTCAGAATGCATACCAGCAAACCGAATACGCATACCGTCTTGCCAGAATCTATCATCAGAACAATGAAACCGGCAAAGCTGCCAGGTTGTACCGGTTTACATTTGAAAATGGCATGAAACATCCCGTTTATTATGCTGCCTGTTCTGCCCTGCAACTTGGAAATATTTACGAACAGCTGGGGGATTTCCGGAAAGCAAAATCATACTATCTGAAAGTGCTCAGGACCTCTGAAAAATCTTATGGATACAGGTTCCGGCACAGCGCCCGGGAAGGAATCAGACGACTGGATGATATTAATACTGCCCAGGAATGATTTTATAACCTGAATAAAAATGATTCTCAGGTGTATTCCCCAAATGTTCCCTTGTATCCCTGTAAAACTGTGTAAGTTTATATCTGATATGATCAGGAAAATCGAAATAATCCGGATTCTGCAGATATAATTCTGCCGGGACGATATAAAAGACTGATCTGCTATCCTTATCCTCTCTGTGAACCCATGACGGTAGGTAATTATAGTCCGTTACACATACCTGCTTACCGGTTTTTCTTAAAGTCATTTCAAACATGATCCCTCCGTCTTTATACCTGGCACGCTGATTGGACACAAAATTACCTGTTGAGTATACGACCGGATTGTAAATGGTTGAATCAGTGCTGTCAGGATAAAAGAGTTTTACAGGCTGGATAACATGGGGATGGGAACCTATGATCGCGTCAGCCCCTTTTTTTATCATCCATTCAGCCAGCCATCGCTGGTCTTCATTCTCATGGCGTTCATATTCAATTCCCCAGTGGATGGCAACGATGGTATAATCGGGATCTGCCAGCCCGGCCTTTTCAATGTCATGTCTTATCTGCATGGTATCTATCCTGTTGATGACGGACGGCGGTTTGATGATCAGACCGTTCGTTCCATAGGTATAATTCAGAATGGCAAGACGGATACCTTTCTTTTCAATGATCAGCGGATAATGTCTGTCACGTGAAACCTTATCCTTATAAGTTCCTGCATGAATGATTCTCATCTCATCCAGAACTGAAATAGTACGGTTGAATCCTTTACTGCCTCTGTCGAGTGCATGGTTATTGGCCGTTAACAATATATCAAATCCTGCCTTTTTGGCCTCTCCGGCCAGGCTGTCGGGACTTGAAAACTGTGGATATCCCTTGTATGGCGGCCCTGCAAGTGTTACCTCCAGATTCGCGACGGCTATATCAATTGTTTCAAGGTATGGCTTCAGGTATCTGAAGGTTGGTTCATAATCATATCCTTTCAGCGAATCGATCCATGCACCTTCAATCTGCGCATCATGCCCCATAATATCTCCTGCAAAAACAATTTTTAAACAGGAGGTATCATGCGGCTGGGCATGCAGGGAAAAATATAAAGATGAGACAAACAGCCAAATGAAAGACAGGATAACTTTATAGGACCCCCTTCGGCTTTTTCTTTCTGAAAACCTGCATGTAATCCTGGTATGATGACCTGGAGATTTCTCAGCTATGATCGCCGGTTGATCTTTGCCAGCCGGCACGTTGCAGTATTCGTTATGCATCGCATTTTCGATTATCCAGCAAATTATAATAATAAATCACCAGCTCCCGCCCGCTCCGCCACCGCCAAAGCTGCCACCGCCGAAACCTCCGAATCCCCCGCCTCCGCCAAATCCGCCACTGCCGGATGAAAAACCACCAAAACTTCCCTTGTGGGAGTTCCTTGAACCGTTCAACATCAATAAAGCAAGCCAGAAAGGGATATTGTGGCCTATGGAATACTGTCTTGCAGCACGTGCTTTGCCAATGACCGAGAAAAACACGATGAAAATCATAAAAATGATAAATAAAATGATGCCGGGATCAGCATTTTCTGTCACCTGTTCATCTTCCTCTGCTGTGAACTCGCCCCTTGTCAGGTTCATTAATATGTTAACAGCACCGTCAATTCCCCCGGAATAATTCCCGTTCCTGAAAGCAGGCAGTATTTCGTTTTCAACAATTCTCTTGGCAATGGCATCTGGCACCACACCTTCAAGACCATACCCCGGAGCAATAAATACTTCGCCTTCTGTGGCCTGGGTTGTGGGTTTGATCAGTATCAGTATCCCGTTGTTTTTCCCTTTCTGTCCAATACCCCACTTTCTTCCCAGCTGCACTGCATAATCAGCTTTATCATAACCCTTAAAATCTTCAACGATAACAACAGCGATTTGTGTTGATGTTTCGCGATCGAAAACAACAAGCTTCTGTTCAAGGCTTTCTCTTTCCTCGTTACTGAGAAAACCTGTATAATCATTTACCAGTCTCGGGGGATATGGTTTATCCGGAATATCATCCGGAAAAACAGGTAATGAACAACCTGTTAGCAAAACGAAGAATATGATTTTAAATATTTTCATTTTTATTTTGATCCGTATGAAATATCATCGGGCAATTCATTCAAATCACCCTGCCGGTAAGGAAAATATTGTTTGATCTTCTCACCTGCCAGCAGAATGCCTTTTGTAATCCCTTCTGCAAACTCCCCTATTTTAAAATAATCCAGTACCAGGTTTTTGATATCGTCCCACAAATCTTCGGGGACCACCTTGTTGATACCGGCATCACCCAGGATGGCAAATTTCCTGTCATCAATAACCATATAAAAAAGCAATCCGTTACGAAGCCTGGTTTTATGCATCCCAAGCTTCCCGAATACGTAGGCTGCCCTGTCGAGAACATCACCGATGCATTTCGTTTCAATATGCACCCTGATTTCCCCTGAGGTGTTACGTTCGGCTTCCCTGACAGCCCGTATTATTTTTGTTTTCTCTTCTTCGTTGAAAAATTCAGAAGGTTTCATCAGAATACATTTGTTTTATTTGTCTCATAACCTGTCCCGATTTACTTGTCGGGAACCTGTCCCGACTTACTTGTCGGGAACCTGTCCCGATTTATCTGGATAACTCACCATAATAATATTTTAAACTCTGTACGCTCACACCTGTGAATCGGGTCCGGTTCACTGTCTGTTGTGGTTCTGTTGAAATATTATTATATAAGTCTTATCCGTGCAGGAATTAAAATTCCACCACCGGTGCAACATCAGCACCCGGCTGTGCCTTGAAAGGTTCTTTTCGTTCAAAGTCACCTCCTGCGATTTTAATTGCCCACCTGCGGATCAATCCCCTGATATGGGTATTGAATTTCCTGACACTGTTGTTGTAATCATTCCTGGCTACATTGATCCTGTTTTCTGTTCCTTCCAGCTGTGCCTGAAGCTCAAGGAAATTCTGGTTTGCCTTCAGATCGGGATATCTTTCCACCACTACAAGCAGTCTTGATAATGCAGAAGATATGGCATCCTGTGCAGCCTGGAATTTTTCAATAGCAGCAGCATCAAGATTATTCGGATCGACTGTAACCTGTGTTGCTTTTGCCCTTGCTTAAATGACCTCTGTCAGAGTCTCCCTTTCATGTTCAGCATACCCCTTAACCGTGTTGACCAGATTGGGTATCAGATCTGATCTTCTCTGGTAGGAGGATTCAACATTTGCCCAGTTGGAGATGACCTCTTCTTCATAAGCAATAGCGTTATCATAAGTCTTAACAACAAATCTCACCAGCACAAGGGCGATGATTACCAGAGCGGCAACAAAAATGATGATGTTACGGGTTTTTGGATTCATATACAAAGATTTAGGTTTAATAAATCAAACATTTTACATTGTATTACGTAAAAAAATACATTGCGCAAGATAATAATCTTATCAATGATTAACAATGTAAAAACATACCGGTTAATAAGATTTGGCACAATTTTGGATACGATAAAAAAAAGCATGTCTCTATGAAACGAACATATATATATTTGGCTGTTATCCTCCTGGTCGCAATGTTTGTGACCTCCTGTGAACTTATCGATGATTTGGGGCCGAATGCTGACGGTGTCAGCAGGCTCGAAGGACAATGGAAATGCGACGAAAACAGCCAGAATTATAAAAAATCCACCATGGGCATCTATTATGTTTACATTTCTCCCCATCCGGGCGATACCACCAGGGTGCTTATTTCCAACTTTTATCAGCTTGGGGATCATGTGGAGGCATCTGCAAAACTCAGCGGCCAGACGCTCATACTGGATTCACAAAACCTTCCCGGTGATTTCAGGATTGTTTCCGGAAGCGGCAGCATATCTTCGAATTTCAAAACAATAAACTGGTCGTATAAAGTGGATGACGGCAGCGGGGATTTGGACAACGCAACAGCTACCTATACCCTGGTATATTAATCTGAGCCAGGTCCGTTTATATGGCAGTATTTCCGATTTTTCCTGCCTTTCAATCATTACTTCTATTGCTTTTCAACATCATCTTCTCAATTATTTTCCACTGTTTATTAACATAATCCTAACCGGGAAATTGCCATATTCTAATATTTATCAGTTTTTTTAGAACTGAAAAAGTTATTTTTGCTACCACAAAATTTAAAAGCATATCATGGGTAACAGAACAAAGTTTCCGCCGGTTTTCTGGGCAGCAAATACCATCGAAGTATTTGAACGGTTTGCATATTACGGGATATTTATGACTTTCTATGCTTACATGGAATTCAGGGGCCACAGCCGGACCGACCTTGGCACGGTTCAGAGTTTCTTTTTGTTTATCTCATATTTTGTTCCTGTCTTTTCAGGAACTTTTGCCGACAGGTTCGGATTTAAAAAAGTATTGATTATTTCATATCTGGCATATATCCCTTCCATATTGCTGTTAATGATTACAAGATCAATGACGGGTATTACACTAACCATGTTAAGTATAGGCCTGGCTGCAGGAATTTTTAAACCATTGATTTCCGGTACTGTAAGACTCACCACTGATTCTACCAACAAAACACTGGGTTTCGGAATATTTTATATGATGGTTAACGTAGGAGGCACTTTGGGTCCGATCATAGCTGGCAAGCTCAGGGCAATCTCATGGGATCTGGCTTTTATCATGGCAGCCCTGTGTATCACCATAATGTTTATCATCACGCTTCTGTTTTATAAAGAGCCTGAGAGAGAAATCAGCAAAACAAAGGTCAGGGATAAAATAGCTGAAATATTCAGTACGCTTACAGACGGTAAATTTGCCCTTTTCCTGCTGCTGTTGGGACTCTTTTTCTGGCTTCCGTTCTGGTCATTTTTTAATATTTGTCCTGCCTATGTAAATGATCATTTTGATACGGTAAAGTTCTATAATGATATTGAACATGTGTTTGGAAGCGGCTTCGCAAGATTATTGTCCAGAAATGAAAACGGTATCTGGAAAATCAACGGTGAATCCGTGGCAAATACAGGATGGATTATTCTTTGTTTCCAGGTTCTTATATCCAGAATATTTGAAAAACGCAGAGCAATTGCGTCATTTTTGTTCGGATTGTTTATAGCTGCTGCCGGTTATGCATTGATCGGATATTCCATTCATCTTTTGCCTGCCCTTGTTATTGCAGCAATTTTCATTTTTGCCGTGGGTGAAATGATAACATCACCCAGAATCCAGGAATATATTACCTGGATTGCTCCCAAGGAAAAAGCCGGATTATATATGGGCTCAAACTTTCTTGCCACATGCATTGGTGCACTTTTAAGCGGTATAACCTATACCAGGCTTTTTGGAGCATTTGAAAAAAACAGTACACCCGAATATATCTGGTATGTTCTGGGTGCTCACCTGATCCTGGGAATACTTGTCATTTACATTTTTACAAAGATAATGGGTGAATTTAAAGAGCAGGAAAAATAGTCTTTTATCCTTATTACCAAAGGAATCATTCCTGTTTCAGGTGAACCGTGATGGCATCAGATCAACCTTTTTGCAATCATGTGATATCATCGATAACCTGAATAAATATCATCCTGGAACTTCCCTCCGGCTGTTAAAATATCTCTTGATTTTATGCGTTATAAAGCAGATATTTGTCTCACCTTTTCATAAAAGGATATGAAGCGTTTCTGGATTGTATTGGTTATCGGAGTGTTATTGCTGTGCGGCATTTCATGCAGGGATGAAGATTACATGACTGATCCTGGTGCAGGACTTGATTTCTCTGCTGACACCATTACATTTGACACTGTTTTTACAACCATCGGCTCTACAACCAAACAGCTGAAAATTTACAATCCACATAAGCAGCCAATCAGGATATCACAGATATACCTTGCCCTGGGTGACAATTCTTACTTCAGGTTAAACATCGATGGTGATGTTACTGACCGTGCAAATGACATTGAAATTCCTTCCAAAGACAGCCTGTTTATCTTCATTGAGGTCACCATTGATCCGCTCGGGGTAAATAATCCGATGGTGATCAACGACTCAATTGTATTTGTAACCAATGGTAATGTACAGGATGTGAAGCTGATTGCATACGGACAGGATGTGCACCTGATCAACGGTGAACTCATCGAAACGCAGACATGGAGTGCCGATAAGCCGTATCTTATATACAACTCGATGGGTGTTGACAGTGCCCATACGCTGACCATTGAAGCAGGAGCCAAATTGTATTTTCATGAAGGATCCCAGCTGATTGTGCTGGGTTCGCTTGTTGTTAACGGCACCCGGGAGAATCCTGTCATTTTCAGGGGCGACAGGCTGGATGAAGTCTTGCCGGATATGCCCTATGATGTAATCCCGGATCAGTGGGGAGGAATCGTCATCTATCCATACAGTGAGGGAAACAGTCTCAACTACTGTCACATCAGAAATGCAGTAATCGGCCTGTTCATGCCCGGAGCACTCGGATATGATTACCAGTCAGAAATTGTCATCAAAAACGCAATCATAGAAAACAGCTCTTATGCAGGCATTTATGCATTCAACGCAAAGATAACGGCTTTCAACTGCCTGATCGTCAATTGCGGCAAATATACTTTTGCAGGATTAACAGGCGGAGAGTACAACCTTTACCATTGCACCATTTCAAACCACTTCAGGTTTTCAGGATCGCCTGAACCTGCTGTTGTATTGACCAATTTTGTCTATTATGACGATTCACTGATATCTCATGATCTTCAGAATACAAGGTTTATCAATTGCATCATAGAAGGACAAAATCCATATCAGCTGCAGCTTGCCGGTAAGCCGGAAAATATATTTGACTATCAGTTTGAACATTGTCTTATTGAAGTAAGCAAAGATTCAATATATGCCGACAGCACTGAATTATTTAAAGATATCATTTTTGAAGGGGATCCTAAATTTAAAAAAATACCCTCTGATGATGATCCCCTGTCCGACAGGTATATTTTCGATTTTTCCCTCGATACGCTTTCTCCGGCCAAGGACACAGGAACCCTTGAAATTATAACCCTGTTTCCTGAACTCGAATTTGATATTGCCGGTAATTCAAGGTTGATTGATGACGGACCGGATCTGGGTGCGTATGAACGCATTGAATAAAATTATCCCAATCAGGCAATGTCAGTCAGAAAAACATCCATCATCACCCTTACAGCTGTTCTTACCATCTTTGTGATCATGTTGGGTACGCAGACCGGTGATACAGGTGAAGCAGCATCTGACAGCAGGACAGGTCTCAGAATTATGTTTTATAACGTTGAAAATCTATTTGACTGTATTGATGATCCCCTTACCGGTGATAATGAATTCACACCTGAAGGACAAATGCACTGGACTGAAAAGAGATTCCGGGCAAAACTGAACAACCTCTACCGGGTTATTGTTGCTGCCGGAGGATGGAAACCTCCTGAGCTGATAGCTTTTGCCGAGATTGAAAACAGGTTTGTGCTCGATCAGCTTGTGTCCGAAACACCCCTGCTGAAATACAGCTATGAAATCATCCACAAAGATTCACCGGATCAGCGGGGTATCGATGTGGCATTAATTTACCGTCCCGGTCACCTGGACAAAATATCCGAAAAATTCTTTTGTATTGATTATGCCGATGAAGCCATCCCGAAAACCAGGGACATCCTGTATTGTGCCTTCAGGGTAAACCTGAAAGATACCATTCATGTATTTGTCAATCACTGGCCGTCCAGGTCAGGAGGACAGCTTTCAAGCGAGAAAAACAGGCTGTATGTGGCATCGGTTTTAAAATCAAAAACCGATTCGTTATTCAGAGTGGATGAAAGGACAAAGATCATCATCGTGGGAGATTTCAATGATCAGCCTGATAATAAAAGCCTTCTTAAAGCATTGCAGGCAAAGTTCATAGAGAACCATACGGAACCGGGAAATTTATTTAATCTTTCATCCTGCAGCACAAAAAAAGGCGGCTGCGGCACCCATAAATACAAGGGTAACTGGTCTATACTCGACCAGGTAATCGTTTCAGGAGGTTTACTGCATAAGGATGGGGTATTTATCCTGCCGGATGCATATAAAATCTTTAATCCGCCGTTCCTGCTGGAGCCTGATGACAAATACCTGGGCAGCAAACCTTACCGTACATACTCAGGTTTCAAATACAACGGGGGATACAGTGATCATCTGCCGGTATATGCCGATTTAAAATTTTCCCCCTGACATTTTTCTCTATATCAGGCATTTTTCTCATTTTTGTGTCATGAAGAAATTCGCCATCTGTCTGACCCGTCACAGGATCTTAGGCCCGGTTTTCATTCCTGTCATATTCAAGCAGGGTTCTGATAAAGAGTTTTATACCATTGATGAAAGAATTCATTCGGGCAATATGGAGAAATTCGGAGAGGAGCTATTGAGTGATGAAATACAGCTGGTCCGGATCATTGAAGAATATGCCGGCACCTGCCTGGTAAAGATCTTCTCAAAGAAAAAAATGAATCCGCATGGTTTCCTGGCTTCAATTGATGAAAGGCTCTTTACCACACAAATCAGACCCTATATTGAAAGAAGGCTCATCAGGTGCATCGAGATTCTGCAGGACAGCGGGATACCGGTTTTTCACAAAGATGAAATGAAGAACATCCATGAGTCGGATCGTATCCAGCTGGTCGAAGAAACCGTTGAGTCGGTATTTAATTTCAAAAGGGTGAACGGTGAGCTGAGTTATTTCCTTTCCATCAGGCACAATGAAAATGAGATCAACCTGTTTGGGAAAGAGGGCATCATCCTTATCAATGAACCCTGTCACCTCGTGCTTAAAAACTCCCTTTATATTTTCAGTGACATTGATGGTAAGAAGCTGCTGCCTTTCTTTAACAAGGAACTTATCCGGGTGCCGCCAAGAGCAGAAAACAAGTTCCTCGAAGGATTTGTCAGGAATGTCATACGCAATTACCACGTGAATTCCGACAGCTTCAGAATTGTTGATGAAAAAGTCAGGCCGCTGCCGGTTCTTTCGCTCGAAACCAACCTGGCAGGATTGCCTGTGCTTATGCTGATGTTTAAATACGATGACAACACAACATACTATGCCAATAAAAAATCGGAATTAAAGGTAGTACTGAAGGAAGAAAACGGTGAAAAAGTATTTTACAGGCTGGGCAGGGATTATTTGTTTGAGAATAACATCATTTATAAGTTACTCGAACTGGGATTAAAGAATACCGAAATCTCCTGTTTTCAGCCTTTGAAGTTAAAACAAAAGCAGGATGTCTATCTGCATTACGAATTGGTCAATTGGCTGAATATCAATGCCAAAGAAATAAAAAAGGCAGGCATAGATGTCATTCAGAAAAACCGGACAAACAGGTTTTACCTGGACAGGCTTGAGCTGAAGACAAAAATAACCGGGGACGAAAATGACTGGTTTGATATCAATATAGTGGTCAGATTTGCAGACTTTGAAATACCCTTTATCAGATTCAGAAATCATATACTGAATGATAACCGCCTGTTCGAATTACCTGACGGAGAAATTGCCGTATTGCCCGAAGAATGGTTTGCCAGGTTCAAAGATATTTTTTCATTTGCCCGTGTCGAGGATGATCGTATCACCCTGGAGAAACAGCATTTTGTATTAATTCAGGAAGGCTTGAAGGGCCTTAAAGACAATTATGCAAAAAAGCTGAAGAAATGGTTTGAAGAACCCGGGGATTCAGAATTCAATCTGCCGGAACGGATGAAGGCGGTGTTCAGACCTTACCAGCTGAAAGGTTGCAGCTGGATGTTCAGGTTGTATGAAAATAATTTCGGGGGTTGCCTGGCAGATGACATGGGACTGGGAAAAACGCTCCAGACACTTGCCCTGCTGTCAAAGGTCATTCAGCAGGAAAATCTTAAGAACTACGGGCCATCTGCCTCAACTTACGAAAAACAGCTGACCATTTTCGATCAGGCTGACAATTCGGGCATTATGAAAACGAGGCCATCTCTGATAATCGTGCCTACTTCACTGGTGCATAACTGGATCAATGAAATCATGAAGTTTGTGCCTGACCTGAAAGTATCTGTCTTCGGCGGACAACACCGGAAACCTTTGAAACATTACTACCATGATGCCGAGGTTATTATCACATCATACGGAATTGTAAGGAATGATGT
>JAFGBD010000017.1 GCA_016933335.1 Bacteroidales bacterium | reverse complement strand
TTTTCTGTCTTTGTCATAGTTTGCGTTTAGCGCAAAGCTAATTCAGCAAACCATGCCCTGCAAGATGTAGCTGACAGAAGGGATACCCTATATTGCAATAAAATCTCATGTAAATCATTTTATATCATCTATATACAAATTTCGTTGTCTGTGGTTTGCCTTATTTAGTTATCCACTGCTTGAGACAAAAGTTGATATTAGGTAACCAAATGCTATAATTACAGTTTTATTCTGAAATCGAAGAGCTTCTGATGTGGTTTGATAAATTCCTAGAAATAATAATAAGAAGACACCTTATGAGCCCTGTGATGGTGATATATGGCCATGATCTCCCCTTTGAAATAGCATAGTGCCACTAAGGGTTATAAATGGTTTCCTCATACTTTTTCTTACCAACTTACATTCTGATCTAGGGTTGAATTCTTTGAATTCTTTGTAACTATTCGTAACTTTGCATACTGAAACCCCTACAATGAAACAACTGCTATTAGGTGCAATATTTCTTGTGCTAGTTATTGTTTCCTACTCTCAGAAAGTTTCATTCTCACTTCAAAGTCAGGCTGATCAAATCATTGAAGTGAATGAGACATTTATTGAGTCTATTCAGATTGAACCCTTCTACGATGTTGCTCCAATAAGTGGATTGGTTGTATCTGGTACTATTACTTTTAATTCGGATTCAAGTTTAGTCAGAGTTATACTTGTAGATGAAAATTATTATGAATACTTAGTACTTGAATTGTATCCTCTTTTAACGGATTCCATGTCGTTCTCTATAGACTTGATCGGTGAAGAAACCAACTTACTCAATAATATTAAGCCCTTAAAAATCAGTATCAAACTAGTTGATGCTTCGATTTACGTGAAAGAAATCATTTTAAGTAAAGCGGATATTTATTCTGCCAATCTGAAAGGGAGTATTCGCCAGCAACAATTACAGATGAGAACTGATAAGATAAATGAAAATCTTAAGAAGAGAAATATCCCCTGGATTGCCGGAGAAACGTCTGTTTCGCAATTGACTTATGAAGAAAAGAAAGCTCTTTTCGGAGGAGAAGTACCAAACCTTTATGGTTTTGAGTATTATATCGGAGGTATTTTTGTGATGCCTGGTGTATTAGATGCCGATACAAACGTGCGCGATAGTTTTGATACAAGAGGAGTAGGAGATTCGCCATATGTTAAGGAATTTAGCTGGAGAGATTGTCATGGACAGGATTGGGTGACTCCCATCAAAAACCAGGGAGGTTGTGGAAGTTGCTGGGCTTTTGCGGCAACAGGGGCTACAGAGCTTATGGTGAATTTGTATTTCAATCAAAGACTAAACCTAAATCTGTCTGAACAGAATTTGCTGTCTTGTGGTGGATCAGGATCTTGCAATGGAGGATGGACATACAAAGCTATAAATTATGTAAAAACCACGGGTATAGTTGAGGAAAATTGTTTTCCATATACGGCATCAAATGAACCATGTTCCAATATTTGTCAAAATCCTTTAGAAAAGATAAGAATTGGGGGATACAGGAATTCTCTGGAAAGAACAACAGATAATTTTAAGAAGATAATACTCGAAGGTGCGGCAACAATCAGCATTCTTTCCTGGCGACATGCCCTTACTCTGGTAGGATATAAAACATTGTATGCTGGTGATAAGGTATATATTAAATCAAGTACAGAATCAAGGTGGGCTACAATTGATAACAACAGTGTTCTTATTGGTCAAACAGCCTGGTTAATAAAGAATTCATGGGGTACTTCGTGGGGCAGTGGTGGATATGCTTATTTAGTATCAAATCTTAACGATATCAATCCATCTAATACATGTCAGCTTAAAGGTGCTATAAGTAGTTTAAATTACACCACATCTGATATCCTATGTACTGACAATGATGGAGATGGATACTATACGTGGGGTATTGGTCCAAAACCAGCGCATTGCCCTCCCTGCCCGGATGAACCGGACGGAAATGATTCTGATCCTTGCATTGGACCAAGAGATGCATACGGTAATCTGCAATCGTTTACTCCTCAGCCTGTTGCCGAAAATGTAACTATTTTCGAAGGCCAGCCGGTTCCGGATTTATCTGCTGAGGGTACCGATATAAAATGGTATAGCGACTATGATTTAAACAATCTGATACATTCCGGAAATTCATTTACAACCGGTCTCATTCTTCCAGGAATATATACTTATTACGTAACCCAAACACTGTTCGGTTGTGAAAGCGTTCCTTTGGTTGTAAATCTTACCATTTTGGAAGGAATTGCACCCCCGGAAGCTGATGATGTGGTAGTTTGCTATGGAGTTAACCGGTTGCTCAGGGCTAAGGGTGAAAATATAAAATGGTACAATGATGCTGATCTAGATAATCTTGTTTATGAGGGAAATAACTATTCCCCTGAGGAAACGGAACCATCGGTGTATACGTATTATGCTACCCAGACCATAGAAGAAATAGAAAGCCCTGCAACACAGGTAACGTATACAATTAAGCAACCGCCCGGACCTTTTGATGCAGAAGACAAGGTGTTTTGCTCCGATGAAGGACTCTTTCTGTATGCTTATGGAGACAGCATTAAATGGTATACTCCTGAGTCTTCGAATGAATTGTTTGATGCAAGAAACAATCGAACTTATAAAACTGTAACCATAGGCAACCAGGTATGGATGGCCGAGAACCTGGATATTGGTGTACGGATTGATGGCTCAGTTGAATCCTCCGATAATGGAACTATAGAAAAGTATTACTATAATGATGATCCGGCAATCGGAACTATCTATGGTGGTTTATATCAATGGAATGAATTAATGAATTATTCCACAATAGAAAGTTCCCAGGGTATTTGTCCGGCAGGGTGGCATGTACCATCGAACGATGAGTGGAAAAAGTTGGAGATTGCCTTAGGTATGAACCTGGATGAAGCAGATCTATTAGGATTAAGAGGTACTAATCAGGGTTTGCAGCTAATGGAAGGAGGCTCATCGGGATTTGAGGCTTTAATGGCAGGGAAAAGACAACCGGATGGAACTTATTTTTCACTCGAATATTATGCAACATTCTGGAATTCAAGTGCTTATAACCGAACCTTAAGTGTCCATTTTGATCAGATTTGGGCCTCAATAGCATTATGGGACACAGTAACCAATGGATTCTCTGTTCGCTGTGTTAAGGATGATTCATCTTTTATAGTTAAGGGAAACAGATTGGATGTTTCGGACTACCAACCCGGTGAACATATCTTCCGAGTAACCAATACCTACGAAGGATGTGAGAGTAAGTTCGATACTGTTAAATTGGTAATGCGGGAAACTCCAACTCTCCCAACGGTTACTGATTATGAGTATTGTTTGGGCAAAGAAGTTCCTATTCTTGAAGCTATTGGAGAAAACATCAAGTGGTATCAGAACCTGCCAGAAAAAGAATTCACTGATAGTCGCGATAATCATGAATATAAAATGGTTCGGATCGGGAATCAAGTATGGATGGCCGAGAACCTGGATTATGGAAAACAAATATTCGGATCGGAGGAATCGACAGATAACGGGATTATTGAGAAGTATTACATAAATGATGATCCCACTATGGGTTCCCAATATGGCGGTTTGTATCAATGGGAGGAGTTAATGGGTTACACCAATAAAGAAAATACACAGGGAATATGCCCTAATGGATGGGAGGTCCCATCAAACAAAGACTGGATGCAACTTGAAACATATTTAGGCATGAACCAAGCTGAAGCCGCTACTATATGTGAACTGAGGGGAACTGATCAGGGAGGCCAGCTTAAAGCAGGAGGATCATCCGGATTTAATGCCTTGATGGGAGGGAAGAGAACTCCTGAGGGAACTTTCGAAGCAGAAGGAACTTATACCACTTTCTGGAATTCAAGTGCATATAACAGAACCCTAAGTATTTATTGGGATCAGATATGGGCTTCGAAAGCTAAATATGATACCATTACCAATGGCTTTTCACTTAGGTGCATACTGAATGATTCGAGTTTCACATCTAAAGGGAATCAACTAATCTCCAGATATAGTCAGCCTGGGACATATGAATATTCAGTTACTCAAACCATCGGCGGGTGTGAAAGTGAAAATGCAACAGTCAATTTAACATTAAGAGAGAAACCAATACCTCCTCAGAATGATAATATTAAACTTTGTGAAGGTGAAAAAATTCCAGAGATTAACATAGCAGGAGAAAACATAAGGTGGTATGCAGATATCGGTTTGGATACATTATTGTTTTCTGGAAACCGTTATAAGCCTGAGAAACTTGCAGTGGGGGAGAATACATTTTTTATTACTCAATCCGACCTGTATTGTGAAAGTGAACCATCATTATTAACAGTAGAACTCAAACCAACTCCGGATAAACCTGAAGTATCAGATGTATCGGCTTGTTTTGGAGAAGTAATTCCAAATCTCGTAGCAGAAGGAGAAATGATCAAATGGTATAGTGATGAAAATCTATTAGAACCGTTATATATAGGAACAGAATTTTCAACCGGTAAAGCCGATGTAGGGATATACAAATATTATGTGACGCAGACAGTTGATGGATGTGAAAGTTTTTCAGATACTTCTGTACTGACAATTAATCCTATACCTTCTGCTCCCATTGCAATAGATACGGCCATCTGTGAGGGGGAATCTGTTGATTTAGTAGTATTAGGGGAACTCATACTATGGTACAGTGATCCCGACCTCCAAAATCTTATATATACTGGAAATACTTACACCCCTGGAATAACTATTGCTGGAAATTATTCCTATTATGTTACAAACACAATAAAGCGATGTAAAAGTCTGAACACAAAGATTTCACTAACAATAAATGAATTACCAGTCGCTCCTGTGGCTTCAAATGTATCTGTGTGCGAGGGTGAGCAGATTCCGGTGATAGTTGCTATTGGTGATAGTATTAGGTGGTATAGCGATATTGAGATGAAAAACTTAATTCAATCTGATAGTGCTCTCAAAATTGAGATACTAGGTACAGGTTTGTATGTCTATTATGCCACTCAGACAAGGGATGAATGTGAAGGGCCTGCTGAACAGGTAGAAGTACGAATAAAAGAATTGCCATTACCACCAGTCGCTTCTGATGTTCAAATATGTGAAGGTGATGAAATGCTGGCATTAAAGGCCACTGGTGATAGCATTAGATGGTACAATAATCTTACTCTTGAAAATATAATTCACATTGGGAATAAGCTTGACTCATTGCCTAATATTCCTGGATCTTTTCTATACTATGTCACACAAACTCAAGAAGGATGTGAAGGGATTGCTAAAGAAGTTGAATTAAGGATCAATGAAATGCCCATCATTTCCCTTGGTAATGATACGGTTATCCGAGATAACCAAGATATGATCCTGGGGCCCTACCCAGTTGAATACTCTTATCTTTGGAGCAATACAACCAAGGAACCATATCTTATTATTATTGGAAAGGATATCGATCCTGGAGATCATGTAATCTCAGTACAGGTTTCTTATAATGGCTGCGTATTCAAGGATACTGTAATCATTACTGTGGAAAACACCTTTGGAATCGACCAAGCAAGCGATAAAGATCTTATAAGACTCTTTCCAAATCCTACCGAAGATTTTATTATGGTTGAATTCATAGAAAAAGTAACTGAAAGTGCGACAATAGAAATTTTTGATTCAAAAGGAGCACTTATTCAGAAATATCGAATAAATGAATTACAACTGTATGGCAATCATACATTTAAGATAAACCTAGAGACAGCCGGACTATATTATTTGAGGATATACAAAGATGATCAAATTTCTAACTTTAAAGTAATAAGGCATTAGTACCATATAAAATGGTTAAAATTACTGTTTCAAGAATATTACAAGACCGAAATTCGATCATAAGTTTTCGACAAAATCTATTAAGTGAACTTGCTACTTACAACTAAGATCATGAGAACGTTTCTGCTCGCTATTCTTCTAATATAAACGATGATTTCTGCACAAAGTCAAGTGCCAAGTATTCAATGGGTAAGAATTATATCTTGAAATTTATAATTCAACTGGTCAATTGATTGTAATAGAAAAAACGATGATGATGTAATTGAACATAACATCATTGAATATCCTGATGGATTATATATTTTCAGAGTGTAGGAGGATCAAAAACATATAATTGAAAGTAGAAAAATTATTATCGAAACTATAAATCAGCGTTAAGCTTTGAATGACAGAGCAGCCAGAGGCTGCTTTTTTTTTTAATACCAGCTGGGATCATGAGCAGGCTGGCGGGCATGTTTGTGCGAGCGAACTAATCCCTGCTGGATCACAATAAGCCTGTAAATGTTACAACAGACCTGCGGTCTAATATCAAATCCTGAGGTATTATATTTGTTCAGAGCTTTCTGAAATCCATTTTAATCAAATCTTCCAGATCGTTCACCGGACGTTCCATATCATAAGGAACTGGTTTCCTGCTGAACTGCTGGAAATAGAGCAGGCATGCATCTTTCCAGATTTGCGCATTGCGGCACTGCTCACGAAGCTTGCTTTGTACCTCGGTAAATCGCCGGTGATCGATATACGGTTCGGCCCTGTCCCAGGCTTCTTGAAACTGTCGGACCTCCTGCAAGCCCCTGTCGTAATGATAGCATATTTCATCCCACAATGTATGTCCGCTCTTCATTTTAAAATTCCAGGGAAGGTGATGGAACCACAACAGGAATATTTCAGGGCAGGTTTGAGGATCGGCAAACAGCGAACGGAGCGGTTCATGGTACTGACTTACTGCATTGCTGCCGGAAGGTGTGCGATTAAAACCGATTCCAAAACTGTCTGCCTGGTGATAGTATGGCGGTGTCCAGTCCTTCCTCACTCCCCCGGGAGCCCACCAGGGACCGGGGCCATAATGATGTTCCGGTGCAAAAATATGATGCAATCCAAGCGGCATCATATAATTAACCGCGGCCTCACGGCTGTCTGACATCATCTGCTTAACCGGTTTCAGAAAATTCAGGTTCCATTCTGCTTTAATCACAGTGCCTGAAGGATCTGCCTTTTCGGCAATTTGCCCGAAAGTCAGTTTAATCCATTCACCGGCAATTTGTTCACTGGTTAAATGATTGTTCCATGCCAGACGGCCAAAAGCATACCAGTTTGCCTGTGCAAAATGGTGCCCGCACCAGTTGGTATCCAGTCCGATATTAGCCACCCCCGCAATGGCAGTATGTTTCAGGGGGTATATACTTCCATCGGTACAACGGGCAACCGTACTGCCAATGCCCGTCTGGTATGTGTCGCTCTGCAGGAATTCTTCCCACATGGGGGCGAGATATACCAGGTGAACGGAATGTCCCAGGTACTCCTGTGTAATTTGCAGTTCAGCCATGACCGAAGTTTTCTTCATTGCTCCGAAAAGCGGGCTGAATGGTTCGCGTGGCTGAAAATCCACGGGCCCGTTTTTCACCTGGATGATCACGTTATCGCGAAACTGACCATCGAGTGGCATAAATTCATTATAGGCCTGTTTGGCCCGGTCTTCACCGGATGGTTTGTAAACAAAAGCACGCCACATGACCAGGCCACCGTAAGGTTTCAATGCATCAGCCAGCATGTTGGCTCCATCGGCGTGGTTACGGCCGTAATCCTGCGGACCGGGCTGGCCTTCGCTGTTGGCCTTGACCAGGAAACCGCCAAAATCAGGAATCAGGCTGTAGATCTCTTTGACTTTGTTGTTCCACCATTTTATTACTTCGGGATTTAAAGGATCGGAATCATTCAGCCCGTCAATCATCGCAGGAGAAGAAAATTTTACCGAGAGGTAGGTTTTAATTCCGTATGGGCGAAGGATATCGGTAATTGCCTTTACCCGGTTTAGGATTTCAGCGGTAAGCATATCGGGCGATGCATTCACGTTATTCAGCACCGATCCGTTAATTCCCACCGATGCATTGGCCCGTGCATATTCGCGCCATAACTGCCTGTCGGTTTCCGTAACCACAAAAGCATTATCGCCTTCACGCCAGAATACGGAAAGGCCGGCATAGCCGCGTTCAATGGTGCCGTTGAGGTTGTCCCAGTGGTTCAGAATGCGTCGTTCGTAATCCGGGTTACATGTTTCATTGCCAGCAGGCCGGCCGGTTCGCTGGCGACGCAATAACTCGTACACTCCGTATAAAATGCCAAGATCGGTATTTGCCTGGATATTATTGGCGCTCAGTTTAAAACCATCGCCTTTGATGGCTTTGTCAGGCTTGACAGTAAGCACGAACGATGCATTGGCTGCTCCCTGCCATCCATGCTGAAGCTCTTCCATGGCAAGGTAAATCGTAGCCGATTTCTTTTTGCATACTATCGTTACCGGGTTGGCCTTTGAATTACGCAACCAGAGTTGATGACCACTTTCAGCCGAAATGCAGTGTGCCGTTAATGCAAAAATAAAAATGCTAATTGCTTTTTTCATCAGAATATGTTTGGTTTAATTATTCGCTCCCTCACTGCTTGCCCTATGGTTTGCTTCCCGTTATATCGGGACAGGCAATGAGATCGTTTAAAGGTTATCCGTTTTTTTACAGGATCAGAGCAATTCTGTTTAAAACTTATCCGGCCGGTTTTCAATGGAGTATCAACCTTAGGCATTGACACAAGGTTATGAATGTCTTTTTGAGGTCACGATATTCCGGTGTCGATTGTGATCCATACCGTATTTCACAACTTTTGGGTATTACCGGAGATTGTATCATCAATCCGGAAGAAATCAAAATCAGCATATCCGCCTGTCTGTTCTGTAGCATAGTTGAAAAGCCCGAAACGGTAGCCCATGAAATGAGGCAATGTGTATTCCATCTTTAGCTGGTTTCCGACCGGTTCCCAGTTTTTGCCGTCAAGGCTGTAATAGAAAAAGGCAAGGTCGGTTCGGTCTTTAAAGTTGCACTCGGCTTTCAGATAAACTGTTTTCTGAGAAAGCGGAACACGCTGAACCTCAACCGGCCGGCCTGATTCGGCACTAACCATTACAACTGAAAGGTTCCCGTTTTCCATTCTTACTCCTACCTGTCCGTATTTTTTCTGTAACAGGACGAGGCCTGCAAAATCGCCGTCTTTCATACCTGTTGCATCAATGCTTGTCGAACCGGAACATTCAGGCCCTATTGTCCGCTGGGTAAGTGTGTTTCTGGCCAGCAGAAATGCTGTATCGGTCCTTCCGGTGGTTAGCCGCAGATAACCTTTTCGTTGTGCCACCGACCAAAGTTCGTTATCCGGGTTATGATTCCACTGCCACACCAATGGCAGCGCAGGTTCATCTTTTTTGTGGTTAAATTCGTCGGATGCGACAACGCCCGGGATCAATCCGTTACTGGCTGGGAGGTTCAGCTTTTCAGGCACCTTGCCGTTGATGCCCGGTACCGGCCAGCCATCCTCCCATTTTACCGGAACAAGATACGGGATACGGCCAACCGATCCAAAATCGCGAAAAAGATAAGCATACCAATCGCCACCAGGTGTGTCGATAAGCCCGCCCTGAGCAACACCCAAATCCTGCAAAGCAAGCCTGCCTTCGTAGGGACCGGTAATCTTTTCGGCCCTGTGAATAACCACTGTCCGCATTCCACCTCTCGGCCAGGTAATGTTGAAGAGATAATATTTCCCATTCACCTTAAAAAGCTGTGAACCCTCAGCACCAAGTCCGATATTGTTTCCGGCCGGCAAACTTGCATTTTCAATGAGCACACGGTCTGTTCCGGATTTTACTCCTGAAAGATCCTCTTTCATCTCAACGATCCTGAGCCGGCCATTTCCATATATCAGGTAGACATGTCCGTCATCGTCGAAAAACAATGTTTGGTCGTGATATGCCGGTTTGAATGAAGTAACTTTCCACGGGCCTTTTTCGATATTCTTGGTAGAATAGATATAGGTCTTACCGGTTGTCCGGGCAAATGTTGAAACGTAGTAGGTTTTGTCATGGTAACGTATACAACTGGCCCATGATCCGCTGCCATAAGCACTTTTACCGTTGTTAAGGGTTAATTCGTCAATGGTATCAAGGATGTCGCAGGCATAGTTCACGATTTGCCAGTTAACAAGGTCCTTCGATTTCATAACGGGCACACCCGGACTCATGTGCATCGTGGTGCTGCTCATATAATAAGTATCGCCTTTACGGAGCATTGACATGTCAGGGACATCAGCATGAATAACGGGGTTTCGGGCTGATTTCAGCTGGGTATATGCCGGGGTGCAGAATAAAGTGGCAAGCAGCAACCATAAAATCGAAAATTCTTTAAGCATGATTAATCTTCCTGAATTATTGAATAAGGCAGTGATATATTAATTTTCACCAGGGATATTTTGTACAACAACTATTCTCCGTAAACTAAAAAATCCCATCTTCTTTTTCATTGATTTTTCAATATAATTCTTTAAAATAATACTATTGTTTTATCATTAATTTTTTCTTATTTATCCTGAAACGGAATTTCAAAAGTAGGAATTTATTCCAAATAAAGCCCAGGTCCTCCTGTAGCTCTTTTGGCATAATGCTTATATTTCACCACTGGGAGTACAAAAAACGAATGTTTTTCCTGTTGTCAGCTAGATTTAATTAAAACGGTTTCATGAACCGTTCCTTAAACAAAACAAAATTTGCTATGTTATATTATTAAATTTGTAGCAGGATTAAAGAATGCCCATGAGTTTGATCATGGTTAAAAACAATTAAAGCAGCATGATTATGATTCGCCAGTCTTTCTTATTCACTGCTTTCATTACATTCTTTGCTGCGATATCCAGCGGACAGGATCTAAGGCATAACGGGCTTTCCGTTTATCTCGGAGCAGGGAAAATAATGCGTCAGGATCTGGTTTTTTCGCCGTTTGTTCACAAAGATTTCTCCATGATAAACTTCGGGGTGAATTATGAGAGAGAAGCCGGTCTATATCAAAGAATCTGGATTGGTTTCAGCAATTATACTCCAATGCTTTCTGAAAGCTATCATTTTATTGAAGATGGTGAACCTCAAACTGTAAACCCTCATTTTTTTATTCTTATCGATGCATATTATATGCTTGGTAAAAAGCTTAAAACACTCAATAAGTCTTCAGTCACCGCCGGAGGGATTATTACCTCGGATATTCAACAGGTTATTTATTCTTACGGACGCTCCGGGCATTTTGGATATTTTACATCTTTTGGCTTAGGCGGGTTTGGAAAATATAATTGCAGCATCAATGAAAGGAGCAGGCTTGCTGCTGTAATCAGGTTACCTGTTGTATCATGGCTGGCCCGGTCACCTTACCTGGTTTATGATGACGTATTCTTTGAATATTCAGGTTCGCACTCCGGCTTTAAAACCATGATGAGCCTGATTGGTGACGGAAAACCTGTCACTCTGAATAAATTGCAATCCCTTGATTTTGAAGCAAATTACAGTTATAAGCTAAGCAGTCGTTTTTCAATCGGGGCCTGTTATTTGTTTGAGTTCATACATTCCGGTGAACCACGGAACCTGCTTTCTTTTCGCAATATATTATTTATTTCATCCTCATACAGATTTTAATAAATGAAATATTTCAGGAACCATATTGTCATTATCTTTTTCATTTCAATAATGTTATCCGGCTGTGAGAAAATATTTGAAGAACAGCCTGAAAACAACCCGGAGGCTGTATTCGAGAACCTGTGGCATACCTTTTACGAAGAATATGCACCATTTGAAGAACGGAATGTCAGCTGGGAATCAGCCTATAACAAATACAGGCCTCTGGTTGGCCCGAATACTTCGGAGGATGAGTTATTCGACATCCTTTCTGATTTACTGGCAATCCTGGATGATGGTAATGTAATCCTTATAGCACCAGACAGAGAGATATTCTATTCCAGCAGGATCAGGAGGGAAAAAACAGATGATGAGTTATTTAACAGATCAGTTGTTAAAAACAATTACCTGGAAACAGGTTTTGAAGAATCATCCGATGAAAGTTATATCTACGGAAAGATCAGGGATGAGAACATCGGGTACATCTATTTCGATTATGTGGGAGTAAGTTTTCTCGAGCTGGATGATTTTCTTACTCAGTATGAATCGGCCGCCGGTATTATCATTGACCTTCGTCATAACCAGAGCGGAGACTTTACTTTTTGTTTTTCAGAAATTGGGAGGCTGGTCGATAAGACCCGTTTTGTTTTCAGAAGCAAAACAAAGAATGGCAGTGGAAAAAACGATTACACTGCCTGGAAAGAATGGAATATCAATCCTTCGGGAAATTACATAAACAAGCCTGTTATGGTCCTTATCGATCGCTACACGATTGGTGCAGGGGAAAGATCGGTTATGGTATTTAAAGCTCTTCCGAATGTCACTCTGATAGGAGATACAACGAATGGGGCACATGGTATCATGATTGGAAGGGAGCTGGCAAACGGATGGTATTATTCTTTGGATCCCCAGAAAGTCGAAATGCCTGACGGAAAATCATACGAGGGAATCGGGATAGCGCCGGATATCAATGTAAAAAATGATATATCAGATATAGATTCCGGAACAGATAAAGTGATACAGTCAGCAATAGACGAAATAAAGTTGAAAGCCCGGAAGAAATAAAACATAGCTATTCACATCAAAATAATAATCATGAAAACTTCAAGTGCAACAGCAATATGGAACGGAAACCTTAAAGAGGGCAGGGGTAAGATCAGTCTTCATTCAACGGGATATGAAACCGGATATACTTTTGCTTCCAGGTTTGAAAACGGAAAGGGTACGAATCCGGAAGAACTTATAGGAGCAGCACATGCAGCCTGTTTCTCAATGGCGTTTTCCAATATCCTGGCAGGAAAGGGCTATCAGCCGCTGGAAGTGAATACCAGGGCTACCGTGAGCCTTGGGAATAAAGACGGAAAGCCGGCCATTACTTCAGTCCACCTTGAAACAAAAGCCAGGATTGAAGGTATTGATGAAGATGTTTTTCAGAGACTGGCGGAGGATGCAAAGAAGAACTGCCCTGTTTCGAGGGCACTGGCTGCTCTGAATATCTCATTGAATGCTAAGCTGATTCCATAGTTTATTGCAGGGTGGATTCTGACACCAATGAGATCATAAAAAAAACCAAGGCTGCCAGGCAGAATTCTGGCAGCCTTTTATCTTAAAAGTCAACTCCTTTTGGATCAGATTTTAACTTCGTGGAACCTGAAATAATTCCTGGCATTGTAATAACAAATGTTCTTAACCATCTGGCCAAGTAATTCCATGTCATCCGGAATTTCGCCGTTTTCCACATCGTTTCCCAGAAGGTTGCACATGATTCTTCTGAAGTATTCATGCCGCGGATAAGAAAGAAAGCTTCTCGAGTCGGTTAGCATACCAACAAAACGGCTTAGCAGTCCAAGGTTAGAAAGCGCATTCATCTGCCGTTCCATGCCGTCTTTCTGATCCAGGAACCACCATCCCGAACCATACTGTATCTTGCCTGCAACAGAGCCATCCTGGAAATTGCCGATCATGGTGGCAATCAATTCATTGTCCCTTGGATTGAGATTATACAGAATGGTCTTTGCCAGCTGGTTGCTGCTGTCGAGCCTGTCCAGCAATCTCGACATCGGAATGGCCATGTTCCAGTCACCGATGGAATCAAATCCCGTATCAGGTCCGAGCTGTTTAAAAAGCCGGGTATTGTTATTTCGTAATGCGCCGAGGTGATACTGCTGAACCCATCCGCGTTTATGGTCCATGATACCCAGGTGATACAGCATGGCAGATTTGAACTGTGTGATCTCTGAAGCATTGAGTGCTTTGCCTCCTCTTATTTTGCTGAATATGGTATCTATTTCCTTATCCGTACAGTCATCGGCATACATGGTTTCCAGTCCGTGATCCGAAAGACGGCAGCCGTTCTGGTGAAAGAAGGAATGTCTGGTCTCCAGGGCATCCATCAGATCACTGAATGTCGATACTTTCTTATCAGCTGCTTTGGATAACTGGTCAACATACTCGTTATACTTTTGTGGATTTTCGACTGCCATGGCCTTGTCAGGCCGCCATGCCGGCAATACCCTGATCTCAAAACCATCCTCTCTGATTTTCCTGTGATGTTCCAGGGAATCAACGGGATCGTCCGTTGTACAGACAACTTCCACCTTGTATTTTCTCATCAGGTTTCGGGTAGAGAATTCATCCGTTCTCAGTTTGGCTGAAGCTTCTTCAAATATTTCCCGGGCTGTCCTTGGATTTAGTATTTTCTCAATGCCGAAGGCGGTTTTGAGTTCGAGATGCGTCCAGTGATACAGGGGATTCCTGATGGTATGCGGAACGGTTTCCGCCCATTTTTCGAATTTTTCCCAGTCAGAGACTTTTCCTGTACAATATTTCTCATCCACGCCATTGGTTCTCATTGCCCTCCACTTGTAATGATCACCATACAACCAGATCTGGGCAAGATTATCAAATTTCTTGTTGTCCGCTATTTCCTGAGGACTCAAGTGGCAGTGATAATCAATGATTGGCATGTCTTTGGCATGCTCGTGGTATAATATCTGAGCAGTTTTTGTCTGCAGAACAAAATTATCATCAAGGAATTTTTTCATAGTTTATTATTTATTTTTTAATAACAATTTCAACTACTTAAAATTAGCAAGCCTGCCTGAGAAATACAAAATCAGACGGGGATTTAGTTGGAACAGGATAATATACAGTTCGATCAGTCGGAAATAAACTGACTGCTTCAATACATGATTACAATTTTCTATCAAAGATTCAGGTGTTTATTGCGATCAGGTATCAAATCTGAACTGACCTACAATGCGAACAGTCTTGAAATATGCCTTCCGTATATGTTTTCGAAGACCTGCTGACCCACCAGTTCTGCATTTGCATTGATGTGTTGGATATAAACATTGCCGTATTCGGCAGCTACTTTATATCCCACATGTATCAGCTGTCTGAAATTAGGATCATAATCAGAATGCCCGGGAACATGTCTGAGGCTGTTTGCAAATTTTTCACCAGTCCATGATTTTACCGTTTCAGGCGAAGGCAATTCATTTTCATTAATATCTATGACAGTTGCATAAGGCCCGCACAGCTCATCCCTGCGATCAAGGGCTTTGGTATAAATCGATTTTGCCAGTTCCAGGGCTTCTCCCCCTGCAAGTGCCAGTCCGATCACTTCCTCAAGCCAGGTGGTCCCTGCTGTTTTTACATGGATACCTTTGTCATGTTTCTTGATCAGCTCTCCCATGACAGGATAGATGCTGAATTTGTCACTCCCCGAGTGCACACTGAGCTTCAGGCTGGATGGGAGGTCGAATTCCTTAATGGCAAAGTCAATGACAAGCAGATCTTCTTCAAATTCCTGTGTAAACTGCCTGATATCACCAACATAGTCAACTCCTTTATTGAACCTCCCGGTGAATTTGGGTGCAACGGTCTGAACCGGCACATTATAATGAGCCAGTGCATTCAGGATAAAAAACATTTCAACAGGTGTCTGCGGTGAATTCACTTCATCCATAGACACTTCAGGTACCAGGTTCTCTGCGCCTTTCCGCTCGGCGATAAAATTGTATATCTTGGAAGCTTCTTTTGCTGCATACAGGAAAGTCTCGGATATTTTTCTCATCAGGTTGTCAGTTACGTTAAATGGTTTCTGAATTCCCGGGATGAATAACTGGCCGATGTATTTTCTGTTTTTATCAATGAATACCTTAATATCTTCGTCTGACGCCTTCTTGCCAATGTAATCAGCAACATCAATGGTGAAAAAGTCAGACGAGCTGATATATTTTTCCACATTTCCCAGGTTGATATGATCGGCATCCACCAGGTACTGTCCCTTCCAGCCGGCTTTTTTAACCGCCTGGTCCGCTTCAATCCTCACATCACCAGGCTCGGTATGTACAATGTTATGTTCCCTGTTTGATTTATTCCACACCGGTGTGATATCAATTCCGGCTTCTTTCGCCTTAATAATGGCTTTTAACTGATAAAAACCCTGCTGTCCGAACCTGTCACCAAGTCCAAATGAATATTTTTCAAGTTTCATATTTAAAAAATTAAATGATTATATTCCGTGTACGCACACGAAAATACAAAAAATTTATTCATTTTCTTGTTTTTTTTAATATTTTTGTCTGTATTGCGTGTACGTACACGGGAAAAATTCCATGTTTATTTCTCCTTAAATTGCCTGTTTATTAAAAGACGGAAAAAAATAACGATTACAGACATAGCCAGACTGGCCGGGGTATCCATTGGCACGGTCGACAGGGTAATTCATGATCGCGGGCAGGTTTCGCCGGAGACACGAAAAAAAATACTGAAGATAATCGAGAAAGCTCATTTCAGGCCCGATATTCTGGCGAGCGTACTTGCTTCCAAAAAGAAGTACAGGTTCATCATTCTGATACCGGATTCCCAGGAAGACAGCAGTTTCTGGAAAGCTCCGATGGCAGGAATGGAAAAGGCGATTGCGGAAATCAGTCATTTTGGCATTGAAGCCAGATACCTTCATTTTGACCAGTTCGATACTGCTTCTTTCCAAAAGCAGGCTCATAAGGTCATACAGTCAAAACCCGACGGATTGTTGTTTGCCCCTGTTCAATACAGGCAGTCGGTCAATCTGGTTAAATCCTGTATCAGGAATCATATTCCCTATGTCTTTGTCAATTCAAATATTGAAGACATGGACTATCTGTCTTATATTGGTCAGGACTCGGTTCAAAGCGGGTACCTGGCTGCGAAACTGATGAGCCTTGGATTAATTGCGGATTCTGAAATTCTGGTTGTCAATATTTCAAAACAAATTGCCAATCACAGGCATATTTTGAAAAGAAACAGGGGATTTGAAAAATATTTTACCGATCATCCTGATAATAAGATAAGGATCAAAACAATCAATATTGAAAATACCAGTCAGGAATTTGTGGATCTTACCCTGGAGGCTGTTTTTAAAAAGTCCGGTAATATCAACGGGATTTTTGTTCCAAGTTCCAGGGTATATAAAGTGGCAAAGTATTTGGCCGGGTTGAAAACAAAAATCAGATTAATAGGTTATGATCTTATTGAGGAAAATATTCCTTTCCTGGAGAATGAAACCATTGATTTCCTGATCAGTCAGAAACCGGTTGAACAGGGATACCACGGGATCATGGCTCTGCTCAATCATCTGGTCCTTAAAAAAGAATGCAATAAAAACATATATTTACCTATAGATATCATAACAAAAGAGAATCTAAATTACTATCTTGAATATTAATAAAAACCGGATGCAATATGAAAAAGTTATCATTTGACGATTTAAACGGAAAAGTCTGTGCCATCACCGGAGGTGCAGGTGTAATCGGAAAAGCACTGGTGCAGGGAATGGCATCGGTGGGTATGAAAATTGCCATTCTTGACATCAACAAGGAAATGGCTGATAAAGTTGCCGCTGAAATTAAAAAGGAATCAGGTGTTGAGTGCATTGGTGTGGAGGCAAATGTCCTTGATAAGGCTTCACTGGAAAAAGCCAGGGAAGAGATCAACCGGAAACTCGGGAAAATCGGTTTCCTGATCAATGGTGCGGGAGGCAACCATCCTTCAGCCACCACCAAACAGGAGCAGATGGAAAGCAATAAGGTGGCTGCCCTTGAAGAAACATTCTACGGTTTGCAAATGGAAGGCTTTCAAAAAGTATTTGACCTGAATTTCATGGGAACTATATTGCCCTCGATGGTGCTTTCTAAAGATATGCTGGAAGCAGGAAAGGGAACCATACTCAATATTTCTTCAATGAACTCTTACAAGCCACTGACCAAGATACCTGCATATTCGGCAGCCAAAGCAGCCATTAATAATTTTACGCAATGGCTGGCTGTGCATTTTGCAAAAACAGGTATCAGGGTCAATGCTGTGGCGCCCGGATTCTTCCTTACAAACCAGAACCGTTTCCTGTTGATCGATGAAAAAACAGGTGAAGCTACCGCACGGGGTAAAAAGATAATAAACAATACACCAATGGGACGTTATGGTGAAGTGGAAGAATTGCAGGGCACAACTCTTTTTCTTCTTTCCGATGTATCAAAGTTCCTGACAGGGGTCATCATACCTGTTGATGGCGGTTACAGCGCCTTCGGAGGAGTATAGGAGTATAACTTTATCCGGAATTTAACGAAATGATAATTATCATTAAAGAAGTGAAAAATGACCGATAAGCAATGGGACGACCTGGCAGAACTTCTGGATGGCAAAACTCCTGGGAAAATACCAACAGGGTTCATCATCGACTGTCCCTGGTTGCCCAACTGGTATGGTATTAAAATCATCGACTACTTTTCAAGTGACGATCTGTGGTTCAGGGCTAACATAAAGGCCATTGAAACATTTCCCGATACCTGGTTCCTGCCTGGTTTCTGGAGCGAGTATGGCATGTGTACCGAACCTTCTGCTTTCGGTGCCAGGTGCCTGTTTTATGAAAACGAATTTCCGTTTGCCGAAAAGATCATCCATTCCACCGATGACATTGATAAAGTTATGAAACCAAATCCGCGAACTGACGGATTGCTGCCTTTTATGCTTAACCGCCTCAGGCTGATGCAGCCTGCTATCGAATCTGCCGGGCACCGTATCCGGTTTTCGGTATCCAGGGGACCTCTGAATATTGCCACTTTTCTGATGGGAGTCAGCGAGTTTATGATGGCGTGCCTGATGGATCCTGCCCGGATTCATAAACTGATGACAGTCATTACTGATTTCCTTGTTGAGTGGCATGACCTTCAGCGAAAAACCTTTCCGGCAACAGACGGGATACTTGTTCTGGATGATATCGTTGGTTTTATCGGTACGGATGAATTTAAGGAGTTCGGTCTGCCATATCTCAAACAGATTTATGATGTACCTGTCAGGGTAAAATTTTTTCATAATGATGCTGAATGTGAATCATCTGTTGCTTTTTACCCGGAGATTGGCATCAATCTTTACAACCCGGGAATACAAACTACCGTGAACAGGATCAAAGAGCTGACTGATAATAAAATGGCCATACTTGGCAGCATTCCTCCCAGAGACGTGCTTGCAGGTGGCACACCTGAAGAAGTATCGAAAGCGGTAAAACAGCAAATTGAAGAACTTGAACATAAAGACAGGTTTATATTGTCCTGTGCAGGAGGAATGCCACCGGGAGTTACAACTGAAAACATTCAGGCCCTGATAGAAGTGGTTTCATAAATTCTTTTGGGACTGATTCAGATAGCAAAGAATGATTATTAATAAGAACAGGTTGCTGAATATTGTTTTCCATGTATGGTTTATCATGGTTATCATTCTCTCGGTCATACCAAAAACACCGAAATCAAGGGTAGTGGTATGGGGACTGGATTTTCGCATGGATTACATTGAGCACCTGGTTGTTTACTTCGTACTCGGATTGCTTTATGTGAAAAGCAATAGGGGGATTGTCAGTAAAAAAGGCATTATTAAAGTGCTTTATATCCTGATGTGGATTGCCTTTGCGGTTGCAACGGAGCTTGTACAGAAATTTATCGGGGGCAGGACTTTCAACCCGAATGATATGTACTATAATACAGCGGGAATAGTACTGGGACTTGTAATAACCATGGCCTGTCTCGGCAAAATGAAAAAGACAATGGCACAGGAAAATGTATTATCAGGATGAAAGATCAATTCATTGATTCATGGTTTAAGATTAATTGTATTTATCAACATAAAAATCTAAAATATGTTACTATATAGCAGGGGTTCGGAAAATGATGTGCTGGGACACGAAGATCTGAAAAACGGTCTGTTCGAAGCACTGAGAAAACTGGGGCAAAAGACAAAAGTGCTTGCCCTGCCGCCCGATTTCACCAGGTTTCATTCACATGCAGGCGAGCTGACAAGGTATGCATGGGAGTATTACGGGGAAAAGCTTACCGACATTCTGCCTGCAATCGGAACCCATTTCCCCATGACATCGCAGGAGATCTCAGAGATGTTCGGTGAGATACCTCAATCGCTGTTCCGCGAGCATAACTGGCGCAGCGACCTGGTAAAGCTGGGAGAAGTCCCGGGAGAGTATTTGTACGAGGTTTCCGCAGGGAAAGTAGATTATCCCTGGCCTGCACAGGTTAACAGCCTGATTGCCGAAGGCGGTTTTGATCTGATATTGTCTATAGGACAGGTTGTTCCGCATGAGGTGATCGGCATGGCCAATTATAATAAAAATGTTTTTGTCGGTGCGGGCGGTTCGGAAGGTATCAACAAGAGTCATTTCCTTGGTGCTGTCTATGGTATGGAACGCATCATGGGCAGGGCGGATAATCCGGTAAGGAGAGTTCTCAACTACGCCTCGGAACATTTTGCCACACATCTGCCTGTTATTTATGTGCAGACCGTCGTCGGCAGGGGGGATGACGGAAAACTGAAAGTCCGCGGACTATATATCGGCGACGACATCGAATGTTTCAACCTGGCCGTTGAATTGTCATTGAAAGTTAATTTTCAGATGCTGGATGAAGAGCTGAAAAAGGTTGTGGTATATCTCGATCCGTCAGAGTTTAAAAGCACATGGCTTGGAAATAAGAGTATCTACCGGACAAGGATGGCAATTGCCGACGGAGGTGAGCTGATTGTGCTGGCACCGGGACTGAGAGAATTTGGCGAGGATAGGGAGATTGACAAGCTGATACGGAAATACGGCTATCTTACCACACCCGAAATACTTGATAATGTGCAGAAAAATGAAGATCTGAAGAATAACCTGAGTGCAGCTGCACACCTGATACACGGTTCGTCAGAAAAAAGGTTCACCATTACCTATTGCCCGGGTAACCTGACACGTGAAGAAATTGAAGGGGTCAATTTTAATTTTGCCGCACTGGATCAGATGATGCAGAAATATAATCCTGAAAAACTGAAGGACGGATTTAACCTGGCTGGAGGAGAAAGGATCTATTATATATCTAATCCTGCCATAGGGTTGTGGTCATACAGGAACAGATTTAAGAATTAACAGTTAGCGGATGATTCTGAAGAGTGTTCAATGGGGTATCATTGGTTGCGGCAATGTAACCGAACTGAAGAGCGGTCCGGCTTTTAACAGGATCAGCGGTTCTGATCTGATAGCCGTGATGAGGAGAGACAGAAAAAAAGCACAGGATTATGCACAGAGACACCAGGTGCCGAAATGGTATGATGATGCGGATGAATTGATCAAAGACCCTGAAATAAACGCAGTTTATGTAGCAACACCTCCGTTGTATCATGCAGAATATACCATCAGGGCCATGAAAGCAGGTAAACCTGTATATGTGGAAAAGCCGATGGCGGCTGCATACAGCGATTGTGTCAGAATGAACCGGGTTGCTGAAGAAACCGGGATGCCATTGTTCGTGGCATATTACAGACGAAGCCTGCCTTACTTCCTGAAGGTGAAGGAGCTGATAGAGGAAAATAAGATCGGCAAAATCCTCTCGGTGGATCTCAAACTGGTCACTGCCTCCAGAAAGGAAGACCACGATAAGAACAATCTGCCATGGCGCGTAAATAGAAATATTGCCGGAGGTGGATATTTTTATGATCTTGCCTGTCATCAGCTTGACATACTCGATTATTTTTTCGGACAGATATCTGAAGTGTACGGCGTGTTTTCAAACAGGAAGGGCCTTTATGCTACAGAGGATACCGTAGCATCTTCGTTTCAGTTTGAAAACGGAATTGTGGGAACCGGTTTATGGAGTTTTGTTGCGGATGAGAGTTCAGGAACCGACAGGATGGAGATTACAGGAGAATATGGCAGCATCCTGTTCTCTGCCTTTGACTTCTCTCCAATTGTGCTCAGGACAAAGGAAAAGACAACAGAATTCAAGCCCGAAAATCCTGAAAACATTCAGTATTACCTGATAAGGGATGTGGTGGAAGAGCTTATGGGCACTGGCAGGAGTCCGAGTAACGGTATTTCCGGAGCAAGAACAAATAAAGTGATGGATATTATTTTACGAAAATTATAAATGAAGATTATTGCAGACAACAAAATACCTTTTCTGGCAGGTGCCCTTGAACCATATGCAGATATTGTTTACCTGCCGGGAAGGGATATCACAAATGCAATGGTTCAGGATGCTGATGCACTGATTATCCGTACCCGTACCAGATGTAACGAACAGCTGCTCAGGGGCACAAAGGTGCGATTTATCGCCACTGCGACCATCGGATATGACCACCTCGATACCGCTTATTGCGAAAGAAATGGCATTTTCTGGACAAATGCACCAGGCTGCAATTCATCCTCTGTGCAGCAATATATTGCCTCTGCACTTGTTACGCTGTCAGAGCAAAAAGGATTTGATCTGAAAAACAGATCGCTGGGAGTGATTGGTGTCGGTAATGTCGGTTCAAAGATTGTCAGCCTGGCTGAACATCTTGAAATGAATGTTTACCTGAACGATCCTCCCCGCGAAAGAAAGGAAGGGTCCTGCCAGTTCATTTCACTGGAGGGGATCATCAGGGAATGCGACATCATCAGTTTACACGTACCATTGAATATGGACGGAATTGACAAAACATATCACATGGTTGACGATGCTTTTCTCAAAAAAGTGACGGAAGGTACCATCATTATCAACAGTTCGAGGGGCGAGGTAGTCAATTCCGCTGCCCTGAAAGCTGCTTTGCAGTCCGGACCGGTTTCTGCTGCTGTTTTGGATGTCTGGGAAAACGAGCCGTTTATCGATACCGGGCTGATGCATCTGGCAGCTATCGCAACACCTCATATTGCCGGTTATTCGGCAGATGGTAAAGCGAACGGTACCATGATGAGTGTAAGTGCACTGAGTAAATTCTTCGGATTGGGAGTCGATGACTGGGTCCCTTCCGGAATTCCTGAACCATCTGAAAAGAACATCATGGTTGATTGCACAGGCAAAAACGATGATATGATCATACAGAAGGCTATCCTTTCGACATATAAGGTCATTGAGGATGACAGAAGGTTAAGGGAATCTGCTTCTTCATTTGAAGAACAGCGCGGAAGTTACCCTTTGAGAAGGGAGTTCCACGCTTACCAGGTCATCCTCTCAGAAAAGAGGCAGGAAGTGCAAAGGAAGTTAAAAAGACTGGGATTCAAAGTTAAAATAAATCAGTAATCATAATAATTAAACAATTGGAAATGGAAAAATTAGCAGACATAGGTTTAATCGGATTGGCCGTAATGGGCGAAAACCTTGTACTTAACATGGAAAGTAAGGGTTTTACAGTAGCTGTATTTAACCGTACAGTGGAAAAAGTAGACAGGTTTGTTGAAGGTCGCGGTAAGGGTAAAAAATTTATCGGGACCCATTCAATTGAGGAACTTGTGAAGTCATTGAAGCGTCCAAGGAAGGTGATGATGCTTGTTAAAGCGGGACAGGCCGTGGACGATTTTATTGAAAAACTGATCCCCCATCTTGAAAAGGGAGACATTATCATTGACGGAGGCAATTCCCATTTTCCGGATACCATCCGCCGTACCAGATATGTTGAGAGCAAAGGATTGCTTTATATCGGAACAGGGGTGTCAGGCGGTGAGGAAGGTGCACTGCTCGGACCTTCCATTATGCCCGGGGGATCAAATGATGCATGGCCGCATGTGAAACCAGTCTTTCAGGCCATAGCGGCCAAGGTATCTGACGGGTCACCCTGTTGTGACTGGGTTGGAGAAAACGGGGCAGGTCATTTTGTCAAGATGGTGCATAACGGTATTGAATACGGCGACATGCAGCTTATCTGCGAGGCATACCAGATCATGAAAGAACTGCTGGGCATGACACCGGATGAGATGCATGAAGTATTCAAAGAATGGAACAAGGGAGAGCTCGACAGCTATCTTATTGAAATCACACGCGATATTCTTGCTTTTAAGGATGAGGACGGGCAGCCCCTTGTGGAAAAGATCCTTGATACGGCAGGACAAAAGGGAACGGGAAAATGGACCGCCGTGGCAGCGCTCGACCAGGGTGTTCCCCTGACCCTGATCGGTGAAGCGGTCTTTGCACGTTGCCTCTCGGCACAAAAAGATGAGCGAGTACGTGCTTCGAAAGTGCTGACAGGACCTGTAAAAAAAATCAGCGGCGATAAAAAGGCATTTATAGAGGATATCAGGCATGCACTGTATGCTTCCAAGCTGGTATCCTATGCACAGGGATATGTTCTGATGCGTGCTGCTGCCGGTGAATACGGCTGGAACCTGAACAACGGGGGAATTGCACTGATGTGGCGCGGAGGCTGTATCATCCGCTCGGTTTTCCTGGCTAAAATAAAAGAGGCCTTTGATAAGAATCCTGAACTTGAAAACCTGCTGCTGGATCCTTATTTCAAGGAAAAAATTGTGGCCGCACAAGAGGGCTGGAGAAAGGTTGTTTCTGCAGCAGCAATGCATGGGATTCCGGTTCCGGCATTCTCAACTGCCCTGGCATATTATGACGGCTATCGTTCTGAAAGGCTGCCGGCAAACCTGCTACAGGCACAGCGCGATTATTTCGGTGCACATACCTACGAAAGAACAGACAAGCCGAGAGGTGAATTTTTCCATACCAACTGGACCGGAAGAGGAGGAGAGACCGCGTCCTCAACATATACTGTTTAACCAGATTCTCATGTTCTCATAAAACTGCAGGACATCCGGACAAGCCGGTTCCTGGTCTGATGGTCCTGCAGTTTTATTAAACCGTCCGGCAGATTGTTCGCGGGAATTCTTTTTTTGCAATTTATTACCTAATTTTATCTCATATTGATACAAATATAATTCAGCTTATCTTTGGAATATACTGATCCTGTATTTTCATTTAAGATGGAAAACCTGAGTGTAATTACCGATTATCATAAATACTGTGCAGCGATGACTCCTGTTGAACGGTTGAAAAAATCATACGAGCTGGGTGAATGGTCAAAAAAGATGAACAGGCATTATCATCTTGAAATTGAAAAAAGGTTAAAGGGTACTTATCTGTTAAAATAGAATGACATTCCCCGTTTTTTACACAAATATTATCTCAGCCCTTAATGAAAATGGAGTTGAATACCTTATCATTGGCGGACACGCTGTCAATTATCATGGATATGTTCGTGTAACAGCAGACATGGATATCTGGATCAATAACAATGAATCCAATCTTAAACGCCTGTTTAAGGCGCTTATACAGCTGGGATTTAAGGAAGAAAAATGTACAGAAGCCATCAGGTTTTTTAAAGTTAATCATATCATCAAAATACCAAAAAACAGGAATCTGATTGAGCTTATGGATGACTTTATGGTCAGGATTGAATTTGACAAGGCTTATTCAAACAGAGAAATTGCAGGTATTGAGGGTCTGAAAATAAATATCATAGGATATAACGAACTGATTGAATCTAAATCAAAGTCATTAAGGTTCAAAGATATGAACGATGTTAAGGAGCTGCAGGAAATCAAAAAAATGATAGATAAAAAATCAGATCAGGGAATTAAAAATAACAATGAAGGATAAGAACTAAAAACACAGTTGTCATGAAAAATCTGCTTTTCATATTTGCAATTTTCCTTCTGCCGGTTTGTCCGAATCTTCGGTCCCAGACAACAATCATTAATATCGGTAATCGAACAACCATCTCGCTGAATGGCAGATGGAACTATATCGTCGATCCGTACGAGACAGGTTATTATGAATACCGCTATGTGCCATTTGATAAAAATCCCAATCCATGGGGAGGTTTCTTTCTTGACAAAAAACCCAAAGACAAGACGGATTTGATTGAATATTCATTCGATATGTCACCTACGTTGCTGGTACCGGGTGACTGGAACTCCCAGGCTGAGAAGTTATTTTATTACGAAGGCACGGTGTGGTACCGGAAAGTCTTTGATTACGAGAAATCAAAACCCGGCAACAGGGTGTTTGTTTATTTCGGAGCCGTGAATTATGAAGCCGACGTGTACCTGAACGGAAAAAAGCTGGGAAAACATATCGGAGGCTTTACTCCCTTTAATTATGAAATTACCTCCTTACTGCGTGATAAGGCAAATTCGCTGGTGGTAAAAGTTGACAATAAACGTAAAATGGAAGGTGTGCCAACATTGAACACCGACTGGTGGAATTACGGAGGCATCACCCGCGATGTTATAATTGCAGAGGTACCTGCGACATTTATCCTGGACTATTCCATCCGGTTAAAAAAAGGATCAAATAACGAAATTGCAGGATTTGTAAAGCTTGACGGTGAAACAAAAAATCAAAAAATACACATTGAGATACCTGAACTGGAGATCAGCAGTGAATTCACCTGTGATGTTAACGGCCATGCGGACATTCATATATCGTCTGATAAGATGGATCTGTGGTCACCTGGAAATCCGAAACTGTACCGCGTAAATATCATCAGCCTGTCTGACAGTATTTCAGAAAGAATCGGTTTCAGGTCAGTTGAGACATCAGGCACAGAGATATTGCTGAACAATAAGCCTGTTTTTCTGAGAGGCATCTGTATCCACGAAGAGAATGCTTTGCGCGGTGGAAGGGCTTATTCGGAAGTGGATGCACAATTGCTGCTGAACTGGGCCAGAGAGCTGAACTGCAACTATGTGCGCCTGGCACATTACCCCCATAACGAATATATGGCAAGGCTGGCCGATGAGATGGGGATCATGGTATGGGAAGAGATACCTGTTTACTGGACAATCCAGTTTGATAACCCGGAGACTTTCGGTCTTGCAAAAAAGCAACTGTCCGATCTCATTCACCGCGATAAAAACCGTGCAAGTGTCATCATCTGGTCAATGGCAAATGAGACTCCTCTGAGCGGGGAAAGAAACAGCTTTCTGAAAGGCCTGGTAGAGCATGCACGCAGCATGGATGATACCAGGCTGGTTTCGGCTGCCATGGAAGCCCGCGGCGATAAAAATGATCCGAATTTAAGAATTGTGGAAGATCCTTTTGCCGAATTTGTAGATGTGATAAGTTTTAATGAATATGTCGGCTGGTATGACGGACTTCCTGAAAAATGTAACAGCATTACATGGAAAATACCGTACAACAAACCTGTTATCATCAGTGAATGCGGGGGAGGGGCTTTACAGGGAATGCATGCTGATGCACTGACCAGATGGTCTGAGGAATACCAGGAAGACCTTTATAAAAAGACACTGGAGATGCTGATGAAGATCCCGCAGTTCAGGGGAGTGTCTCCGTGGATATTATGCGATTTCAGGTCTCCCAGGAGATTATTGCCCGGTATTCAGGACGGCTGGAACAGAAAAGGTGTTATTGGCCGGAATGGCAAAAAGAAAAAGGCTTTTCATATACTTAAAGATTTTTACGACCAGGCAGAGATGAGGTACAGGTGAATTACACGGATTCCATAAAATTTCTAAAATCCCTTAAGCTTTTTATACCGCATCATCGCTTCCAGGTAATAGTAGTCTGCGTATGTCAGAGGAACATCAACCTCCGAATTTTCAGGCATTGATCCGACACAATGTTTTAACAAAAAATTCCCGTTGGTCCCCGGGTCAGACCTGTATTCCGGGGAAGAAAGTGATTTAAGCAACATCTCTGCTGTCTCCAGGTATTGTCTGCCCTGGGAGGGATCCGCTGACCGGCTGAGCTCGATTAATGCAGAACAGATGATTGCTGCTGCTGAAGCATCGCGATAAGTGCCGGGGATATCAGGTGCATCAAAATCCCAGTACGGAACCTTATCTTCAGGAAGTCCTGGATGGTTCATAATGAAACCGGCTATTTTTTTTGCCTGGTTCAGGTATTTGGGTTCTCCGGTCTCACGATAGCTCATGGTATAACCATACAATGCCCATGCCTGGCCTCTTGCCCAGGACGATTCATCTGAATAACCCTGCCTGGTCTGGCGTTTCAGTACCCGGCCGGTGAGGGTATCATATGAAACCACATGGTAACTGCTCCCGTCCTGCCTGAAATGGTTTTTAAGGGTTGTACCGGCATGCGAAACAGCAATCTGGTACATCTTCTCATCGTTTTTATTTTGTGAAGCAAAGAACATCAATTCAAGGTTCATCATGTTGTCGATGATGACCGGGTACTGCCATTCGCCCCAGTCCCATGAACGGATGCACCCGACAACCGGATGAAATCTTGTTGCCAGCGATTCTGAAGCCGAAAGGATAACATTCTTATATTGTTCATTTTGCGTAATTCTGTATCCATTGCCATAGCTGCAGTATATCATAAATCCGATATCATGGGTGCTTGTATTATATTGCTGCTCTTCAACGCGTTTTGTGAAATATTCGGCCAGTTGCTTTAAGTCATCATCGCCGGAGTATTCATATAAATACCACAAAGAACCGGGAAAAAAGCCGCTTACCCACCAGTCAGGTTTACATGTGATAAGTGAGCCGTCGCTCTGACATGACCTTGGAAGCATTCCCGGCTTGTTTTTTAATGAGTCAGCCATGATTTTATACTGTTGTACCGCAGAATCAAAGCTGTGGAGGATCATCTTTTGAAGCCGTAAAGACTGATTATCGCAGGCTGCAAAGAGAAATGCCGCAATCAAAGCTGCCAAAAACGTATTAGAAGGTTTCATGATATTTTTCAATATATTTCTTGTATTAATGTATGATGAGTTCACAGGTATATTTACCAGATAAGGTCAATCCGTCTCAATGATCCGCAATCTTCATTCCATCCCTTTCATGTCCGGTGCATACAAAACTAAAAAATACCTGTTAAGTACATCAATGTTATAACATTTTTTTCGTTTCTGCAGGGACATCATGAAGTACATGATGCAAAAAGTTCCGTGCTGTCAGGCAGGATTATGTAAAAAAAATTTATATTTTTATCGTTTCTTAACCTTATGTTATAAATAAATTCAAATCATTATGGCAATTTTGCTGGGTACTATCTTTGTCCTCCTTGGAGGATTTGCAAACGGTACATTTTATATTCCATTCAAACGTGTTAAAACATGGTCATGGGAAGTATACTGGCTGGTAGGCGGTGTATTTTCATGGATCGTCGCGCCCTGGGCTTTTTCATTTGCCACGGTTCCTGATCTGACAGGAGTGTTTGGTGAAGCCCCGGCAGCAACATTATTCAAACCATTTATTTTTGGCGTGCTTTGGGGTATTGGCGGATTAACATTCGGGTTATCAATGAGATACCTCGGTGTGTCCCTTGGTATGTCCATTGCACTCGGACTTACACTTGTATTCGGAGCCTTACTGCCTTCTGCAATGGTATCCATTGCTCCCGCTGCATTTACCGGTCTCTTTCCGGGTACACCTCCTTTTGGTGATCTGCTTTCAACCGGCTCAGGACTCGTAACACTGCTCGGAGTGCTTATATGCATTCTTGGCATTGCCATCAATGGCCGTGCCGGTATGATGAAGGACAGGGAGGTATCTGATGATGTCAAGAAAGAAGGTGTCAGGGATTTTAATATGAAGAAAGGCATTCTGGTTGCTGTTTTTTCAGGTCTGATGAGTGCTGCTTTTGCTATGGGAGTTGCAGCCGGCAAGCCTCTTGCCGGCATCACGCAGGCTCATGGTGCCAGCGAAGTGTTCCAGAACAATCCTTCATTCATATGTATCATGTTCGGGGGTTTTCTCATCAACGCGGCTTACTGTATCTTCCTGCAGATAAAAAACAGGACCGGTGGTGATTTTCTGAAAGCTCCCCTTATCAACAATTATACTTTTTCAATCATTGCAGGCATTCTCTGGTATCTGCAGATGTTCTTCTACGGGATGGGTGAATCCATTCTCAAAGGAGTTGCAGGGTGGAGCCTGCTGATGGCCTCGAGCATAATATTCAGCAATATGTGGGGATTGATAACAAAGGAATGGAAAGGCGTAAGCAGGAAAACAATAACCACACTGGTCATCGGATTGATCATACTGATTTCTTCGACAATTGTCTTTGGTATTGCCAAATCATTGTAATTCATAATTTTCCGTATCCGGAAAGTATTATTTAATTTTTGTACAATCATATGAGCGGACACAGTTATTTAGCATTCGATCTTGGCGCCTCAAGCGGCAGGGGTGTGCTCGGGATTCTGGATAAAGGAAGGATATCCCTGAAGGAGATCAACCGTTTCTATAACGGTATGACCACCCTGCTGGGTAATTACCACTGGGATTTTCTAAGGTTGTTTGATGAGATCAAACACGGTATAGCAGAATGTGCAGGTATCGAACAGAAGCCCGAGTCCATTGGCCTTGATACCTGGGGAGTGGATTATGCCCTTTTTGATAAGCAGGGTAGCATGCTTGGCGTCCCCTATGCATACCGTGATCATCGCACCGATAACGCAATGGAAGAACTATTCAGGATTATCCCGAAAAAAAGGGTTTATGAACTCACCGGGATTCAGTTCATGCAGTTTAACACTATTTTTCAGCTTTTTGCCGCCAGGCGGGATGGACTTCCCATCATGACACTGGCAACAGATTTGTTGTTCGTCCCGGATATCATTAATTATTTTCTGACAGGTGTGAAAAAATCGGAATTTACTTTTGCAACCACGTCACAGCTGTTTAATCCGGTCAAAGGAGGCTGGGAGAAAGAACTGTTTGATGCCATCGGTGTCTCAATGGATATCATGCAGGAAATCGTGGATCCGGGTACAATCATTGGCAGACTCACAGCCGATGTGGCACGGGAGACACAGGTGCCGCAGATAAACGTAATTGCACCTGCAACACATGATACAGGCGCAGCCATTGCTTCCATCCCTGCCGAGGATGAGCATTTTGCCTATATCAGTTCCGGTACCTGGTCGCTGATGGGCATTGAATCACCAAAGCCATTGATTTCTGAGCAGACCCTTGCCTTTAATTTTACAAATGAAGGAGGAGTTGAAAAAACATACAGGGTTCTGAAGAACATCATGGGTTTATGGTTGATTCAGGAATGTAAACGTTGCTGGGATAATCAGAAGAAGGAATATTCATTTCCCGAGATTGTAAAAATGGCAGAACAGGCTGATCCTTTCAGATCACTGGTTGATCCGGATGATTCCTCATTTCTGAATCCGGTTGATATGCCAGCTGCCCTCGCAGATTTCTGCCGGTCAACAGGACAGCCTGTACCTCAAACCCCGGCTGAGTTTTCACGTTGTGTTTTTGACAGCCTGGCATTAAAGTACCGCGGTGTCATTGAAAGTCTGAAGGGTATTTCTGATAAGAAAATCAGTAAAATTCATATTATTGGCGGCGGCTCGCAAAACCAGCTGCTCTGCCAGTTTACTGCAAATGCTACCGGACTGCCTGTAGTGGCCGGACCGGCAGAAGGTACTGCAATTGGCAACATCATGGTTCAGGCAATGGCACTGGGCCATGCCAGGTCATTGTCTGAAATCAGGCAGATCATCAGGAATTCATTTGAATTCAAATCGTATCAGCCGGAAAACTTTGAAGCATGGGATAAGGCATATGAAAGGTTCAGGAAGCTGGCAATAAATTACTAAAATTAATAATCAACAATTCAATAAATAATTATTATGGATAAATCAACAAGAATTCAGAAGGCATATGAGCTGGCGCGCGAAGAATACGCTGACATAGGGGTGGATACCGAAAAGGCAATGGACCGTCTGTCAGGAGCCGCTATTTCTTTGCATTGCTGGCAGGCCGATGATGTGGGTGGCTTTGAGAAGCCCGATTCGGTCCTTTCAGGAGGAGGTATCCAGGCAACCGGTAACTATCCGGGTAAAGCAAGGACCATTGAACAGCTTAGAAAAGACCTTGAAAAAGCCTATTCGCTGATCCCGGGGAAGCACCGTATCAGCCTTCATGCAAGCTATGGCGATTTTGGCGGCAAACTGGTGGATCGTGACCAGATAGGGACAGCACATTTTAAAAGCTGGGCAGACTGGGCAAAATCGCAGGGTATCGGTGTTGACTTCAACTGCACGCTTTTTTCTCATCCAAAGGCAGATTCAGGATTCACCATTGCATCCAAAGATAAGGGTATCCGAAACTTCTGGATAGAACATGTGAAGCGTTGCCGCGAAATCAGTGATTTCTTCGGCAGGGAGCTTGGTTCAAGGACCGTACATAATATCTGGATTCCCGACGGTTCCAAAGAACTGACGGTCGACAGGTTCAGGCACAGGGCTATCCTGAAAGATTCGCTGGATGTGATCAGCGCAAAAAAATATGATCCAAAAAACATGGCCGATGCAGTGGAATCAAAATTGTTTGGGATCGGTGCTGAAGCCTACACGGTCGGATCACATGAATTTTACCTCGGCTATGCAATTGTAAATAAAATGATGCTTTGCCTGGATATCGGGCATTTTCACCCGACCGAGCAGGTCTCGGATAAAGTCTCGGCAGTGTTCCAGTTTATTGATGAGCTGTTATTCCATGTTACCCGTCCGATTCGCTGGGACAGCGACCATGTGGTTACCCTGAATGATGAGGTGAGGTCACTGATGCAGGAAATTGTCTGGGCTGACAAGCTGGATAAGGTTTGTATCGGTCTCGACTTTTTCGATGCCAGCATCAACCGCATCGGGGCATATGTGATTGGCACAAGGGCTGCCCTGAAAGCATTATTGCTTGCGCTGCTCGATCCGGCAGAGACAATGCGGAAATATGAAAACAACGGACAGGGATTTGAGAAACTTGCACTGATGGAAGAAGCAAAAGCAAAACCATTCGGTGCAGTCTGGGATTATTATTGCATGAAAAACAACGTACCTGTCGGTGAAACATTCATCCCTGTCATACAGCAATATGAAAAGGAGGTACTGAACAAGAGATAATAACAGACCCTATATTCTGTAATGAAGCCTCACCAATAAAGTGGGGCTTTTTTGGTGCAGTGTGACCGGTCTAGTAAATCATCTTATACACTGCATAACTTGTGCCGGGCATGGTCAGTGTATAATCCTGTTTTTTATTTGAGATGTTGATTTTATCACCTGCAAGCAGTTTAAGTTTCTTTGCAGCGATGTTCAGGGAGAATGAAGCCCGGGCTTCATGGCCGGCAGGATTGAATATGGCAATAATGGTCTCCTTTCCGGCTGCCCTGGCAAATATAAAGGGGTAGGTATTCTCCTTTGCATACACAGGAACAAATTCGGCATAGGCAGCCAGGGAAGGTTCATTTTTTTTCAGCTGAATGAGATACCTGACCGTGTTCAGTAAAGAACGGGGATCATTTTCCTGGCCGGCAACATTGGGCGCGTCTGCTGCCGTATCTACCGGCAGATAAAGGTTTTCAGGATCACCTGACGAAAATCCCAGGTTTTTTCCCGGCATCCATTGCATGGGTGTTCTTGCGCCGGCCCTTGGCTTGTAGGCCCCTTCCACATGCGGCAAACCATACAGTTGCCGCATCCCGATTTCATTCCCGTAATAGATGAAAGGTATCCCGGGCATGGTGATGGAAAAGGCAAAGATCATTTCCAGCTCCTGCCGGCTGCGGTCGATATTCAGTCGTGACAGGTCATGATTTCCCAGGGGAAGAAGGATATAGCCTTTTCCCTTTGTCTTGTTATACTGATCCATATACATCTGCAGAAATCCGGTGATGCTGCCTTTTCCCTGCCTGTCAAAGAAACTGTGTCCCTCTGAGTAACCGTTCAGGATACGCCAGCTTTCTTTCTGAAGCAGATCGTTGTATCCCGGGAACCAGTGATAAAAATCTGCATGAAATCCTCCTCCGTCCAGCGCTGACTCGGGATGCGACCATTCGGCAACCATAAAAGAACCGGGGTATTCCTTGTCCATAATGCCCCTGATCTCATTCCACCATTTCCTGGTGCCTTCATCTCTTGTAGTGTAAAACTGGTCGTTACCCTGAATATTTGCATTCTTTACAAGCGCTCCTGCCATATCAGCCCTGAAGCCGTCCGCACCCATATCCATCCAGAATCTCAGCACTTTTTTAAGCTCTTGCTGCAGCGCCAGGATATCAGGATGATCAACGGGAAGCATCCAGGGTGCTTCAGGCTTGGCAAATCCGTAATTCAATGCAGGCTGGCTCCAGTAAAAATTCCGCATAAACTGCCCGTTTCGCCTGCTGTATCCCTTGATAAATGCATCTTTATAAGCTTCGGGCGGATTAATCCACATGTTATCGGTCCAGATATACCAGTTCGAATATTTGTTTTTCTCCTGCTTTGCCGATTCCCGGAACCACGGATGGTCAATACTGGTGTAACTGATCACATAGTCTATCAGGATTTTCAGATCACGTTTTTCAGCCTCATTAAAAAGAAGCCTGGCATCTTCATTGGTACCGTACCTCGGTGCAACATTATAATAATCCGAAACATCATATCCTGCGTCATTAAAAGGTGACTCAAAAAATGGATTCAGCCATATCCCGTCCACGCCAAGGCTTTTAACATAACCGAGTTTTTCAATGATTCCCTGCAGGTCTCCAGTACCGTCACCATTGCTGTCGTAAAATGTCTGCGGATAGATCTGGTAGAACACTGCTTTATGCAGCCAGTCAGGACAATCAGGGATGGTATAATTACCGGTAATGATTACCTTGTTATCCTCAGCATATTCCTGTGAATTGACATGCTGAACAGCCGGAAGGGAAATAATCATAATAAAGGAAAGCAAGATTCTTTTCATGATGATTGATGTTGGGTTAACCTGATCAAAAATACGGCATTTTGAATAAAGTTTAAATCAGGGGATGGTAAGATAAGGATCATATTTGTTAGAAATGAATGCATGATTTCGTAATTGATTCTTTGCTTTCAAATCAGTGTACCATCGAACAGCAAAGAATTAAACAAACCATCAGCTTCCGGCATCACCAATCATTATTCACAATATCACCGGGAAAATGAACCACCAGTTTATTCACAACCGATGGTTTAAAAGTAAAATGACCCATGACCGAAAAATTTGTCCGGATTTTTTACTTTTACGATTGAATTTTAAACGTCACAACAACCAGCATGATTCTTTTTTTTAAAACAGGTGAGGGACTGATCTATGCGGTTAAAACCGGAAGCAGAATTGGAATGGAGGAAACTGAAAGACTGAGATGGCTGTTTGGTAACGCTGAATTCATTCCTGAAGAGAGGATTAACGGTTATTATACCGGTCCGAGAAGAGAGATGATTACACCATGGAGCACCAACGCGGTAGAGATCACCCAGAATATGGGTATCAAAGGCATTGAAAGGATTGAGGAATTCAGCAGGGCATCAGGCCGGCATGCCGGATACGATCCGATGCTTCAGAAGCTTTACGATGGACTGGACCAGGACATATTTGAAATAAAGAGGATACCTGAGCCTGTAAAATACATTGAAAACATCTGTGAATACAATCAGCAGGAAGGTCTTGCTTTGAATGATGATGAGATCAGGTATCTTGAAGAACTGAGCAGCAGGCTGGGACGAAACCTGACTGACAGCGAGATCTTCGGATTCTCCCAGGTGAATTCGGAACATTGCAGGCATAAGATTTTTAACGGGACATTTATTATTAACGGCACGAAAAAGCAACTGTCGCTGTTTCAGCTTATCAAACTTACCACTCAGAAGAATACAAACCGTGTGGTATCGGCATATAAAGACAATTGTGCTTTTCTCGAAGGACCCCTGGCAGAGCAGTTTGCCCCAAAGACCCAGGATAAGCCTGATTATTTTGAAATTACTGACTTTAAATCGGTACTCTCGCTGAAAGCAGAGACCCATAATTTCCCTACAACCGTCGAGCCATTCAACGGTGCCGCCACAGGTACGGGTGGCGAGATACGCGACAGGGTAGGGGGAGGCAAGGGCGCTGTCCCGCTTGCAGGAACAGCAGTGTATATGACAGCTTATCCGCGCATTGACGGCGGACGTTCCTGGGAAAGGAACCTTATGCCAAGGATCTGGCTTTACCAGACACCTGAAGAGATCCTGATCAAAGCTTCAAACGGGGCAAGTGATTTTGGAAATAAATTCGGGCAGCCGCTTATCTGCGGCAGTGTGCTAACCTTTGAACATGACGAGAACAGCAGGAAATACGGATATGATAAGGTTATCATGCTGGCAGGGGGTATCGGGTTCGGAAAAGAAAAAGACAGTATCAAAGGGATGCCTGAACCGGGAAACAGGATTATACTAATGGGGGGCGATAACTACAGGATTGGTATGGGCGGAGGTGCAGTTTCCTCAGTGGCAACCGGTGAATACGATAATGCCATTGAGCTGAATGCCGTGCAGCGTTCAAATCCTGAGATGCAAAAACGTGTTGTTAACGCCATCAGGGCTATGGTCGAGCTGGACAGTAATCCGATCGTGTCTATCCACGATCATGGCGCGGGAGGCCACCTGAATTGTCTTTCGGAGCTGGTTGAAAAAACCGGCGGTATTATTGATATGGATAAGCTGCCCATTGGTGATCCTACGCTCTCAGCCAAAGAGATTGTAGGCAATGAATCGCAGGAAAGAATGGGACTGGTTCTGAGAGCTGCCGACACAAAATTACTGGAACGGATTGCTGCCAGAGAGCGTGCACCCTTCTATATGATTGGTTCGGTAACCGGTGATCATCAGTTTACATTTAAAAGCGAGGCAAAGCAAATCAGGCCTATTGACCTGCAGCTGGAAGACATGTTTGGCAATCCTCCGAAGACCATTATGGCTGACGAAAATGTGTCTCAGCGGTTCGGTGAGATAAGCTATGATAAGCACAAGATGGTGCAATACCTGGAGGAAGTGCTTCAGCTGGAGGCCGTGGCCTGTAAGGACTGGCTGACCAATAAGGTAGACCGGTCGGTGACCGGAAAGGTAGCAAAACAGCAAACATGCGGTCCGCTGCAGCTCCCGCTGAACAACCTGGGTGTGTCGGCAATCGGTTATCAGGGTGCCAGGGGTGTTGCAACCGCAATCGGACATGCGCCGGTTAGCGGGCTCATCAATCCTGCGCATGGTTCGGTTCTTTCCATTGCAGAAGCACTGACCAACATAATCTGGGCACCCGTCGAAGGCGGATTAAAAGGCATTTCTCTGAGCGCCAACTGGATGTGGCCCTGTAAAAACAGGGGTGAGGATGCCAGGCTTTACGATGCCGTTGAAGCCGCCAGCAATTTTGCCATCGCCCTTGGTATCAACATACCTACCGGCAAAGATTCATTGTCAATGACGCAAAAATACCCTGACGGCCAGGTGGTTTATGCCCCGGGGACCGTTATCATATCCGCAGCCGGGGAAGTGAGTGATAATAAAAAAACTGTCGAACCAGTGCTTAATCCGGATACCGATAGTTGTTTGTTATATATCGATTTTTCATCTGATGCTTTTAAGCTGGGTGGAAGCAGTTTCAGCCAGGTAATGAACAGGATTGGAACAGAGGCTCCCACGGTTAAAGATCCGGGTTATTTTGCCAGGGCCTTTGAAGCCGTTCAGCAATTGATTCATCTTGAGAAAATTCTTTCCGGTCATGATATTTCTGCAGGAGGCATGATAACAACCCTCCTTGAGATGTGTTTCAGCCTGACTGATACAGGACTTGAGATCGATCTGAATGAAATTCCGGAAAAAGACATCATTAAGATTCTTTTCAGCGAAAATCCCGGAATCATTATACAGGTAAAAGAAGTGCAGTTTGTGGAAGACATTCTCAGGAAGAACAACCTTAAATTTTATATCATCGGTAACCCTGTATTCAAAAGGAAACTGATCATACATAAAGACCGGGAAGATATAGAGCTGGATATCGGTCAGCTGCGCGACACATGGTATAAAACCTCATACCTGCTTGACCGTAAACAGTGCGGACCGGAACTGGCTTTGAAAAGATATGCGAATTATAAAAACCATGCACTTAGCTTTAGTTTTCCCAAAGGGTTCAGGGGCCTCGCATCTGATATGGGTATTGATTTGAAGCGAAGAACCAAAAGCGGTATCAGGGGTGCCATCATCCGTGAGAAGGGCGTTAATGGTGACAGGGAAATGGCTTATATCATGTACCTGGCGGGATTTGACGTGAAGGATGTGCATATGACCGACCTGATCGCAGGCAGGGAAACACTGGAGGATATCAACATGATCGTTTTTGTGGGCGGATTTTCGAATTCCGATGTCCTTGGAAGTGCCAGGGGATGGGCAGGTGCTTTTCTTTATAATCCGAAAGCCAAAGATGCTCTTGTGAAGTTCTATGCCCGGAAGGATACTTTAAGCCTGGGAGTATGCAACGGCTGCCAGCTGATGATTGAACTGGACCTGGTAACATCCGGCCACAATGAAAAGCCCCGGATGCTGTTCAATGAGTCATACAAGTTCGAGTCACATTTTCTGAATGTCAGTATTCTTGAAAATCATTCGGTGATGCTTCATTCCCTGGCCGGCTCAAGATTAGGGATATGGGTTGCTCACGGAGAAGGCAGGTTCAGGTTACCTGATGAAGAGACTGAGTACCATATACCAATGAAGTATTCCTACAGCCAGTATCCTGGTAACCCGAATGGCTCTGATTATGCTGTTGCAGGCTTATGTTCTGACGATGGCCGGCACCTGGTTATGATGCCTCATATTGAGCGGACGATATTTCCATGGAACTGGGCATATTATCCCGCAGACAGGAAAAATGATGAGATTTCTCCATGGGTTGAAGCGTTTGTAAATGCAAGGGAGTGGATCAAAAAGACAAACAGGTGAAGAAAATCAGTATGCAGATTGCACAGGGATTAAATCATTAAAAATAAATAATATCAGGTTCTGAATGGAAAACAAGATTAAAATTTCCGGGACATGGCATGGAGAGCTAACTTATGGGGAGGAATACGGACCGGATTTTCAGGAGAAAAAAATGAATTTCAGGCTGGTCATTGAAGAAAATGACGGGGAGATCACCGGTGAATGCATCGACACAGAAGGCACCGGTGTAATTAACGAAAAGGCTTCAATAAACGGATTTGTTGAAGATAATATGATAAGCTTCGTCAAGCAGTATCCCGCCTGTTATATCATGGATCAGAAAGGTGAGATAAGGGAAATCCCTGAAAAAGAACCGCCGGAATTTAATTATTCGGGATATTATGATCCTGAGAATGATATATTCGAAGGCGACTGGCATGTGATATACGAAGTCAGGCAGCTTACTTTTGGTTTTGCCGAATATGCCCTGTCAGGAACATGGATGATGAAAAGGGAGAACTGATCAACTGAAAGATCATGACGTAAAAAGCCTGGGGATGAAATTAAGTTTTAAAAACACTTTACAAAGGGCTGATGCTTTATTTCGCCGGATCCTCCTTATCACAGGGATTTTATCATTATTCCTCATCGTTTTTGCATTTACGTCAGGACCGTTCTGGATGTATTATCATCTGGGTACCAGGAATATTGATTTCAGTTTTGAACCTGATTGCATCGTTTTGCTTGGCGGTTCAGGCATGCCCAGTGAGTCAAACCTGATCAGGTCGTATTACGCTGCAGAGATAGCCGGGGAGTTACCTGCCCTGCCATTGATCATTGCGCTTCCCGGTGATACATCCGATACTGCAAGTGCTGTTTTTCAGCTGGCTGGCGAGATGATCCTTCGTGGAATAAAAACGGAACGTATTCTTTTTGAAACTGATGGATTGAACACCCGGGCACAGGCTTTGAATACTTACAGATTATTGTCCGATTCGGCCAGAAAAAGCAAAATAGTGATTGTGACCTCACCTGAACATATGCGCCGGAGTGTATTGAGTTTCAGGAAAGCAGGATTTGAAAATGTCGGGGGTTATCCTGCCTTTGAGTTTGCCATTGAGTCCGACATAACTGCAGTCAAAGATGACCTGGGGGGCAACAGGTTCATTCCTGATGTAAATAAAAGCATCTCATTGCGCTATCGCTTCTGGACCCACCTGAAATATGAGGTGATGATCATCAGGGAATATGTCGCATTGGCCTATTATAAGCTCAAAGGGTGGATATGATCTGGTATGATTTGGTATGATCTGGTGCCGGGCTCCAGCCTTGCGCCATTAATTATCATAATGTTATTCGGTAATTTCTAAAATATAACCGTTATCATAAATAGCATAATAACTATTGTGGTCAGGCTAAATGCAAATAAGGTCTTAATACTCCGTTTTGCCTGATCTGTTTCTCTGATGGCATCAATGATCAATAAAACACCGGTAATAAGCAATGCAGCAAGCGAAATGATTATCAGTATACCTGCACCCGGCCAGTGCTGCACTTTAAATAGAAAGGAGACTAAAGTTATGCACATTGCGATACTGCCTGAGATACAACATATTTTTTCAAGCTTTGTTGACAATGGCTTGATTCCAATAAACAAATATGTAATAAAAAAAGCCAGGACTGCCAGGGCACTGATTGTAAGAATGATACCTGCGCCGGGCCAGTGCGATTTTTTAAAAATAGTACCGATAAAAAGTACTATAAGTGAAATTACACCCAATGTTTTACTAATGTTTTTCATTGTTTAAGGTTTAGGTTGAACATAATATAGAGTGGAAGTAATTTTCTTTCAAGTTAGTAAAAATATGATTAATAAGTGTATGGTACCATTATTTTATTGATTATGAAAAAAATCCGTATTGCATCCGAAAGATTTATCATAATTTCATAAAGTGCTTTCCGGTGCCTTTATTTTTGGAGTTAGCATCACATATTCCAAAATTCTCCCCGTGCACAAAACATCATAACAGATGCTGAAATCATCCCCATTGCCAAAACGTTATAACAAATGCTGAAATCATCAATACCTTGGATCTTTTTTAAACGGTAATTTTGCCATTTTCTCCACTTCGATGCTCGGGAATCCGAATTCTTCCACTACTTTGCCAAGAATCAGATAGACCCCGTATCCCCTGAAAGGATATTGTTTCAGCGAATCCGGAAAATGAACCGTATCAAAGAATTCCCCTGCTGTATCAAAAAAACAGCCAAAATGCATCCACTCGTGTTTAACGGTCCTTACATTCTTAATGGTGACCAGGTCACCCAGGATACGCACCTTTCTTTTGACATGATGAATCAGATCTCTGGAAAGTATGTTTCCCCGGAACCGTGTTTCAAGCAGGTCGAAGTCTGACACCGAAACAGGAAATCCCAGCAGCTCAATTTCATCATAGGCATCCTCAATCCGGCTTTGTTCAAGTTCGGGCAAAACAAATTCCTTTGGCTTTTCATAAAAAAGCTGCCTGTTTTTCGGTTCTTTTTCATTTTTCCCGAGCAGCATGTGTGCTTCCCACAGGAGCTGTTTTTTTGTTTTGCCTGTAAACCTGAAGGCGTCGAGCCTGATAAGAATGACCAGTTGTTCATTGCCGGCCGGGATACGGTGAATGAAATCTTCAAGGCTTGTAAATTCTCCGTTTTTCTCCCTTTCTTCAGGAATGGCTTTGGCAATTTGTGATTCGAGGTTCATGACATGCACAAAGCTGAGATAGATGTCTTTTTCTTTGATGCTGGTCATGTACATGCTGTTGTTCACGCAGGGGAGGCAGATGTTACCTCCCCGTCTCCTGGCCTCGTTCACATACACCCATGTCCGGTAGAAACCGCCGAAGTTATTGATGACTGCCACCATGAACTCCAGCGGGAAATAGGTCTTCAGATAAAGGCTCTGGTAACTTTCAACGGCATATGAAGCTGAATGCGCCTTTGAGAAGGCATATCCGGCAAAGGATGAGATCTGCCGCCAGACTTCTGAGGTGAGCTCATCAGAATAACCGCGCTCCCTGCAGTTCTCAAAGAATTTACTGCGGATGCGCTCAAACTCTTTTTTCGACCGGAACCTGCCGGCCATGGCCCTGCGCAGGATATCGGCATCGGAAAGGTCAAGTCCGGCAAAATGGTGGCATATCTTGATCACATCCTCCTGGTAGACCATCACGCCGAAGGTTTCTTTCAGCTGTTCCTCCATCACGGGATGCAGGTACCTGAAATCGCCATTGCTGTGAAAACGCCTGATGTATTCCTTCATCATACCCGATTTGGCCACACCGGGCCGGATGATTGAGCTGGCTGCCACCAGTCCGGGGTAGTTGTCACACCTGAGCTTCCTGAGCAATCCGCGCATAGCAGGACTTTCAATGTAAAAACAGCCATTGGTTTCACCAATGTTGAGCATCCGGTTTGTTTCGGGATCCTTCTTGAACCTGCTTACCTGGTGGACGTCCACCCTGATTCCCCTGTTCCGGCGGATGATGTCAACACTTTCGTTGATGTGCCCGATGCCTCTCTGGCTGAGAATATCGAGTTTCTCATACCCGATGGTATCTGCCACATACATGTCGAACTGGGTGGTCGGGAAACCTTTCGGGGGAAGATCGAGGGCCGTGTAGCAGGTCACCGGCTCCTCGGAGATGACGATCCCTCCGGCATGAATGCTGCGGATATTCGGGAAATCCATCAGCAGGTTGCCGATCCTGAAGAGCTGTTCGGTGATGCTGTTCCGGTTGCTTTCTGCAGCCGGATTATCTGCCAGGCTGTCGATCTCTTCTTTGGGAAGCCCGTACACCTTGCCCAGCTCGCGGAAGATAGCCCTGTCCTTAAATGTAGTAACGGTTCCTATCAGAGCTGTGTGCTTTGTCCCGTACCGTTTAAAAATATAATCCTGCACCTCTTCGCGGTCTTTCCATGAATAGTCGATGTCAAAATCAGGAGGAGAGGTGCGTTTGGGATTGATGAAACGCTCAAAATAGAGATCCAGCTCAATGGGATCCACATCGGTTATTTTCAGGCAATAGGCCACGATGCTGTTTGCCCCGCTGCCTCGCCCCACATGATAGAATCCCCTGCTCATGGAATAACGGATAATGTCCCATGTAATTAAAAAATAGGATGAGAATCCAAGGCTATCAATCACTTCAAGTTCGTGCTTCACCCTTTTGACAGCCTCTTTGTTGCCCTTGCCATAACGGTACTCAAGTCCGTCATATGCGAGCTTTTCCAGCAGCAGTTTGTCGTCATAACGGCTTCCCGTAAAGGTTTGCTTGTTTTTAACCGTGCTATAATCGAAATCAATTCCGCAATTGTCAATCAGTTGCTTCGTGTTACGGATGATCTCAGGATAATCGCCGTATATGATTTCAATAAAATCGGGGGGTAACAGTTTTTCCTTTGGTGATGCCAGTTGTTCGGCTGTCAGCTTGGAAAGCAGCGTGTTGTTATCAATTGCCCTCAGGTGCCTGTGAAGCAGATAATCTGTGTCTTTGATAAAAGTCACGGGATGAAATGCCACGAGCCTGTCCTGCCGGTAACGGAGCTTTGAAGTGACCAGTTTCCTGAGCTCATGGGGCTGTATGCCGATGAACTCGTTTTCTCTCAGCTTTAAAGGGATTCCCGAGGGGTAGGGGTAGATGATGTATGCATCATGAAAGACCGGCGCGAGGGCTGGAAGCTGTGTTTCGGCCAGGTTATGGTGTGTCAGGAACTCGTTGATTTCCCTGAATCCTTTATTATTTAGCGCAATGGCTGTATACAACAACCGGTGTTTATCATCCCTGAATTCAATGCCTGCTACCGGCCTGATCCCGTTGATGTGGCACTCTTTCACAAAGTCGATGGTGCCCATGGTATTATTGATATCGGTAAGGGCCAGGGCATCCGCACCATTTTTTTTAGCCTCTGTAACCAGATCCTCAACGGAAATGGTGCCGTACCGCAGGCTGTAATATGAATGGCAGTTCAGGTACATCTCACACCTCCACGGCCCTTGCCACGGCATTCCGGCCGTAGCGTTTCCGCAGCCTGTCAAGTGTCTGGTACAGCCGCATGGCTTTTGAAGTATCCTCAAACAGGTTCAGCTGCTCGGTACCCTGCACCAGGTGACTGAACCGCAACCCGATAAGCCGTATCAGCATCCGCCGCTGGTAAAGCCGCCGGAAAAGCTCCCTGGCAACCTCAATCAGCTTGTGATCGAACGAGGTGTAGGGAATACGCTTTTGCAGCGTGTGCGTGTCGAAATTGGAGTAACGTATTTTCACCGTCACACAGGAGGTCAGTTTCTGTTGTTTTCTCAGATCAAAAGCAATCCTGTCTGCCATGCTTACCAGTCTTTCATTCAGCATCACCACGTCGGTGGTGTCCTGGTCGAACGTATGCTCGGTACTGATGGATTTTTGCTCAAAGTAAGGCTGCACAGGAGTTGAGTCAATGCCGTTGGCTTTTTTCCAGATGACAATGCCGTTTTTCCCCAGCACTTTTTCGATCATTTCAATGGGGATCATGCCCAGCGTACCTATGGTTGCTATTCCCATCGATCGTAGCAGGTGATAGGTTTTGTCGCCTATCATGGGTATTTTTTTGATCGACAGGGGGTGCAGAAAAGGCTTTACCAGGGCAGGGGGCACCTCTTTTTCGCCATTGGGCTTGGCTTCACCGGTGGCTATCTTGGAAACGGTTTTGTTCACTGAGAGGCCCAGGGAAACAGGCAGTCCTGTTTCCCTGATAATGGACTGGCGCAATTCGTGCGTCCACACCATGCAGCCGAAAAACCGGTCCATGCCCGTGATATCGATGTAATGTTCGTCAATTGATGCCTTTTCGTACAGCGGGGCCTTTTCATCAATGATATCGGTAACCATGTTGGAATATTTGCTGTACATTTCCATGTCTCCCCTTACAAAAGCGGCATCGGGACAAAGCAGGCGGGCCATTTTTATGGGCATGGCAGAATGCACGCCAAAATGCCTGGCCTCGTAACTGCAGCTTGCCACCACGCCCCGGTCAGATGACCCCCCTATGATCACAGGCCTTCCGTTGAGACTGCTGTTGATGAGCCGCTCCACCGAAACAAAAAAGGTGTCGAGGTCGAGATGAACGATATGTTTTCCGGTTTCTGCAAGCATTTTTTGTGATGTTGAAAAATATTTTGTTTTTTCTGAAAAATACAATATATTTGATTGTTTAATAATCAAATTTGATGATTATAAATTAAACATTTTTTATGAAAAAATAAATATCCGGGATTAATTTTTTTTTTGATTGTGTAAAAAACATCAGACCAGCACCATGCTTCAGCATGGTGATAATGGTACAAAACATCAGACCAGCACCATGCTTCAGCATGGTGATAATAAATGAAATAATGCAACATACACATTCCAGGATTTGGATACATCTGATATGGACAACCAAAAACAGGCAACGATGCCTGTTTAAAGATTATGGAATACAATTGTATAATCATTTAATAACGTATACAAGGGAAGAGATAAAGGTGCCTTTTGAACGTCTAAATATACAACCTGAACATATTCATGGATTGATTGATTTGCCTACAAATGTTTTGCTTTCTGATTTGATGCGTAAATTAAAAGGCGAATCATCTTACTGGATGAATCAGAATAAAATTCTTAAGAATCATTTCAGCTGGCAAAGAGGATTTGGTGCTTATTCTGTCAGTGCTTCCCAAATTGGTATTGTAAAAAGATACATAGAAAATCAACAAAATCACCATGCCAGGAAAACATTTGCTGATGAATATGAGGAATGGAAAAAAAAATATGGAATCTATAATATATAATTCACCATGCTAAAGCATGGTGCTATACTGATGATCTGATGATTTGATGATCTGATGATTTGATGATTTGATGATCTGATGATTTGATGATCTGATGATCTGATGATCTGATGATCTGATGATCAGATGATCTATGCTCATGATTTATAACACCAAAAATCTTATGCAATGTTTTTCAGCTCCAACCTTAAATTATTAAGAAGGCGCCGCAAACGCACACAGGAAGATGTAGCCAGGGCGCTGAACATGAAACGTTCAACCCTCAGCGGTTATGAAAACGAAGTCAGCCAGCCTACTGTACAGGCACTGATGGCGTTTTCAAAATACTATGGTATCGCCATTGACACCCTGCTGAATGTTGATCTTTACCGGTTGTCTGACAGCCAGCTCTCCCAGCTTGAAAGGGGAGGGGATGTATTCATCAGGGGCAGCAATCTCAGGATACTGGCAACCACTGTCAGCAAGCGAAACGAAGACAATATTGAACTGGTGAACGAAAAGGCCAGGGCAGGTTATACAACCGGTTTTGCTGATCCCGAGTTCATCAGCGAACTGCCTGTTTTCCAGCTTCCCTTTTTATCACGGCATAAGAAATACCGCACGTTCCAGCTTTCGGGAGATTCGATGCTGCCCATACCCCATGGTGCATGGGTAACCGGGGAATTTCTGCAGAACTGGGAATCAATAATCACGGGGCACGGATATATTGTACTGACAATTGACGACGGGATTGTATTTAAAATTGTCGAAAACCTGATTGAACAGGAACAGGTACTCAGGCTGTATTCGCTTAATCCGGTTTACGAACCTTATGATGTGGCCATTACCGAGGTTAAGGAGATCTGGAAGTTTGTTCATTATATTTGTGCAGAGATCCCGGAACCCGTGATACCCCAGGAAGAATTATTAAAAACGGTTGCCGGGCTGAAAAAAGACATGAATATCCTGAAAAGCAGGCTTCTGGATCAAAAAACGCATATCAGGAAATCACTGAAATAATGATCCTGAGTTTTTGGGAACTGAAGTCCCGGTTTTTCTCCTGGATCTTCGAACACAAAGAAAGGTTGTATTGCACGTCAGATTGTATACCTTCGAATTGTCTTCCGGAGGATCAATAATTGAAAACAGATTCGAAGGTTTACAAATAAAAAGAGGCTGTCCCGGATTTTGGGACAGCCTCTTTAAGTTCCAGATCTGATAGCTATTCAATGATTATTTTTTTAACAACTGAACAGTCGTCAGATGTGATTTTCATGAAGTACATACCTTTTGAAAACGATGTAAGATCAAGTTCCCTTGCTATTCCTGAGCAACGGAACCGGTCGTTCATCATGACATCTCCTGTTATGTTTGTAAACTCAACAGTAATCAGCATGTGGTCTGCATTTTCAACCGACAGGTAAATCTTACCTTTTGTCGGATTCGGATACAGGCTGACGCCGGCATCTGTCAGGCTTTCAAGAGCTGTAACATCTTCTACTGTGAATTCGAACACATCCGATGCATCTGCCCCTTTGCTGTCTGTTGCAGTCACAGTTATATTGGCGGTTCCGACACCTGCTTCGGTAACTGTCAGGGTTGCAGCATCTACCGACACTGTTACGACAGCAGTATTGTCACTGGTGGCAGAAAGTTCCAGCTGGGTGTCATCATTATCGGCAAAAACACTGCCCAGGTCTACAGTATGGGTTACGAAGCCCTCATCCATCTTTATGTCGGACAATGCACTGGCAACCACCGGGATTGCATTTACGGTGACCACAAATTCATCACCGGCCGGTGCCCCGATGTTGTCAGATGCTGAAACGGAGATGGTTGAGCTGCCGTATGCAACTTCCTGTACGGTAAGCACATCTCCTGTTACAGATACGGTTACCGTAGCTGGATTGCTGTTTGTTAATTCATACGCCAGGGTTTCATTATCCGCATCGTTAAATACGGCTGACAGATCAACGGTATAGCTGGCGAATCCTTCATTCACGGTGGTGTCGTTTATGGCTTTGGCCAGAACCGGCAAAGCATTGACCGTGACCACAAACTCATCACTGGCCGGTGTGCCGATGTTGTCGGTTGCTGAAACAGAAATGGTTGATATGCCATATGCCACCTCCTGTACGGTAAGCACATCACCTGCTAGAGATACGGTTACCGCAGCCGGGTTGCTGTTTGTTAATTCATATGCCAAGGTTTCATTATCTGCATCGTTAAATACGGCTAACAGATCAACGGTATAACTGGCGAATCCTTCATTCACAGTGGTGTCATTAATCGCACCGGCTACTACAGGCAAAGAATTGACAGTGATCACAAATTCATCCGTAGCAGGAATTCCTACACTGTCAGATGCCGTAACCGAGATGTTTGAATTACCGTATGCCACCTCACCGATCAGCAGCATATTCTCCATTACAGATACGTCTACTGTTGCCGGATTGCTGTTGGTGAAACTGAATTTCAGTGGATCATTATCCACATCGGCAAATACAGCTGATAAATCAATCGTATCTGCTGCAAATCCTTCATTTACCGTATAATCTGCTATTGGAGTCAGCAGCGTTGGATTGGCATTGACCCTGTACTGGAAATCTTCATACTCAACATTGCCAAATCCATCGGCTGCCCTGATGGTAATGGTCGAAGTTCCTGTGCCGGCTTCCATTACCAGTAATTTACCTTCCGTGGTATCAACGGTAACCACCTCTGGTTCGCTACTGGTTATCGTATATTCCAGCGCGTCTCCTTCTGCATCCTCAAACACGCCTGAAATATCAATGGTATCAGATACAAATCCTTCATTAACCAGCATGTCTTCCAGGGGATTGACAACCGCAATGCCCTTGACAGTCAGACTTACCGGCACTTCCAGCATCCGGTTTACCGGATTGTTACATGGAATGAAAATTCTTCCGTTATAATCTCCCGACATCATTCCTGTTGTATTAATCGTAATACCGATGGTGTCTGTGGATGATGAAGCAATGGCATCATTTGTAAAAGTCAGCTTAATCCACTCCGGTGCCATATATACGCTTTCAATGAAAGCTTCCATGATGGCCATGGTGCCGGGATCATCAATATAATAACCGCTGGCACCTGCATAAAGCAGATAATACATTCTCTGCGTTCCGGATAATCCTTCCAGATAATGCATATCACTATTTGTAGTAGTGCCAATCGACTGCGTGGCATTTGGGTTTTCTTCAATGATCACCAGGTGATTTACTGAAGGATCTCCTGCATTGTAAACCCTCTTGACAAAACCCTTGAATCTAATTCCATTATATTCATATTCAAGTACGGCAGAGTTGTAACTTCCGCCTCCGTCAGCACCCAGGTCTCCGTCGATGTGAAAGGATTCCACTTCATTCATGTCAGCAGCAAGCACAAACAATCCGTCCAGGTGCCGCGTGAAATATGCAGTGTTTGCACCAAAATGCATATCTCCGCTGACAATAATGTTATCCGAATACATGATATTTGACATTCCCATTGATGTACTGAGGTAGTTACCTCCATCATACATATCATTCCCGCCGTCACCTATTGAATAATCATCTCCGTCGTAGGAAAAGGTGTACATGTTTGGTATCTGTGAGATGATACCGGCACTGTTGGTATTCAGATTTTCAAGAACATCATCGAGACCGATATTCCTGTCAATGAGATTTGCGTTCCATAATGCAGGACCGGAACCACTGTTCAGCAGGAATACCGAATCGGTTATGATCTTATCATAATAGGTCACATAACTCAGCATTTCAGGCTCGACAGACAGGTTGGGCGGATTGGCACCCATACCTTTCAGGGATACCGACATTGAAGGAACACCTGTCACATTCGTTGAAAATTCCACAGTGTCAAGATATTCCTGTAAAGCATCGGGATTGAATACCATCCGTAAAGGTCTGTCTTCACCGGGCATAACCAGCAGCTGATCTTCAACCGGGCTGAAATAACCGGTTTGCGTTGTCAGGTTATCCAGTACCAGTGAATCGGTGCCTGTATTGGTAACAATTACCTGCAATGTATCAGGAAAACCGATATAAGTGGTACCGAAATCAAGATCATTAGCTGAGATGGAAATATCCGGTACGCCTTGTACATTCATTGTTACATTAAACAGGATGCTTTTACTTCCCGGTACATTTGTATTCATCAGGAAAGTGATCTGGTATGCCTGTTCATTCAGCCCTTCGGAATCGAATACCAGTTCCACCGTGTCTGTCTCTCCGGGAGCAACAGTACCACTCTTGTTTACCACGTCAAGCCAGTCCGGCATTTGTTCTGCTCTGATGTATGAGAATCCTCCCCCGTTGCCGCCCTGTGTCCAGCTCGTAAATTCCACGTCATAATAAAGATCCTCTTCAATCAGGTGAAGCGATAATACATTACCTACCATTCCCGGAGGGTACCAGCCTATTGCATTAACCCATACCTCATAATCACCCGGATCGACATCTTCTGTAGCTCCGTATGCCCATTCGGTCCCGTCAGGTGATATGGTTGAGTTAAACGAATTCTCAGTAGCGGCATTAAACAGGCCCTGGGTGCTTGCCCTGGTAATCCAGACATTATCGGTTATCCTGTCCTGATTTTCAGGCAGGGTAAAGTCTGCATAATCTTCTTTAGAGAAAACAACCTGCTGTTTTCTTACAATTTCATACTCAAGATCGTTATCACCGGTATTCTTAACAGGTAGTTTATAAACAAAGATATCATCGCTCATTATGTCGACGGAGATATCCTGGGTCGGCACTTCAATACCCGGAGGTAAAATAACATTTGCAACAATCGGTATCTTTACAAGCGGGGTCTCCGGATCATCACTTGTTATGTATAAAGTATCAACTACGCTTTCTGCCGATTCAGGAGAAAATTCAATATCAACAGTCTGTTTGGAATTGCCGTTCAGTGTGAAGGATGAGGGAGCAACCTCAAATTTATCACTGATCGTTGTAATCCCGCTTACTGTCAGATCACCTGTTCCGTCATTTTCAATTTCAAGTGCAAGGATCTTTGAATCACCTGCAAAGACATCCCCGAAATCAAGCAATGGCTCAGATACACTGATATTCTGGACTCCCCCTGCAACTGTAATCTGAACAGGAATGTTAATCTCTCCTTCATCAGGGTCATTGCTGTATATGGCAAGACTTCCCGAATAGGTCCCGTTCACCAGGCCGGTTGCATCAATCAGCACAGTTACGGTGTCGGGTTCGGTAATACTTGTTGTTCCTGATGCTTCTGATATACCCAGCCATTTGGTGAACAACTGCCTGGTATATGAAAATCCTCCTCCGCTTCCGCCACCTGACCAGCTGTGGAACAGGATATCATAGTATATATCGTCTTCGGGCAGATATACTGACATGGGATTGTCAACCATTGAAGGCGGATTGCCCATTACCGCATCTACCCAGATTTCATAGTCATCCTGTTCTAATTCACCCGTATTTCCAAACGACCAGAGTGTTAACGAGGGTGAACCCCATTGATAACTGGCTTCATTTGCGATATTGAAAATTCCCTGGCTGTTTGCACGTGTTATGGTAACATTAGGCGACCAGATATCCTGGTTGGACGGGAGGTTCCAGTCGCTGTAATCTGCTTTGGTGAATGTAACCTCATTGCCGGTTTTAACCATGTCAGCCATAACATCTATTCCCCATTCCAGGTCGGTCGAATCGGTGTTGGAAATAACCAGTTTTAACGCAACAATATTGCCCTGGGGTACAGTTTCAACGAAGGATAAAGGATCGACCTGGATATCAGCAGGTGCGATACCTGTACCGGTAAGAGGTATCTTTATGAGCGGATCATCGGTATCATTACTGGACAGATAGATCGTGTCAGAATATTCTTTTTTCAATAACGGGGTAAACACAACATCTACTGATCGGAAATCCAGCGGAGGCACAGTCAGACTGGTTGTTGGAGATGAGAACTCCGGCAGGTTGAATGCAACACCGGTTATCTCGAGGTCCCCGGAGCCTTCATTAATGATATTCAGCTGATATGTTTCCGGATAGTTCACAAACACATCATTAAATGCAATTGAGGTTTCTTCAATATAGATTTCGGGATTGCCCGAAGAAATATTCAGATTAAAGGTTATCACTGCCAGAGGTGTGAGCGGGTCATTTGTGGTCATTTCAGCGTAAGCCACATAGTTTCTTTGCACCAGGTTTCCGGCATCAAAGTAAACCCAGACCGTATCAGACCCACCGGGGATCAAAGTATTGGACATTTTAGACGCACTTATCCACCTGGGTATTTCCGTACGTGTATATGAAAATCCGCCTCCCTGTCCTTCACCGCCTGCACCTTGTGTCCATCTGTGAAACACCACATCGTAAAATTGTGAATATTCCGGCAGAAACATAGAATATGTTTTGCCTACCATATTGGGAGGATTCCAGCCAACGGCATTTCCCCAGTTTGTGTAATCACCGGGATCAACTCCCAGGGTGTTGCCAGGGGCCCATTCAGTGTTTACCGGGGACATCCAGTCAAATTCCTCCTCCCGGGCAATGTTAAAAATCCCTCTTTCATTGGCCCTGGTTATCCAGACGGCACCGGTTATCCTGTCCTGGTTTTCAGCCAGTGTCCAGTCGGCATAATCAGCTTTTGTGAAATCAACACTGTTGCCATAGACATCCGTAAAACTCCAATTCAGATCCCTGTTACCTGTATTCCGGATGATCACAAGCTGGGAATCAATCTCACCTGCTGCCATCTCAGTGTAGAATTCACCGGCATTCAGCCATAATCTGGGAGCCTGTCCGACAGCTGTTAAAAACGAAACTCCCATTATAATCATCGGTAGTAAAACTTTTCTCATAATAGCATCAATTTGAATTAAATTTAAAATTTTAGTTTAAGTTAAGAAATGTAATTTGATTATCATCGGATTAATATCATATTGAGATCAATATATAACAATCAATCGGGATTTATAATATAATTCAAACATATTCAGTATTTTAGCAAAAGATGATTTTACTCATCTTATATTGATGATTTGCATAACCCTAAAAAACAAATATTTTATGACCGTAACTGGATGATTAAATGACTTTTAAGAACAAGTTTTTCAATTGAATACAATCATTCTTCTGAGCGATATCGTTATGTATGTAGTATTTAAATCCTGTTCATTTCTTCATTTCCTGTTTGAGCTTTTGAATTGTTTTTTTAAATTCATTTTCCTTTTTCTCGAACTCTTTTTTTATTTTTTCATTTTCATCCAGCTTCTGCTTTATTTCAAACTCCATGTTCTTTATATCGGTAATGTCTTTGGAAATGCCAAAGGTTCCGACAACTTTTCCTTTTTGATTCCTCAATGGCATTTTTGAAGTACTGACCCATGAAACCTTACCATCTTTTTTAACCTCTTTCTCGACCAGGTTAATGATTGGCTTTCCTGTTTTAATAATTCTCTGTTCATCCTTGTATGCTGGTCTGGCATGCTCCTCAGCGAAAAAATCAAAATCAGATTTTCCATATATTTTTTTCGGATCGGGATACCCGAACAGTAAAGCGTGCGATTTACTGTTTTTAATGAATTTGCTTTCCAGGTCTTTAAAATAGATATATTCCGGAACATTTTCCATCAGGGCATCCATCAGGTATTTTTCTTTTTCCAGTTCTTCCTGGATTGCTTTGTTTTCCTGGATTTGCCGTTCCAGTTCTTCCTGCGTGGTCTGCATTTCTTCAAGGTTTTGTCTTAGTTCTTCTTCCTGTGCCAGAAGCTCCTCATTCTTTTCCTTGATTGCCATTTCCATCTTTCTGAGATCCGTTATATCTTTTGAGATACCGAACGTGCCTATAATTTTACCTGCACTGTTTCTCAATGGCATTTTTGATGTGGTTACCCAGCTGACACGTCCGTCCGGATGTGTCTCTTTTTCAATTTTATCCAATATTGGCTTCCCTGTTTTAATGATATTCATCTCATCATTAAAAGCCGGACGCGCATGTTCTTCAGTAAAGAAATCAAAATCAGTCTTGCCATATAGTTTTTCAACGCTTTTAACTTTGAACATTTTAGCCATTGAATTGCTGACCTTGATAAATCTGCTTTTTTCATCCTTGAAGTAGATAGACTCTTTGGCATTGCTTAATAATGCATCCATCAGGCTTTTTTCTTTTGACAGTTCCTCTTTTTGTTTCTGAAGATCTTCCTGTACGGTCTGCATCTCTTCAAGGTTCTGTTTCAGTTCTTCCTCCTGCGATAACAGCTGTTCTGCCCGCTCTTTCGCATCCATTTCAAGCTTTTTCAGCTCGGTAATATTTTTTGTAATACCGAATGTACCGATACAATTCCCGGTCTCATCATACAATGGCATTTTGGATGTTGATGACCATTGTTCATACCCGTTTTCCATTACTTCATGTATCACTTTATCAACAAATCCTTTCCCGGTTTTGATGATATTCTTCTCTTCCTCATAATACTTCTGGGCAGTTTCCTTATCCTGGAAGTCGAAGTCTGATTTTCCGATCATTTCGTCCACATCTTTGACAGGGAAGAGGGGCAACATTGATTTGCTGATCCTGATGAACTTACTGTTCAGGTCTTTAAAATAAATATAATCAGGCAGGCTGTTCAGGAGTGAATCCAGAAGGGCTTTTTCTTTCATCAGGCTTTCCTGCATCTTTTTGTTTTTTTCCATCTGCCGGTTCAGATCATCCTGGGTTGCATGCATTTCTTCAAGATTCTGTTTTAATTCTTCTTCGCGTGTCTGAAGTTCTTTGGACTGTATCTTTGATTGCTCAAGCATTGCCTGCATTTTGTCATTTGCCTGATTCAATGCAATGGTAGAGGCAATGTTTTCTGACAGATTTTCAATGAATCTGATCTTATATTCATCAAGCTTACGAAATGAGGCAATTTCAATAACCCCTATTTTAAATTCATCCTGTTTCAGCGGTACGAAGACAATATGACTTGGAGAAGCTTCGCCGAGACCTGAATAAACCTTCATGAATGATTCTTCGGTATTACTCAGTTCCATTGTTTTACCTTCTTTGAAACATGACCCGACATAACCTTCTCCCTCTTTGAAAGATGATTTGATCTGGCTGAGGTCAGGGGCAAATCCTCCTAAAAATTCCAGCAGCGGCTCATTGCCGTTATTTTCCTCTTTCAACAGGTACATGGCGCCTGAATTGGCACCAACAAATGAAACCAGTTCCGATATGATTTTCTGGCCCAGTACACTTGTATTGCTTTTATTTCTGGATAACAGGTCGCTGAACTTTGATATACCCTCCGCATTATATCTGAGCTCCTTTTCAGCTTCCAGCCTCTCAGCCTGTTCCTTTTGCGTTTTATCAAAATGGGTCTCCGTATCAACCAGCTGCTCTTTAACAGTTTCTATCTCTTCTTTCTGCTTTTCAATGGTATTTAGAAATTCACCTTCCTTTTTTAAATAAGAGCGGCGCATTATCAGGAAAACGGGGAGAACCAGAAGAAATGAAAACCACCATCTTCTGTAAAATGGAAATCTGGCCGCTTTACCTGTTTGAGCTTCTGATGATTGACTGATGATATCCAGGCTGTCGCTATCCCGATCACTTGACGGCATATCAACCTTATCCTCAGTGATTTCTTCTGATGCTTCCGGAATCAGAGATTCGTCAGATATTGCTTTATTTACGGAATCAGATTTTGTTTGCTCTCCGGAATCATCTATGATACTGTCTGTTTCCTCAAACTGATACAGGCTCCTTATCAGTAAAAGGCTTTTGTAAATATGAATATCCTTATGACTGGTACTTAATGCATTTGATTCGTCCATTGTGGTTGATAACAACACTAATCCCATTAACAAAACAATCACGGGCATCTTATTTGTTGGTTTCATACGCAGATAATTTTATTTTTATGGTCGTATTTAACCTCCATGTTGCGAATTATATTCATACTTATTTGTGCTTGAAGAACAAGGAGGTTTCATATGTTAGTATTTAAAATGGTTGTTGTCTCATGGAATTCATATGATATTTCAATCATTTATTTTTTTGTATCCTGATGATATATGATGAGCTGAATGATCAGTTTAACTTCAAACGAAAGTTAATAAATAGACACGGAAAACTGAAATATATGTATCTTATTTTATGAAAAAAGGTTGTGACACAAAATACCAATGAATTCAAAGATGAAGGATGATGCCCGGGAGCTGTTGTTAATAAATAATCCATTAGGGCATTCCACTGTATTTCCTTTACAGATTCAAATTTTTTAATGCTGGTATTGTATTATTGAACTATTTTAGTATATTTACGGCATTATTAACCCTAACGATTGAACCCATAAAACCAGGAAGTCTGCTGCAAACGGCAGACTTCCTTATTTTTAATCCTGCCTTCAATACGCTTATTGACTGACCTCTTTAAGGATTAGTTAAATTGATTAATGATTGAAGCCTGCTGAATGAAAGATGTTATGAATAGTGCGGCAAGCTGGTTTAAAGAATCCATTGTCTATCATATCCTGATTGACAGATTTGCAGGATATGATGAAAACAGGCCCTGGGATAAGCCTGATTTTATCGGAGGCAGCCTGAACGGAGTTCTTGAAAAGATTGATTATCTCTGTGATCTGGGAATCAATACTATCTGGCTTTCACCATTTTATAAAACAGACAGGTATCACGGATACCATGTAACAGATTATTTTCAGGTTGACCCGGCCTTCGGCAGTATCAATATTCTGGAACAATTGATTTCAGCTGCACATAAAAAAAATATCCGGATCATTGCGGACTTCATACCCAATCATTGCTCAAACCGGCATCCTTTTTTTATCGAAGCCAGGGAAAATAAAGCGAGTAAATATCATAACTGGTTTTATTTCAGAAGATGGCCTGATAAATACCTTTGTTTTCTCCAGGTACACTCGCTTCCAAAACTGAATCTGAATAATGCAGATACTTCACGACATATCATTGAGGCGGCAAAATTCTGGCTTGACAAAGGGATTGACGGCTTCAGGCTTGACCATGTGGTAGGTCCTCCTGTTGATTTCTGGAAGATATTTTCAAAAGAGATCAGATCCTGTCATAAGGAAGCATTGCTGATAGGAGAGGCATGGATTAGCGGTATACGTTTTAAAGATCTGTCAACAATAGGCCTGAGAAACAAGTACCTGAAATGGCTCTTTGATCTGAAGCAGGAGGATATCCAGAAAGAGTATACAGGCATACTGGACGGAGTGCTTGATTTTGTACTGAGAGACCGTCTGGTCGAATATATTGCCTGGAAAGAGAATCCCCATGATTATGCAGGTCAGATTGCAGATTCGCTTAAACAGCATTACAGACGGTTTCCATCCGGTTATTACCTTCCGAATTTCATAGACAACCATGATATGAGCAGGTTTGTGTATGAATGCGGCCAGAGTATTGAGAAGCTGAAGATGGCCCTGAAAATACAGTTTGACCAGCCACACCCTCCTGTCTTATATTACGGAACAGAAACAGGACTGTCGCATCAGGTACCGGTAATCATCAACAAACCATATTCCGATCTGGAAGCGAGACATCCGATGCCCTGGAAAAGCCTTAACCGGCAATTGATTGATTATTGCAAGGAACTGATTGCTGACCGAAAACTGAAACTGGCCCAGGGTTTGTGACCTGTTCTGCTCCTGCGTGTTTTATGTCTGCATCATATTACTGCTGAAATTTCAACCGGATAAATTATCTTTGGTCATTATGTCATACCTTAAAACTCGTTTGAATGAAGAACAAAAAATTCGAAACCCGGGCAATACGGACACAGGCCATTCAATCTTCCTATAAAGAGCACAGTGTGCCGATTTATGAAACTTCCAGTTTTGTATTTAACACTGCCGAGGAAGCAGAAGCTGTTTTCGCAGAAAAGAAGAGCGGCTACCTGTACTCCAGATACAATAATCCGAATACAGATGAGCTTGTGAGTAAACTCTGCCTTCTGGAAAATGCCGAATCAGGTGTTGCTACTTCATCAGGAATGGCAGCAGTTTTTTTAAGTATGGGTGGAATATTGCGTGCCGGTGATCATATCATCCTTTCCAGGCATTTATTTGCGACAACTCATCTGCTGGTTGAACAGGTATTATCAAAATGGGGAATCACACATTCCTATGTAAAAATGAATAACCCTGAAAAAATTGTAACCTGTCTTTTGCCTTCAACAAGGATGATCTTTGTTGAAACCCCTTCAAATCCCGGGCTCGAGATATTTGATCTTGAACTGATCGGTAAATTCTCAAAGCAACATGATCTGTATTTTGTTGTGGACAATTGTTTTGCCACTCCCTATCTCCAGAATCCCATGAAATATGGTGCAGACTTTGTAATCCATTCCACCACAAAATTCATTGATGGCCAGGGCAGGACCATAGGAGGAGCCATACTTGGTAAAGAAAAATTCATGAATGACATCATTACCCTTTCACGGATGGTTGGCACAACCATGGCACCGACTACGGGATGGCTCTTGTCAAAGAGCCTGGAAACCCTATCCATCCGTATGGAGAGGTTATGTTCAAATGCGCTGTCAATGGCGGAATACCTGGAAAATCACCCGGATATTGAATGGGTAAAATATCCCTTTCTTTCATCTCATCCGAATTATAAGCTGGCCAGGAAGCAAATGAGACTTGGAGGGGCACTGGTTACATTCGAACTTAAAGGCGGCAGGCCAAGGGCCATGAAATTTATTAATGCTTTGAAGCTGTTCTCAATTACACCAAACCTGGGTGATACAAGGACTACCATTACACATCCTGCAACAACTACCCATTCAAAGTTATCTGACGAAGAGAGGACTGAAGCAGGTATTACTGATGGAATGATGCGTGTTTCTGTCGGGTTGGAGCATATTGATGATCTTATTGAGGATCTGGAAAATGCCATCTCATATTCCAAAAAAGACTAGCATGGTTTATTATGATTAAGAAAGGAGGGAAACAGCAGATTTTTGATGCTAATTCTTTTTATTTTTTTTTGACAGGCTTGTAATTTGTTCTTTTAATTTCCGGTTCTCAGACCTGAGCGATTCTATCTCTTCCTGAAGTATTGTTTCGTTGGAGGCAAATTCTTCAGCCTGTTTGATAAGATCGTCTTCTCTTCTTGAAGCTTCCTCGTGGGCAGCACTCATTTCTTCAAGATTCTGCCTGAGTGTTTCTTCCTGTGCAGCAAGTTCTTCTGACTGAAGTTTAGACTGTTCGACGATTTTAAACATTTTCTGAGTCGCTTTTTCACTGGTAATGATAGAAGTGAGTGTTTCTGCCATTTTTTGTACAAAACTGACTTTGTAACCTTTGAGCTTTTTGAACGAGGCAACCTCGATAACTCCCTCAACGCTTTCATCCATTTTTATAGGGATGAATATTATGTATTTCGGGTGTTCTTCTCCGAGTCCCGAACGCACAGCGGTATATTCTTTTTCCGGATGTTCGAGCTCGATCACCTTTTTTTCTTTAAAGCAGGTACCGATATATCCTTCACCAATGAGAAATCTGGCATCCAGTCGTTCCTTGTTGTATGCGTAACTGGCTGCCAGCTGTAAATGAATATCTTCGGGATTATCATCATTCAGAAGGAATATCCCGCCCTGTTCAGCTTCTACATAATCAATAAGGTTGTTGATGATCACCTGGGTTAGTTTTTTGATATCTCCCTGATTTTTACTCATCAAATCACTGAATTTATTCAGACCTTCATTATACCACATGATATCCTGCTGTTCTTTTTCTCTTAGCCTGATTTCCTGTTTCTGAATGGTAATCTCTTCCTGCTGCTTTTCAAGTTGCTTTTTGGTATCAGCCAGTTCCTGCGTATTCTTTTCTATTTTTTTCTGAAGCTTTTCTTTTTGCCTGTTTTGTTCCCTGATGCGGCCCCTGATAATTAAATAAACTGCTGTGATGATCAAAAGGACAATCAGAAACCTGAAGCCGGTTGTTGCGTGGTAAGGCGGCCTGATTTTGATCCTTACAGCCAGTCCGCTTTCATTCCATATACCATCGCTGTTGGCTGCCTGAACCCTGAAATTGTATGTTTTATAAGGCAGGCTGGTGTAGGAAACGAAACGTTGTGTACCTCCATCTATCCAGTCTTTGTCAAAACCTTCCAGCATATACCGGTAATGGTTTCCATCAGGATTTGCAAAATGCAGGGCGGCAAAACTCAGGGTAAAATTATTCTGCCTTGAATTCAGAATGATTTCAGAAACTTCCGAGATATGACAGTCAATTGGTGAGTCTTTTCCCGGTGCAATTACTTTGTTGTTGATTTTTAGTTCGGTAAGAATGATCTTGGGAGGTATTGTATCAACCGACACTTCATTTGGGAAGAATGAATTAAATCCGTACTGGCCTCCAAAAAACATCTCTCCTGATACGCTTTTGAAATATGCTCCCCCGTTGAATTCATTACTCTGAAGACCATCTTCGATGGTAAAATGTCTGGCAATGCTTTTCTCAGACGGATCAAACTTGATGATACCATCATTTGTACTTAACCAAAGATATGATTTGCTGTCTTCAAGGATACCATATACCACAGCTGTTGACAATCCGGTAATTTCTTCGTAACGGTTGAATTCTTCGGTTTCAGGGTTAAAGCTGTTTATTCCCTTGGCATAGGTTCCTATCCAGATAATGTTGTTTCTGTCTTCATAAATTGTAAGCAATTCATTGCTGCTTAAAGAATTCGGATCATCATCCTTTGAAACATAATGAGAAAACCCGTCGCTTTCGGGAAGGTGCCTGTTAATCCCGTTGTCTGTTGCAATCCAGATATTGCCTTTGCTGTCACCGTAAATATAGTATGCTGTATTGTTATTTAATCCGTTGGGATTGTCCGGATTATAAACATGTCTTTTTATTTCGCCTGTGTTCAGATTCATGACCGAAATACCATTGTCGGTGCCTATCCATAAGTTGTCTTTTTCGTCAAAGTATAATGTATAAATTGTGTTACTGGTAAGGCTGTTAAAATTTCCGGGATCATGCCTGAAAACTTCATATGATGATGGTATTCTTTCCTCATTCAATGCTATCCGGTTGAGTCCGTTGTCATCAGTGCCAACCCAGATGATCCCTTCCGGATGTTCCCTGATAACTCTGATTTTATTGCTCGATAAGCCGGAACTGCGATCTTCAGCCATCATGATTCTGCCCGATACTTTTTTTGCACGGTTAAGCAGCAGAATTCCGTCGCTTTTTGAGCCAATCCATAAAACACCGTAATCATCTTCGTATATTGAATGTATATGTCTGTAGACCAATCCTTCGGATGAATACGGATCGAAATTGAAAAGTGTAAATTTTTCTTTCTTTGAATTGTATTTATCAAGTCCATTTGTACCTGCCCAGATAATGCCGGACTGATCCCTGTATATGGATAATACCTCATTATTGCTCAGGGAGTATGGATTATTGTGATTGTATTTCAGGTTGATAGCCTGATTTATGTTTTTGATAAATATGTCAACACCGTTACCATTTGTGCCGATCCAGATATTACCGTCATTGTCTTCTGCCAGCGCTGTGATCGTATTTTCGGTGACACCATTGATATTATTATGATGGGGTAGGGTTATTCTTTCAAATGCATCATTTGAATGATCGTAAAGATTTAAACCGTCTGATGTGCCAATCCAGAATAAGTTTGTCTGGTCTGTAAGAAAGCAGGTGATTGAATTGCTTGATATGCTGGAGGCATCTGTACTGTCGTGGTAGTACCTTTCGAACGATTCCCTGCCGGTATTCATCCGGTTAAGGCCATCATTTGTGCCAACCCACAGGAATCCGGGCTCATCAGCGGCAATACAGGTGATATGGTCACTGCTTATGGTACCTGACTGAAGAGGGTTACTGATATAAGTTTTTATGCTCTGTGTTGACTGCTGAATTTTGGCAAGGCCGTTGAGGGTACCGGCCCATAAAGTGCCGTCGTCTTCTTCATATAAACAGTTAATGGTCTCACTCTTAAAATCATCTGAATCAGAACCTGTATGATGAAAGAACATATCCGTTCTTCTGTCATAGAGATTTAGTCCTCCGCCATTGGTCCCGATCCATAAGTTCCCGTCTTTTGCCTCGATGATGCAGTTGATCCTGTTATTGCTTATGCTGCCGGTTACGCCGACTTCCGGCTTATATACGACAAAGGAGTAACCATCGTATTTATTAAGGCCGTCTTCCGTTCCGATCCATAAGATCCCTCTTGAATCCTGAATGATACAGTTTGGTGATGACTGTGAGAGCCCGTCCCTGATCGAAATATTCTCAAACTTGATGTTACCTGGCTGTGAATACAGACCGGCTGTAATGGAAAACAATACGAAGCCGGTGGTGAATAATTTTCTGGATTTTGATTGATAATAAGTCATAGAAGAGTGTTATGATACCGCTACCTGAAACAAATTAACAAAATTTATATTATTATTGATAAAAAAAAGTCCAGAATATTTTAACACTTCATTCAGCTTGTATTTTATATCCGTAAATAACCTTTATATTTTAATTTGTTTCGGCAGTAAGGATATTTTCATTAAATTTATCTTCAAACAGAAAACTTTCTTAAAAATCCAAAAATCAGGTATATGATCATGAAGCACATAACTTTATTATTGGCATGGATGTTTGCCGGTTCTTTTGTATCCGGGCAGGAGCAATTAGAGCTGCCTGCAGAGAAACCAAGAGAAGAAATTGTCAGGCATCAGTATTACACATTATCATTTGTGGAGGGATATGAGCTTGCCTCCTGGGTTGCATATGAGCTGACTGCAGAAGAGGCTTCGGGTTCTCTTGATTTTAAGGAAAAATACACGGAGGATCCCTTGATAAGCACTGGTTCGGCCACCAGAAAAGATTATAAAAAATCAGGATATGTACCCGGACAGCTGGCTCCTGTTGAAGACATGAGATTCTCTGAAGCAGCCGTTACAGAATCATTTTATCTGTCGAATGTTGTACCTCAAAAGCTTGCTTTCAATAAATATACATGGAGAAAGATAAATGACATAATCAGGGAGTGGGCAAAGGAATCAGGATCGCTTCTGGTTGCAGGCGGCCCAGTTCTTGCTGATGCCCCTTTTCCTGCCTTTGGTCCGGGCAAAGTCAGCATACCATCGCGCTTTTATAAGGTTGTGCTGGACATAAAAGGCAAAAAGGGCATGGGGATAGTGGTAAAGAACAGCATGAGTTCCGGATCATTAAAGCCGTTTGCCATGTCGATCGATAAGGTTGAGGAAATCACAGGAATAGATTTTTTTCATTCTCTGCCTGATGACCTGGAAAACGAGATCGAATCGCAATATAATGATTCAGACTGGAATTTTGAGATTCCGGATCTCTGATCTGATGCAAAATTTATTTGATAACCGGCAAAAAATATTTTTAATGGCAAAATCGATAGGTGTTCTGACTGCAGGAGGTGACAGTCCGGGATTAAATGCAGCCATACGCGGGATAGGAAAAGCTGCCGATGGTATTTACGGAATGCAGCTGATAGGTTTTAAAGACGGATTTCGCGGTGTGATGGAAAACAGGATCATGATGCTTGACCGGCAGTCGCTCTCAGGAATACTGACCCGTGGCGGGACCATTCTCGGTACCAGCAGGGATAAACCCCATAAAATGCCTATCGGGGGGAAGACCATGGATATGACAGATGCCATTGTTGAGAATTACAGGCGTCATCACCTGGATTGCCTTGTCTGCATTGGGGGCGGAGGGACACAGAAAAATGCCTACAGACTGCTGCAGAAAGGCTTGAACATTATCACCCTGCCAAAAACCATTGACAATGATGTTGCAAAAACCGATGTGACTTTTGGATTTGATACTGCATTGATTATAGCTACCGATGCTATTGACAGGTTGCATAGTACGGCGCACAGCCACCATCGTATCATCGTTGTCGAGATAATGGGACACCAGGCAGGATGGCTGGCACTGGGAGCAGGTGTTGCAGGCGGGGCTGATGTGATACTGATTCCTGAAATACCTTTTGACATCAATGTTGTATCCCGGAGCATCCTGAGACGAAGCCAGCTGGGGTCACCTTTCAGTATTGTTGCGGTTGCTGAAGGGGCATTGTCCGGTGAACAGTCCAAGGAACAGGATCTGATGGACAAAAAAATTGAAAATGCTGGCGGTCCGGAGGAAAAAGCACAGCTAAAAGCAGAATTAAAAGCATTGTCTTCTCTGAGGGAGGGATCAACAATGCGATTGGCCGGTATGCTTGAAGAGCTGACAGGCCTGGAATCAAGGGTAACGATACTGGGCCATTTGCAGCGGGGAGGTATACCTTCACCGGCTGACAGGCTGCTGGCTACGAGGCTTGGTACTGCATGTGCGGATTATATTGACAAAGGAATATACGGCATCATGGTCGCTGCCCGTGGTGATGGCACAGAGCCTGTGCCGCTTGAGGAAGTGGTAGGCATTAAAAAAACAGTTCCCCTGGATCATGAGTGGATAAAATGTGCCAGGGCTGTGGGAACCTGTATGGGCGATTCATAAGTTACCATTATTACGGACTGGACCAATCACGACCACCCGAAGCGGATATCGGTGAATTCATCACCTTTTGACAGTCTCTTGCCAAATTCGTAATGTGGCTCTCTGCAATTGGCCAGCTCAAGTGCACGTACGATCCATCCGGCAATCCGGTATTCAAGTGCCGAATCTATTTCATCGAATTGAATGATCCTTAAAGTTGCATGGTTTGAATCCTGTTCAATCACATTTATCTCGCTGGGATCATAGAAGGTTGAGAATATCTTGGAAGCCCTTTTGATCATGAAACCGGGTGAGGCAATAAGCAGAAAAACCTTGTAAAATCCTTTCAGTGCCACATCAGCACTAAACCTGCCTATTGCATCTGCTCCTTTAGGGATGTCTCCTTTAAAACACAAATCGATTACCATTTTGATCGGGATCAGATAACCTTCTTTCAACGGATACCATTTGGTGGCATCCAGTGTGGATGTGTAATAGCTTTTGGTGACAGGCGGGAGGGATTCGATAAACTCATTGAATTTTTCAGGGAAATTGGTTTTTACAAAATCCCTTGTTGTAGTCAGTGCGGTTCCTTTAACATTCATTTTGTTTAAGAATTATTTATTTATGTATCTGATTTAAACCAGGTTCTTTTATTCTGATCCTTCAGGATAAAGAACAGCTCTTATATAATTTCCGGTATCAATATATTTAGCGGCGATTCTTTTCAGCTCTTCTGAAGTGATTTTTCTGATTGACTCATCATAATTGACAAGCAGATCGACCGACCTGTCCTTAAGATATATATCCTGTAAACTGCTGATCCAGTATTCGTTTGTTTTAAGGCTCTCTTCAATGTTTCGCCGGAGAATTTCCTGTGATGCCTGAATGTCATTTTCTTTGGCTCCTTCTGTCTGGATTTTCGTTATCTCCTTAAGGGCAGCTGAGGTCAGGCTGTCAGTATTTTCCGGAGAACATGGGAACAAAATCTTCAGGTATGCCCTTTCGTATGGTATTTTTCCCATTCCGGCAGCTGCCTGAACCCCGTATACACCGCTCATCTCTTCTCGCAATGATTCGATGTATTTCCTGTTAAGAAGAGAACCGAATGCTGACAACAGAAAAGCATCATCCTCGTTCCATGGCTGCTCTTTTTCAAAGTAGACGACCACGTAGCTCTTGGGATCTTTTCCTTTGAAGATCTTTTTATCGAGCTTTTCTTTTGGGGGGCGGATACCTGGATCTTTCCATATTTCAGTCTTTCCTGATGATGGCAGGCTGGCAATGTATGTTTCTATCAGGGGTTTTATGGAATCTGTATCAAATGATCCGACAAAAAAGAAATAAAAATCACCGGCTTCTGCAAATCTTTCTTTATTAATCTCGAACGATCTGTCAAAATCGATCATTTCAATCTCCTGCATGGTTGGTATCCTGTTTGCCCTGGGGTGATTCTGAGACTGAATCCGGTTAAACTGGTCAAAGAAATACTGATTGGGATCTGAAAGAATATTCTGGTAATATGCCTTTATTTTATTGATGTATGAAGCAAAAGCAGTCTCATCTTTCCGGGGCTGTGTAAATTCAAGGTGGATCAGTTGCAAGAGGGTCTCCAGGTCCCTGGGTGAACAATATCCGGACAGACCTTCAAAATACATTCCGATCCTGCTTGACAGACCTGCTGTTTTTCCGGCAAGCAGCTTTTGAAGCTCATTCCTGGAGTATTCTCCCAGACCGCTTTCATCCTTGATGTTTGAGGCATTTGCAGCAGACTGGTGATCCTCTAAGGGGTACAACGATTGTCCGCCCGGGCTTTCTGCCCTGAAAAGGATCTCATCGTTTTTGAAATCAGTCGGTTTGAGAATCACTTTTGCCCCGTTCGACAATTTGAGCTCAACCGCATCAAGATCACTTAACTTTTTGGTAAACAAAATCCTGCCTTTCTCCGGTTTAACAGGCAGTAAATCGGTTCCTGATACCTTGTCGGTATAGGGACTTATTTCACTGTTACTGATATTATCTGCAATGGCAAGAATATCAGTTTCTCCCGGCGTGGAAAGGCCTTCTTTTTCAGGAGCATTAACCACTATCACCCTGTTCTCTGAGGTGATTAATTCCTTTGTCAGATCATTGATTTCTGCCAGGGTAATGCCCTTCAGGTTCTCTTTAACATACTGGTATTCGAACTCGATTCCGGGGATGGGTTCTTCCTGCAGAAAATTCCTGGTGTATTCATCGGTAAAACCGGATGATTCTGTTTTATCCCTTTCATGATATAAACGTTCGTACTGGTTCAGTATTATTTTCTTGTACCTTTCAAGCTCGCTTTCGGTGAAACCGTGCAGTCTGAGTCTTTCGTTTTCAGTAAGAAGCGTTTCCAGCCCTTTTACAATACCTGTATCACTTACCAGTGCCTGGGATACAAAAGTGCTTTTATCACCGAGAAGTGTTCCATAGTAACTTGCCGCATTGATAAAGGGTGGCTCCGGCAGATCTTTCAGCTCGCTGAGTCGCTGGTTAAGCATTCCTGTAAAAAGACTGTATTTGACCATTTTACGGTAATCCTGGTAAGTACTGAATTTCTTTGAGTCAGATTTGTAATAAACCGAGACCACCGTCACGGGTGATTCTTTGTCTGTTGCCACCGTTACAAGTGTTTCTTTATGATCAGGTATTTCGTAACTGACTCTTTTTCTTGGCTTCACGGGTGTTTCCAGTCTGCCGAAATGCTCTTTTATTCTGGCTTCGGTGGTATCCGTGTCAATATCGCCAACAACAATAAATGCCATCAGGTCGGGCCGGTACCAGTCTTTGTAGAAACGTGTCAGGGTTTCATAGCCTGCCTTCTCAATGATCTCCTTTTTCCCTATTGGCAAACGTTCTGCATACCTCGAATCTTTCAGTAATACCGGAAGGTTCTTGTCGCGCATGCGTTGAAAAGCGCCTGTATTGATTCTCCATTCTTCGATGATAACACCCCGTTCTTTGTTTATCTCGGAGGTATCAAAGGTTACCGCATGAGCCCAGTCTTCCATAACCAGGAAACCATTTTCCACGATTTTTGGTGAGTCAGCAGGAAGTGTGAGCATATAAACGGTCTCGTCAAAACTTGTATAGGCATTGATTTCAGGTCCGAACTGTACACCGACAGACTGCAGGTATTCTATCAGCTTGTTCTTTTCAAAGTGCCTGGTGCCATTAAAGCACATGTGTTCAATGAAATGTGCCAGTCCTTGCTGGTCGTCATCTTCAAGCACCGAACCTGCTTTTACGACAAGCCGCATTTCGATCCGGTTTTCAGGTTTTGAGTTTTCTCTGATATAATAGGTCAAACCATTTTTTAGTTTTCCGATTCTGACATTTTTGTCAACGGGTAGCTGCCGGTCGCTTTTAACCTGGGCGTCTGATACTCCACAGGTCATTGATATTAAAAGCATTAACCCGATAATTCCGGATAATTTGTTTTTCATACCGAACGATTTTTTAATGTGAGGAAGATAAGTGTATTTTTAATAAATCACAACATAAAATACCAACCCTGCTGTTACTATTAATTAAAGATCCGTCTAAATAAAAAGACTGGCAGGTGTAAAGGTCATTTTCCTATGCTCAGAAAAAATCACGTAACTATTTTATTATTAATCATTTATGCAAGGATATGTGGCGGAACATTACCTGCGTTAAAAACTCCGGAGTTTTTTACCAGGGATCCTCTTTATATTGTTGAGCTGAATCTCATCCTGCCTTCAGGAAAGTTCCTCCAGTTACCGGAGGAGAAGCGTAAATCATTGTTTTATTATGATTTGGATACTTATCTAAGTTATCAGCAAAATTTATTCTCCGGTCATACTGATAGTAATATTTTCAAATCAGCAATTCATAATTTCAAAGGTTTTTATAGATCATATCTTCTTTTCAGAAGGTTAAGAATTTAGCAGTTTTCCAAAAAGAGTGAGATAACATTTATTTGTTATTGAGAATCATTTTGGATAAATCTGTCTGAAAAATCACAAATTAAATAATAGCTAATATGAAAACACATACTGAAAAGAAGGAATTCAAAATAAACAAATCCGGGTGGATGCCATTTCTCATCATTTCCGGTGGTTTGATCCTATTGATAATAATTCTTAAATTCCTGTTTATATTACTGGGACAGTCCGAATAATCAGCATTATTGATAAAACCTCATTTAGTGTTAAAAAAACCGGATGGCAATATCCGGTTTTTTATTTGACTGTTTGATGAAACAGCCTGCCTATTTCATTTTGAGCGATGAATGGTAGTTTGTGTAATGAACATAACGGTTCACATTCATCCAGATAACCTGAATCCTGTCATTTTTATCCGCATGGCGGATTGCGAACGGCCGGACATTATCGTTTTTTGAATGGCAGGTTATTTCATCAACAGACCATGTCAGGCCCCTGTCATGAGTTGTCCATTTTTCAATTTCAAACACTTTATTTCTTTTAACTGACAAATATACAACAGACGGATCTTCATGATCCAGCACAAGGCCTCCGGAGTAATTGGGTTCAGGCTCGGCTTTTCCAGGCGGGGTTTGTGGAAACCATCCGCCGGAATTGACCATGAAATGGTTTTCCCAGCCTGTACCGTTCCATATCGCATAATAATAGCAATGGTTTGAATCATCAGGGAACCTGGTATAGACGATCACCGGGTTCCCGTCTTTATCTTCTGCCACATCCCATATCCAGGCTTTTTCACCGGTCAGATTTGCATTATAAACGAGGTCAGCCTGTTCCGGTTTTACAGGAACATCGGATAAACTTCCGATCATTGTGCCACCGGCTTTGAACAGTGTGTCATTTCTGTAACACAGATAATAGATGCTGTTTGTTGGTTCATCCCTGGGGTGGCCGTCTGTAAATGCAATATGTATTTTTTCTTTTCCATCGGAACCGAACTTGACATATGGCCTCCGGTCTCTGTATAACCTGTCAGGCAATATGAGAATTTCACCTGCAGACCAGCTGGTACCGCCGTCATCCGAGACAGAGAAATTCGGTTTGAAATCCATTCCTCTCCAGAACAGGTACATCCTGTTGTTTTCTTGCGAAAGCTGGATGATATTTGTATAGGTATAAGAGTTACTTAAATTGTTATAGCTGATTGTATCATTAAGATACAGCAATTTTTCATTTTCCCATTCCCCGATATACTCCGGTGTTTTTGATTTTCTTGCATATATGGGCGACTTTTGTGCATGGCCGCTGTAATAGAATATCGGTTTTCCCGCCTGGCCTATGAAAAGTGACGGATTATCATGATCATCAATTTCAAGTTTGCGATGAATGGTATCGGAAATGATTCCGTTGTCATCGCAATCATAAAAGCCTGCAACCACATCACCAGAACTGTTCATCCATCCTGCATAAATTCTGTTATGATTGCCCTTGTACAGGATGGCCCTGGGATCTGAAAACCAGCACCATGCACCGTCACTGGTCAGTGTCAGATGATCTTCACCGGGGATGCACCCGCCTTCAATAATATTCTGAGCGAAGACGGTAAACGGGATCAGCGAGATGATAACCAGATAGTACCTTAATATCATGTTGTTATCTTATTTTCCATCCCAGCCGGCAATACGGGCAAGTATATACCACATGGCATAGGCTTTCCGGTTGGCAGTTATATGTTGTGAATTATGAGCGCCATAAGTCGCGCTTCCGCCCGGCGAAGATTTATTCTCATAATAATGGGTGCCGAGCTGATTATCGTTTTGAAAATCAATATAGAAATTTCCGCCATATGCGGCTGAATTGCCATCATCACCGGCATCTTCCCAGTAGCGGCCATCCATGGAATGTGTATCAATGCCGTAATAATCAAGGCAGAAATACCCTTTTGCTTTACAGTATCCAATGATGGTATCCGCCTGGTTTTTGGGTTTCAGATCGCCAACATTGTTGTTGGTCTCTGCATGGCCTGTCATAAAAATGAAAGTAACTGCATTTTCTTTTTTCCCTTCTCCGGTGCCGATCTTTGAACCTCCCGGTCCGTATTCACCGATCAGGGCCTGCATCCCCGGCAGATAGGTTCCTGCAACATCATGTCCCCTGATGCTGCACCACGACCACATGACAACATTGATTTCGGCATTGTCCGGATCATCCAGGTAATTGCGTGTGGCCTGGATAAAGGCAGATTCAACACGGCTCAGGTCGGCAGCGTCGACTCCCGTCTCTGCATAGGATGCCATGGCATAATCCCTGAAGTCGAGCTTATCAGGCTGGGGATCATTGTTTGTAATGCCAAAAAGCACATCATCACCTGTTTTGTAATCCTGCAGGCCGTACAATCCGTAACTTACATGAGTGCCGTGTGAAGTATGCTGATAGGCAACATGCAGGTTGTTTCTGGCAGCGTTTATGTATTGAACCGGTATTTGTCTTAACATGGTTTCACTGGCCACATCAAAAGATGCGATGTTTTCATCAGTAAAGATATAAGGGGAAGAACTCTCATCTTTTTCGCAGCCTGAGGCCAGCAAAAAAGCAATTACAAAAAACGTCAGTAATCTTGCATTTGATTTCATGATAAATGATTTGGTTAGAGGATAAATACGAATTCTTTAACGTATTAAAGAGTAATTAGTTACAGTTTCGCATAATAATCGGGGTTTACTTACATAAAATCCTGCACCGGAACCGGATCGGGCATTCCAATTAAGTATCAATCTGATTGTAAATTTTTGCAACACCTTAAATAATTATAAACTAACTTTATAACTTTGTTTCAAATTTTCTTTTTAAATATTTTGATCTGAGAAATCGATTAATAAACCTCATAATTTCAAACAGATGAAAAAAAAATACTATCTTTTTTTTGCTCTTGTACCATTTTTTGTTCTCAGCACCTGTGAAAAAGATGACAGCAAAGAAACAGTCTGCCGGGTTACAGTCATGAAGATCAAATCGGGCGAAGAGAGTGATTCCATCATGTATGTGTATGATGACAAGGGAAGGCTTATAAAAACAGAACTTGATGAAAACTGGTATACGACATACCAGTACGGGACAAACAAGGTCACCGAAAAAAGCTACGCTGATGGTGCGCTTTCATACACAAATGTTTATACCCTCGATTTTGACGGGTATGCAATGACATCAACATATACAAAGGCAGGGAACGCCGATCCGGAAAGCACAACCACCTATGATTTTGATGAAGACGGATACCTGATTTCAACGACCGAGGTCGATGAAGACGATCATACGGATGTGGATATCAACAATTATGAATACGAAGACGGGAACCTTATGTACAAAGAGCATATTCATGATAAGAGCGCTTTTTACAGTGAATCGGAATATGAGTACTACCTGGACAAACCAAACAAATTTAATAACCGATATCCTTACAAAGGCAAACAGAGTGTCAATCTGACGAAACAGATGACTTATACTTCCGGCACGATTAACCGCATTTCAAATTATTCATACGACATAAACAAAGCCGGTTATGTTATAAGGGAAATTGAGACCATTGGTACAATTATCTGGGAAATAGAATATGTATATGATTGTAACTGATTCTCAGGAATGGTATTTTATCCGGAATACTTAGCCAACATCCTGTGATTTATCTGACAAAGTTTTATTTGGCAGGGGTGCTCTAAACTGCATTGAAATGAAAAGAACAATCATACTGCAACTCATTTTTCTCACCATGTTTTTTTTAACCTGTGAGACTGAAAAGTCTGAGGATAACAATACTCCTGATATTGAATTGCCCAAACTGGCAACACGTCGTGTTAATCAGTTAACTGCTGACACTGCAATATGCGGCGGAAGGATTTTCAATGATGGCGGTTCTATGGTGACTGCGCGCGGGGTATGCTGGAGCTCAACTCCGGTACCGGCAATTGATGGTAACAAAACTTCTGATGCTTCGGATACGGGAATTTATGAAAGCTGTATTACAGGTTATGATCCCGATGTTACATATTATGTCAGGGCATATGCAACAAACAGTTTAGGAACGGCTTACGGGAACCAGGTGACTTTTCGGTACATTCCACCCAGTGGAGTATTTTCTGATCCCAGGGATAACCATGAATACAAATGGATAAGAATTAACAACCAGGTTTGGATGGCCGAAAACCTGGCTTATTTACCTGCAGTCAGCGCCTCTGCTGAAATATCCAGAACTGATCCGCATTATTATGTCTATGCTTACGATGGCAATAGTGTGGATGAGGCAAAAGCCACATCAAATTATTCGACATACGGTGTGTTATATAACTGGCCTGCAGCAATGAACGGAGCAGCCAGCGACAGCTCAAATCCGGGCAGCGTTCAGGGAGCATGCCCCTGCGGATGGCACCTGCCAAGTTTTGCAGAATGGACTGAACTTACTGATACACTGGGCGGGGATAGCATTGCCGGGAGTAAATTAAAGGAAGCCGGTTTTGCTCATTGGATGAGTCCTAACGAAGGCGCTGAAAACAGCAGCGGATTTACCGCGCTTCCGGGCGGATATTTGCACTACCAGTATGCTTTCATTCAAATGGAACAGCAAGGTTTATGGTGGTCTTCTACTGAGGACATTAATGCCGGATTTACATGGATATGCAGAATGTGGTACGGTGATAAAGCGGCAGGTTGTTATTATTATAGAAAAGAAAACGCTGTCAGCATACGGTGCGTGAGGGATTAGCCCTGAAAAACATTTGACAGCAATTGTTACCTCTTTTCTCTGGCTTTTTTAAGATTAACTTCAGGTTGATTATAAACACATTCGACCTTAGATTATATCATAGAATTAAGGTATATCGCTTATTATTTTAAATCAATGGAAACAAATACAGATTAAAGGAACAAATTATGGATTTTAATAAAATAAGGTGAGTGCAACGTTTAGTGGATGGTATTCTGAAAAATATTTCTTTAAATAAAGAAGGTAATCCATTTTCATACCGACTGATTGACTATTTTTGCAGGCTGTTGAAGAATATATATGCCGGGAATGGATATAAGAAACATCGCAATTATTGCACATGTTGATCATGGAAAGACAACCATGGTCGACAGGATCCTGCACCAGGTGAAATTGTTCAGGGAAAACCAGGAGGTACGGGAGCTGATCCTTGACTCAAATGAACTTGAAAGGGAAAGAGGGATAACCATTTTGTCAAAAAATGTTTCCGTACGCTATAAAGGCACAAAAATAAACATCATTGACACGCCCGGGCATTCAGATTTCGGAGGAGAAGTTGAGCGTGTATTGAATATGGCCGACGGAGTGCTCCTGCTTATCGATGCCTTTGAAGGACCTATGCCGCAAACACGCTTTGTACTGCAGAAAGCGTTGGGACTTGGTTTAATGGCCATCGTTGTAATTAATAAGGTGGATAAACCCAACTGCAATCCCAAAGATGTAAATGAACGTGTGTTTGAACTGATGTTTTCCCTCGATGCAACAGAGGAGCAGCTGAATTATCCAACGGTTTACGGTTCATCAAAACAAGGTTGGATGGGGCCCGACTGGAGAAAACCTGCGCATGATGTAGCTTATTTGTTAGATACGATCATCGCGTATTTTGATCCTCCAAAACACAACGAGGGGACATTACAGTTACAGATAAGCTCACTCGATTACTCATCCTACACAGGAAGAATTGCTGTGGGAAAAATACATCGCGGAAGCGTTAAGATGGGTGATCGGGTTTCAGTTGTTCAGAGAAACGGTCTGATCAATAAATCGGTTATAAAAGAACTTTATCTTTTTGAAGGACTGGGAAAAGAAAAAACCAGGGAGGAGGTGAAATCGGGTGAGATAGTTGCCATCATGGGACTTGAGAACTTTGATATCGGGGATACAATAGCTGATTTTGAAAATCCCGAAGCATTAAAACCCATCTCTGTTGATGAACCTACTATGAGCATGCTTTTCACCATTAACAATTCACCTTTTTATGGGAAAGAAGGAAAATATGTAACATCAAGGCATTTAAGAGACCGGTTGTACCGGGAAACTGAAAAGAACCTTGCACTGAGAGTTGAAGAAACGGATTCTCCTGATAAGTACCTGGTTTCCGGCAGGGGCATTCTTCATTTGTCCATCCTGATAGAGACCATGCGCAGAGAGGGATATGAGCTTCAGCTGGGACAACCGAAAGTGGTGATTAAAGAAATTAAAGGTTTTAAGCATGAACCGGTAGAACTGCTGTATGTGAATGTTGCTGAACAGTTTTCAGGCAAAGTAATAGAGATTGTCACCAGGCGCAAGGGTGATATTCTGAATATCGAAACAAAGAATGACAGGATCAATCTTGAATTTAAAATAACGACCCGTGGATTGATAGGTCTGACAAATCCGATTCTCACAGCTACCGAAGGCGAAGCTTCAATTACCCACAGGTTCAAAGGCTATGAGCCCTGGAAAGGAGAGATACAAAGCAAAAGAAACGGTGCACTGATAGCCATGGAAACAGGAACATCCATTGCATATTCCATTGACAAGTTGCAGGACAGGGGAAAATTCTTCATTGAACCCGATGAAGATATTTATGCGGGTCAGGTGATAGGAGAGAGCACAAGATATGACGACATCGTGGTTAATGTGATCAAAACCAAAAAGCTCACCAACATGCGTGCTTCGGGTTCGGACGAGAAAGTGTCCATTGCACCGGCAGTAAAATTCTCACTGGAAGAAGCCATGGAATATATAGGTGATGATGAATATGTTGAAGTGACTCCTAAATCCATTCGTCTGAGAAAGATATTGCTTAGTGAACATGAGCGGAAAAGGTCTAAAAAATCGTATGGGTAATAGATTGAGGTGGTGACTTACAAAGGTGAGGCATCTTTATTATATCTGATGCAGACACTTCAGAATTTATTTTACCTTGTGCTTTGTTTTCAGGATTTTTTCTTCGGTTACCCTGTTCATGAATATTTCACCTGAACCTGATCCGCAGCCGATGATGGTTTTCATCCCGTCTTCTATTTTCGTTGATGTATGGATTAATTTGTCCTTGCTTACGTGATAAATATTTCCTGAGGTCGGATTTGGCGCTGTGGGAACGAAAACGGAATAATAGTCTTCCTGTTTGTCGGTAATGAATCCGGTCATGAGAGTTCCCGAGTTAAAAACATCTACCAGCACAACCTCTGAAAAAAAGGACTGGTTTTTACCAAAAAACTGACGAACCGTTTCTCTTGCCACCTTGTATCCGGGAATCCTCATCAGATACTTCTGCTCCAGCACGCGTTTAAAAAACAATCCGATCCGGCTCTTGACCAGCAACCCTGCAAGAAAGAACAAAAATATGATGGTAATGGCAATCAGAATGGTTACAATTATTTTTTGATAGTCGTTGCTTAGAGGAAAATAACTTGTCAAAGGTTCGAGTTTTTTATACACGAATTTAAAAATCCATTGAAACACAATAATTATAAAAGCAATGGGCAAAATTGCTGCTATTCCCCCAAGAATGGCAGTCTGCACAAAGTTTCTAAGTCTTTTTATAAATCCGTTTTTCATGGCTTTTGTAGTTAACGTAAATGAAAGAATTGTTTAATACTGTCATGCAAAAAACAAAATTAAGGATAAAAAAATAATTTGAGGCACAAACGATCCAGGGTAACCGGGTGAGTTCCTGAACACTTTGATGAAAAGGAATATAACATAAGACAAATTGTTAATATAAACACCGGGATTATCAAAAAACCATGTAAAAGAAAATAATGTTTACTTAATTGGTGCGATTGATATGGTGTAAGTTTTTTAAAAGATTTTGAGGTTTTGAAAGGAAACAATGATTTTCTTATCCTTCAATCGGAATTGTAACTGCCCGGGAACAGTCACTTATCCTGACTTATGATGAAACAACTGAACTTTTACGAAATTAATAAATCACGAAATTCATTAAGTTTATTGAATGCGACTTCAATATGAAGTGGTTTCATTAGTTCTTTTTTTCTCTGGGTCCAGTTTTGTATGTTCTCATGAATTTCAATAGGTGTAAAATCAGGATTATCTTTTAAAATAAAATCAACAGTTGCTAGTAATTCAAGGCTAAAAGGGGTTTCAAAACCTTCAATTAAGCTACAAACTGAATTTAATCTTTGTTTTTGTTCAAAGGAAATATTCTTATGTAAATAATCTTCAACGTCCTTTTGCCTAATCATTTCAAGCCTTATTACATTAGAAGGAGAGTCATCATTTTTTTTATAATAAATATAATATCCGTTCAATATTTCAAGAACTTTGTTCAGATTGGGTGCAAAAGGGCCATACCAACCTTTTTCATAACGCAACCTTAAAGGTTCACCAAACCTTTGAAGAAAATAAGCCAATTTTTGACTAACCAACATAGTAATATCATAATCAAGTGCTTTGTATTTGTAAAAAAGATATAAAAGCATAGCTCTTGCCAGTGTTAGTGTTGGTTGTTGCCCGACTGTTTTAATTTCTTGTAAGAAACCTGGCTCATAGATAATAATTTCACAATCTTTAAGTGATTGCAGTTTTTCAACTATCATTTTTTTAACACTATTCCAGTCCAGTTTTCCATTCCCACTTCCTAATGGAGGAATAGAAATAGATTTGATATTGAGTTCCTTTATTTTTTCCGCCAAAATATCTAAACCACTTTCTATGTATTCCATTTTTGAAGGATACTTCCAGTGTTTTTTTGTGGGGAAATTAATTATGTATCGTGGCATTAATTTACCTGTAGGAAAAATAAGAACTTGTCCGGTATCAAAACTTTTTTCTTCACAGGCTTTTTTATAAAATTCAAAATTGTCGGGATATTCTTTCTTAAATGCCAGCGCTAATCCTTTACCCATAACTCCATGAGTATTAACTGAATTTACCAGTGCGTCAGTCTGTGATGATAATATGTTGCCATTTGTAAATGAAATCATAACTTCAATAATATAATGAAGTATTTATGTCTGTCAATATACTTCTATTTTTAGAATATCTTATCATTAAATTATTAACAAAATTTAATGATTTTTGATTAAAAACTGAGATTCTTTCAATGATTGAAATTGATATTTCATGATGGATTAAAAATTCTGCTTGTTTTCTCCTCTTCCTATCAGGATCATCATCTGTATCATTCCATCGATTTGAGTTAACCACCGACCAGTCCACTTCTTTGAAATCTTCGGGTTTATTATACCAACCTGTAAATGCTGCATAACCATGACCATCAGAAAATACGAACTGGCATCTATGTGTCTGTACTCTTTCAAAAGTTGAGATAAGGTAAATAATTTCCTCTTGTGGTAATCTTTCAACATTAAAACCGTTTTTAATAGCATATAACATTACCGGCCTGGGTCCAAGGTAAAATGAAACATAATTGCGAAAAGATCCACCAGGGCTGATAGGCAAAGAACGTGTGCTGCGGAGACGAATTAATTCTGTTTCTCCTATTGACCTATAATTCTGTGAACGTTCAGGATGATTGGGACATACTAGCTTTTGAGTTGATAGTATATGTTCCAAATTATCTTTGTGGATGAGACGATAAAGAAATATGTTGGCAGGAACAGGCATTTTTTAAATTATCAGGCTGATTTTAAAATACTTTAACTTAATTCTACTTTGACACATTAGAAAATTCCTTTAAATAAGCGCCGTTTATATCTCTTTGTCGTCGATAATGCCGGGTAATAATCA